>JAJPKQ010000044.1 GCA_021323635.1 bacterium | reverse complement strand
GGGAAGATCAGGTCCGCGCCGCCGCCGTGGATCGCAAAGCCCACGCCAAGCGCCGCCTCAGCCATCGCGGAGCACTCGATGTGCCAGCCCGGGCGACCCTCCCCCCAGGGCGAGCCCCAGGCGGAGTCCTCGCCCTCCTTGCGCGCCTTCCAGAGCGCGAAGTCGAGCGGGTCGCGCTTGCGCTCGGCCCCCTCGACGCCCTCGCCCTGGTCCATCTCCTCGATGCGCCGATGCGAGAGCGAGCCGTAGGCGGCGTCTGAGCGCACGTGGAAGTAGACGTCCGCGCGGGCGTCCTGGGCGCCTGCGATAGGCACCGCGTAGGCGTGGCCGAGCTCGATCAAGCGCTCGATGTAGGAGATGATCGCGGCGATGCTCTCGCTTGCCAGCGGCTCGACGTCGGGGCGACCCAGACCGAGCGCGTCGGTGTCGGCGCGGTAGCGCTCTGTCATCTCGCGGGCGAGGCTCACGCTGTCGATCGCCTCACCCGCCTGCGCGCGCCGGCGCGCCGCGTCGTAGATCTTGTCGTTGATGTCGGTGATGTTCATCACCAGGCGCACCCGGTAGCCCTCGTGGATAAGAAAGCGCTTGAGGACGCTGAAGACGACATACGGGCGCGCGTTGCCCAGGTGGATGCGGTCATAGACGGTCGGCCCGCAGACGTAGATGCCGACCTCATCCTCGGCGCCGGCGCCAAGCGGCGAGACCCTGCCCGAGCGGGTGTCCTGAAGGGTGATCTCGCGCATCGCGATGTCGCTAGCGCTCCGATCCGAGCGCAGCGGCAGCTCCCGGCGCCCGCTCTCCCTGCGCAAGCTCGCGCAGCGAGGCGATCGCCAGCGCCGCCACGCCCTCCTGGCGGCCGACGAAACCGATCCCCTCCCCCGTGCTTGCCTTGACATTGACGCGCTCGGGCGGCAGTCCCAGCGCACCGGCCAAGCGCTCGCGGATCGCACCCTTGATCGCGCCGAGCTTCGGGCGCTCGATCAGCAGCGTCGCATCGACGTTCCACGGCGCAAGGCCGCGATCGGCAAGCGCGGCAAGAACCTGCGCCAGCAGCTGCAGCGAGTCCGCGTCGCGGTAGCGCTCATCGCTGTCGGGGAAGTGATCGCCGATGTCGCCCATCGCCGCCGCGCCAAGCAGCGCGTCGATGATCGCGTGGGTCAGCACATCGGCGTCCGAGTGCCCGGCAAGGCCAAGCTCGTGCTCGACTCTGACCCCGCCCAGCGTGAGCGCGCGACCGCCAAGCAGCCGGTGGGAGTCGTAGCCGATGCCATAGCGCAGGGCGGCGGGCTCGGCGCGCTGCGCGCTCACGTGCCCTCCCCAGCGGCGATCGCCGCATCCTCCGCTGCGGCGCCACCCGGCGCCCCGATCGGCGCAAGCGAGCGCCGGCGGCGCTCAAAGACGCAGAGCTCCTGTACGCCAAGCTCGCTCAGCAGCGCCAGCGCGCGCTCGTAGCGATAGCCCAGATCCTGCGCGCGGTGGGCGTCGCTTGAGAGCGCGATCGGCGCGCCCCCTGCCACCAGCAGCTCGAGCAGCTCACGCGAGGGATAGAGCTCCGCGCAGGGCTTGCGCAGCCCCGCCGTGGAGAGCTCGACAGCCACGCCTGAGCCGATTATCGCCGGCAGCGCAAGCTCGTAGAAGCGCCGCAGATCTCCCTGCGGCCGCCGCTCGCCGGCGCTAAAGACCTTGACCAGGTCCACGTGGGCAAGGATGTCAAAGAGGCCGCTTGCCGCCGCCTGGCCGAGGGTTGTGAAGTAGGCGCTCCAGACCTCCTCAGGGCCGGCGCCCGAGGACCAGACGCCGTGCTCGGCCATGTCCACCGCGCCCACGCCGCCGCCTGCGAGCGGCACGAAGTGCACCGAGCCGATCACGTAGTCGAGCTCCAAGCGCTCAAGCAGCTGCCGCGTCTGCGCCTCGCGCCCGGGGATGTAGTCGACCTCCAGCCCCAGCTTCAGGTCGGTCTGCTCGCGGACGAAGGCACAGTAGGCGATGAGATCGTCAATTGCGTTTTGCACCCAGAAGGGATGCTCCCAGATCGCTAGCGCCTCACGGAAGCGATAGACGTGCTCGGAGACGCCAAGCTCGCTGATCCCGCGCGCGCTCGCCGCCTCGCGGTAGCGGCGCGCGTTCGCGCTCGTGAAGTTATCTGCGGCGCGCGCATCGAGGTCATCAGCGCGCAGATGCACATGGTAGTCGGTGAGCATCGGCTCGATTCAAGCAGCTGGCTGCGCCAAGCTCCCCTGCGACCGCTGCGCGCGCCGCGATAGCAGCGCCGCGGCAAGGTCCAGGTCATGCGGTGCGGTCACCTTGAGGTTCTCGCCGCTGCTCGGCGCGATCGCGACGCGGCCGCCTTGGCGCTCGATCAGCCAGGCGTCATCGGGGGCGCGTGCCAGCACCTCGCGATCGACGCAAAGCGCCTGCTCCAGCGCCCCGCGTCGGAAGACCTGGGGGGTCTGCACCGACCACAGCGACCCGCGCTCGAGCGTCTCACACACGAGCGGCGCCTCGCCGCCGCCTGCGCCGGAGGCGCGCTTGATCGTGTCGGTGACCGGCGCCGCAGCGATCGCGCCCGTGACGCCCGCGCTGCGCGCAAGCGCGATCACCTGCTCGGCAAGCTCCGCCGAGACCAGCGGCCGAGCGCCATCGTGGATCAGCGCAAGCTCGCTCGCCCCCGCGGCAAGCAGCGCGTTGCGCGCCGACTCCGAGCGGCTTGCGCCTCCCGCGACGCAGCGCAGCGGCGTCCGCTGCGCAACGCTTGCCAGGCGCTCCTCGACCTCACCCCCCAGCGCCGCGGAGGGCAGCGCCACGACGATCTCGGCGATCGACGGCGCTGCGGCGAGCGCCAACAGCGACCACTCGATCAGCGCCCTGCCGCCAAGCTGCACGAGCGCCTTGGGACAGCCGGCCCCAAGGCGCTCTCCGGAGCCCGCGCCCAGCAGCAGCGCGACAGCATCCGCCGGGTCTCCCATCCCTCGTACCTGCGAGCGCGCGCTACTTGCCCGCCGCGACCTTCTTGCGCGCCTGGCCGCCCGCGAGCAGCTCGTCGAGGTAGACCTCGACCTGCTCCTCGTCCTTGTCGAGCGCATACATCAGCTCGGAGGCGAGGATCTTCTTCGCCCGCGTGTACATCTGCTTCTCGCCCGTCGAGAGTCCCTTCTCGTGGTCGCGCAGCGCCAGGTTGCGCACGACCTCTGCGAGCTCGTAGATGTCTCCCGTCTTGATCTTCTCGCGGTTGTGCTTGAAGCGACGGTTCCAGTTCTTTGGCATGTCCGAGACATCGCCCTGGAGGACCTCAAGCACCTTCTGGACGGTTTCCTCGTCGATCACGCGCCGCAGGCCCGCCAGCCCGGCGTTCTCGGTCGGGACCTTCACCGTCATGTCGTTGTGCAGGATCTTGATCGTCAGGTACTCGCGCTTTTCGCCCAGCACCTCGATCACTTCCTTGCCCTCGACCTTGCCCGCTCCGTGGTGCGGGTAGACCACGTTGTCGCCAAGCTCAAAATCGATCAGCTCGGCGCTCACGCCAACCTCATCCCCTTCCTCCATCAGCGTCGCTTCATCTAGGTTTGAGATTGTTGTCTCCTTTGCTCTTGTCCGCTCACCGCGGCACCGGTTTACACAAGCCACCGCTCCCAGCAGCATCCCCGCCCGACACCCAGAGGGTCCGCACGCTGCTCATGGCTGCAGATAGCGGTCGATGAGGTTGACCTCCTGCAGCCGGCGCAGCCCCTCGCGAATCTCCTTGGCGCGCACCTCGCCGACACCCTCCACCGCCTCCAGCTCCGCGTCCGTCGCCGCCAGCAGGTCATCGAGCGCGCCGATCTCGGCGATGATGCGGTTGACGACAAGCTTTGGCAGCTTCGGGATGCGCCCGAGCACGCGGTAGCCGCGCGGGCTGACCGGGTAGTCGAGCGTGGAGAGCTTGCGATCGAAGCCCAAGAGCTCCGCGAGGCGACCGAAGTCGAGCAGGTCCTGGTGCCCAAGGCGGCCGAGCTCGTCGAGCGCGCCCGAGAGCGCCTCGTCGCTCTCCTCGACCAGGTAGTCGCGCACCAGCGCAGCCTTCTCAGCGGCGCTGCCGACCATCGTCTCCTCCAGCTGCATCTCGATCAGACGCCCCTCCGTGCCGAGCTCGACGATGTGGCGCTCGATCTCCACCGCCATCCGCGTCACAAGCTCGGCGCGCTGCAGGACGCTCAGCACGTCGTGCAGCGTCGCGCCGCCTTCGAACTCCAGCGCGGTCAGTCTCGTGGAGACCTGGTCCAGGCGCGAGCGGTACTTCTCGAGCGTCGCCAGCGCCTGGTTTGCCTTGGCCAGCACGACCGTTATGTCCTCCAGCACGTAGCGGTTGTCCTGGACGTAGAGGGTGATCACCTCCCTTCGCTGGGAGATCGCGACCACGAGCGCTCCCGTCTGCTTGGCCACGCGCTCGGCGGTGCGGTGGCGGGTGCCCGTTTCCATCGAGAGGATCGTCGGGTCGGGCATCAGCTGGACGTTTGCCATCGCGATCTTGGTGGCGTTCTGGTTGAGGATGATCGCCCCGTCCATCTTCGCCACCTGGAAGAGCAGGCCGGGGGTGTAGTCGATGTCGAGCTTGACGCCGCCCGAATAGAGGAAGGAGAGCTCCTCGGGGTCGCCGATCACGATCAGCGCGCCCGTGCGGGCGTTGAGGATGTTCTCGAGGCCCTCGCGCAGCGCGGTGCCGGGCGCGACCATCTCAAGGGCCCTCACCAGACCCGGTTCGGTGCGGATCGCGCTGTCGTTCTCTTCACCGGGTCGTGCAGGCACGACCTCAGATTCTACGCCATCCGCAGGCGCCAGGGCGCCGCGGTGGCGCTAATGGCCCTCCTCGGGCTGCTCGGAACGCGGGCGGGCGGCGCGCTTGCTCTGCGCGCAGGGCTCGGTCACCTCGGGCAGCCCCTCAGGAGCCACTGCGCGGGCGCAACCTGATTGCAAAAGCTCTTGTGCTCCAGAGTACAGACGAATATAGAATGCTTTATGCAGGGACGCTGCAAATCCAAGCCTTCGAAGCCGGATCGATCCACATCTGCTCCGACAGCGCTGGTTGCATTCCACGCAGAGAACGTCCGCTCATTCCGCGACTCCTTCGAGCTCTCGCTGGCGGCAACCGCGCTCGCCGAGCGTGAGTTCGTGCGCGAGATCCCAGCCGCGGGCCGCTCCGCGCCAACACGAGTGCTGCCCGCCGCTGCGCTATACGGCCCGAACGCCTCGGACAGGTCAAACGTGCTCGACGCTCTTGCCGACGCGCGGCTGCTCCTCGCGCGCTCATTCCAGGCCGTCGCCGCCGGCGAGCCTCCGGCGCGCAGCCCCTTGCGGCTCGACGATGACTCCTGCGGGCGTCCCAGCCGCTTCGAGCCGGAGCTTGTGGTTGCGGGAGCGAGGTGGCGCAGATCCTGCAGGCGCCGGCCGTGCGCCAGCCGCAGCTGCTCGCCCCGGGGCCGCTCGGCAGGGGCGGCGCTGCACCTGGCCTGCTGCCGCTGTGTCAGGCATCAGCACATCAACGCGGCTATGATGTGATGCGTGCGGACGACCCTGACGATCGACGAGGACCTGAGGGTGGCGATCGAGCGCCGCCGCCGGGCGCTTGGACACACCTTCAAGCAGGAGGTCAACGACCTCCTGCGCGCCGGGCTGCTCCATCTGGAGGGTGAGCACGATGAGGACCGGCAAGTACGCATCGAGCCGCTTGCGGTCGGCCGGCCGCTGCTGCGCAGCTTCGACGACATCGCCGCGGTGATTGCCCTGAGCGAGGGTGAGGGCCACCGCTGATCCTCGTTGACGCAAACCTGCTGATCTACGCCTCTGTCGCCCAGCTGCCCGAGCACCGCGCGGCGCGCGCGTGGCTGCAGGAGCGGCTGAACGGCAGCGCGCGCGTGGGTCTGCCCTGGCAGTCGCTGATCGCCTATCTGCGCATTGTGACAAATCCCCGCATCTTTGACCCCCCGGCGCGCACGAGCGATGCCTGGCGGGAGATCTCAAGCTGGCTTGCCGTCAGAGCAGCCTGGATCCCCATACCGACAGAGCGCCACCACGCCGTGCTCGGCGCGCTGCTGCACGACGGAGTAAATGCAGATCTGCTGCCCGATGCCCACCTTGCCGCGCTGGCGATCGAGCACGGGCTCACCCTCTGCAGCACCGACGGGGACTTCGCACGCTTCGCCGAGCTGCGCTGGGAAAACCCGCTCGCTTAGGCGCCGCGGCAGCCCAGCGCTACCTAGTCCCCGCCCTCGGGCTGCTCGGTGCGCGGCCTGGCGCTGCGCTTGGCCGGCCGCTCGCCCTCCGCGGGCTCCTCGGCAACCTCCGGCAGCCCCGGCGCGGGCGCGCCGTCCGCCGAGGGCTGCGCGCCTGGGCCGTCAACGGTCGCCTCCGCGCCGGCCTCGCCCTGATCGGCGGCGGCGCCGACGCCGACCGGCGTCTTCTTCGGCTGCTTGGGCTTGACGAGCGTCAGGCGCATGTGGTCGTCGGTGCCCTCCTCGGGGGGCTCCACCACCACCGTCGCGCCCGGCGTGATCTCTTCGCGCAGCACGAAGTCCGCCAGCGGGTCCTCGACGTAGCGCTGGATCGCGCGACGCAGCGGCCGCGCCCCCATCGCCGGGTCCCAGCCCTTCTCGACCAGCATTTCCTTGGTCGGGTCGGTCAGCTCCAGCTGCAGCTCGCGCTCGGCCATCGACTCGCGGATGCGCAGCAGCAGCAGCTCGACGATTTCCTTGATCTCCTCCTTCTGCAGCTTGTGGAAGACGATCACGTCATCGATGCGGTTCAGGAACTCCGGGCGGAAGACCTTCTTCAGCTCGCCCATGATCCGCTCCTTCATGTCGTCATAGGTCAAGCCGGTCTCGTCGTCGGTCACAGCGAAGCCCAGCGGGGTGTTGCGCGCGATCTCAGCTGCGCCGATGTTCGAGGTCATGATCACGATCGCGTGGCGGAAGTCCACCGTGCGCCCCTGGGCGTCCGTCAGGCGCCCGTCCTCCAAGATCTGCAGGAGGATGTTGAAGACGTCCGGGTGGGCCTTCTCGATCTCGTCCAAGAGCAGCACGCAGTAGGGCTTGCGCCGCACAGCCTCCGTCAGCTGGCCGCCCTCGTCGTAGCCGACATAGCCCGGCGGCGAGCCCACCAGCCGCGAGACCGCGTGCTTCTCCATGTACTCGGACATGTCGATGCGGACCATCGCGTCCTCGTCGCCGAAGAGGAACTCCGCGAGCGTGCGCGCCAGCTCCGTCTTGCCCACGCCCGAGGGGCCGAGGAAGATGAAGGAGCCGGTCGGGCGCTTGGGGTCCTTCAGGCCCGCGCGCGAGCGGCGGATCGCCTTCGAGACGACCTCGATCGCGGGGTGCTGGCCGATCACGCGCTTGTGGAGCTCGTCCTCCATGCGCATCAGCTTCTGCGTCTCGGCCTCGGTCAGCTTGAAGACCGGGATGCCGGTCCACATCGAGACGATGTCGGCGATGTCCTCCTCGCCGATCACCGGGCGCTCCTTGGAGACGCCCGCGTGCCATTCTTCTTCGGCCTGACGCTTCTTGTTCGTCAGCTTGCGCTCCTTGTCGCGCAGCGCCGCGGCGCGCTCGAACTCCTGCGCCTCGATCGCCGACTCCTTCTGGCGGCGCGTGGTCTCGATCTCCTCCTCCAGCTCCATGTTCGGCGGCGGCATCGACATCGACTTGATGCGCTTGCGCGAGGCAGCCTCGTCGATCAGGTCGATCGCCTTGTCGGGCAGGAAGCGGTCGGAGATGTAGCGGTCGGCAAGCTCCGCAGCAGCCTCGAGCGCCTCGTCGGAGATCTCGACCTTGTGGTGGGCTTCGTAGCGATCGCGCAGCCCCTTCAGGATCTCCACCGACTGCTCCGTCGAGGGCTCCTCGACGCGGATCTGCTGGAAGCGCCGCTCCAGCGCGGAGTCGCGCTCCAGGTACTTGCGGTACTCATCGAGCGTCGTTGCGCCGATCGTCTGCAGTTCGCCGCGCGCCAGCGCGGGCTTCAGGATCGAGGCGGCGTCGATCGCGCCCTCCGCCGCGCCCGCGCCGACGAGGTTGTGCAGCTCGTCGATGAAGAGGATGATGTCGCCGCGCTGGGTGATCTCCTTCATCACCTTCTTCAGGCGCTCCTCGAACTCGCCGCGGTACTTCGAGCCGGCGACCAGCGCCGCCAGGTCGAGTGTGTAGATCTGCTTCTGCTTGAGCAGCTCGGGCACTTCGCCGCTTGTGATCCGCTGCGCAAGACCCTCGACGACCGCGGTCTTGCCCACGCCCGGCTCGCCCACCAGCACCGGGTTGTTCTTCGTGCGCCGCGAGAGGATCTGCATGATGCGCTCGATCTCCGTCTCGCGCCCGACCACCGGGTCGAGCTTGCCCTCCGAGGCGAGCTTGGTGAGGTTGCGCCCGAACTGATCGAGCAGACGCGAGGACTTCTTGCCCTCGCCGCCGCCCGAGCCGGCGCCCGCGCCCGCCGCCTGGCGACGGCCGGAGGGGCCCGAGAGCATGCGGATGACCTCGTTGCGGATCTTCTCCGAGTCGGCGTCGAAGTCCACCAGGATGCGCGCGGCGACGCCCTCGTTCTCGCGCACCAGCCCGAGCAGGATGTGCTCGGTGCCGATGTAGTTGTGGCCGAGCGAGAGCGCCTCGCGCAGCGCCAGCTCCAGCACCTTCTTCGCGCGCGGGGTGAAGGGGATCTGGCCGGAGGTCACCTCCTCGCCGGAGCCGACGATCCGCACCACCTGGGCGCGGACGCGCTCGACCGTGATGTCCAGGCTCTCGAGCACGCGCGCGGCCAGGCCCTCCTCCTCGCGCAGCAGCCCCAGCAGGATGTGCTCGGTGCCGATGTAGTTGTGCTTGAGGGTCCTGGCCTCTTCCTGGGCGAGGACGACCACCTGGCGGGCCCGCTCTGTAAATCGCTCAAACATCTCTAGTGCTTCCTTCCTGCCTGTCCGCTTCGACGCCTGGAGCCGCTCTCCTGGCGCCGCATGCAGCCGGGCTGATGCGGTACTTGGTCTATGTCCTCTGGTGCCTCAGGCTATAAGCTGGTTCGGCTGATAGGTTCTCTTCCGGTTATCGGTCGATCCGGGATCATCAATCACCCGGTCATCCCAACTTCTTGGCAATAGCCTCGAAGTGGGTTCCCAGGCTTCATCGGCAACCTCTCAACGCAAGTTTACCAGGAGCCCCTGCGCGCTCTGCAGCTGCCGGCACCCCCGCTCACGCGCGCGGGCGCAGCGCCGGGAAGAGGATCACCTCACGGATCGTGCGCGCTCCGGTCAGCGCCATCACGAGGCGGTCGATGCCGAGGCCCACGCCCGCGGTCGGCGGCATCCCCTGCTCAAGCGCAGCGATGTACTCCGCGTCGAAGGGCACCGTGGACTCCTCCTCTTGCGCGCCGCCCATGCCTCCCCGCTGCTCCCGCGAGCGCTCGCGGGCGGCCGCAAGCGCTTCAAAGCGCTCGCGCTGAAGATCGGCGTCCTGGAGCTCGGAGAAGGCGTTTGCGATCTCGATCCCGTCCACGAAGGCCTCCCAGCGCTCCGCCAGGCGCGGATCGTCGCGGTGCACGCGCGCAAACGGGGAGATCTCGATCGGGTAGTCGAAGATCAGCGTCGGCTCGATCAGCTTCGGCTCCACGTGGGAAGAGAGCAGCGCGTCGAGCAGCGCGCCGTAGCTCTGCTCGTGGCTGCCCACCGCCAGGCCGCGGCGCTCGATCTCCGCGCGCAGCGCGGCCACGTCGGTGAAGCGCGTGGTCTCGATGCCGGTGTGCTCGGCGATCGCCTGCTCGAAGGTCAGCCGCCGCCAGGGGCCCGCGAAGCGCTCAGCGGCGCCGCCGCCGACAGCAGCTGCCGCCGCGCGCACGACCGCTTCCAGGCGCGCCGCCCCATCGCGGTAGTCGGCGTAGGCCTCATACCACTCGACCATCGTGAACTCCGGGTTGTGCTTGTGCGAGACGCCCTCGTTGCGGAAGTCCTTGCCCAGCTCATAGACGCGCTCCAGCCCGCCCACGATCAGGCGCTTGAGGTAGAGCTCCGTCGCGATGCGCAGGTAGAGGTCGCGGCCAAGCTCGTTGTGGTGGGTCACGAACGGGCGCGCCAGCGCGCCGCCGTAGAGGGGCTGCAGCACGGGCGTCTCGACCTCGATGAAGCGCTCGCCATCGAGATAGGCGCGCACCGCGGCGATGATCCGCGCCCGTGCCGCAAAGCGCGCGCGCACCTCCGCGCTTGCCATCAGGTCAAGCTCACGCCGGCGGTGGCGCAGCTCCACGTCCGTGATCCCAGCATGCTTGTCCGGCGGCGGGCGCAGCGCCTTGGCAAGCACCTTGAAGTCCGTGAGCGCCAGCGAGAGCTCGCCCCGACGGCTGCGGACCACGTAGCCCTCCGCGCCCACCAGGTCGCCCAGATCGAGCGCCAGGAGGCTTGCAAAGCGCTCCGGGCCGAGCACGTCGCGGCGGGCGTAGAGCTGGATCGTCCCGCTGCGCTCGAGCAGGTCGAGGAAGGCGATCCGCCCCTGCTCGCGGCGGGCGTGCAGCCTCCCGGCCACCAGCGCGTGCTCGCCGGACTCCTCCCCGGGGGCCAGCGAGGCGAAGCGCTCTGCGAGCTGCGCAACCGCGGTCGTGCCCGGGTAGGAGTAGGGGAAGTGGCCCTCCTCGCGCAGGCGCTCCACCTTCGCGCGCCGCTCGGCGATCAGCTCCTCGATCCGCCGCCCGTGCTCGGGGGCCGCCATCCCCAGGCCTCTACTTGTAGGCGGTGTCGATCTTGGTGATCTTCAGCTTGCGCGCCGGCCCGCGCGGCACCTGCACCGCGACCACCTCGTTGCGGCGACGCCCGAGCAGGGCGCGGCCGACGGGCGACTCGTTGGAGAGCTTGCTCTCCTCCGGCTTTGCCTCCGCGGAGCCCACGATCGTGTACTTCGCCGACTTTCCGGTCTTTTCGTCCTTGACGTGGACGATCGAGCCGACCTGGACGACGTCGGTCGAGATCTCCTCGACATCGATCACCGTCGCCATCCGCAGCTTCTCTTCCAGCTGCGCGATGCGCGTCTCGAGCATCGCCTGTTCGTTCTTGGCGTCGTTGTACTCCGAGTTCTCGGAGATGTCGCCGAATTCGCGCGCCTCCTTGATGCGCGCGGCCACCTCGCGTCGCCGCTCGGTCTGCAGCAGCTCGAGCTCCTCCTTGAGCTTCTCAAGTCCGTCGGGGGTGAGGATCAGGTCCTTTGGCATATCGCTACCTCGTTGGTCACGTTGCGCAACAAGCGCCCGCTCGCAGGTGCGCCTAGATGCACGACGCCCCGCTCTTGACGGGGCGATCGGGCGCGCGCTGCGCCGGGCGAGCGCAGGAGTATAGCGCCCGTCCGCTATGGATCCGCGCGCATGTGCGCGCCCTGCGCAAGCAGCGCCCACGCCTGCTCCAGCGTGGCCGCCCGCTGCAGGCGCGCAAGCAGTGCGCGCGCCTGCGCCTTGGCGAGCCCCAGGCGCGCCACATACCAGGGATAGTGCTTGCGCAGGTAGCGACACGCGCGCTCTGCGCCGAGGTGCTCCTGCGCGCGCGCGATCACCCAGGAGAGCTCCTCGAGCACCGCCTCGGCGCTCGGCGGCCCCTGCTCTTTGCCCGCCAGCTGCGCAAACAGCCACGGGTTGCCGAGGCTCCCGCGCGCGAGCATCACCGCGGCAACCCCCGTCTGCGCAAAGACGGCGCGGATCTGCTCGGCGCTGCGCATGCCGCCGCTCAGGATCACCGGCACGTCGAGCTGCGCCGCAAGCTCCGCGGCCAGCGCGTAGTCGGGAGCGCCCGCATGGCGCGCGCTCGCCGGCCGCGGGTGCAGCGCGACCGCCGCCGCGCCACCCTCGCGCACCAGCCGCAGCGCAAGCTCCACGCCGCCGCGCTCGCCCGCGCGCCGACCGCAGCGCAGCTTCACGGTCACCGGCAGGCAGCTGCCCTCACGCGCGGCCGCCACCAGCGCGATCGCCCGCTCGGGGTCCTCAAGCAGCGCCGCGCCCGCGCCGCTGCGACAGACCTTCGGCACCGGGCAGCCCATGTTCAGGTCGATCAGGTCGGCGCCCGCGCCCGCCGCCGCGCGGGCGGCGCTGCGCATGACCTGCGGATCGGCGCCGAAGAGCTGGATCGAGACCGGCCCGCCGCAGCGCTCGCGCTCCTCGATGCGCAGCAGCTCCGCCAGCGTGCGGCGGTTGCGATAGGCGATCGCGTGGCTTGAGACCATCTCCGAGACCGCGAGGCCGGCGCCGTAGCGCTTGGCCTGCCAGCGCACAAACCAGTTGCCGATGCCCGCCAGCGGCGCCAGCACCAGGCGATTGGGGATCCGCACCGAGCCGATCGAGAAGGGCTCCTGCAGCGAGGGCAGCGTGCTCTGAGCGGTTGCCTGCATCCTCACAGAGGCTAGCCGGCGCGCTCGCTCAGGGCTGCTCGCTGTTGCGCTCAAAGAGCAGCCGCAGCCCCTCCAAGATCAAGAGGTCGTCAACCTCTTCCAGGCTGCTAGCAAAGGGGGCGATCGCCTGCGCGAGGCCGCCCGTCGCGATGCTCCGCGCGCCGCTGCCAAGCTCTGCGCGCAGGCGCCCGATCACGGAGTCAACCGCGCCCGCGAAGCCGTAGATCATGCCCGAGCGGATCGCCTCGATCGTCGACTTGCCGATCAGCGCCCGCGGCGCGATCGTGATGTCAACCTTCGGCAGCGCCGCAGCGCGCTCGGTGAGCGCTTCCAGCGCGATCTCAAGGCCGGGCATGATGATCCCGCCCAGGTACTCGCCCTGCGCGGAGACCGGGTCGAAGGTGATCGCGGTGCCGAAGTCGACGACGATGCACGCGCCCTTGAAGCGCTCGTAGGCGGCCACCGCCCCAACCAGCCGATCGGGCCCGATCTCGCGCGGGTTGTCGTAGCGGATCGCCATCCCCGTCCTGATCCCCGGACCGACCACCAGCGGCTCGTGGCCGAGGTAGCGCTCCGCCATCTCCCGCCACTGGGGCGCAAGCGCAGGAACAGTCGCTGAGATCACCGAGCCGTCGAGATCGGCGAAGGAGAGCCCGCGCAGGGCAAGCAGCGAGGAGAGCGCCGAGCCGAGCTCATCGGCGGTTGACTCGCGGACGGTCGCAAGCCGCCAGTGCTCGATCAGCGCGCGCTCGCGAAAGGCCCCGAAATGGGTCTGGGTGTTGCCGACATCGACCGCCAAGAGCACGGCGTGATTATCGCGCCTGCGCGCCGATCACCGCGCTGGCGGGATAGGCGAAGCGCACCCCCTCCTCAACCGGCAGCAGCGCCAGCGCATCGGCAAGGCGCTCTCCGGCGGGCGTGGCAAGCTCAAAGTCGATCTCAAGCGCCGGGATCAGGTAGAAGCGGCGCTCAAGCAGCGCCGGATGGGGGATCTGCAGGCGCTCGTCGCGGTGGCGCTCTGAGCCCAGCAGCAGGATGTCGATGTCCACGGGGCGGGGAGCGTGGCGGGGAGCGTCCGGGTCGCGCCCGAGCGCAAGCTCGATCGCCTTGCAGCGGGCAAGCAGCTGCGCCGCGGGCAGCTGCGTGCGCGCAAGCACGCACATGTTCAGGAAGGAGCGCTGATCGGTGATCTCGCCGACCGGGTCGGTGTCGTAGAGCGCAGAGCAGCGCTCGATCACAAGATCCGCCGCGGCGAGGCGCTCAAGCGCCGCGCGCAGGTTTGCGCGCCGAGATCCGATGTTGCTGCCCAGCGAGAGCAGGGCGGCGCGCGAGCGCTCTGGGCGCCCGTCCTCAGGCGGGCTAGATCGACTCACGCCAGAGCTCGACCGAGACGCCGTCGACCGGCAGCGTGATCGGCGGCTCGGGCTTCATCGCCTTGACCCAAACGCCCTCGATCTCGTAGTCGTCGAGCAGGCGCTCGGCGATGCGCGCGCAGAGGCGCTCGAGCGTGCGGTAGGAGCGCTGCTGGGCGATCAGCGCCACCAGCTGGCAGACCTCCGCGTAGTCGACGGTGTCCTCGAGCTCATCGGTCGCGGTCGCAGCGCAGCGGCCGAGGTCCAAGCGCAGGTCGATCACCAGCCGCTGCCCGACCTCGCGCTCGGCCTCGCTGGTGCCGTGGCGGGTGTAGAGGGAGAGGCCGCTGATCTCGACCGTCACCGACTCGCTCTCCTCTTCATCCTCCTCGTCATCGAGCTCCTCGCCCTCGTACTCCTCCTCTTCCTCCTCGATGTCGAAGCGCTCCGAGGGCTCCGCTCGCCCCGGCAGCTCATGGCGGCCGTGGCCGGGCGGTCCGGGCGGCGGCCGGTGCGGAGGCGGCGGCTCCTGCTCCTGGGCCTGCGGAGCCCGCGCCCCCTGCGCTGCGGGCGCAGACGCTGTGCGCTTGCTACTCATCGCCCGCCAACGTAGCAGCGGCAAGCGCCAGCGCGTCGCGCGCCGGCGCGATGTCGTGAACGCGGAAGATGCGCGCGCCGCGCTCGTAGGCAAGCACGTTGGCGGCGATCGTGCCCGCCAGGCGTCGATCGACGGCCAGCGGCTCCTCGCTCCCGCTCGCCGCCGCGCCGATCGCGCCGATGAAGGACTTGCGCGAAACGCCGATCAGCAGCGGGCGCCCGAGCGTCGCAAGCTCATCAAGGCGCGCCAGCAGCGCGAGGTTGTGGGCGACCGTCTTGCCGAAGCCGATCCCCGGGTCGAGCACGATCCGCCGCTCGGCGATCCCCGCTGCAAGCGCAAGCTCGAGGCGCTCGGCCAGAAAGCGCTTGACCTCCGCGACAACGTCGCCATAGCGGGGGTCGCGCTGCATCGTGCGCGGGCGCCCGCGCATGTGCATCAGGCAGCATTCCGCGCCGCTCTCCGCGACGCAGGCGGCCATCTGCGGATCGGCGCGCAGCGCGCTGACGTCGTTGACGAAGGTCGCGCCCGCGGCCAGCGCGCGGCGCGCAACGCCCGCCTTGCAGGTGTCGATCGACAGCTGTGCCGGCACCCCCGCCGCCACCAGCCCCTCGATCACGGGCAGCACGCGCGCGCACTCCTCAGACTCGCTCACCGGCTGCGCGCCCGGCCGCGTCGATTCGCCGCCCACGTCGATGATCGCAGCGCCCTCCTGCGCGAGCTCAAGGCCGTGAGCGATCGCCGCCGCCGGGTCCAGATAGCGCCCGCCGTCGGAGAAGGAGTCGGGCGTCGCGTTGACGATGCCCATCAAGCGCGCGCCCGTCGCCTCCTCAAAGGCCTCGCTCGCGCTCTGCGCACGGCGCTCCGCCTCGCCGCCTCTGCCCGGAGTGACCCTCACCGCGGGGTGTTTAGCAGGCCTGTGCAACAGGGGCGGGGCACGATCGTGTCGCAGTCGGTCACGATCGGTAGGAATGTGACCGGGATCCCGCCGGTGTAACTCGCGCCCGGCCGGCCGGCTTTTGCGAGCGTCAGAGAAGGTCGGCTAGACGTTTTGGACGTGCGCATAGTTCACCGGCGTCTCAACCATTTCGAATACCCTGCGGCTGATCGTATGGTGATGCACACCATCTACCTTGCCAAGGCGCCGAGAGAAGCTGCGACTGGACCAACTTGCCGTCTCGATCCGATTCGCTCCCCTCAGTCGCGCGATCATCTCGACAGCCGGTCGAAGATCCGAATCGTGGGTGAAGAGCACCGCCACATCTATGACGTTCGTTAGAAGCGCCTCAACGACTCCAAGCGCCAGCGCGACGTCGATGCCCTTCTCGACCGGCCTCCCTGGTTGTGCACTCCCCCGAAGGTAGCGTAGAGGACGCTGGCGAGGCACGATCGTGTCGCCAGCTTCACGGCGCCACGCTGCGGCCTGCCGACGATTCGCACCGAAGCCCACCGGATCCCACCTGGAGCTTGGCAGGCCGCGGTGAATCTCAACGCGCAGCAGCCTGGCATCCTTGCCGCGCCCATTGCCCGCAGCCAGAATGCGAGCAAGCTTCAATGGAGCGAAGTTTCCCCGCTCGTTGGGAGATGAAGTGAGGTCGAAGGCTTCGCGCGCCGTCGTCTTGTAGACGTTCTGCCAGTCAATGAAGACGGCAATCCTGGGCAGCCCGACAGACACGCCTAATTAAGGTTCCCCGCCAGAGCGGTCTGGCGACCGGTCGGCGGGGAGCAATATATAGATTATAGCCGAGGACCGGGTTTCACGCTTGCAGCCGGGGCGCTCCGCCCACAATGACCTCGCGCGGCGCTCCATACCCGCTCCTTGCGCCTCAGCAGCGCGGGAACCAAGCAGTCTCGGCATCGCCGCCAAGGATACGCAGCGCCCCCGTCGCAGCTTGAGCCGAGGAGCGCCCTCGGCTGCGGGCGCGGCTAGCTTTCAGCCGCCCCGCCCGCCAGGCCCGGACGCGGCAGGGTGCGCGGCAGGTCGCGCTCGCGCCTGCGCGGCGCGCGCTCCGGCGGCGCCGGCAGCGGCGCGCTGCCCGCGGGCTCCTCGCTGCCGAAGACCTCCTCCTCGCTGCGGCCCGCAAGCAGGGACTCGAACTCGTCGCGCTCGATCGTCTCGCGGCGCACCAGGATCTCGGAGATGCGGTCCAGATCGGCGCGGTGCTCGGAGAGGATGTCCAGCGCGCGCTTGTGTGCGGCTTCCACGATCGAGCGCACTTCATCGTCGATCTCGCGTGCGATCTCATCGGAGTAGTCAGGCTCCGTCGAGAACTCGCGCCCGAGGAAGGGCTGGCTGTGGTCATGGCCGAAGACCCGCGGCCCCAGGCGCTCGCTCATGCCGAAGCGCATCACCATCTGCTTTGCGGTCTGGGTGACCTTTTCAAGGTCGTTCGAGGCGCCCGAGGTGACTTCGCCGAAGACGATCTCCTCGGCCGCGCGCCCGCCTAGCGTCATCGCCATCGTGTCGTTGAGCTCCGAGCGGGTCGTCAGAAAGCGATCTTCGCTGGGCAGGGAGATCGTGTAGCCGAGCGCCTGCCCGCGCGAGATCACAGAGATCTTGTGCACCGGGTCGGCGTTCTCCAGGTAGTGGCCGACGATCGCGTGGCCCATCTCGTGGTAGGCGGTGATCAGGCGCTCCTTCTCGCTCATCACCCGCGTCTTGCGCTCCGGGCCGGCGATCACGCGCATGATCCCCTCCTCGAGCTCGATCTGGGTGATTTCGCGCCGCCCCGTGCGCGCCGCCAGCAGCGCCGCCTCGTTGATCAGGTTCGCCAGGTCCGCGCCGGTGAAGCCCGGCGTCTGGGCCGCGAGCGCGTCGATGTCGATGTCGCGCCCCAGCGGCTTGCCGCGCGTGTGCACTTCCAGGATCTTCACCCTCCCCTTGCGGTCCGGGCGATCGACCGCGATCTGGCGATCGAAGCGCCCCGGCCGCAGCAGCGCCGGGTCGAGGATGTCCGGGCGGTTGGTGGCGGCGATCATGATGATGTTGTCCTTCGCCTCAAAGCCGTCCATCTCCACGAGCAGCTGGTTCAAGGTCTGCTCGCGCTCGTCGTGGCCGCCGCCCAGGCCCGCGCCGCGATGGCGCCCGACCGCGTCGATCTCGTCCATGAAGATGATGCACGGCGAGCTCTGCTTGGCCTGCTCGAAGAGGTCGCGCACGCGCGAGGCGCCGACCCCCACGAACATCTCCACGAAGTCCGAGCCGGAGATCGAGAAGAAGGGCACGCCCGCCTCGCCCGCCACCGCGCGCGCAAGCAGCGTCTTGCCCGTCCCGGGCGGCCCGTAGAGGAGCACGCCCGTCGGAATCCGAGCGCCCAGCGCCTGGAACTTCTTCGGGTTCTCGAGGAATTCCTTGATCTCCTGCAGCTCCTCCACCGCCTCATCGACCCCCGCAACGTCACGGAAGGTGATCTTCGGCGAGTCCGCCGAGAGGCGCTTGGCGCGCGACTTGCCGAATGACATCACCTTCGCGCCGCCCCCCTGGACCTGGTTCATCAGGAAGATCCAGAAGACCAGGAAGAGCACGAAGGGGATGATGTACTCAAGCAGCGAGAGCAGCACGTTGCTCTTGTCCGTTTCGACGTTGAAGCTGACGTGGTCCTTGCGCAGTTCCTTCAGCAGTTCCGGCACCGTGTAGTCGACGTAGCCGACTTCGTAGGATTCGTGGTTGGTCAGCGTCACCGCGAGCACGTTGCCCTTCGGCTTGAAGACGACCTGCGCGACCCGCCCCTGGGGCAGTTCTTCGGTGATCAGCGTCTGGTAGGTGTGCCGGGGCGCCGGCGCGCTCGGCGCCAGCAGGCGCGTGAAGAAGAACGCGACGATCACAACGATCAGGATCGGTAGCGCGGCGTTCTTCAAAAAGCGACTCATTGGCAACCTCAAGACCCACCTGCTGCGTGCCCTCGGGCGGCCCTGGCCGGGCACGCCCTGCGCGGCTCTTCACAGGTCATCGGCGACTTTGCACTGTGTAGCAGGCTACCACGGCGGCGCTCGCACGCCGGAGCGCGCCACGACCTGCGCGATCGGCGCCGGATCGCCTCAATCCTCTGCAATTGCAGCGATGTAGGGGAGGTTGCGGTAGCGCTCGGAGTGGTCCAGGCCGTAGCCGACCGCAAAGGTGTCAGGGATCTCGAAGCCGACGTAGCGGATCGAGAGCTCCGAGCGCCTGCACGCGGGCTTGGCGAGCAGCGCGCAGACGCCGAGCGACGCGGGCTCGCGCGAGCCGAGGTTGCGCAGCAGGTACTTCAGCGTCAACCCGGAGTTCACGATGTCCTCGACGATCAGCACGTCGCGCCCGGAGATCGGCGTGTCGAGGTCCTTCAGGATCCGCACCACCCCGGAGGAGTCCGTCGCCGAGCCGTAGGAGGCCACGGCCATGAAGTCGACCTCCACCGGCATCTCGATCGCGCGCATCAGGTCGGCCAGGAAGAGCACGGCGCCCTTCAGCACGCCGACCAAGAGCAGCGAGGAGGAGCCGGCATAGTCGCGCGCGATCTCCTGCCCCAGCTCGCGCACCCGCGCGCGCAGCTGGGGAGCATCGACGAGCGTGCGCCCGACCTCAGCCGCTCCGATCTGGCCATCTCGCTGCATCTACACGCTCCCCTGCTCGGCGTCGCTGCCACCCACCACGAGCCCGCAGTCTACCCTGCCGCCCCTGCGGCGTCTGAGCGCCACCATGCGCAGCGTGCCCTCCTCGATCACAGCGCCCGCGCCGCCGCCGAGGTGCAGCTGCCGGCGCCTGGGAGCGCCCGAGCGGCGGCGCTCGCCCAGTGCGATCAGCTCATCGAGGCGCTCGCCCGCCTGCGGCACGAAGCCCCCCGTGACGCGCTCGGCAAGCTCGATCAGCACCAGCCGCGCAAGCGGGCGCGGCAGGGCGCGCAGGCGCTCGATCGCGATCGTCTCGCCGCCGCCAAGCTCCTGCTCGACGAGCTGCTCGAGGACCTCGGACTCGGCGCGCAGCAGCGCCGCGCTGCGCAGGAGGTTGCGCTCGGCGGCCGGATGCAGCGAGCGGAAGGCCGGCAGCAGCGCCTGGCGTGCACGGCTGCGCGCAAAGCGATCGGCCGCGTTGCTTGGGTCCTCCCGCCAGCGCAGCCCCCGCGCGCGGCAGTAGGCGGTCGTCTGCTCCCTGGTCAAGGAGAGCAGGGGGCGCACGAGCGTGCCCTCGCGCGCGGGCATTCCCAGCAGCGCCCGGCGTCCGGGCGAGGCGGCAAGGCGATAGAGGATCGTCTCGACCTGGTCGCTTGCGGTGTGCGCGGTCACGATCAGGGCTCCCTCGCCCAGCGCCTCGGCGAGCGCCGCCGCCTCGCGGTAGCGGCACTCGCGCGCCCAGGCCTGCAGGTTGCCGCGCGCCGGCGCCTGCGGCGCGCAGGCGACGGTGATCGGCACCGCGCGCTGCGCGCAGAGCTCCACGCAGAGGCGCTCGTCCTCCTCGCATTCGGACCCGCGCAGGCCGTAGTTGACGTGCAGCGCGTGCATGCGCGCGGCGCAGCCGGAGCGCGCGAGCGCATCGAGCAGGCACACCGAGTCGCGCCCGCCGGAGATCATCACCACCAGCGGCGGCGCGCCGGCGCGCAGGCCGGCGCGCGCAAGCGCCTCCGATACCTCGCCGAGCACCTCCGCCATCAGCCCTCCGGCATGCTCGCGCGGAAGAGCTCGGTCGGCTGCGCAAAGCCCTTCAGCCCGACCGGGCCAAGCGGGTGGAAGCGGATGCCCGTCGAGCCGCGTGCGGCATCGACGACCGCGCCTGTCACCAGCACCTCGCCCGGACCGGCGCGCGCCACCACGCGCGCCACCTGATTGACGTCGCGGCCGAAGTAGTCGCCGTCGCGGTAGAGCACCTCGCCGCAGTGCACGCCGATTCGCGGCGGCGGCACCCCCGCCGGGATCTGCTCCAGGAAGTCCACCGCCCACCCGCACAGCGCAACCGGGTCGGCGGCGACGATCATCACCCCGTCGCCGAGGTGCTTGATGATGCGCGCGCCCACCGGCAGCGTGCGCTGCACAGCCTCCACGAAGCGCTCCACCGCGCGCACCGCCGCCTGCTCGCCGCGCTCCTCGGTCAGGCGGGTGTAGCCGGCCAGGTCGGCAAAGGCAAGCGCCACCCGCATCCGCCCAAGCTCCGGCCCCTCGCGACGCACCTCCCCCTCCATGTGCCCGATCAGGTCCTCTTCGATGAAGTGGCGCAGGTAGAGCCCGTGCAGGTAGTCCATGATCGGCGCCGCCAGCGGCAGCGTCGCGGCGGCCATCCCCTCCATCTGCTCGGCGATCTGCAGCGCCGGGACGCCCTCGCGCATCAGCGGTTCATGGACATGGATGTGGACCAGGCGCACCTCCGCATCCGCGATCTGGGCGAAGGCCTGACCGTAGACGCGCGCCAGCTGCAGGATCGCCTCCAGCGGCATCCCCGCTCCCAGCAGCGCAGAGTAGTAGCGGAGCATCTCCACATCCCCCGCCGTCAGCTCGCCGGCGCGCAGCCCGCCGACGCCGAGCGCAGTCGTGATGCGCTCGATCGTCTCCTCCTCAAGCCCCGTCGCCGCTGCCGCCGCCCGCACGTCGTAGCTGGGCGTTCCCGAGGGCAGCAGCTCCTCGATGAAGGCCGGCGCAAACTGACCGGACTCCGCGGCGCGTCTGATCTCGGCGAGCGAGTGGCCGCGCTCGCGCATGCGCGCGACCATCCGCACGTGCGCCGCCGCCGCCGGCGTCCAGACACCGTCCGCGAGCGGGATCAGCCCCGCGCGCCGCCAGCGCCTGACGGTGGCCGGCGAGACGCCCGCCCCCGCGGCAACCTCGCTGAGGGTCAGCGAAGCCACGGCGCTGCGCCCCCGCTAGGGGTTGCCCGAGCGCGAAGAGCGCGCCCCACCGCGCAGCCCCTCAAGCTCGCTGCGCAGCGCCCGCAGCGGCCCCTCGCAGGAGGCGAGGTGATCGTCGATCGCACCCAGGCGCTCCTCGATCGCACCCAGGCGCTCTTCAAGCGAGATCAGCCGACGCTCAAGCCCGCTTGCCTGCACGAAGGAGTGGCCGATCCGCGAGACGCCGTCCTCGACCCCCTCCAGGCGCTGCGAGACCGCGCGCACACGCCGCGTGAGCCGTTCGATGTCGGCGGCAGAGGGCAGGTTGAGGGCGCCCATCCACAGCTCCTGCGCCTGCGCCGCTCGCTCGCGCGCCCCGAGCGCCCGCCCGATCGCCCCCGACACCAGCGGGTTCTCAAAGAGCTCTGAGAGCGCCCGCCCGAGCTTGTCGTGGTGGCGCTCAGCCTGGCCCTCAGCGGACGCATCCGCGCCCTCCTGCGCATAGAGGTCGTCGAAAGCGGAGGATTGCGCGCTTGCAGCCTCAGGCTGCTGGGGCTGCGCCTCGCCCGCGCCCTTGGCGGCGCCCGCAGCGCGCTTGCGCGGGGCGCTGCGGGCGCCCGCGCTGCTCCTGCGCGGCGCTCGCTCCTGCTTGGCTGCTGTGGCTCGCTTGTTGGTCGGCACGCTGTCTTGAAGGTCAAGGATCGCTCGGCGCCCCCGCGCCGACCCAAAGAGCATAGCCTTGCAGCGATGGCAAGGATGCTGTTCAACTGCCTGCAGCTCGAGCTGCGCGGAGCCCCGCCGATGGCCCCCGGCCGCTACGTCCTGCGCGGCGCTGAAGGCGGCGAGATCGAGCACGTGCTGATCGTCCAGGAGCACGCCGAGGCACGCACGCGGCTGACGTTGATCGACGCGCCCCCGCTCTCTGAGGAGGCGCAGGGGCAGGCGCGCCTGGAGGCACTCGATCACGCAGCGGAGCTCGCCCACCTGCAGCAGCTGCTTGCGCGCGTGCACGCGGCAGCGCGCATCGCAAGCTCCGACCCCCACCTCCACGCGCCGCCCGAATGGGCGCGCATCGAGGCGGCTCGCGCCGGCTACGGCTCAGGCGAAGAGCTCGCGCACGGCCGCCTCGCCAGGGCGCATGAGATCCGCCTCTCCGATCCCGCTGCGCACGCGCAGCGGGCGCCCTTTGCGCGCGTCGCCCGGCGGCGGCACGTGCCCGAGCCCCAGGAGCGCTTTGCGGCGATCCTCTCCGGTCGCACCCGGGCGCTGCTCTGCGAGGAGCTTGCGCTGCGCGCGCGGGCGGACCTCGACTGCGGGCGCTTTGCGCTTGGCGCGATCCTGCTCGAGCGTGCCCTCGCCGCTGCGCTCGCCGAGCTCTCCCCTGCCGCAGAGCGCCTGCAGCAAGCGCCTGCTCGCCGGCTGCCGACCGCATCCCCGCTCGGCGGCCGCCCGCGCCTGCAGCGCTCTGGCCTGCGCGAGCGCATCAGCGAGCTTGAGGAGCTGCGCGGCGCCCTCGCCCCCGTCGCCTCCGCGGCGCTCAGCGGCACCGAGAGCGCCGGCGCAGCGTCCGCGCAGGCTGAGTCTGAGCTGCTCCGCCATGCCCTGGAGCGACTTGAGGCGGCGCTGCGCGCGCGGGCGCTTAGCGCTGCCTCCGGCCGCAGCCCGCTGTAGCCGCCGATACCCTTGAGCTTGCGATGGACCCGAGCATCAGCGCAGTTGGATCCTGGAGCGGCGGGCGCTTCATGCGCTTCGGCGAGGCGATCTCCGAGCAGCGCCTGAGCGCGCTGCTTGTGCCCGACGATCAGATCGCGACCGTGATCAGCGCCGACGTCTACGGCGAGGGGGCGGCGGATGCGCTGCTTGGACGCGCGCTCGCAGGCTGCGAGCGCGAGCGCTACTGCCTGGTGGGCGCGATCGGGCATGACTTCTACAGCGCGCCGCGCGCGGGAGCGAAGGGCTACCCCCGCTTCAGCGACCCGCGCCTGCGCGGGCCCGAGCGCTACCGCGACTACCTCGAGCACGCTGCGCGCGCAAGCCTCGAGCGTCTCGGCCAAGAGCGCTTCGATCTGCTGCTGCTGCACAACCCCGACCGCCGCGGCTACCGCTCCGACGCAGTCTGGGAGGCGCTCGCGCAGCTGCGCGAGCTGGGCCTGACCGAGAAGCTCGGCGTCGCGCCCGGCCCGGCCAACGGCTTCACGCTCGATCTGATCGCCTGCCTCGAGCGCTTCTCAGAGCTGATCGACTGGGCGATGATCATCTTCTCGCCGCTCGAGCCCTGGCCGGGAGAGCTGGTGCTACCCGCCGCACGTGCCGCCGGCGTCAGGCTGATCACCCGTGTCGTCGACTACGGCGGGCTCTTCTTCGGCGACATCGATGCGCAGGCGCGCTTCTGCGAGCGCGACCACCGCGCCTTCCGCCCCGCCGGCTGGGTCGAGCAGGGGCTTCAGCGCATCGCGCAGATGGCCCCGATCGCGGAGGCCCACGGCCTCACCCCGCTGCAGCTTGCCTGCGCCTTCAACCTCGCTCAAGCTCCGATCGCGTGCGTCGCGCCGACGCTGATCCAGGAGCGCTCTGCGCAGGCGCGAGCGATCGAGTCAAAGCGCGCGGAGCTCGCCGCGCTCGCCTCGCTGCAGGCGGCGGGCGCGCTCGCGCTCTCAGCCGATGAGATCGCAGCGCTGCGCGCGATCGGCGACAACACCGGCTGCATGGCGCTGAAGGGGGCAAGCCCCGAGCACTCCGGCGAGGAGGCGCCAGACCGCTGGGAGCTCGATGAGGAGCTGCGCCAGGCTGCCGCCCGCTGGGCGATCGACCCCGAGCGGGCGCTCGTGCGCTCCGCGCTCGTCTGAGCCTAAGCCGGCACGGGCGGACGGGCGCCCCCGCACCGAGAGCGCGTGAGCAGCGCCGCCACCGCGCCCGCGGCAAGCGCGAAGTCCGCGGCCAGATACCACGCGCTGCGGTGGCCTTCAAGCAGCCGCTGCGCTCCCGCTCGGCCGCCGGCATCGGCGGCGGCGAGGATCGAGACCACAAGCGCGACGCCCAGCACGCTGCCCACCTGGCGCACCGAGGCGTTGATGCCGCTCGCGGTGGCAAGCTGGGGGAGCGGCGCGCTGACCAGCACCGCTCCCACCAGCACCGGCAGCGAGAGGCCCATGCCGATGCCCGTCAGCAGCGCGCCCGGCAGCCAGTGGGAGAGGAAGTCGGGCGTCCGCCCCGCACCCCAGGCAAAGAGCAGCGTGCCGGCCGCATAGATGATCGTCCCCGGGATCGCCACGCGCCGCACGCCAAAGCGCTCCGCGATGCTCCCCGCCGGGCGCGCGAAGAGGGCGGTCGTCAGCGCCGCCGGGCTGATCGCGAGTCCCGCCTGCAGCACCGACCAGCGCCAGAGCGTGGTCAGGAAGAGCACATTGTTGAGAATCGTCGCATACAGGGCGACAGACAACAGCAGCGTCGCGACATTGCCTGGCGCCGCTCCGCCCGCCCCCAGCAGCCGCGGCTCGATCACCGGCTCAGGGTGGCGCAGACAGCGCCGCGCGACAAGGCACAGCAGCAAGACCCCGGCGATCAGCGCGCCAAGCGTGCGCGCGTCAAGCCAGCCCCATTCTGAGCCCTTCACGACCCCCAGCGCGACGGCGCCAAGAGCGATCGTCAGCAGCGCGCCCCCAAGCAGGTCAGGCAGCGGCCCCGGCTCCTCTTCCTCCGCGAGCGCGCCCGCCGCAAGCAGCGCCGCGATCAGCGCAAGCGGCACGTTCACAAGAAACACCGCCCGCCATGACCACGCATCGACCAAGGCGCCGCCCAGCGAGGGGCCGATGCCGGCGCCAAGCGCGCTTGCCGCTCCCCACAGCGTCACCGCCGAGAGGCGCCGCCGGAGCGCAAAGCGCGGCAGCAGCAGCGCCAGCGAGGTGGGCACGATCACCGCCGCGCCAAGCGCCTGCACGAAGCGCATCGCGATCAGGAGCGCGGCTCCCTGCGCCGCCGCGCAGGCTCCCGAGGCCAGCGCGAACAGCAGCAGCCCCGCCATCAAGAAGCGCTTGCGCCCAAGCCGATCGGCGGTCCTGCCCGCGGGCACAAGCAGCGCCGCGATCACGATGTTGTAGCCGTTCACCACCCAGGAGAGGGTGCTCAGGCCAGCGCTTGACGCAAAGGCGCGCTCGATCTGGGGGAAGGCGATGTTGACGATGGTCGTGTCCAGGAAGGCGATGAAGGCGGCAAGGCAGCAGAGCGCGATCGCAAGCCCACGCGCACCAGCGCCGAGGTCCAACGCCGCGCGGGCGCGCCCGACCGCAAGCGTCTGCGGGGAGGCCGTCGGCTCCCCCTGCGACCCCCCTGCCTCGCCGCCTGCCCGTCTCACCTTCAGCGCATCCCGGCAGTGGCCATCCTCGTGCCGGCCTCAACTACGTCGAGAAAGCGCACCAGCGCGCCGTTGAACTGCGGCGAGCGCTGCGGGGAGTGACCCCAGCCCGGCAGCTCGAGCAGCTGCGCGCCAAGTTGCTCGGCAAGGCGCGCCGAGACGACGCTCAGCGCCTCATGGTGGGCGCCCGATACGACCAGCGCGGGCACTCCCGCAGCGCGCAGGCGCTGCAGGTCAAAGCGCGCCTGCGCGGGCGGGCGGGCGCCACGCACGAAGCTCATCACCCCGGCGATCCGCGCGCCCACATCCGGCCCCTGCCCCACGCCCGGGCTGGTGAAGGCGGCAAAGGCCGCGCTTGCCTCCGCGCGCGTGCACACCGCGCGATCGAAGGGACGCTCGAGCGCCGCGACGAAGCGCGCCACATGCGGCACGTCAAGGGCAAGCGCAAACAGCGGCGCCTCGACGAGCGTCAGCGATCGCACCAGCGCAGGCGCGCGCACTGCGCAGGCAAGCGCCGAGACCGCGCCGTAGGAGACGCCCAGCAGGTGCGCGCCGGCGGGGGCCTGCGCGGCGAGCATCCCCGCCAGCGCCTCCCCGTCGCTTGCGAAGTCGCGCCGTCTGCGAGCGGCGCCCGCGGCCGATCCGATCGGCAGGGTCGGCGCCAGCAGCGGGCGCCGGCGCCCAAGCTCGCGCTGCGCTGAGAAGGTCTCCTGCGGCGGAAGGCCGCCATGAACCATAACCAGCGGCAGGGCGCAGGCTGCGCTCTCCCGCAGCGCCGATCCGCGCTCGAGCGCCACGATCAGGCAAGCGCCCGCACGCGGACGAGATCGCCCAGCAGCTCTACCCCTTCCGCGGACTCCGGGTCAAGCTCCTGCCCGCTCAGCTCCTCGAGCGTCACGAACAGCTCGCCGATGTCCAGCGAGTCCAGATCAAGCGCGCGCAGATTGGTCTGCGCGTCAAGCGCCTCGACGCGTCCCTTGCGCGCAAGCACCCGCGCCAGCGCCTCGCACGCGAGCTCCGTGGTCACCGGGCCGCGCTGCTCCGTCGCCTCGCTCACGCCGCTCTGCTCAGGCTCCATCGGTTGATCGATCTCCTTTCCCGTCGCTTGAGGCGCGCTCGCCCGCCGCTGCGCCGCCCGCCTGGACATATTCAGCGCCCGTGTCCTGATCCCTGCGCGGCGCCTCCGCGCCGGCCGCCGGTGTCCGGGACTGCGCGCGGAAGCGACGCAGCTGCGCGGCGCCGACGGCGCCCAGCACGCTCAGCTCGCCCGCGGCAAGCAGCTCGCGGGCGCGAAAGCGCTGGATCTTCCCGCTTGGCGTCTTCGGTATCGAGCGCTGCGCGACGATCAGGCATTGATCGACCTGCACGCCGAGGATCCGCCGCGCGCGCTCGCGCAGGTTGGCGGCGGTGTCATCGTGGCGCCCGCCCGCATCCGCGGGCTCAGCGAGGATCACGAGGCGAGCGCCCTGCTCGGCCTCGATCCCTAGCAGCACCACCGAGCCGGCCTTGACGCCGATCTCAGGCCCCACCTCCTGCTCGAAGTCCGTGGCGTAGATGTTGCGGCCGCCGACCGGGATCATGTCGTCGGTGCGCCCAAGGACATAGGTCTCGCCCCCGCGCACCAGCCCGATGTCCCCCGTGCGCAGGCGCCCGTCCGCAAAGCGCTGCGCCGAGAGCTCCGCCTCGCCGAGGTAGCCCGCCGCGAGCCCCGGTGTGCGCACGTAGAGCTCACCGACGCCGTCGCCCGCCAGCTGCTCGAGCTCATCGCTGCCGGCGACCTCCACGCTCACCCCCCGCAGCGCTCGCCCGCAGGAGACGATCGGCGCGCCTTGGCCCGCGGGCGGCGCGATCGCGTGGGGCTCCTGATCGGCGCCGCTCATCGTCACCGCGAGCGTCGCCTCCGCCAGCCCATACGCCGGCGAGAAGGCTGCAAAGGGCACCCCTGCGGCGCCAAGCAGCTTCCGCGCCTCAAGCAGCACCTGCCAGCTGACGCGCTCGCCGCCGAGGATGATCCGCCGCAGCGCAAGCGCACCCGCCGCTCCCCCGCCGGCGGCCGCCGCGCGGCAGGCGAGCGCAAGCGCAAAGGATGGGCCGACCGTCATCGTCGCCTCAAACTCTGCGACGTCGCGCAGCCACGTTCCCGGCGAGCGCAGAAAGCGCAGCGGGCTGCCCATCAGCAGCGGGATGCCGAACAGCCACGCGCACATCAGGCAGCCGAAGAGCCCCATGTCGTGGGAGAGCGGCAGCCAGAAGACGCCGCGATCGCGCGTGGGGTCGATCGCCAGCTCCTCCCCCAGCAGCTGCATGTGCGCAGCGATCGCGCGCGCGCTCAGCATGCAGCCGCGGGGGTCGCGCGTCGAGCCCGATGAGTACTGCACGAAGACGATCTCATCGGGGTCGGGCGGCTCGGGCGCGATCGCCCTGCCCTCGGCAAGCGCCTCGTAGGCTGCGACACGCACCGGCGCATCCTCGCCGAGCAGCGCCGCCAGCGCCTCCACAAAGGAGCCCTCGACCAGCAGCAGCTCGATCTCAGCGCGCGCGCAGAGCTCGCGCAGCAGCCGGCCGTAGCGCTCAGGCGACATCCCGCGCGAGATCGTCGGCAGCGAGTGCAGCCGCGCGCCCGCGTACCAAACGCCAAAGATCGCCGCGCAGACCGAGGCGCTGTTTGACAACACACAGCCCACGCGAGCACCGCGGTCGATGCCAAGCTCGCGCAGCGCGCCTGCGGCGACCTCCGCCGCGCGCTGCCACTGATCGATGCTCAGCGCCTGCTCATCGCCGCCTGCGCGGACTGCCAGCCGCAGCTGCTCCCCCGCGCGCGCCCGATAGGGCTCGAAGATCGACCTCATCGGCGCAGCTCCTTCTCGCGCAGACGGCGCTCATCGATCGCAACGACATCACTCGCCAGCCCCAGTCGCGCGCAGAGCCCGATCGCCAGCGCGCTGATGTCAAGCTCGCGCCGGCGCAGGCCGTGCGCGGCCGAGGTCGGAAATGCGTGGTGGTTGTTGTGCCAGGAGTCGCCGAAGGTAGGTATCGCAAGCCACCAGATGTTGCGCGAGTGATCCTCCGTCGCGTAGCGTCGCGGGCCGATGAAGTGCCCCAGCGAGTTGACGCTGTAGGTGACGTGATGCCCGAGGAACATCCGCACCACGCCCGCCCAGAGGATCGCGTAAAGGGCGCCCGTGAGGCCCCCGCCGATCGCCAGCGCGATCGCGCCCGGCGCCAGCAGCCCCGCGATCGTGATCGCGATGAAGTGGCGTGAGATGAAGCGCAGGTCGCGATCGCGCAGCAGGTCGGGCGCGTAGCGGAAGGTGTCGACCTTCACGTTCTCGGAGAAGCGCCAGGCGATGTGCGCAAACCAAAGCCCCCGCAGCGCGCGCAGCCGGGAGCCGCTGCCGAAGGCGTAAGGGCTGTGCGGGTCTCCCTCGCGATCGGAGAAGGTGTGGTGCTTGCGGTGGTGGGCGACCCACGCGATCACAGGCCCGTGTCCTGCAAAGGTGCCAAAGAGCGCCAGCGCGACCTTCAGCGGACGGCGGGCGCGAAAGGAGCGGTGCGAGAAGAGGCGGTGATAGCCCATCGAGATGCCAAAGCCACAGAGCGCGTAGAAGAGCGCCAGCAGCAGCAGGTCGCTCACGCCGACAGCGCGCCGCCACGAGAGCGCGATCGCCGCCAGCACGCCCAACGCCGGCACGATGCTTGAGAGCAACAGGAAGGCGCGGTGGCTGCGCTTCAGCTCGCCGGACCCAACAAGCGCAAAGGCAGGCGGCCGCTCGCCTGAGGGCGGATGCGCGCGCAGCTCGCGGGCAAGCTGGCCGCTGCTCATCAGATCCTGCGCAGCGACAGGCGCATCAGCGTCGCATGTCCTGCCAGCAGACGCCGGCGTGCCGCCTCCAGATAGCCGACAAAGAGCTCAAAGCGCTCCTCTCCGATCATCGCCACGCCCTGCTCGCGGACCGCCGCCAAGCGCTCCAGCCAGGCGCTGATCGTGCGCACGTAGTGCTGATCGTGGAAGACGCACTCGCGCACGTCAAAGTGGCGCTCAGACGCAAGCAGGATCTCCGCCGGCCAGGGGATCGCCGACTCCGGGAAGGCCTCGTCGACGACCCTGAAGTCCTCGATCGCCTGGCGATCGAGGCGGGCGCCGCCCTTGGCGACGCTCTGCAGGCCGATCCGCCCGCCGGGCGCAAGCAGGCGGTGGCAGCGGGCAAAGAACTGCCGATAGGTCGCAACGCGCGCCTCGCGGCTTGCGCGATCGCGCGCAAAGTGCTCAAAGGCCCCCGCTGAGACGATCGCGTCATAGGGGCGCTCGGGCTCGTGCGCCTCCCAGCTCTCGACCAGCACCGCCACCGGCAGCCCCGCGCAGCGCTCCCTGGCAAAGCGCGCCTGCTCGGCGCTGATCGTGATGCCGAGCGCCTCGCTCACGCCGTGCTCCTGCACGAGGCGCTGGAGCATGCCGCCCCACCCGCAGCCCACGTCCAGCACGCGAGCGCCCTCCCGCACGCCCGCCGCGCGCGCCAGCCAGTCGAGCTTGCGCTGCTGGGCGCGCCCGAGCTCATCGCCATCCTCATAGAGCGCGCAGGTGTAGGCCATCGTCGGGTCAAGCCACAGCGCGTAGAACTGCGAGGGCAGCTCGTAGTGGCGGCGGATCTCATAGCCGGCAAGCTCCGCGGAGACCGCGGGAGCGGCAGGCAGGACATATTCGCGCCCGCTTGCCGTCGTCCGCAGGGTGCTCATCCGCCCACCTGCTCGCGCCGGCCCTGCTCGGGCGCCGCCGCCGCCGGCTTGCCCGCGCCCGCTGGGTTGGAGCGCACGAAGCGCCCACTTGCGCCCTTGGCACGCACAGAGAGCCTCTGTCGCACCTCCGCCACGCACTCTCCCTGCTCGTCGACCACGCTCACGGGCAGCTCGACATGCACCCGCCCGTGCTCGGCCGCGCGTGCTGCGATGTCGGCGATCTGCTCCGCGCTCAGCTCAAAGCGCGCGCGCAGGCTGCCGCGCCCCGGCTTCACGTAGCGGATCGAGGCCTCCGCGAGCCAGACCGTGAAGCCCGCGCCCAGACGCTCGATCAGCATCACCATGTAGAAGGGGTCCGTCATCGCGTAGATGGAGCCGCCGAAGTGGGTGCCGACGTAGTTGCGGTTCCACCAGCGCCACTTCAGGCGCGACTCCACGACGCTCAGGTCCGCGTCTGCGCGCACGCTGATCCCCGCGCCCAGAAAGGGCGGGTAGAGGCCCACGAGCGCTCGCGGCAGGTGGCGCCAGATGCCGGCGCGGCGCCGCGCGCGCCGGGCTGACTTCTCCTCGCCGCCGCCTCCTGTCGCCTGTGGTGGTCTCATCCCTGAAGTCCGTGCCTCTGCTGCGCGGGCCTCACCGCGACCGGCTGCGCTGCGCAGGCGCAGTCATCGAGCGAGCCTCCAGCGCCACACCTTCTAGCAGCGATCGCGCGCTGCGCAGGGCTGCGCAGGTTTGATTTCATTCAGCGCGCGTCGCCCAGCAGCAGCGCGGCGCCGAGGATGCCCTCCTGCAGGCACCAGCGACCGGCGAGCAAGCCGCTCGCAAGGCGCGCATCGAAGCGGCCGCTGCGCCGATCGGGGCAGAGCGCGAAGCGCACCCGTGAGCCCGCGAAGGGCACCCTCGCGCCGCTGCGCGCAAAGAGCGCCTTGTAGAGCGCCTCCTTGACGCAGAAGAGCAGCCGGTCAAAGCGCACCGCGCTCGCGCCCGTGGGGCCGGCGCCGAGCAGCTCCGCCACGTGCGCCCGCTCGCGCTCGTCCGCGATGCGGGCGAGCATGCGCTCGGAGATCGGCTCGTTTGGCTCCGCGTCGATGCCAAGCGCGGCGACCTCCGCGCGGCGCGCCACCGCCGCCGCGCAGTAGCCCGCGCAGTGGGTGATCGAGCCCGTGTAGCCCGCAGGCCAGAGGGGCTCCCCCTGCGCGCCTTTGCCGATCGGCACATCCGGCCCGCCAAGCGCCGCCAGCGCGCTGTGCGCGCACGCGCGTCCGAGCAGCAGCTCCGCCCGCCGGCGTGCCACCGAGCGCTCGCCAAGCGCCGCCTCCTCGGGATGGAAGCGCTCGCCAGGCGCCGGCGCCGGCGCGCTGCCCGCCGCCGGATCCCAGCGCCGCTCCGCCCAGGAGACAGAGTCAGGGAGCAGCAGCTCGAGCATCCTCCGCGGCGGGCTCAGCGCTCTCCAGCGGCCGCGTCGGCGACCTCAAGCGCCGGTGAACTTCGGCGCCCGCCTCGCCAGGAAGGCGGCGATCCCCTCGCGCCCGTCCGCGCTTGCAAAGACCGAGGCAAACTCCCGCTGCTCCTCGGCCAAGCCCTCCTGCAGGCCGCGGTGGGTCAGGCGCTTGACCGCGCGTAGCGCCAGGGGCGCCTGCCGCGCCAGGCGCCCGGCGACCTTGCAGGCGCGATCGAAGAGCTCGTGGTCGCTGACGACATCGCTGACCAGGCCGTAAGCGAAGGCGTCATCGGCAAGCAGCGGGTCACCGATCGCGTTGGCCTCAAAGGCCTTCGCCTCGCCGACCAATCGCGCCAGGCGCTGGGTGCCGCCGAAGCCGGGGATGATGCCCAGCTTGATCTCCGGCTGTCCGAACAGCGCCGAGGATGCTGCGATGCGCATGTCGCAGGCCATCGCCAGCTCGCAGCCGCCGCCGAAGGCGATCCCGTTCACCGCCGCGACCGTCGCCACCTCGCCGCTGCCGAGCGCGTCAAAGAGCGCATGGGCGTCGCGCAGCAGCGCCTCCCCCTGCTGCTCATCGATGCTCGTGAAGGCCTTGATGTCGGCGCCGGCGCAGAACAGGAAGGGGTTTGCGGAGGCGATCACCAGCGCCCGCGCGCCCTCGGCGCGCACGCGCTCATACGCTGAGGCGATGTCCGCCACCGCCTGCGGCGAGAGCGAGTTCATCTGCCCGTTGGCCAGCCACAGCACCGCGACGCCCCCCTCGCGGCGCTCGAGCTTCACGCTCTCCCCCACCTGCTCGGCTGCCGCCGCCGGGTAAGCGTAGAAGCCCTGGCCGCTGGCGGCGCCGAGCCGCCCCTGAGCCACCAGGCGCCGCAGGATGACCGGCGGCTCAAAGCGCTCGCCGTAGCGCTCCGCGGCGCGCTCCAAGCGCTCGAGCACCTTGTCGAGGCCTTCGCTGTCGGCCTTCAGGAAGGGGGGCAGCAAGCCGCGGCGCGGGTCCAGCCCCGCGCCGGCCATCATCCCGAAGTCGATGTCGCGGTGGCTTGCCACGCCCTCCTGCAGCAGCAGGCAGGACTCGTGGAAGGTCTTCAGCGTCAACAGCTCCACCAGCTCGGCGATGTCCGGCTCCCGATCGCCCGCGAGGTTGGGATTGCCCTGAGCGTCGTAGACGCCATCGCCGCCGCTCTTTGCGCCCAGGCGGCCTTCGGAGACGAGCTGCCTCATGCCCTGGTGCACATAGAAGCGCTCCTCGCCGTAGGAGGCGACCATGTGCTCGGCGACGTGCGTGACCGTGTCCAAGCCGAGCAGGTTGACGAGCACGTAAGGGCCGAGCGGGACGATCCCCGCGCCCGCGATGCCCTCGTCGATCGCCTTGATCGAGTAGGAGCGCTCCTCCTGCAGCCGGTAGACCTCCGAGATGCCCGCGGTGAGGATGCGATTGACCACGAAGCCCGGCACCTCCGCGCAGCGGATCGGCTGCTTGCGGATCGCCTGCGCAAAGGCGATCGCGGCAGCGAGCGCCTCGCGGCTGGTCTCATCGCCCTCGATCACCTCGATCAGGGGCATGATCGAGGCCGGGTAGAAGTAATGGAAGCCGAGCACCAGCTCCGGGCGCAGGGTCGCCTCGGCGATCTCCGAGATCGACAGCGAGGAGGTGTTGGAGGCGAGGATCGCGTGAGAAGGCGTCTGCGCGTCGAGCTCCGCAAAGACCGCCTGCTTGATCTCCATGCGCTCAGGCACCGCCTCGATCACGAAGTCCACAGCGCCGAAGCCCTCGTATGAGGTGGTGCCGGTGATGCGTCCCACAACCTCCTCCACCAGCGCCTGCCCCTCCGCCTCGCTGGCGCGCCCGCGCTTGACCAGGCGCGCCGCTTCGCCCGCGGTGACGTTGCGCGCCTCCTCCAGACCGCGCTCGACGAGCTGATCGGAGACATCCTTCATCAGCACGGGGATGCCCGCGCGCGCGATCGTCTGGGCGATCTGGCCGCCCATCGTGCCCGCGCCGACCACTGCTGCCTTCTCAACGAACGTCATATCTGCCACCTCCTGGCATTCGCATCCCCGATCCGCGCTGAGCCTAACAAGCGCCTGCGCACCGGGCCGCGCCGCCAGCCGCTCAGGCGGGCAGCTGCCAGGGGTCGGTCAGCTCGATCCCGGCAGCGGCGAAGTCGCTGGAGTCGCGGGTGGCCGGGCGCGCGCCCAGGCTCCGGCAGATGGCCGCGATCTGCGCGTCCGCGGCGCCGATCGGCCTTCCGGCCCGATCACGGTCGCCCACGATCCGCGCATATTCCGCTGCGGCGCGCAGATCGAGGGGATGGCCCCTCCCTGCAAGCTGCTCGCCGAGCATCCGCTCGACTGCCGCTTGCAGCTCCCGCTGCCGGCGGCCCACAGGCAACCGCGCGACGCCATAGAGCAGCCGAGCGGCGCAGATCGCGGTCGTGGAGAGATCCATCCTCGGCTGCGCATCCGCCCAGGCGATGACGTTGCGCTCCGGCGATGCCCGCATCAGCTCGCAGAGAACGTTTGTGTCAAGCACGACCGTCAGCGGCCGCTCGCGCGCCTGGATCGGTCAGCCGCGCAGCGCGCGGGCGCTCGCTGCGGGCCGGCAGCTCGAGTTCGACTCCGCCCAGAGTCGCCAAGCGCCGCTGGATGCCTGTGCCAAGGCCGCCGCCCACCTCCCCCGAGGCGACCGCCGCCTGGAGCAGGGCACGCGCCTGGGCCTCCATCGAGCGACCGTTGCGGGCCGCCGGCGGCCTGGCTCGCGCCGCTAGCTGCCCACCGCGCTCTTGGCCTGTGCGCCGTTGGCGGAGCCGCCGCCGGCGCCCTGCCCGTGCGCCATCGGCGCAGCAGCGCGGCGCGGCAGCAGCGTTTCGCGCGCGATCACCAGCCGCTGGATCTGCGAGGTGCCCTCGTAGAGCTGCATGATCTTCGCATCGCGGAAGAGCTTCTCGACCGGATACTCCTTGATGAAGCCATAGCCGCCGTAGATCTGCACCGCATCGGTGGCGATCTTCATCGCCGCGTCGGAGGCGAAGCGCTTGGCGTGCGAGGAGAGGATCGTGTTGCGCTCGCCCTGGTCGAGCAGGACAGCGGACTTCCAGGTCAGGAGGCGCGCGGCCTCCACTTCGGTGGCCATGTCGGCGATCATGAACTGGATGCCCTGGTGCATCGCGATCGGCACGCCAAACTGGACGCGCTCCTTGGCATAGTCGGTCGCGAGCTCCATCGCCGCGCGCGCGATGCCCACCGCCATCGCCGCAACCGCCGGGCGCGTCACGTCGAGGGTGGCCATCGCCAGCTTGAAGCCTTCGTTCTCGCCGCCGAGCAGATGGCTTGCCGGCACCTCGACATCGTTGAAGGAGACCGCCGCGGTGTTCGAGGCGCGCTGCCCGAGCTTGTCCTCCTTCTTGTCCACCACCACCCCCGCGTCACGGGGCACGACAAAGGCGGAGATGCCGCGGTGCCCGGCCTCCTTGTCGGTCTTTGCGTAGACCGTGTACCAGTTGGCGTAGCCGCCGTTGGTGATGAAGACCTTCGAGCCGTTGATCACGTACTTGTCGCCCTTCTTGACCGCGGTCGTGCGCATCGAGGCCACATCAGAGCCCGCTTCAGGCTCGGTCAGGCAGAAGGAGGCAAGCAGCGGCTCCTCCGTGAGTCGGCCGAGGTACTCGCGCTTGATCTCCTCAGAGCCCGCCAGCACCACCGGCGTGCTCGCCAGGCCGTTGCAGCCCAGCGTCGTCTGAATGCCCGAGCAGCCCCACGAGAGCTCCTCCTCGATCAGGCAGCCATCGAGCGCGCTTGCGCCCGGGCCGCCGTAGGCCTCCGGGATGTGGAAGTTCATCAGGCCGACCTCCCACGCCTTCTTGATGATCTCCGCCGGGAAGGTCCCGTCGCGGTCGTACTCCCAGGCCACCGGCCTGATCTCCTTCTCAGCGAAGTCGTGGGCCAGCTCGCGCAGGGACTCCTGCTCCGCTGTGAGCTTGAAATCAACCATGCTGCTCCTTGTTGCCTGTGTGGCTCTCTATACGGGGTCGCCACCACCCGCTCGCGACCGATTGACTGGTCAGTCGATCCTACCAGCGCCGACGGCTGGGAGCCGCGGCGGGGCCTGAGCCGCGGGTTCGCGAAGCAGATTCGCAATCGCCCACCATCAGCCAGGGCACAAAATGCTCACCAGAGCGCTCGCTACCCGCTGGAGCAACACTTCGGTTACCGGAGCTTCCTTGAAGGAAGACGCCTTCCAGGACAAGCGCCAATCTCTTTTGCGCGGGCCCCACGCCGTTACCCGGCGCGCCGAGCGCGGCCGCCCTCGCCACGCGCGAGGGTAGCCGCGCCTGCCGCCGCGGGCGCCGCGCGCCGCGTTCCTCCCACCTCCTGCGTGAGCGTCCCTGTCGACTCGGGCCACCGACTTGCCTCTGCCCCTACAATCGCCCCATGGCCGACCCGCTGGCAGCGCTGCTGATCGTCCTCGGCGTGCTTGTGGGCGCGGTCGCGGTCATCGGCACCGTCGCCACCGGCAGCGCTTATGAGGAGATCGGCCGCCGCAAGCTTGCCGTCGGTCTCGAGCAGGATCAGATCGACGCGGCGCGCGCACGATCTCGCGGCGACGCCAGCCTGCAGGGGGCGCCGTCCGAGGCGCAGCGACCGGCCCTGGCGGAGGAAGGGTGGGCGCTTGAGGATCCGCGCACGGCGGAGCTGCGCCAGCTGCTCGTGGCGCGCAATGAACGACGACTGCGCCGCGGGCAGGAGCCGCTTGAGGTCGAGTCGGAGCTGCAGCGACTGCTTGCATCAGGCGCAGAGCTGCAGGTCGCCCCTGAAGATCGGGTATAACGCGCACATGCCCAACCTGCGCCACCTCGACCTGGACGAGCTTGTCAACCGCCCGGGCACCTACTACAACCCTCAGACGGAGGTCATGATCATCGTCGATGACTCGCCCGAGGTCGAACAGGAGATCTTTGAAGGCGAGGACCTCGACGCGGCGGAGTGGATCCTGATATCAGACGCGGTCCCGGTCGATGAGAGCAGCCGTGATCAGCTGATCGAGAGCTTCCAGGTCCAGCAGAGCGCCGCGCGCGCTCCCGCAGGCTTCGACGATGAGGAAGAGGAGGAGATCGAGCTCGACGAGGACGAGCTCGCCTCCGAGTAGCGACGCCGCGCCGGGCCTGCACGCTCCCGCTCTGCCGGGGCGACCCTCGCCCTGCCGGCCTTCCTGAGCTGCGAGCGCCCTCAGCCTGAGAGGCCCGAGTGCGTGAGCGCGCCAAGCAGTTCGGAGAGCGGCAGCGCATGGGCGGGAGCGCTGATCGTCTGGCGCTCATTCACCTGCGCCAGGCGCAGGTGCACGCTCAGCGTGGCTTCCTTCAGCCCCGCCAGCGCAGCGCTTTCCGCGCCCCCCGCCTGCAGGCTCACGGCCAGCTCCAGGGCACGCAGGATGTGGTCTTCCCTGCCGACCCGCACGTCAACCTGCGAGCTCTTCAGCGCATGGGCAAGCGCGCTGCGGCCAGCCGGTGAGGAGATCGCTTCAAGCAGCGCCGCAAGCGCCGGCAGATGGCCACCGGCAAGCGCTCGCAGCGAGGAGGAGAGCGAGCTGAGGCGCCCGATCGCTTCCAACAGACGATCGACCTGCAGGTGCGCGCGGATGTGGGTGACAGGCACCCCTTCAAGCGTCTCTGACCCGACAACCTCCGGCGCGCTCAGCCACTGCAGCGGTTGCACTCCGAATGGAGCCAGCGCAGAGCCGCTGGAGCCCGCAGCAGCCTGCGCATACGCTGACTGCAGCGCCGCAAAGCTTGCCTGGGGCATCACGAAGTACTCGCTGCCGAACTTGAGGTAGAAGGCGCTGCCCGTGCTCGTGGCGCCAAGCGGGATCGTCGCGCCTTCGGTGGTGAGCGTCGCCGCCAGGGCAAAGCGCGGCAGCGCGCCGGGGGCGCCGTTTTCAAAGGGACCCGTCAGCGAGAGCGCAAGCGGCCCGCCAAGCGCGCTGTTGGCAGGCGAGCGCAGCGCGAGCGCCAGATCGAGCCGCCCGCTGTGCACGGAGCGGTCAGCCACCACAGCGCGCCGCAGCACGCTGCCGGCATTTTCGCTCGCCGCGCCGCAGCCGGCAAGCAGCGCCACGCAGATCGACCCCCCAAGCAGCGCCCGCGCCCCTGGGCGCGCCCGCAGCCGCCCTTGCAGCGTCAGCTTCCTGCGCGCAACTTTGCACGCTCGCGGGAGGATGTACATGCGTGGCAGCCTATGCACCTTCAGCGATCGATCTCAGCGCGCGTCCCGGCGCGGCGATCATGCGCACTCCGCAGCGCTCTGTGGCCAAGGATACGCCGATGCGCGACCAAGGCACGCCACCCTTCCGGAGCGCCAGAGCAAGAGCGCTCGCGCGCGCGGCGACGCTCACGCTGCTCGCCCTCCTGACGCTGCCTGCCACGGGCGCCGGTGCGCCCGCGCGGCGAGCACCCAAGCCGCCCCCTTTTCTGCACGCCATCAACACGCTGCGCGCAGCGGGCACGATCAGCGCAAGCGCCGCCGACAGCTACCGCCACACCTACAGCGAAGCGCTACGGACGCGCAGCCGGCTGCACGGCACAGGCGGCGAAGAACTCTCAGCGGCGATCGCGGGCCTTGAAGCGATCGCTGCCGGCGGGTCGCTGCAGGCGCCGCTCCTGCACTCCGCAGCGCTCACGCTCGAGCGCAACCTGCAGTGGTGGCCGCACCATCCCGCCCCGGCATACGGCACCGATCTGACCCTCCCCGGAACCTATCTCATCTTCGAGCGCTACCCCGGCCACGGGCTGCAGATCCAGTGGCTTGCCACCTTCGGGCGCGCCAACGGCTACTACCAGGACGGGCAGACGGGCGCGCTCGCGGCGCTGCTGCGCGAAGCGCTTGCGATGGCCATCCCAGCCGCCGGGGGCATCTCCTGGGACTATCTCTTCCCCTTCGACTCCGGAGCGCCGCCATGGCGCTCCGCGCTCACCCAGGCAACAGCGCTCGAGGCGCTCGCGCGCGCCTATCAGCGCACACACGAAGCGCCCTTCCTGGAAGCCGCGGACGCCGCCCTGCGCCTCTTCCAAGCGCCACCGCCTGAGGGCGTGCGCACCAGCCTTGCAGCCGGGCCGTGGTATGCGCAGTACACCTTCGCGCCCGAAGACCACATCATCAACGGCTTCATCCAGGCGCTCGTCGGTCTCTACGAATACACCCAGATCACCGGCTCGCCGAGCGGCGCTGCGCTCTTTGCCGAAGGCGACGCGACAGCACGCGCGCTGCTTCCGGGCTTCAACACCGGCGCGTGGTCCCGCTATGACCAGCACCATGAATCAGACCTCTCCTACCACGACCTGCTCACTGAATTCCTCGCGCACCTCTGCACGCTCACAAGCGCAGGCGAGCCGCTCGCGCACTTCGAATACGAGCGCGCGCTGCAGGCGCGCAAGAGCGCGGGCGGCTCTGCGTCGACGCCCGCGCCGAGGCCACCGGCTCCGATCCCGGGCGATCAGCTCTACTGCGAAACCGCAAGCCAGCTCCACGCCGACCTCCATACGCCCCCGCGCCTGGCGCTCCTGACGCACAGCCTCACCGCGGCTGCCGCGCAGCGCGTGGCCTTCTCGCTCTCCAAGATCGCAACGCTCAGCTACACCATCACCCGCGCCGGGCACACCTATCTGGCCGGCTGGCTACAGGCGGAAGCCGGCAGGCGCAGCCTGCTCTGGAAAGTGCCCGCGCAGCCGGGCGCCTACACCCTGAGGCTGCGCGCAATCGACCTCGCAGGCAACCACAGCGCCCTGACAGAGCAGCTTCAGGTACGCGCCCCAAAGCGCCCTCACCGGCCAGCGCGCGCCCGCACATAGAATCATCCTGTGAGCACCTCCGGAGAGCGCCACGCAGCAGACCACGCCCCAAGCCACCCCGCCGAGAGCGCCTCCCCGACCAGCGCCGTCGAGGTCCGGGAGGGCCTGCGCGCAGCCGGCTATCTGCCCGCCGCTGAGACCGCGCTCGTCTGCCACCTTGCGCTCGCCCTCGGCAAGCCGATCCTCGTCGAGGGCCCCGCCGGGGTCGGCAAGACCGAGCTTGCAAACGCGCTCGCGCGGATGACCGCCCGCGAGCTGATACGCCTCCAGTGCTACGAGGGCCTGGATGAGGCGAAGGCGCTCTATGAGTGGAACTACCGCAAGCAGCTGCTGCGCATCCAGGCCGAGCGCGAGCCCGGCTGGCGCGAGGTGGAGGGTGACATCTTCACCGAGGAGTACCTGCTCGCACGGCCGCTGCTGCGTGCGATCGCCTCCGAGCAGCCCGTCGTGCTGCTGATCGACGAGATCGACAAGACCGATCAGGAGTTCGAGGCGATGCTGCTGGAGCTGCTCTCAGACTTCCAGATCTCGATTCCCGAGCTCGGGCGGGTCGCCGCGCGCACCACCCCGCTCGTGCTGCTGACTTCAAACAACTCGCGCGAGCTGACCGAGGCGCTGAAGCGACGCTGCCTCTACCTGTGGCTCGACTACCCCTCGCCGGAGCACGAGCTGGCGATCATCCGCATGCACACCCCCGACCTCGACGAGCAGATCGCCCGGCGGCTGGTCGAGATCGTGGCGCTCGTCCGCACCCTCGACGTCAAGAAGCCGCCATCGATCGCCGAGTCCATCGACTGGGCGCGAACGCTGCTGCTGCTCGGCGCAAGCGCAATCGACCGCGATGTCCTGACAAGCACGCTCTCGGTGATCGTCAAGCATCGCGCAGACCTCGCGGTCGTGGGCGAGCGACTCGGGCTCTCCGGCGCCCGCCCGGGCGATGACGATGGACGCCAAGCGGCCTGAGTCGCCCGCCGCCGCCAGCCTGCCCACAGAGCTGCTTGCGCTCGCCAGGGAGCTGCGAGCGGAGGGCGTCGCCCTCGGCACCGCCGAGCTGCTCGACGCCTTCGCGGCACTGCAGCAGATCAGCTGGGAGCAGGAGGCGGACTTTCGCTCAGCGCTTGGGGCCACCCTCGCCAAGAGCCAGGAGGACCGCCACACCTTCGATCTCGTCTACGAGCGCTTCATGCTGCGACGCACCGCGCTTGCCGCAAGCCGCGACCGGGCGGCGGACGCTCGCGCAGACGCCGAGGAAGGCAGCGGCGCGCCCGACGGGCGCAGCCGCACCGTGCTCGAGCAGCTCTTCGGCAGCGAGGAGCTCAGCGAGGGTGAGCTGCAAGCGCTGCGCGCAGCGCTCGTGCAGATCCTCTCCTCCGCAGGTCAGGGCCCGCACGCGACCGAGAGCCAGCTGCGGGACCTCGCCCGCTACACCGTGCTTGCGCTCGGCGCGGGCGCGGGCAGCGGCGTCCTTGGCGTCGACCTCCAGCGCATCCGCCGCACGCTCGATCTGCGCAGCGAGGATCGCCCCAGCCTGCCCACCGATGACCCGCGCCGCCACGGCGTTCCGCGCGCAGCGCTGCGGCGCTTTGAAGCGCTGCTGCGCAGGGAGCTCGAGGCGGCGCAGATCGAGCGCACAGGCGCACTGCCCCCCGCTCGCGCGCTGCGCGAGCTCTCACGCGCTCTTCCCAGCAGCCCCCTGCGCGACCTCGCCTCCGTGCAGCGCACGATCGCGCAGCTGCGTCGAGCGCTGGCGACGCACAGCCACGAGGCCCGCGGCGCCCGCACGCGCGCCCATGTCGACATCCGCCGCACGATGCGCGCCTCACTGCAGAGCGGCGGCGTTCCGATCGTGCTCAAAGAGCGGCCCCAGCGCCCCCGCCGACCGGAGATCTACGTCGTCTGCGACGTCTCGACCTCCGTCACCTCGGCCTCCGTCTTCTTCCTCTCGGTGCTGCACGCCCTCCACGACGCCTTCCGGCGCATCCGCTCCTTCCTCTTCATCGAGCGCGTGAGCGAGGTCACCGACATCTTCGAAGCCGAGCGCGACTTCCGTGCGCTCTCGGAGCGGCTCACCAAGCACGCCGGCGTGGCGGACATCTCCGGCTACACCGACTACGGCCGCGTCTGGTCGCAGCTGCGCACGATGATCGAGGACGACCTCGACCGCCGTTGCACGCTGATCATCCTCGGCGACGCGCGCAGCAACGGACGCGACCCCGGCAGCGCCGACTTTGCGCGCTTGGCAGCCCACGCCGGACGGACCTTCTGGCTGAACCCCGAGCCGCGGCTGTACTGGAACTACGGGGACTCGGTGATGGCCTCTTATGAGCCCTACTGCATCCCCTTCGAGTGCTGGACAGCCGCCCAGCTCGAGCAGGTCGTGCGCGCCCTGGCACGCCCGGACTCGGCGTTAGCATCCTAGGCCCGCAACGCCATCGCGATGCCGATCCCCGCACCTCGACAACCCGCTGCGCGCGCTGTGGCGCTCGCGCTCTGCGCGCTTCTCTGCGCGGGCTGCGGGGTGCGCGCAGAGCGCCTCAGAAGCCCCGCCCTGACACGCTTCCCGATCATCCTCCCCGCCGCGCCGGGCGCATCCGAGGCGGTCCTGCTATACGTCGCCGACAAGCACCTCGCGGACCAAAGCGGCCTGCTCGTCACGCTGCGAGCGGCCTCCAGCGGCGCGCAGGCGCTCGGCGAGCTCACGGCCGGGCACGCAAAGATGGCGCTCGCCAGCCAGTCGGAAGTGCTTGCGCTGCGCGACCGGGGCACAGCGGTGGTCGCCGTCGCCGCGCTCGACCAGCGCGGCAGCGACGCGCCCGTGCTGGTCGTGCGCCTGCGCGAGGCAGAGCGCGACGGCGAAGACATCCGCGCCTTCCTGCAGGCGCTCGTGCGCGCGGACGCGCAGGTTCGTGGCGATCCCGCAGCCGCAGCAGCCCTGCTCGCACAGGCGCGGCCGCAGCTCTTGCCCCTCCGCCCGGCCGCCGCAAGAGCACGCGCGCAGGCGCGCCTTGCAGCTGAAATAGCGGGCGCCGCGACGCCCGCCTCCGGCGAGCCCTATGGCTACCAGGACCCCGCAAGCTGGTCGAGCCTCGCCCAGGCGATGTTCGACCGCGGCCAGCTGCACACCGACCCGACCACGCTCGCGCCCCCCTACACCGACGAGTACCTGCCCGGCCAGGGCATCTGAGCGCGCTCAGCGCTCTCTGGCGGCGCGCCCGAGCAGGTGCACATCCAGCAGCAGCGAGCGCGAGCCGACGATCTGCACGCGCTCAAGGCCGTTGCGCGGGCGCCGATCGCCCTCGCGCAGCCCAAGCAGCGCGCCCGCACGTCCGCGCGCGCTGCTCCGTGAGCGATGAAGCAGCTCGGCAAGCGCCAGCCCGGCGGCAAAGGAGCCTGCCGCGACCGCGGGAAGCACGACTGCGGGCACGCTCCTGCTGCGGCCAAGCCTTGCGGGCGGCTCCCAGCGCGGCTCCACCAGCGCGCCCTCGACGCTCAAGCGCACCTCAGGCAGCATGCTGGCGGCGCCATCAGCTGCGGCGCTCTGGCCGGCGTCGCCCGCGCGCACCGGCAGCCGCTGCGCCTCGGCTGCTCCATCGCCGCGCTGCCGCCCTGCCAGGGCAGGCTGCTCGCTGGAGTCGGACATCGGCAAAGAGTTTAGGGCTCTGCGCGGCGGCGTCTATCCGCCTGGCTGATGAGAGCAGCCATGCGGGCAGACCGATCGGCGGCATCGTCCGCAATCTCGACAGCGATCATTGCGCAAGCGGCACTTCGACGAAGTCGTGGACCGCCGCCGTCGCGCGGGCACGACACTCTGCATCCTCTGCAGATGGGTCCGCCCGCGCAGATTCTGCAGCAAACCCCTCGGGCCCGGGCTGTCGTCGGAATAGAAGCGCCCGCGCACCTCGAGAAACGTGGAGCGAAGCTCGCGCAGACGGCCCGCATGGCCTCCACCCAGCAGGCGCTGCGCAGCCTCTCTGGGACCACCAGCGTGGTTGTAGAGGAGCAGGTATGCGAGATCGTAATAGTCCTTGTCGGTGCCGCGGTGACGCACCGAGACGCACTTCCTCCTCAGCAGGTGGCCCTCGAGCCCGGCGAAGCGCACGCGGGCGCTCATCCGACCAAGTCCCGGCAGATCGGCACACAGCTCCCGCACGGTCCAGTCGCCGGCGACATACCCGGTTTCGCGAAGGTTGTTGGCGCGCAGCTTCCGACAGCCGGGGATCGCGATCACGCCCTCCCGCTCGGAGTCCAGATCGCAGAGGAAATCAAGCATCACCGCGAGCCCGTCGATTGATATCTGCCAACGCCAGCCCTCGGCGCGCGGCGAGTCCGTAAAGCCGGCGACTTGCAGAGCCTGCTCGACGATCGCCAATTGCTCGGACGGCATGAGGTGCGCCCTCAGCAGCACGTCGACATCGGTCGTGCCCAGGTGTGGCGGCACCGGCTGGCGACCCTCCGCCAGCAGCTCCGGCAATGGGCCCCCGAGGACGACGAAGGGCGGGACATCGCCGCCGATGTGCGCCGAGAGCAGGCACAGCGCCCCTGCGGCGCGAGCTCGCGCCGCAGGCGAGCGCGCCTCCTCAGAGCCTTTCTCCGCCAAAGTGCCGAACCGGGCTTTGCGCAATCATCCGCTTGATCTCCGTCGCATAAAGAGCTCCCGGCGCTTCGCGCAGGCCGAAGGCCGCGAAAAGCGGCTCGACGAGAGCGCGCACCGCGCTCGGCAGCTCGCGATCGAGCTCCTCTGCATCGATGCGCAGCGCCGCTGTGACGCTCTCATCTTGGGCGATCAAGCCGGGCGGGAGGCTCCAGCGGTCCTCCAGCACCTCTCGCAGCTGCCGCCCGGCAATGCGATCCCACCGCGCAAATGCCTCAACCCTCTCCGCCTTCACGTGGCGAGCCATGCGGGCGGCGTGGAGCAACGCCTCCGCGATGCGCCATGTGGTGAACACCGGGTCAAGTGCAGACCCCGGAGCGGCGGTGATGCCATCCTCCTGGTAGCTGCGCAGGAGAAAGAGCGTCAGCCTCGGCTCTGCACGCCAGAAGCCTGAATGCCTGCGTTGCCTGCCCGAGGCCTCAGGCAACCAGCACCCGATGCCGCCGTCTCGCACCTCGGGCCGAATGCCGGCAGGGGTCGGCACCCACCAGGGCGGCCATCCGGTCTCACGCCCTTCGACCGTCACTAGCGCCTCTCCCAGCTCCGCAAGGCTGAGCTCGACACCCGGGATGCGGTATGCGACCGACCACGTCCCACCCTCGTATGCGGAGCGGAATCCGGCCTCCAGACGCACCTCGTCGATGCGCTTGCGCAGCCTTGCCCGACAGCGGCGGTCCCAGCGCTCCAGCTGCGCCCTGGCTTGCGGTGGAAGCGTGCGCGCCCAGGGACGCCGGAGCCTCTCCGCGATCACCTCTTCGCGCAGATGCGCGGCCGCGTCCTCCGCTCGCCCGCGCAGCGCACGAAGATCGGCGAAGACCCGCGGAGCGGACGCCAGCGGGAAGTCGTCGCGCCGACGTGCAAGCTTCAACAGCATCGGATCGGCACTGCGAAACTCGATCCTCCCGCCTGATTGCGCCTCGCGCGCTCGAATCTCTTCGATCGCACTCGTCAGCGGCGCCCGAAAGGAGCGCTCGTCAACGTACAGCTGCAACGACGGGACGGAGGCGACGTAAGGCGCAAGCAGCTCCGCCGCCGCCCAGCCCGTGAGCGCCCATTCGATCCCGTGCCTTCGAAGGGCGGGAGCAAGCTCTCGGGCAAGCAGCTGCGTCGGATCGTCGACGATTCGCTCCGCGAGGCGAAGCTCAGGGACGACGGCGTTGACCCGCTCGGACCAGGCATCGAGCAGTCCGGTGCTGTCGGCGATGTGGCGACTTGCGCGCGGGCCGCGTTGCGGCCCCCACTTTGCTGTCCAGCCTTGGGCGTCAAAGAAGCTCAAGACACCAGAGACCTGCGCCTTGGAAAAGCCCGTGAGCGCCGCCAGCTCGCTTGTCCGCACACCGCTCGGAGATTCGCGATCCAGCAGCGCCTCCGCGATCAAAACTGCCGATGGCGACCAGGAGAGGCCCCGCGGCTTCGCGCGAGCCCTCTGCCGGACATCGCGCACCACCACCAGCTCCTCCAGCACGAGACGTGCCGCGCCGCCGGCGTCGACCCAGCTTGCGCCTCGCGACTCCAGCGCTTGGCGCGATCCGACGGAGAAGCTGCGTGCGACCACAACCAGATCCGAGGGCCACTCCTTGCCAATCCGGCCGATCGCACGCTCTACTTCTGCAGGCCATCCGGCGCCCGCCCAGAGCGCCCGCAGGCGAAGCTCCCTGGGCGAGCCGCCGCTTGGCGCCAGCCTGCGAATCTGCACGGCTGCGACCCCGTCTTCGACCTCGACGCTCGTCGCGCTCCCCACTCCGTCGAGTGCGCGATTTAGCGCCAGTATCAAGCCCTTATTCAACTACCCAGGCATATTCACCATGAGAGTAAACAATGCTCTCTCAGCACATAACTGCTCACCGGCAGGCCGGCACAGCGCAGCGCGGACCGACGGCAGCGCCCTCGAGCGCGGGCATCGGGCCTGGCGCTTGCGGTAGAGCCGCTACTCGCCCGTGCCCGAAGCAGGCGCGAGCGCCTGCTCATACATCCGGTAGCGCTTGGCGATGTGCGAGCCCATCGCTTCCATCGCCCGGTTCATCGGCGTGTTGGTCTCCAGGATCCATCCGCAGTGACCGTCCTTCTGCGGCTTGCGCCGGGCGGTTTCAAAGTGCTCGATGTAGAGCTTTGCAGCAACCCCGGTGTGCTGGTACTCCGGCTTGACGCCCAAGAAGCCGATCCGAATCCAGGTCATCGTCGAGGCCTTGCGCAGGTAGTGGTACCAACCGCTCGGCAGCAGTCGCCCCTTCATCTTGCGCAGCACCTGGTTGATGTCGGGAATCGTGATCGCCAGCCCAACCACCTCGCCCGTGTCTTCGCGCTCAGCGATCATGTACCAGTCGCGGTCGAAGACCAGCTGCATGTCCATCGCGTAGGCGTCAAGGTCCTCCTTCGAGTAGGGCACGAAGCCCCAGTTCTGCGACCACGCCGCGTTGTAGACCTCCGCGAAGCGGTCCATCTCCGCGCGCAGGCGCAGGCGGCTCATTCGCCGCACCCGAATGCCGTGCTCGGAGGCCACCCTCTCAGCGAGCTCGAAGAGCGCCGGGTGTGTACGCTCGCGATCGGAGGCGGCGATGCGCCAGACATAGAGGTCGATCGCCTTGCTCAGCCCGGCGCCCTCGATCAGGCGCTGGTAGTAGGGCGGGTGCCAGGGTTCGCGGATCAGCGCCGGCGCATCGAAGCCCTCGACGAGAATCCCGCTCTCGTCGTTCATCGTGAAGTCGGCGGGCCCGACCATCCGCTCCGCCCCGTGCTCTGCCAGCCAGCGCCGCGCGCGCTCGAGCAGAGCGCCGGCCACCTCCTCGTCCTCCTCTGACTCAAAGAAGCCAAACCAGCCCCAGCGCGCGTCGTGGTAGTCGTTGTAGGCATGGTCGATATGGGCGCTGATGCGCCCGACCGGATGCGGCGGCGCACCCGGCCCGTCGCGGTAGGCGAGAAACAGCTGCGCCTGCCCGTGCTTGAAGAACGGGTTGGTGCGCGGCGATAGGAAGAGCCTGCGCTCGAGCTTCAGCGGCGGCACCCAGCGCTCGCTGGCGGCATGCAGCCGGAAGGGCAGCTCTATGAACGCGCGCCGCTGCGCGCCGCTGCGCACCTCCCTGATCGCGACCGCCATCCGCGCATCTATATCACGGGCTCAGCGGCGGGCGCCTGCGCGCCCGCCCGCCGCCTCCGCTAGGCTCGCAGGCGGATCGCGGTGGCAGAGCGCAACGGAAAGAGCACCCTCCCTGTCGATCTCTTCGCCAAGATCCGCTCCCACGAGCGCCGCGCGCTGCTTGCCGCAGCGCGCCAGGAGGGCATCCTGCCCTACTTCCACGTGATCGGCTCACCCGCGCGGGCGATCGTCGAGATGGAGGGGGCCAGCCGGATCATGCTCGGCTCAAACAACTACCTCGGCCTGACCGACGACCCGCGGGTGCTCGAGGGCGCCCGCGACGCGCTCGAGCGCTACGGCAGCGGCCTCACCGGCTCGCGCCTGCTCAACGGCACCACGCCCCTGCACATCGAGCTGGAGGCCGAGCTTGCCGAGTGGATGGGCACGGAGTCCGCGCTCACCTTCACCACCGGCCACCAGGCCAACCTGAGCGCGCTCTCCGCGCTGCTTACGCCCTCCGACACCGTCATCGTCGACACCGCAGACCATGCCTCGATCCTTGACGGGGCCGCGCTTGCGCGCGCCAAGCTGAGGCCCTTCCGCCACAACCGCCTCTCACGTCTGGAGCAGATGCTCGAGCGCGCCGCAAGCGACGGCGGCGGCGTGCTCGTGGTCGTGGACTCAGTCTTCTCGATGGAGGGAGACATCGCGCCGCTGCGGCGGATCTGCGAGCTTGCCCGCAACCACGGCGCCCGCCTGATGGTGGACGAGGCCCATGGCGCGGGCGTGCTCGGCGCGCTCGGTCAGGGCGCCTGCGAGCTGCTCGGCCTCGCCGATCGAGTCGATCTGCGCATGGGGACCTTCTCCAAGTCGCTCGCCTCCTGCGGCGGCTTCATCGCCGCCACCGAGGAGGTGATCGAGTACCTGCGCATCACAGCGCGGCCGTTCCTGTTCACCGCCTCCGGCGTCCCTGCCGCGCTCGGCGCCTCGCTTGCGGCGCTGCGTATCCTCCGCTCCGCGGAGGGTCCGGCGCTGCTTGAGCGCCTGCTTGCAAACGCCTGGCTGCTGCACGAGGGCCTCCTCCAGCTGGGCTTCGCCGTCTCGCCGCCGCAGACGCTGCCCGAGGACATCCTGCCGGGCAGCGCCCCGGGCGTGCGCGCGGATGCCGACGGCAGAGCGCAGATCGTGACGCCGATCATCCCCATCCTCGTTGAGGACGACTGGAAGGCGGCGCTGCTCTGGCGCGCGCTCTACGACGCCGGCATCTTCGTCAACACCGCCCTGCACCCCGCGGTTCCCCCCGGCGGCGCGCTGCTGCGCACCTCCGTCATGGCAACCCACGATCAGGCGACGATCGAGCACGCGCTTGAGATCTTTGCGAGGGTCAAGCGCGAGTTCGAGGCCGCGCACGGGCCCCTCCCCCAGCCCGCCTCAGGCTGAGGGCGCCAGCGATCAGACGCCGAGCAGGCGGCGGCCCGAAGGGCTCACCAGCGATCCTGCGGCAGGCGCCGCTCCGCCGCCGCCAGCGCCCGCTGCCCACAAGAATTTGTCCACTCCTTCACGAGCTTTTCACCGCATCAAAATTCCCGCTGCTAGCGCATGATCGCAGGCGCACCCGCGCGCGCTCGGCCGCGCGCTTGCTACCTTCCCACCCAGGCGCTTCGCGAGACGAGCGTCGGACAGCAAAACACCGCAGCCGGGCTCGGACACCGGCCGGCGGCTCCGGCCGATGCTGCCCGCCTGCCTCGCAAGCTGTGTAAATCTGTAAACCACAAGACAACTGCGGGCCGCACCGCATCGGCCCTACATCGGGGAGTGAGCACACAGATGACCGCGACAGCGACGATGTCCCCTGTCCAGCCTCCGGCGATTGCCCCCGGAAGATCGAGGGCGCAACATACAAAACGAGATGAGCAGTACATGCGCGCGCTGGCTCGCGCCAACGAGATCCGCAGCGCGCGCGCTCAGATCAAGCGGGGAATCGCCCGCGGGGGGCTCACCGCCGCCGAGGTAATCCTCAGCTGCCCCCCGGAGGTCCACAGCATGCCGATCGGCGACCTTCTGCTCTCCCAGCGTCGCTGGGGCCAGACGCGCTGCCGCAAGCTGCTCGCCCAGGTGCAGGTCTCCGAGCGCAAGGCGATCGGCTCCCTGACGGAGCGCCAGCGCCGGCTGCTGGCCGCGTTGCTCAGCGGCTGCGACCGCTCGGCAGCAGCGCAAGCGCCCTCCTGAGGCGCCGGCCGTCCAGCGCGGGCGCTCCGCCCTTCGCGCGTGCGCCGTGCGCAAGCGGCTTGCCTCCCCGCTCAAGGACGACGAGCAGCGCGGGCAGGTAGAGCAGCACGCCAAGCAGCGTCACCGCCAGGTCGACCAGCGTCAGCACCCCGAAGTCGCTCAGGATGCGGATCGAGGAGAGCGCAAGCACCGCAAAGCCGAGCGTCACCGCCGCGCCCGAGGTCGCCACAGCTGCGCCGGTGGAGCTGTAGGTGACAGCGAGGGCGCGCTCCACCGCAAGGCCCGCGCGCAGCTCTGAGCGGTAGCGCTCGGCCAGCAGGACCGCAAGCTCGCAGCCGATCGCCACCACCAGCACCGAGAGCGAGAGCGAGAGTGGGCTCAGCTCGATCCCACTGAGCGCCCCGATCAGCGATGACCAGCCGCAGGCGGCCGCGACGACCGCCAGCGGCCCAAGCGCACGGCGCACGTCGCCACGGCGGGCCACCAGCAGCGCAACTGCGGCGAAGCCGAGCGCCGCCAACAGGACCAGCACCCGCCTGCCGCCCGAGTCCAGCGCAGCCGCCGACTGCGCGGCAACCACGGCCAGCCCAGCAAGCTGCGCGCGCACCCCCGCCGGCGGATGCGCCAGCGAGCGCATCACCGCGATCACGCGCGCCTGCTTGGCAAGGCTCATCAGGCGGATGCCGAAGGCCAGCGTCGCATGACGACGGTCGCGGCTGATCACGTTCTGGGAGTAGTAGGTCGGGATCGCGGCAAGCAGCGCATTGACCTCCGCCGCGCTCAGCGCGTGGGCTCCGCGCGCGCCCCCCGCCGCTGCTTCGCCGCCTTCGCCCGCAAAGAGGTCGGGCAGCGAGAAGGCTGGGCAGAGCGTCGCCTGCGCGCAGCTCTGCGCCGCCCCTCCAGAGCGACCCGGCGCATGCGCGCTGTAGCCGTAGCGGTGAAGCACCGCGCGCTCATAGGAGCTCATCCACGCGATCACGGCAGGCCGCGCCAGGTCGCTGCCGCTGACCAGCACGTCGATCTGACCGCCAACGCCGCTTTCGCGCTCGAGCGTCTGCAGCGCCCGCAGCGAAGGCAGCGAGTGCGGCACCAGGCTTGCGAGGTTCGTCTGCACAGACCCGCTTGCCGCAAGCGCCCAGCCCGGGAGCGCCAGCACGAGCCCCACCGCCAGCACCCTGCGCGGGTGACGCAGCGCCCCCGCGATGGCGGCGGCTCTGACGGTCCGCGCCAGCGGCCCCTCCCGCACCAGCTCGCGCGCGCCAAGCCAGGAGGAGCGAAGCAGGCTGCCGATCGCCCCGGTGCGCCTCCCAGCGCGCCTCAGCGGCACCGGCCCCAGCACGAACAGCGCGCTGCCTGCCGTGATCGAGAGCAGCAGCGAGACTGCGATCCCGCCGATCAGGATCAGCGCGAAGCCGTGGATCAGGGGCACCGGCTCAATCAGCAGCGCAAGCAGCGCTGCGCTGCTTGCAAGCGCCGCGCCACCCAGCATCGGGCCCGCGGCGGCTGCGGCCTCGACCGCTGCGCGCCGGCGCGCCACGGGCGCCTGCGCGCGCGTGACCGACTGCTCTTGCTGCGAGCGCTCCTGCGCTCTCGCCTGCAGCTGCACGGCGTAGTCGACCGAGAGGCCGATCAGCGCCGGCAGCACCGCAAGCGCGCCGATGTCGATCGTGCCCGTGATCAGCGCAAGCGCGCCAAAGGTGATGCCGGCGCCGACCAGCGCGACCAGCAGCGGCGCCAGGCGCGGGCTCCCGGAGAAGATCAGCCCGAGCGCGACCGCCATCACCACGATCGCCGCCACCAGCAGCAGCTCGGCCGCGCCAGCGATCTCCGCTGAGAGCTCAGCCACGAGCACCGGCTCTCCTGTGAGCAGATAGCTGCCGCCTTCCAGCGCGAAGGCGGGCGCATGCAGGACGGCTTCGATCAGCGCGATCGCATGCGCCTGCGCCGCTTCGGAGAGGCCCGCGTGCAGGCGGATCGAGATCAACGCCGAGCGGGCGCTTGGAAAGAGATAGGAGAAGCGCGCCTTCGGTGTTCCCGCCGGAGCGCCGCGCGCAAACACCAGCGCTGCGACAAATTCAGCGTTGTTGATCGCGGGCGTCGAGACGATGCCGTAGCGCAGGGCGTAGGAGGCAAGTTCGGCCTCGTAAGCGCGCATCGTCAGCGAGCGCGCTTCTTCGCCCAGCTTGTGGGCCTCGGCGGCGCCTTCGCCGGAGGCAAGCGCCCGCGCTTCGACCACCGCCACCGCCTTCGCCGCCGCCTTGCGCGCGCGCCCTTCGATCGCGCCAAGCGCTTCGTCGATCTTGATCACGGCCTCGTTGATGAAGGTGCCCGGGCCGATCACCACCTGCACCGCGCGCGTGCGCGCAAGCGCCGCGCAGGGAGCCCTCGCGCTGCCGAGCTTGGCCAGCGCGGCGGGGGGCAGGTGGCCCGCAAGACACCCCTCGATGCCGACCAGGCGCTCGAGGTCGCCGCTCAGAAGCAGCTGCTGGAGGTTGCCGCGCACAAGCACCTCGATCGGTTCGCCGCCGAAGCTTGCTTCCAGCGCGCGGCTCGCGCGTGACGCCGCGCTGTCTGCGGGCAGAAAGGTCGAGGTCGCCGCGCTCGGACGCAGCGAGAGCGCCAGCGCGCCGCCGCAGATCGCAAGCGCCGATGCGCACGCAAGCGTCAGCCACGGCCGCCGCACCGCGCCCCGCGCGCACGCCGCAAAGAGGCGCGCAATCATCAGTCCATCGTCAGCGGACCCTTGGGGTTGCCGGCGAGGAACTGGCTCGTGAAGGGGTGCTCGGAGGCGAAGAGCTGCTGCGCCGGGCCCTGCTCGACGACCTTGCCCTGCCAGAGCAACACGAGATAGCTTGCGATCCGCCGCGCCGAGAGGATGTCGTGCGTGATCACCACATAAGTGCCGCCATTCTCGGAATGCACTTCCTTGATCAGCTCGCACAAGAGCGCGGTGCGCACCGGGTCGATGCCCGAGTCAGGCTCATCGAAGAGCAGAATCTGCGGCTCGAGCACCAGCGCGCGCGCAAAGCCGGCCCGTTTGCGCATGCCGCCGGAGAGCTCATTAGGCATCTTGTGCCCCTCGCCGCCCAGCCCGACCTCGCGCAGGCGGCGGTTGACGATCTCCGCGATCTCATCCTCGCCCTTCTCCGTGTGCTGGCGCAGCGGGAAAGCGACATTGTCGTAGAGGTTCAGCGAGCCGAACAGCGCCCCGTCCTGAAAGAGGACGCCAAAGCGTCTGCGCATCGCAAAGAGCTCATCATCGGGCAGCGAGGGCACCGAGACCCCCTGCACGAGCACATCGCCCGCGTCGGGGTAGAGCAGGCCGACGATGTGCTTGATGCAGACGGACTTGCCGGTGCCGGAGGGGCCGATGATCATCGAGATGTGCCCTTCGGGCAGGCTCATGTTCAGCCCCCGCAGCACGCGGTTGGAGCCGAAGGCTTTGTGAACGTCGCGAAACTCGATCGCGTTCGGCGTGCCCGGGGCGATCTCGGTCGCGTGCAGCTCGCCGCCAGCGGCGAGCGCCTCAGCGATCGCCGCCGCACCGATCATCGGCTCCTCGGAGCGGCCCGTGGTGGGCGGCGCCTTCGCGGTGGGCTGCTCAGCCGCCTCGGGTCCCCCGCCCTCGGGCGGAGAGCCCGAATGCTCCTGCTCCTCCGCGGCCATCGGCCTAGCCTCCGATCGGCACGTTCGCGTGCCCGCCCCAGAAGATCTGGGTGCCAAGCATCCCGATGAACGTCACAAGCACGATGTTCACGACCATTGACTTTGCGGTTGCCGTGCCTACGCCGACCGGCCCGCCGCTTGCGTTGTAGCCGTAATAGCAGCCCACCAGCACCACCGCTGTGGCCATCACCATCCCCTTGATAAGGCTGTAGAGGAAGTCGAGCGGGTTCTGGAACTCCCAGAAGATCAGTAGGTACCCGCCCGAGGAGATGAAGCCCAGCTGATCGACGACCGCCAGGTAGGAGGCCAGATAGGCAAGGCCGATCGCGATGACGTAGATGAAGGGCAGCACCATCCAGGAGCCGAGCAGGCGCGTGGCGCAGAGGAAGAGCATCGAGTCGACCCCCATCACCTCGAGCGCATCGACCTCCTCGGTGATGCGCATCGCGCCGATCTCAGCGACGATCCCGGTGCCGACCTTTGCCGCCATCATGTAGCCGAAGGCGTAGGGAACCGACTCGCGCAGGTTGCAGAGCGCGGCGAAGATGCCCGCGTTGCCCGGCGCGCCCACGGACTCGCTGAAGTAGGCGCCGGAGATCCCGCAGATGCCAAGCCCCTGGATGAAGGCGAGCGCCCAGAGCACCACCGCGGAGCCGAAGACGATGATCCCCGCCTGGCGCACCGACTCGCCGAAGAAGTGCAGCACGCGCCCGCTCCAGACGTCGCGCACGACCGTCCCGGCAAAGCCGGCCATCTCGCCGGTGCCCTCAAGCCATTCGGTCGGTGCCTGCCAGTAAGTGCTCATCGGCGCCTAGCCCTTGATCACCAGCAGGTTGGGGTGCGTTGCCAGCAGCACCTGCGTGAAGACGTAGTTGACAGCGCCCGTCAGCAGCAGCGTGGTCACGACCGCCTCGTTGACCGCACGCCCGACGCCCTCGGCGCCGCCGGAGGCGGTCATGCCCTTGTAGCAGCAGACGATCGCGATGATCGCGCCAAAGATCGCGGTCTTGAGGACCGAGCCCCACAGGTCGGTCGTCTCGACGTTGGCAAAGAAGGTCGACCAGAACTCTCCCAGGGGCACGCCGTAGAGGATGCCCGCCAGAAGGCCGCCGAAGACGCCGAAGATCACCGCGTAGATGTCAAAGAGCGCGGTCACCAGCATCAGCGAGAGAAAGCGCGGCACGACCAGGTTCTTGACCGGGTCGACCCCCAGCACCTGCAGGGCGTCAAGCTCCTCGCGGATCTTGCGCGCGCCAAGGTCCGCGGTGATCGCGGTGCCCGCGACGCCCGCGATCACGGTGCCCGTGATCAGCGGCCCGATTTCGCGCAGGGAGGCCAGCACGAAGAAGCCGCCCAGGCGATCGGTTGCGCCGATCAGCTGCAGGATGTTTGCCGCCTGGATGCCCGGCGCGCCGTAGTTGAGCGCAAAGGTAGTCACCATCAGCGGCAGCCATGCGAGGCGCAGGACAAAGAGGAACTGCGAGACCAGCTCCTCTCCGTAGGGGTAGGGGGGGCGCAGCGCCGAGACGATCGTGCGCCCGGTGAGGATCATGATGTCGCCGGTTTCTTCAAGCGCGGCGCGCAGCGGGCCGAAGGCGCGCTCGACGCCGCCCTGCGCACCGGCGCCCGCAAACGGCTCCTGCTCTTCGATCTGACCCGTTGAAACTGCAGCCACTGAGCGCAAACTCTAGTGATCCGTCCGCGCGCAGGGGCCGCGCTGGTATGGTTGCTGCGGCGATGAGGTTGCTTGCGAGGTTGCCCTTCCTGCCGGCGCTGCTGCTCGCCGGCGCGCTGATCGGCGGCTGCGGGGGGACTGCGGGCGGCGGCGCCCGAAGCGCAAGCGCCGCCAAGGGCTCAGGCGGCGACCCGCCGCTGGAAGTCCTGCGCGCCTCCTTCCCCGCCCACCAGGCG
>JAJPKQ010000009.1 GCA_021323635.1 bacterium | reverse complement strand
GGCGCACGCAGCGCCGCCGCCAGTGGGTCGCCAGACAAATGAGCCGAGAAAGGGGCTCAAGGAGATCCTACCGGAGCCGGGCGGCCGCGCAGGCGCGCCGCCCGGCCCGGTGGGGGGCGGCTGGGGCCGGTCCTTGGCTGCAATGAGAGAGGGCGACCGTAAAACATGGCGAAAACGGCGCTTGCGCTATTGGCGCCCGGCGCCGATCATGGAGGCGCATCATCGAAGTTCCCCTCCTCCCAGTACACAGAGGCCGGCGGCTTGCCGCCGGCCTCTGCTTTCAGCTTGATGCGCCTGCCAGGCGGGGGCGCCGGGTATCGGGCAAGCCCCGGCTAGACGGCCAATGGCTCGCCGTGACGCCGCGCGGCGGGCGCCGCCGCGGTCTGGACGCAATTGCCCCCTGCGCGCTTGGCGCGGTAGAGCGCCGCGTCCGCCTCGGCAAACAGGCGCTGGAAGTCAAAGCGCTCGCCCGCCGGCGCGGCGGCGATGCCGACTGAGACGGTGGTCTCGACGCCGGCCAGCGGCCGGTCGGCGATCACCGCGCGCAGGCGCTCGGCGAGCTGCTCGGCCTGCTGCAGGGATGCCTCCTCCAGCAGCACAACAAGCTCCTCGCCGCCGATGCGGTAGGCGGGCTCGAAGGCACGCAGAGCCATGCGCACGCGCGTCCCCAGCTCGCGCAGGACAGCATCGCCACAGGCATGTCCGAAGCGGTCGTTGATCGCCTTGAAGCGATCCACGTCGGCCACCAGCACCGCTCCGCCGCTCACGCCGCGCTCCTGGAGCTCGCCGACGCGGCGCATCAGCGCCGCGCGGCTGAAGAGCCCGGTCAGCTCATCGGCGACCGTGAGGTCGCGGTAGGCGCTGGTGGAGCGCCCAAGCTCGATCCCCAGCAGCGCTGCGAGCGCCAGCAGCGCAAGGTCACCGGCGACGATCGCGGGCTCGACACCTTGCGGCAGGCCCGCGCCGAGCGCAAGGCCGACGATCATCGCCGCGGTTCCCGCCGTGCCGATCAGGGCGGTGCGCTCGGGCAGCACAGCCGCCGAGCCGATCACCGGCAGCACGAGGATCGGCAGCGCGTAGATCATCGGGTGGCTTGCCAGCAGCCCGCTTGCAAGCAGCGAGCCCTCCAGCCCCAGCCAGCCCGCCGCGAGCACGAGCTCAGGGTGCTTCGCGCGCTGCGCGCGACGGCGCGTGAGCAGGTAGGCGATCGTGGCAAGCAGCGGTGGCACGAGGATCAGCGCGCCGTCATAGAGGGCGCTCACGCCGCCCAGGGCGAAGGCGACCACGAACGCCGGCTTCGCGCGCTCGCGCAGGCGGGCGTTGAGCTCGCGCAGCTGTCGGCGCTCCGCTTCGCCATCGCCCAGCTGTGGGTGCGGGGCGCGTGCAGAGCCGCGTAGTCGCCGGCCGCGGCTCGGCGCACGTGCGCCCTCCTCGCCAGACGACAGCGGCCGGCCCTTCGCGTACAGCTCGACGCGGTCTCCGCCCGCGCGCTTGGCCGCGTAGAGCGCGGCATCAGCGCGCTCGAAGAGCTCTGCGAAGTGGAATGGCTCTCCAGCCCGCGTCGCCGCCACGCCAAGGGATACCGTCAGCCGCGCGCCAGCGAGCGGGCGCTGCGCCACGGCCGCGCGAATCGCCTCTGCAAGGCTGGCGCCGCGCTCCAGCTCCGCGTCGGGGATGAGCACCACGAACTCCTCGCCGCCTGGACGGCAGGCGGTTGCCCCGTCGATCAGCGCGGCGCGCAGGCGCTCGCCCAGCTCGCGCAGGACAGCGTCGCCGCGGGCGTGCCCGAAGCGGTCGTTGATCGCCTTGAAGCGGTCCATGTCTGCGACGATCAGGGCGACCGGGCGCCCGCAGACGCGGGCGACATGCTCCAGCTCCGCGACGTGCGCGCGCAGCGCTATGCGGTTCGGCAGCCCCGTCAGCTGATCGACCGTGGCAAATGCGCGCACGTCGATGTCCAGGGAGGCGACGATCGTCGCGATGCCGGCGCCGCAGACGAGCGTCGCCAGCGGGAAGAGCAGGAGCGGCGGCAGCGCCCGCACTGCCCCGAAGCCGAGCGCGAGCGCGAGGCCGATCATCAGCTGCGCCGCGGCGCTCGCCGCAACGGCGGCGAGGCGCGGCGGGAAGAGCGCTCCTGCCACCAGCGCCGGCCCGATCAGCGCCGGCAGGAGGAGCAGGCGATCGCCGCGGGCGAGCGCGATGGAGCCCGCCAGCCCGCCCTCGAGCAGCGCAAGGGCGAGTATCAGCGCCAGCTCAGGCCGGCGCATTCGCGACAGACGGCCGCCGAGCGCCAGCAGCGCAGCGAGCCCCGGCAGCAGCGGCAGCGGCAGCGCCCAGCCGAGCTCGAGCGCTGCAAGCGCGCCCACGCTGGCCGTGAGCGCGCTGCCCCAGAGCAGCAGCGGACGCAGTCGCCGGACGATGTCAAGCAGCCGCCCGCGTGCTGCATCGTCGCGTGGAGAGGCGAGCAACACAGGGCGCCGATCGTCTGCCTCGGCGACCAGCTTTAGCTCACGGCATGCGATCCGACGGATTGACGTTTGACAACTGGAGCCGGAAAACAGGGGTAAAACGACGCTTGGCGATCTGGCCTCCCGCTGCGACGATCCAGATGCGAGCGCATGTGAGCGTCAACGACGGCAACGGGGGTGCGCCGAGGCGGGATGAGTCCCCCGCCGCGGCTGGCTCTGGGCGCTCCCCCGAGCATGGCGGCGGCGAAGGGTCGTCGCAGCTGCGCCCGCGGCGCGGGAAGATGAGCCGTCGCGAGGTGCGCGAGCACCAGCGCGCGCGTCTGCACGCCGCGCTGCTCGCGGGGATCGCAGAGGACGGCTACGAGGCGCTCACCGCGCGCTCGCTCTGCGCGCGCGCTGGCGTCTCAAGCCGCACCCTCTACGAGCTCTACGGTGGCAAGGAGCGCCTCTTTCTAGCCGTCCACGCCGAGCTTTCGGAGCGGGCGGCCCGGCGCGCCGAAGTGGCCTGGGCGCGCGACCCGACCTGGCCCGCGGGGCTGCGCTTCGCGCTCGCCGACTGGCTGGAGGCGATCGCCGCCGACCCGCTGCCCGCGCGCGTCATCCTGCTCGAGCCCTACGCCGTCGGGGCGAGCGCGCTCGCGGCGCTCGAGCGCATGCACGCGCGCTTTGCGACGCTGATGGCGCGCGCGCTCGAGGGTCGCTCCGCGCGGCTCACGCTGCCGTCGGTGCTGCCGATGGCGCTGCAGGCCGGGATCGCGCGGGTGATCGGCGCTGCGCTCGCAGCCGAGCACAGCGCCGCCCTGCCGGCGCTGGCGGAGCCGCTCTGCGCCTGGGCCGACTGCTACGTGCACGCCGACCTTGCGCAGCTGCAGACGCTGCTGCGCCAGGATCTCGGCTCGGGAGCGTCGCAGGAGCACTGGCGCGGCCAGGAGCCCGAGCGCGAGCGTCTGCTCAGCGCGACCGTCGCGCTTGCCGGGACGCGCGGCTACCACGGCCTCACCGTGGAGGCGATCTGCGCGCTGGCCGAGACCTCGAGCGGCGTCTTCCATCGACACTTCGCCGACCTTGAGGAGTGCTTCCTTGCCGCCTATGAGCAGGTCGCGCTGCGTGCGCTGCTGATGGCCTCCGCCACTGCCCGCGGCGCCGAGAGCTGGCCCGGCGTCGTGCATCGGGCGATCTTCGGGCTGGCGCGGCACTTCGCGCGCGGAGGCGCGGAGGCGCGCGTGGCGTTCGTCGAGGTCTTCGCCGCCGGGCGCGCGGGCCTGGCGGTGCGCGACCGCCTGCTGGGCCCGATCGGTGATCTCCTCAGCGGCCTGATCCCGCCCGAGCGCCGCCCCGGAGATGTCGCGCTGCAGGCGACGATCGGCGCCGCCTGGGGACTCGCCCAGGGCCGTGTCCTCGCCCGGCGCGCCGATGAGCTGACCGCGCTCGTTCCCTGCTTCTCCTTTCTCGCCCTTGCGCCTGTGCTCGGGGCTGGCTCCGCGCTCTCTGAGATCCGTGCCGAGCACGCGGCGCTGTGCGCCGCCGAGCCGGCGCCCGCAGCGAGCGCGCTTGCGGAGGAGCCCGACGGCGCCGCCGACGACAGCGAGCGGGACGCTCCCGAGGGGCTGTAAAACAGGTGTAAGACGGTCGTTGACCGACCGCCGACCGACCGGCATGATTGGGGTGTGAGTGGCCGAAGCGGACAGTCGCGGGTGCGCGGTGCGCGCGGTCTCCTCCGGCGAGCGTCGCAGAGCTCCCCGATTGACCGGTCGGTCGCAGGCTCTTTAGCTCCTTCCCCTCCCCTCTCAAGACCCCAGGGGCCTGAGAGCCTCAAGCACATGGAGCCGCCACGAGCCTGATCCGGGCCGTGGCGGCTCCGCTCCATTTGCACATTGCCCAAGCTCGCGCGGCGTGCGCTGCGCGCTATCATCACCCGCAGGGAAGGAAAGCGCCCATTCCGGCGGTCGCTCGGGAGATGCGTTGTCGAGCAAGCCAGGCAGCCAAGCGGGGTTCGAGCAGGATGACGCGGCACCGCGGAAGCTTCGTCCGCGCCGAGGCGCCCTTTCGCGCGCTCAGGTGCGCCGCCACCAGCGCGCTCGTCTGCGCTCGGCAATAGTCGCCCGAACGCTTGCGGAAGGCTACGGGGCGATCACCGCACGCTCGCTCTGCGCGCGCGCGGGCGTCTCGACCCGCACGCTCTACGAGATCTACCCGGACGGCAAGGAGGGATGCCTGCGCGATGCCTACGAGGCGATCCTCGCCCGGCTGCTGAGCCGCGCGCAGCCTGCCGGCGCGTCGCGTGTGGGCTGGCGCATGCGCGTGGAGAGGGCGCTCGGAGCGCTGTTGACGGGCCTCGCAGAGGAGCCGCAGGAGGGGCGCTTTGCCCTCTTTGCGCCGGTTGTCGCCGGGCCTGCGGGGGCGGCGACGGTGGCGCGCGCGGGCGCGCGGGCAGAGCGTGTCGTCGCGAGCGCATTCGCGCAGGCTCCGGCGCGTCTGCGCCCGCCGCCGCTGCATGCCAAGCTCGTGATCGGCGGCATCGCTCGGGTGGCCGCTGCGCGGCTGCTGTCTGGGCGCGCCGCCGAGCTGCCGAATCTTGCCGGGGAGCTGGTGGAGTGGTCGCTTCGCTACTGCTCACCTGCTCTGGCGCAACTGCCGCAGCGTGCCGCAGGCGCTGCTGAGGACTTTCAGCCTTCCTGGCCGGGCCCCCTCGACGAGCGCACCGCGCTGCTTGAGGCGGCCGCGCGAATGGTTGCGCGCACAGGCTACGAGCGGCTCTCTGCTGCAGCCGTCGCGCGGGAGTCCGGCCTCTCTGCGGACGCCTTCTACCGTCACTTTGCAGACTGCGAGGAGTGCTTCCGCAGCGCGCTGCGTCTGATTGCGGCACGCTCGCTCGCGCTGGCTGCAGGCGCGGCGCAGGAAGGGGGCTGCTGGCAGGGAGGCATCCACCGCGCGGTGCTTGCGCTTGCGCGCTATCTCGCCTCCGATCCGGCGGTCGGGCGGTGTGTCTTCATCGAGGTCTCCGCGCTCGGCGAAGCGGGCCTGCTTGAGAAGGAAGCGCTGCTTGAGCCGCTGATCGCGCTGCACCGGGAGCTCACGTCTCCGGTGCAGGCGGGAAGCCTGCTGCAGTCCGAAGCGACCGTCGGCGGCGCCTGGCAGATCGTGCGCCACTACGTGCTTGCCGGCCGCTTGCGCACGGCGGCCGAGCGCGCGCCCTACCTCAGCTATCTTGCGCTCGTGCCCGCGGTCGGCGCGCGCGCGGCGGTGCGCGCGATCTGTGCCGAGGAGGGGCGCCTTGCCCGCGAGCGGCGCCGTGCCCTGCGCTCCTCCTCCTCACGGCGCTGACGGAGCCAGCGCTCGCACTCTGCAGCGGGCAGCGGCGGGCTGTGCAGGTAGCCCTGCGCGAGGTCGCAGCCCGCAGCCGTCACGAACGTCTGCTGAGCGGCGGTCTCCACCCCCTCGGCGACCGTCTCCAGAGAGAGCTCGTGGGCCATCGCCACGATGCTTGCCAGCACCGCCCGCACGCGCCGATCGCGGGCGGCGTCGGCGATGAAGGAGCGGTCGACCTTGAGCGTGTCCAGGGGCAGGTGCGCAACGCTGGCAAGCGAGGAGTAGCCCGTTCCGAAGTCATCAAGGGCGACGCGTGCTCCAAGCAGGCGCAGACCTCCGAGCAGCTCGCTTGCAGTCCGCGGGTCCGCGGCGAGGCTCTCGGTCAGCTCGATCTCGACGCTCCCGGCGGCCAGCCGTGTCTGCGCGAGGGTGCGCGAAAGCAGCGGCAGCAGCTCGGGGTCGGAGAGCTGGCGCGCGGAGAGGTTGACGGCGACCCGCAGCGCCAGCCCGGCCTGTGCCCAGGCACTAGCTTGGCGCAGAGCCTCGCGCAGCACCCAGCGACCGATGGCGACGATCGCCCCGGTGCGCTCGGCGATCGGGACGAGCTCGGCGGGCGAGATCGGGCCGAGCGCGGGGTGGCGCCAGCGCAGCAGCGCCTCTACGGCCTCCACGCGGCGCTCCGCAAGCCGCACGATCGGCTGGAAGTGCAGCTCGAGCTCAGCGCGGACGATCGCCTGCGGCAGGTCCGCGGCGATGCGCTCGCTGCGCTCGCTCTGCGTCATGTTCATCATCGGGGGGGGGGGGGGGCCCCTTTGTGCGGGGGGCCGCCCCTCGGGTTTCCCCCGCCCCCTTTTCCCTGTGCGGTCTTGGGGGGCCCCCCGCCCCCCAGGTCCCGATCGGGCGGCTGG
>JAJPKQ010000019.1 GCA_021323635.1 bacterium | reverse complement strand
GTTCGTAATTGCCGCCAGCGGTGTAATAGATGATGCTCCGGTCAACCGGCGATTGCCCGGCCTGGCCGGATGCCCCGCGCGTTTCCATTACTTGGCCGTAGTCTTCGTTGCCTTCGCCGTAGTAGAGCGTCGTGGTGGTGAGGCTTAAGCCTTCCTTCCGATTGACCATCCTTGGATCAGTCGTTGTAGACGTTGGCGCTTCCAGCTTCCAACCGATTCCATTCTGGCCCGCATAGGAGGTTTTGATGGTTCGAGGTTCGATGCGCGAGTCCAGGCCCCGAGGCTCCGCGAACGTTTGCGTCTCCGTGAGCAGGTGCTCGCTTTCATCACCGGTCGGCGGCCCCTTCACTGCACCGGCTTCACCCTCTTCTTCGTCATAGCGGTACGTCGTCACCAATCTGGCCTCAACTTCCCGTTCATCGGGGTGTTCGGGATGTTCAACGCTCACCGTGTGCTCAGGACCTCTTGTTTCGCATACCTCCGTACCAGGCGGCGCTATTGGTTCATCTTCGCCGCACTTGCTATTGTACCGTTCGCTGTTGTAGACAGTCACTGTATCCAACAACTGTGATGCTTCGGCCGAGCGCTTGACACGTTCCAGTTCGCCACTTCCCGCGCCGGCTTCGAGAGCGCGTATACGGTTCGCCGGCGAAAGCGTACGTACGACATCGTTATATTCGTTGTATTCGGTAGTGCTAATGTCGCCGTAAGCCGAATGCGACGGCGCCGCTATATTTGTAACACGCCCACGTTCGTCCATGTAGTAAACGGTGGCCCCTTCATACCTCTCATCCGGGTATGATTGAGCTTCGCCCGGCTGTGTTATCGCGGTTGCTTCCGTCGGAACATCCTGCTGACCCCAGGAGTCGACATCTTCCGCGCTCATTTGATGTGGCGCTTCGCTGCCCGTAATGGGTACTTCATACTCCACCGAGACTCCTTCTGTTGCAAGCAAGCGAGCAGGGCTCGATGCTTCCTCGCTCCACCGTTCAACCTTGCCAGCTTCCGCATTTGGCAACCATACCTCACCATTCGGCGCAACTGCGATGCCTGTCTGCAGTTCTGCATTGACCGCCCCGCTGCCGTACGTGTCGCCCGATCCTCGTGACCCCCACCACCGCTCAAGCTGTCCCTGTTCGCTTACCTGCTCTACACGGTGCGCCAGGCGATCCACAATCCAGACTGAGCCACCTTCACCGGCTGCGAGCATACCACCTGCGCAGTTCACTGGGGAGCACAACTGACCGCCGGCATTAATAAGATGTACAATGTCACCGTCTGCAGTGCGCTCGAGAATCGTCGAGCTGTTTTCATAGCTTAGCCACAGATCACCGTTCTCTGGATTTGCCGCCACCGACGCATAATCACCGATAAACATGTTGAAAGGCATGCCTATCTGGCCGGATTCACTAACCGTCAGCAATGCGCCACGCGTTGCAACCCAAAGCCTTTCATCGGCAAATGCGATGCTCTTGCCCCTTTTGAACAGCATTTCATAGCCACTGTGAGTGTTACCTGTCGTTGCTAGGCATGTACCATTCGGGCTGAACTCAATCACCTTTCCAGGGCCGACATCGAGTACCCAAATGTTGCCGTTAGGGGCAACCGCCACGCTAGCTGGCTCACGATACTGACATCCGCCTTCGCCTTTACTGCCAATCTCTTCCTCAAGTTCGCCATCTTCAGAGTACTTCGCGACAGTACCGCTGCCCTCAGCGACGATGATGCTGCGCCCGTCGATCGCCACGCCCCACGGCGCGCTCAGCTCGCTTCCCACGCCACCCGTTGGTGCGTAAACTCCTTGGGCAACTACTTCAGCAGTCATCGCACTGTAAGCGCTCGCGCTGCCGCTTGCGTTTGTGCCTGTCACACGAACCCGGAGCGCGCGACCGATATCGCTCGATGGAACACTATAGACAGAGTTGGTCGCCCCAGGGACTGGCACGCAGCTGTTGCTACTCGGGTTGCACACTTCCCACTGGTAAGACGTAGCCATCTCGCCGACAGCGCGACTCACTTCGTTGACTTCTTCTTCACCTGGTCGCCCGCTATGTTCCGTCCACGGCCAGGGTCCGATCCCTGCCGATAGCGTCGCCCCTGCCGTAGCAGAGCCTTCAATTTGGGCTGAATAGCCAGGCACAAGAGCTCCGCGTACCGTCGGGAGGGGGGCACTCACGGGAGCGCGCCGTATGCCGATGAGGCGCCCTTCGCTGTCGTCCCCTTTTGCAGTCCCATATATCAGGTACCATGGCTCTTGGCCTGGCGGGGTGATGGCAGTTACATGCCCCTCTTCGTCGTAGCCGTATAGGGTCTTTAGACATCGGCCGGTCCCTGCTTCTTCGAGGCACGAGTCCGATCCCGGGTTAGATTCCTGGCGCGGGTTCCACTCCGCACGTAGGCGACCTTGAGCGTCGTATACGTAGTGTGCAACTTCGACGCTCTCCATCGTCGCCGACTTCGGGTTCCATGCGACAAAATATACGCGCGTCAGATCACCTTTGTAGTCGCCCCATTCACGCTGCCCTTCGCCTGTGGCAGTTGTTGCTGACGCATAATTGAAGATGAGCGCGCGGCAGCCACGCTCCTTCGCTTCAGATTCAGGCATTCCCAGATGAAAGTTGCCATCCGTCGGGCATTCGGCTCCGGGTGGCTTTGGCGCCAGCGCCTCGACAGGCTCGATGACGGTCTTCTTTGCGCCGTTGACTTCGACTTCCGCGGTTCGATACGTATACGTCACGGTATCTGTCGGCAGCGCACCTTCTTCGATTGTCGGTACCCAGGTTGCTGAGCCTTCTTGCTTGGTGAACTTGACCTTGGAGTGCGATGCGGTGTCAGCTAGATAGAACACCTTGGCTCCGTCTTCGTAGGCGGCACTCAGGACGAGCCCGGAGTCCCCCTGTGGCGGCAAGTATCTGCCTTCCGTGCCTGCTTCAAAAATCGTCTGGCCTCCGTTAGCCGAAGTTAGCATCATCGACCCGCCATATATTTCCTGCAGCGATTGGTTTGGCCCTAGCGACAGCAACCATTGTGGGCCCAATGGACCGCCCTCGCCGAGGGTCACGCCGCGCGAGGAGTAAGTTCGAGAGACCGTCAGGCCATCGCCCATCGAGACATCGTTGGCGCCCAAGGAGAAGTCGCCGGACTGCAGGTCCAGTGAGCCCGGGCCAAGAGCAATTGGCTTGCCGTGAACTATGGTTAGCTCATACTTCTGTGATGTTGCTTTGTTGCCTGCGTTGTCTTCGGCTTGAATATAGATTGCCGCCGGTCCCGCGCCTAGCTGCGCACCGGTGATCTGAAACTTAGCCCAGGCGCTGCATTCACCTTTTGGTACGCTGCATGGGCCGGACCATTCTGGGTGGCCGTTGTCTTCAAGCATCGACATTTTAGTTGCCGTCGAGCCCGCTGGTCCGTTGCCGATGTAGAGCGCGATGTTCTTGATTCCGGGAGCCGCTACATTTGACCCTTCGCCATCCGTGACCCTGGCTTCAACGATATACTCCTGTCCCGTCAGTGTGCCACCAGGTGGAAGACCGCTTAGTTCGAAGCGGTGCGGTGGTGACTTGGCGACCTTGATCGTGGCAACATCTGCACTATCGGCAGATGCGCCGTTGCCCGTCATGTCTTCGGCTCGATAGCGGATATGATCTTCGCCATTTGGCAGGCGGGTCGACAGGCTCCCGACAGGTACCACGGCGCCGTGTTCTTCCTTTCCCTGTAGCGTGAAGAGTTCACGTTGGTCGCCTTCCACTTGATGCTGCCCGTTTACGTGCACACACTGAACACCATAGCAACGTCCTTCTTCAAAGAGGTTGTGTTCGGTGCCAGGGACGCGTTCCCAATGGCCCGGTTCGTATTCATATTCGAGCCAGGTCTTTGAGACTCCGATTCCTTTGTCTGTAGCGACCGCTTCAAAAGCGCCGCTAGCGAGCGTTAGCCAACCGTCGTTGCCACCGTCAAGAACGTTGGGGCGCTTTTCTTCTTCGCTTCCATGCTTGAGGCTGAGGTCGATCGAGCCTGTTTCGAATCCCGTTGTTACGCTCCCTGGCGGCTCCGAGATTGAGACTGCTGCAGAGGTTAGGTACTCAGTCAGAGTGCAGCCGGTACATTCCTTGGTGGCTGCTACCCCAAAATGTGCGGAGTTCGTTTCGTGACCAGAGCCCGGAAGGCATTCCGCGCCAGCAAAGTCTGCTTGCGGCATGGGGCAGATAGACTCGGTCTGTTCGCCCTCGTAAAGGGCAAGGTCATTCATCAGTTCGAGGTAGCGTTCCTGACCATTCGGGTCCTGAGCAGTGGGCGGACCATCCAGTTCGAGGTACGCGTCTACATAGTTGGCACTATTTCCCCAATGGTTATCAAGATACGTTGTAGCGGTGAACTCAAAAATGTCAGAGTCACCATGTGTTTGGTAGGCCCAGGTTCCTTGTTCGCCGGCGCTGTAGTTTGCGTCGGTGGCGGTGACTGCAAGGATGCCATTCTGATCATCGCAAGCGCAGCCGCCTGGGGCGAATACCCCGTAATGTGAGTTGAAGATCCAGTTGCTTTGCTTTCCTTCGAAGGCATAGAGACGGTGATCCGTAGTCAGGAGTTCCGGGTCAACCTCGATCGGGTATTGGTATTCAGCGCTACGATCGCCGACGCTCAACGCCAGCAGGTCACCTCGAGCGCGCATCTGCACCGGAACCGGCCAACCGCCGGCATCCTTTGCTGTCGGTGGCAGAATCATCGCAGTCACCTGGCCCTGCTCGACGATCTCTATGGCGTCGCCAGTGCGGTGGCGCTGGTAAAGGATCGCACGCGGTGGGAGGTTTACGCGGTAGTACAGGGTGCTGGGCGCCTGCGGCGAGCGCAGCAGGGCGTCTATCTGAAAGCCGAATACGGTCGGCCTGACTGCCGAGTCCATGTCTCTGCCGCTCGAACCATAGAAGATCGCAGAGCCATCGATTGTCCCTTCCTCGGCAGAGAGCGGCCGACCGTCCGCGCCAACTTGCGTCATCGAGACGCCTAAGGCGGGCACCGCGACGCCCGATTGCAGGCTTTTCCCGATTTTGACCGGAGTCGAGGAACGGCGCGGGCTGAAGGAGTGGGGCCCTTCGGCGCTCAGCGACAGGTTGATCGCTTCATGCCTGCCCGGTGCGGCTTCGACTGCCAGCGGCGCCAGTGATTCGACGACCGCGCGCTTGCCCGCGGCAATTTCAATCTGGGCAGCGTGGTCCGAGGGATAGCCGATCACCTTGGCGCCGGCGGGCAGGGCGGACGGTCCCGCCGGCACTGCGATCGCTTCTGGGAAGTCTTCGCGCGCGAGCCTCGCCGCCTGCTCGGCGTCAAGACCCTCGAACTTGGTTTGCGATTCGAGGCGCCGGCGGTATGCCGCCGAGCTTTGATGCTGTGCCTGAGCGGCATCAGCCAGCCCTTGGCCCTGATCTAGCGGCTGAAGGGCGGGAATGACGAGCGGGCTCGTAGCTAGCAGTCGAGCCTCATCGGCTGAGCCAGCCCGAGCATCAGACGCGCTTTGGCGCGCGCCAAAGCTCGCAGCTTCGGCGTCTTGGGGAGGCAGCGCGGCAGCGCTCAGCACAGCCACTGCCGCGATCGCGACCGGCAGCGCCGCGCGCCTGCTGTGGCGCCCGCCTGAGCTCACTCCAGTCAGCGCAGACCGCACAAACGCCCGCCTGACGCGCTCCGCTCTCAAAAGCTCCCCTGCTTTGCCCATCGCACGCCTCCTTGCCGCAGTGATCCGCTCGCTCAAGACGGCGTCGGCGCCACCTGCCTTGAGGCCAGCGTGAATCGCTCTCTCCATGCTTAGGCCCGCCGGGCAGGGAGGAGAAGCCCGGCGGACCCGCATGCCCTCGTTTGGAATTTGATGAGAGGCGCGGCCGATCCATCTCTCCTGCAAGGAAGCCCACGGAGGAGTGGGGCTCCCGGCCCGGGATGACGGTGGGCTCAGGAGTTGTCTCTTGCGCCGCCCCTCTCATCACATCAATGGTCTACACGAGCCCGAGGGCCACTACAAGGGGCAATCTGCCACACGGAGGTGTTGCAATTTGCCACCTCGCCGTGACCGCGCCCGCCGAGCGGAGCGAGCGCCGCTACGCTAGCGCGCTGCCGTCTGCGCGCCCTGCGCCCAGCACGCGCTCCAGCGCAAGCGCCGTTGCAAGCTCCGGCAGACAGCTGCTTACCGGTCGTCCCAGCGCCGCTTCCACACTCCTCAGGTGGCGTCGCATCGTTTCGCGGCTGACACCCGCACGCTTCGCGGCGCTGCTGACCTGCTGAGCGCTGTCAATATAGGCACGCAGACTTGCCCGCAGACGCTCTCCGCCGCCCGGCAGCTTGCCAAGCGGCGCAAGGTAGGTATCAATCAGGCAGCGGGCATGCGCCGGCTGCTGCGATAGCGCAAGCGCAAGCAACATCTCCGATGCGACAACCACGCGCCCTTCGCCGCTCGCCGCGATCGCGCGAGCCTGCTCCGCAAGCCTGTGGCTTGAAGCAAATCCGTCCGCATCCGCCTGCGCCGGGCCGACGACGAGAGTGCACTGCTCCGCAAGACGCTGCAGACGCTGCACGAGCACGCGCTCAGGCAGCGCGCGCTCCCTGCCAAGCCAGCACCACAGCATCCCGCGAGCCGGGCGCACCCCAAGGAAGGAGAGTCCCAGCACACCCGCGAGGCTCTCAAGACCAAGCGCGGCGCATGTCAGCTGATCCTCGCCCGCGCTCACAACGATCGCAACGTGGCAAGCGCCCGTGAGACGGTAGCCAAGCTCCCGCTCATCGATCGCCTCACCCGCAAGCACGCCTTCGACCAGCGCCAGGCGGCGCCCCTGCGCCGGAGGCAGCTCCCTCCCACAGGCGCGCGAGTGCTCGAGCGTGATCACGCCGCCAACCGCCTCCAGCAGCTCCGACTGCGCAGCTCGCAGCGCGTAAGCAAGCGCCGAGCCCTCGCCGATGCGAGCGGCCCGCAGCGCCTCCGAGAGGCTGACCGACATCACGCTTGCGCCGGCCACCATGCGCCGAATCAGCGTGTCCGCACCGATACCTGCGCGAGCGGCCCGCGCTGCCTGCTGCCCGACGATCGCTGGCACGAGCGCGCGCGCATCGCCGAGCACGTGCTCACCATCGCCGCCCATCCCCGCGCGCGCTGTCCGCAGCATCCGCGGGCGCTGCGCAGCCTCGGCGTAGGCGGCAAGACAAGCATCGAATACCGCGGCAATCAGCGCCTGGGTGGTGGCGCGATAGTGCTCATCTTCAGAACGCAGGGGCGCCTGCACGCTATGCACGCAGGCAAGCAGTCGTGCTTCGATCGCCGGCCGACGCCCCTGCAGGTGCTCGAGCATGACATCGATCCTGCGCGCGCCAACCGAGGGCTGCTCGAGGGCGGTCGCCATGACGAATCCTTCGCTCTGCTCCCTGCGCCGCCGCCAGCTCTAGGAGCCAACGCTCGCTCTCGACCTGCCGGTGGACAGCAGGCCGAGGCTCGCCAATCGCTGCACTCCGGGGGAGAGCCGCACGCGATCGCCCACCATCTCGATCACGCCGCAGCTGTCAAGCTCGCCGAGCAGGTGACGCACGGCAAGCGAGTCGACGCCGCCGCCCAGCTCCTCCGCAACCTCCCTGCAGGTCGGGGGGCTGCCCCGCTTCGCCGCATTCAGCCTGCTCACGATCGCGCGTTCCAGCGATCTCAGCTGGCGGATGCTCATCTGCAACCCCTCAAAGCGCTTGATCGAGCGGTGAGCACGCTAGCGACGCGAGGGTACGGCTCGTAGGGGTGGACGGGGGCGAGCGCCCCCGTCCACCCGCTGCAGCGGGCGCGGAGCGTAGTGGCACCCGCGCTGCTGGAGGAGAATGTGACGCAGCCGGTGCCGTCGTCGCCCCTCGCCGCTGTGAAGCGAGCAGCACATCTGCCGCTCAGGGAGGACGCCAAGAGGGCAGAGCTGCAACGGTGCCTGCGTGCTGTCACGTCCATCAAGTTAGGTGAAAAGGGCTGGCCCTTCAAGAGGTAGACCTACCGGTAGGGCTACCTATTGTGCGTCTCCCGCCCCCGTCGAGGTGAGTCGCGCCGCCTGCGGGGTGTAAGCTGGCGCAGATGGCTCTGCCTGCGCCAGCAGCGACCTCCGCGTGCATGGTCACCGGTGCCTCCTCCGGGATCGGGCTCGAGTTTGCCTCGCAGCTCGCCGGCCGGGGTCACAATGTGGTGCTCGTAGCACGGCGTGAGCAGCGGCTGGTCGACCTCGCCGAGCGGCTCACCAGGGAGCACGGCGTGAGAGCCGAGGTGCTGACATGTGACCTGGCCGATGCGGATGCCCGCGCGCGCCTGCTCGAGCAGGTTGCAGGCACCGGGCTGCAGATCGAGACGCTTGTCAACAATGCCGGGTTCCCGCGCGCGGGCGACGTGCATGAGCATCCTGACGAGCAGCTGGGGATGGTCAGGGTCAACGTCGAGGCCCTGGTCGCGCTGACAGCCGCATACCTCCCGGCGATGGTGGAGCGCAGGCGCGGCGCGATCGTGAATGTCGCCTCGTTGGCGGCCTTCATGCCCCTCCCCGCGCTTGCCACCTACGCTGCCACGAAGTCATTCGTGCTGAGCTTCTCGGAGGCGCTTTGGGCCGAGACGCGCCGCTCTGGCGTGAGCGTGACCGCACTCTGCCCCGGGTTCGTGCCCACCGAGTTCTACGACGTCGGCGGCTTCAAGCGCACCATGCTCGGGCCCTCCTTCGTGTGGGCATCCGCCTCGCAGGTGGCGCGCGCGGGCATCGAGGGCGCTGAAGGCGGCAAGCGCTTGGTCGTGCCCAGCAAGATCCAGCGCATCGCGGGCGCTCTCTCCCGCTACAGCCCAAGGCCGCTTGCGCTCGGCCCCTTTGCTGCGCTGTGGCGCTGGGGGATCGGCGAGTAGCGCCGACCCGCGCCCCGGCGCGCTGCTCCCGTCACCGCCAGACCAAGCGCTGCGCTGCCAAGCGTGGTGATCGCGAAGGCCAGAGCCGCCGTGCGCAGCGCAAGCGCAAGCGCCGGCGAGTAGGCCTCCGGAAAGCCCGTGACGTTGCGGACATAAATCGTGGCAAGCGGCTGCCCGGCCAACCCGACGAGCACCCCCGCAAGGCACCCCAGCGTCACGGCGGCGGCGCTCTCCAGACAGATCATCCAGATCAGCTCGCCGCGGCGCACACCCAGGCGGCGCAGCGCTGCAAGGCGCGGCCGGCGCTGCCAGATCGAGCCGGCCATCGCCGCGAGCACCGCAAGGACGGCGGCGATCAGCATCAGCGTTGCCGTCTGGCTCATCTGCGACATCCCCTGGTTGGTGGCGGCGGCGATGTCAGCTCCAACAGCTCGCTCTCCCGCGATCGCAAAGCCGCTCCCTGCAAGCGCCTTGCGGACCGCTGCCAGCGCGCGCGCTTCGCTTATGCCCGCACGGAAGGCAACCTCGAGCAGACCGACCTTGGCGCTTTTCCACAGCCGCTCAAAATCGCTTGCGCCGACCACAACCGTGCCCCCGGGCCAGCCGTAGTTTGCGATCGTCGCGGCAAGCCTGAGGTGGGCGTCGCCGGAGACAGTCGGCAGCACCAGCTCCTCGCCCAGATGGAGGCCCCATTCCGCTGCCAGGGTGGAGGAGAGCGCAGCCCAGCCTCCTGCGCGCAGCAGGCGCGTGAGGCGCTGCGGCTGGCCTTCCACGATCTGCGACTGCGAGATCGCAACCGGATCTGACGCTGGCTTTGCGATCACAAATAGGCGATGTCCCCTGTCATCAAGGAAGGCGGTGCGCACCGCGGCCACCCTGCGAACGCCGCCGATCGCCTCGATTCGCGCGGCTACCGGGCCGCCCGCGAAGGGCTGAACCTGAAAGATCGTCTGCGCGTAGCTTGCGGGCGAGACGATGACAGCGTACCCGCCGTAGATGTCATCGATCGCCCCGCTCACGCCGCGGCGTATGTCATTGGTCGCCCCGCCGATGGCGACAATCGCGTAGAGGGCGACAGCGGTAGTGGTTGCAACCGCGGCACCGCGCACGGGCACGGCAGCAAGCTCGATGCTCGCGAGGTAGCCGGCAGTGCTGCGCGCCCGCAGCGCGATGCGTGCGCTCCATCTGATCAGCCGCGGCACTGTCCGCGGCAGCAACAGCCCGAGCGCAAGTGCAAGGCAGACCGCTGAGACGATGCTCTGCGCAGGCACAAAGAGACTGATGATGGCCGCCACGGCGATTGCGATCGCGCCGCAGATCATGCCCAGCCTGCTTGCGAGCAGGCCCAGAGAGGGCGTCGACTGCGCGGACCCTCTGCCCTGCTCCGGTGCCTGCGCCCGCAGCGAGCTCAGCGCCGGGCCGCCTGCTGCAAGCGCGGCCGCTGCCACTCCCGCCGCGATTGCGCTCACCAGGGCGCCGATCGTGATGACGCGCTGGGTGCCCACCGGGAAGGACGAGGTCAGATAGCGCGGCACGCCGCCGAACACAGCGCCTGCCAGCAGATCGCCGAGCACCAGGCCGACTGTCACCGCGGCAGCTCCAAGCAGTGCCACTTCGATTGCAACCAGCGCGAGCAGCTCCGAGCGATGGGCGCCGCTGGCGCGCAGGCGCAGCATCGAGGCCCGTCGCGCGGGCAGGGTCAGGAGCATCGCGTTGTATGCGATCAGCAGGCCTACCGCGAGCGCAAGGATCGCAAAGACGCTTGTGGCCTCATTTGAGGGGCCTGTGGCCTCCGCGAGCAGGGCAAGTTCGCTGTCGCTCGGGCGGACGCTCAGGGTGGTGCCGAGGAGCCTGCGCAGAGATCGCTCGGCAAGCGCTTGCTGACCGTGCTTGGGCTCGACCATGATGCGGGAGACCCGATTGCTGAGCCCCGTGACGGCCTGGGCGGCGGAGAGCGTCGCGATCGCAACAGGGCTCTGGGTAACGCCGCCGGCGAGCTTCGCTCCGAGGATGTGCGAGCAGAGCGCAGCCACCGCGCGCCCTCCGCTCTTGACGAGCAGAGGCTGACCGACCTTGGCCCCGATCGCGCGTGCCGGCCCTTCCGGCAGTGCGATCCGTGGCAGCTGCGCTGCAACTGACCGGCTTGAGGGAGCCCCTGTGCGGTCGCCTGCGTGCCCTCCACCCGAGAGGTCTTCAAGCGAGATCTCCCGAGTCAGCGGCCCGCCGATCACAGCGATTGCGGGTTCTGCGCCATAGAGCGTCAGCGGCGCCTGGCCTCGTGGCCCCGCGACGGTGATCTGCGCGTTCAGCACCCCTGCATCGCCGAAGACTCCCTTCGCTTCGCCGACAGCCGAGACCAGCGCCTGGCTGAGCCCTTCGGCTGAGCGAGCGCCGACTTCGACGCTCGCCCCGCCCGCGAGCTCGTGGTAGAGGGTGCGCACAGAGGCGGAGACAGAGGTATTGGCGATCTGAATCGCAAAGATCAGCGCTACGCCTACGGCGATGCCTGAGGCCGCAAGCGCCTCTTGCGCAGGGTGAGTGCGAAGCCGCCACCAGTAGAAGCGCAGCAGCAGCCTCAGCGAGGGCATTGAAGGATGCCTGGCCTGTTGTCGCACAGTCCAGCGGCGAGCGCCGCCGTGGGCGCTTGCAGCCAAGATTCGCTTTGGAGGAGCAGGCATCGATGCAGCCGAGCGGACGCTATTGCGCGCAGCTGCCCGTGTCAATAGGTAGGGCTACCGGCGCGGCGCGTCAGCATGCGCTTGCCGTCGGCGCGAAGGCGCATGATCCTCGCCGCCTGCTCCCCTGCCGCGTGAGGACGTAGCCGAGCGCGCAGCTTGCAAGCGCGGCGATCAGCGTGGCGGCGACAAACAGCTCAGCTGCAAGCGCAAACGCCGGCGCGTAGGCCTCGGGCACGCCGGTGCTCTGACGAACGTAAAGGGTTGCGATCGGCTGACCAGCTAGACCGGACACAGCTCCGGCAAGGCAGCCGATTGCCATCACAACTCCGGTCTCCACGTAGACCGCCCGCACCAGCTCGCTGCGCCTCATTCCCATGCGCTTGAGCGTCCACAGACGCGGACGACGCTGCCAGATCGATCCGCCCATTGCCGCGATCACTGCAAGAAGCGCTGCGAACAGCATGAGCGTCGAGATACCTTCGATCTGTGCGAGAGCCTGGCTGGTGGTCGAAGCTATGTCGCGTTCCACAAGCCTTCCTGGCGTCACCATAAAGCCGGTGCCGGCGAGCGCGGCACGCACCAGCACGACCGCGCGTGATTCCTTGACTGAGGACTGGAAGCGCACATTGAGCACCGTCGCACTTTTCGTGTGCCACAGACGTTCGTATTCCAGTGGGCCGATCACCAGCGCCCCTGGAGGCCAGCCAAAGTTGGCGGTCGTGCCAGCCAGGCGGAAGTGAGCGCTCCCGGATGGTGTCGGTAGCGCGAAGGCCTCACCGATCTTCAGATGCCATTCACGAGCGACCGTGGCCGACAGGGTCGCCCATCCTCCCAAGCGAAGCAGGCGAGCAATCCTCGTCGCGGAGCCTTCAATGATCTGCGAAGGAGAGATTGGGGTCGGGTCTTGCTGAGGCTGCACCAGGACGAAGAGTCGATGCCCGCGCGCGTCAAGGAATGCCTCGCGCAGCTCTCGCACAGAGAGTACGCCCGCAACTGCGTGAAGGCGGGCAATTGGGCCTGCGGTCGGAAAGGTCTGCTCCGGGAATGCGTTCTGAGCGAAGCTGCTTGCTGACACCACCACGGTCGATTCCCCATAGATGTTCTTGATCGTCTTATCGACACCGCGGCGAAGGTCCTCAGCTGCCCCTCCGATCGAGACTATTGCCGTTAGTGCCACGGCGCCAATAGCCGCGACCGCCGTCGCCCGCGTGGGAGCGGCGCGCAGCTCGAGCGTCGCTGCATATGCGGCCGTGGTGCGCAGCCGCAGCGCCAGGCGCTC
>JAJPKQ010000017.1 GCA_021323635.1 bacterium | reverse complement strand
CGCGCTTAGCGCACGCCAGGAAGCTGTGGCTGCGTGGCGCTTAGCGCGTGGTCAGGGCGTCAAGGAACGGCCAAAGCGGCTGCAAACAGGCGAATGTGAAGGGCTCACCTATTCAAAGCAGCTTGGACGGCCTCGCGCGCCCGCCCGCCGCCCCCCGTCGATGCGCTGTGTCTCTGCGTGGTCGCGGGCAGCGCACACGTGTCGTCGCTGACGTGGCCGTGCCGCCTTCAAAGCGGAAGGAGGCCGCAAAGGGAAACCCGCCGTGCGGGCAGGAGTCGGGGAGGAAGATCCCCTTCGGGTGATAGGCGATGCGCCTGTGGCGGCGCACTTCATAGTAGGTCAGTCCCAGCGGCCCAAGCGTCGCGCGCAGCGCAACGACCGCCACCGGCGGTGCTTCGGGCAGGCTTGGCACCAGCGGCAGCGAGACGGAGATGCGCCCGCCGTAAGGCACGCGCGCGGGCAGCAGCTCGGCGGTCAAGACGATGTTCGCCTGCACCGGCCTTTCGGCCTGAGCGTCGAAGAGCAGCGCGATGAAGCCGCCCTGGTCTTCGGCTCGCAGGATCGTGATCGTGGCCTGCTCGTGGACGGTTTCCGGCCCGAAGGGAACCTCGGCCAGGGCGCTGCCGCGGCCCATCACCGAGTCCGGGGGGCAGCCGCCGGCGCCGGTCAGTTCGACCACTGCGCTTGCGCACGTTTCGATCCCCAGCCCCGAGAGCGCAATTCCGAGGTTGTTCGGGTAGAGGATCGACATCGCACGCAGCGGCGGCGGCACGCGCACGGTGGGGTCTGTGATCTGGAAGCCGAGCACGATCGTCGTCTGGCCTCCGAGGCGCTCGGGATAGAGCCCGGCGCTGATGCTCGCGCGCAGGCTCTCGTAAGCCGCTGCGTGATCGGGCTGAAGCTGCACCCGCGCATGCACGCGCCCGGGTGCCGCACGATCACTGCGCGAGGCGACCGCAAGCGGAGCCTGAGTCATCGCCGCGGCGAGCGCGGCGGCGGTGACTAGGGCGGCGTTGCGTCTCTTAGGTGTAGAGCGTCCCGCGCGTCTGCAGAACGACCTGGTAGTTGCGTCTGTTGAAGGTTCCGTAGAGGCCGCCCGTGCCATGAGCGCCGCGGAAGCGACCGGTGCCGCCGGTGACAAACGTCTTGCCTGCAAAGCTTTCAATCTCGCCTGCTCCCCTGTGCGGTGTCGCGCTGCCGTGGCCGAAGATCTCGCCGTTGCGTGTGTAGATGGTAAACGACCCGTGGAAGGTCGCTCCGACGAACAGCACAGCATGCACGCGCCCGGGCAGCGCGCCGGAGGCATCGCCTTCCTCGATCAGCTTTGAGCCCGATGCATGGATCAGGTGCAGATAGGCGTTGTCATAGCCGCTGAAGGGCCGCTGGCGGGCGTAGCGGCGAGCGCGCGCCGTCGCGCTTGCCGGAAGCATTGCGACGATCAACAGCGGAGCGAGGATGAGAAGAAGCAGCTTGCGCATTGCAGTACCCCCTGGGGAGACGTGACTCTGCTACGAGATCATGACCCGATCTGCGTGCGAACTCTAGCCAAGTAACACCGGACCGGGACGATCGATGCGCAGCCGGCTCGGTCGCCGCCGCCAGCACCCTCGGTGGCGCGAGCGGGCAGGCGCGCCCGCCTTAGCGCTGCGCTCCCGACGAGCGCCCGCGCCAGCTGAGGCGTAGCCTTAGGCCGTGTTCGTGACAGGCGTCGAAGGGGTGCGTCTGGCGGTGGATGACTCCGGCGCAGGGCACCCGATCGTGCTCCTGCACGGCCTGACGGCGACCCGCCGCTACGTGGTGATGGGGTCTACGCTGCTGCAGCGCACCGGCCACAGGGTGATCGCCTACGACGCCCGCGGCCACGGCGAGTCCGATCCCGCGCCGGTGCCAAGCGCCTACAGCTACGCGCTGCTCAGCGCCGATCTGACGGCGCTGCTCGATCACCTCTCGCTGGAGCGTGTAGTGCTGGCGGGCGCCTCGATGGGTGCGCACACCGCTGTGGCGTTCGCGCTCGCCAGCCCCGAGCGGGTCAGCGCGCTGGCGCTGATAACGCCAGCATTCGACCCCGGCGCCGACGAGAGACAGGAGGCGCTCTCCTGGCTGCGCTGGGATGCGCTTGCGCAGGGGCTGCGCACGGGCGGCGTGGAGGGCTTTCTGGCGGCCTATGATCGCTCGCGCATCGCTGAGCCGTTTCGCGACACGGTGGTGCAGGTCATCCGCCAGCGGCTTGCCGCGCATCGCCATCCGGATGCGCTTGCCGATGCGCTGGAAGCGCTGCCACGCTCACGACCGTTCGAGTCCCTCTCGCAGCTGGAGGCGCTCGCGATGCCTGCGCTTGTGGTCGGCAGCCGCGATCAGGCAGACCCCGGGCACCCGCTTGCGATCGCCGAGCGCTACGCGCGGGCGATCGCGGGTGCTGAGCTGCTGGTGGAGGAGGCGCCGCCGCCGCTGCGCTCGCCGATCGCCTGGCAGGGCGGAAGGCTCTCGCGCGCGATCGCTGCGCTTGCGCAGCGCGCTCGCTAGCTCTTGGCGCGCGCGCCGACGCTCTTGCAGGTTGCGCTTTCCGCTGCAGCCTTGTTCAGTTCGGGGCTGTTGAGGCCCGCGACGCCGCTGCCGAGGGTGAGCGGCAGCGCCTGCACCGAGCTTGCGATCTGCTTTGCTTCGCTCGCGAAGACGCTTGCGCTCTTGGTCGAGAGCGCCGCGGCCTTGCTCTTGAGCTGAGCGAGCGTCCCATGCGCTCGTTCAAAGGCCGCAACGAGCGTTGTTGCGATCTTCTGGCCGTTGGCCACCTGGGGGATGCCCGCGCCGCGCAGCGCGCTCGCGGCGCTTTCGGTGTCCGCAAGCGCCGCCGCTAAGAATTCTTCAAGCGCGCGCTTGCTGGCGGTTGGAGCGGTCTGCTTGCCGAGCTCACCTTCCAGGGTGCTCGCCCGCGACTGGATGTTGTGCAGCCAGGAGGCGACGGAGGTGCAGACCTGGCCGGCGTAGGCGCTTGCGGAGACCGTGCCAGACTTGGTTTCCGAGGATCCGCAGCCGGCGATCAGGATCACGCTGGCAATCACGCCGAGCAGCGTTCCCGTTCGCGTCCTGGTGTCGAAGCGCATCCTCACAGCCGGGCCATGGTACACGAAGTGCGGATATCAGTGGGCGCTACCCGGCTCCGAGGCTGCGGCAGGCCGCGCTGCGGGCGGCCGCCTGCGCGAGGGCTGCGCTGTGCAGTTCCGAGAGGCCGCTGCCGATTCCGGCCACCGAGCTGCGCAGAGAGGCTGCAAGCGCCTGCGTTGAGCTTCGGAACGCGCTGGCGCTTGAGGTCGGCAGCGACGCGACCTTCTGCTTGGCGCCTGAGAGCTCGGCGGTGGCCCGTTCGAAGGCGTCGAGCACGCGCGCGGAGAGGGTCTTGCCCTGAGCAACGTCGGGGACGCCAGCTGCGCGCAGCCCCGCGACCGCCCGCTCGGAGCTCGTGACGGTGCTCTGCAGGAGCCCTTCCAGCGCCTGCTTTGCAGCCGCGGGGGTGGCTCCGGGCTTGAGCTCGCGATCGATCTCCGACGAGCTGCTTTCGACCGTGCGCAGCCAGGTGCCGACCGAGGTGCAGACTTGCGAGACGTAGGCATCGGGGCTGACCGTCGCCGGCGCCTTGCTCGATCCGCCGCAGGCGGCGAGCGCCGGCGGCAGCGCCAGGCAGGCGATGGCCAGGGGCACGCGGGCTGCCCGCCTGCCCTGTTCGCGTCGAGGCATCGGCAGGATCATACCGACCTCATCAGGCGGCCCTCTCGCGCTCGCTACGATCGACGTCGCGCATGAATGCCGAGCGGGCCACCTACAGGCAGGCAGGGGTCGACTACGACCTGCTCGATGCCGCCAAGCGCCACGCGGTTGCCGAGGCGCTTGCGACCTCGGCGCTGCTGGCGCGCCGAGGCGGCAGTGCGCTGGATCGCTCACGGGGGGCGCCCGCGTTCACCTTCGAGCTGGCCGGTCGCACGCTTGGGCTGGTGGTCGAGGGGCTTGGCACGAAGTCGCTGATCGCAAGCGCGGTCGCCGAGCAGCTCGGTGTGGCAGGCTACGCCAACATCGCCTACGACACAGTTGCAGCAATCGTCGGCGATCTGATCTGCGTCGGCGCGCTGCCGGCCGTTGCCAGCGCCTACTTCGCCACCGGCTCATCAAGCTGGTATGAGGAAGAGGGGCGCGCCGAGGCGCTCGTAGCGGGCTGGCGGGAAGGGTGCGAGGAGGCCGGCTGCGCCTGGGGTGGCGGCGAGTCCCCGGCGCTCGCCGACCTGATCGCTCCAGAGGAGGTCGAGCTCGCTGGCAGCGCGCTTGGCATCCTCCCGGAGGGAGTGGAGCCGATTCTCGGCGACCGTCTGGCTGCCGGGGACGAAATCGTGCTTGTCGCGTCAAGCGGCCTTCACGCCAACGGCGCCTCCCTTGCCAGGCTAGTAGCTAAGGCTCTACCTGAGGGTTATATGACTCGTCTGGAGAGCGGTCGGCTATTCGGTGAGGCCCTGCTGGACCGCTCGGTGATCTACGTGCGCCTGGTCGAGGCGCTGCTTGCGGCCGGCATCGTGCCCACCTACATCTCCCACATCACCGGTCACGGCCTGCTCAAGCTGATGCGCTCGCCAAAGGCGCTCCGCTACCGGATCACCGACCTGCCGCCGGTGCCCGAGGTGCTCGCAGCGCTCACGCGCTATGCCCAGCTCGATCAGCGCAGCGCATACAAGACGCTCAACATGGGAGCTGGCCTTGCCATCTGCCTGCCGGCGGGAGACGCCCCGCGCGTCCTCGCGGTGGCGGCGGAGTGCGGCTATGAGGCGCTGCGGGCCGGAACGGTCGAGGAGGGAGAGCGCTCGGTCCTGCTGGAGCCGCTCGGCCTCGAATACGTGGGCAGCGAGCTCGAGCTCGGCGGCGCCTGATCGACACTCAGCGCTCACCGCCCGGCGGCGGTCGCGATCGCTCTTCGCCTGCTGCATGCCCTCCAGAGCCGTCCCGCCAGTTGGGGGGGACGGCCATGTCGCTGCGACCCGCATGGCTGCAAAGCGCTAGGATTTCGCGCGTGAATGCCGCTGAATCGTCGTCGCCGGCGATGCGCCGACGGGGCGGACGGGCCCGTTGTGGCCGCTGAGGGGCGTTCGCTGATCCGTAGTGAAAACCGTTTGCAGAGGAGAGCATGCTGATGAAGAGAGCAACATCCCGCAGGTCCGCGGTGCTGGCGGCGACGCTCGGCGTGGCGATGAGCATCGCGCTCACCGGCGCCGGCGCGGCGCTTGCCGCACCGGTCGTGAGCTTCAATGCCAAGATCCTGCCGATTCCCGGCTTTCCGCACACCGGCAACATCCTCGGCGCCGGAGCTGAGCTTGAAACGAACTTCAAGATCGCCGGCAGCGAATACGACTTCGGCCACCCCGCGCCGCTGCGGCGTGTCGAGGTCTTCTTCCCCAAGGGCTCGAAGATCACGACCAAGGGGTTTCCGAGCGCCTGCACCCCGGCGATGCTCGAACGCGGCGGCGCGGCCGCATGCAAGAAGGAGCAGGCCGGACCCCCTGGCCACACCGAAGGCGTCGTGAACATCGGTGGCGAACCGATCAAGGAGACGGTCACGGTCACGCCCTTCTTCACCAACAACGGCCTGCTGTTCTGGATCGAAGGCTCCACGCCGACCAAGATCGAAAAGGTCGCGGTCGGGCACTGGACGCACGCGGGCGCGCCCTACGGGCCGGAGATCGTCGTCGAAGTGCCGCTGATCGAAACGCTGCCCGGGGCCCCCGATGCCTCCGCTGAAGTGATCAAGTCGATCGCCGGCGCCGCACGCCGTGTGGGCAGGAAGACGATCTACTACGGCACGATCCCCAAGAGCTGCCCGGCGGGCGGCTTTCCGGCCAAGGCGGTCCTCTTCTTCGGGGTCGGCGCCGAACCGACGTGGGAATCGGCCAGCGCCGAAGCGAAGGTGCCCTGCCCTCCGGGCGGCGCCAAGCACGGCAACAAGAAGCACGCCCGGCGGCGCCACGCGCGGCGCAGGAGCTAGGGCGCGGCAGGATCCAGGGAGTGACCGACAAGGACGCGGGGGTGGCTTTGCGCAGGCCGCGCAGCCGCTCCCGCGTCAGAGCGAGCACGCGGCGCGGGGCGCTGGCAGGGGGCGCGCGGCTCAGGGGCGGCGCACGGCCGGTGGTCGCCGCCGGCGGCGGTCCTGCCGCTTGCGCCACACGTAAGGTATCGGCGCAGCGAAGGAACGGGACAAGCGCGAGGGAACTGATAAGGACGTGAGCAGCCAGGAGCACGCAACGGGTGGCCGCAAGCCGCTGATCGTGGGCGCGCTCGCGCTGCTCGGCGCGCTTGGCCTGGCGCTTGGGCTTGCCTTTGGCACGGGGTCCTCCGACCCCTACCGGGTGCGGGCGATCTTCGATGACGCCTCGAACCTGGTGGTCGGCGAGCAGGTCAAGGTAGCCGGCGTGCCGGTCGGCTCGATCGAAGCGGTCGAACCGACACCGCAGGCAAAGGCCGCCGTCGTGTTTAACGTCACGAGGGCAGGCTTCAAGGACTTTCGCACTGACGCCTCCTGCACGATCGAGCCGCAGTCGCTGCTGGGCGAGAACTTTGTCGACTGCCTGCCGACGCAGGCCCACGCCGAAGGCGCGCCGCTGCCGCCTCCGCTGTCGGTGATTCCCGGCGGCCGGGAAGGCGCCGGCGAGCGCCTGCTGCCACTGGCGAACACCTCAAGCCCGGTCGCTCAGGACGTGATCACCGATATCAACCATCTCCCGGAGCGCGAGCGCTTTCGGATCATCTTGAACGAACTGGGCGCAGGGCTTGAAGGCAACGGCGAAGCGCTCCATGAAGTGATCCAGCGCGCGGACCCTGCGTTGCGCGAAACCAACCGCGTGCTCGCGATCCTGGCCGCGGACAACCACGTTCTGGCAAAGCTCGCCGTCGACTCGCAGCGGGCGCTCGCGCCGCTGGCGGAAGTGCGCAAGCGGGTGGCCGACTACCTGGTCAGGAGCAACGAAGTCGCCCGCGCCTCGGCGCACAACCCCGTCGCCTTGGGCGAAAACTTCAAGGACTTCCCGGCCTTCCTCGAAGAACTTGGCCCCGCGATGGAACGCATCGGGCACTTCGGCGAAGAAACCGCGCCGGTGATGCGCGAACTGGGGCTTGCCGCACCCGGCCTCAACCGCCTCTTTGCGGCGATCCCGGCCTTCTCGGAGAAGTCGACCACCTACTTTGAAAGCCTGGGGCGCTTCGGCAAGACCGCCGGACCGGATCTCCAGTCCTCCGAAGTGCTTCTCAACCGCCTGCTCTCGCTCGGCGCAAAGGCGCAGCCCTTTGCCGGCAACCTCTCGCAGCTGCTGAGCAGCTTCCGCGAAACCGGCGGGATCGAGCGGCTGATGGACTTCATCTTCCTCGTCGCGGGCGCGACCAACGGCTACAACTCGCTCGGGCACTTTCTACGCGCCGATGCGGCATCGCTGGGGCTCTGCGCGCCGTATGTCGCTCAAACGCCAAGGTGCAAGCAGCAGTTCTCAGAAAGCGCCGGCAGCAGCAGCGCCGCCACGGCGACCACGGCAAGCCACATTGGCTTGCCGACGCTCGCGAGCACCCAGGCGTTGCTGCAGGGCGCTCACCCGGGCGCGGTCGGGCGCTCTTCGCGCCTGCTGCTCAACTACCTGCTGGGCGAATGAGGTCGCACCGATGAAGGGCTTTGAGCGCTCACCTCACCCTCAGATCAGCCGGATGGCAAGCTCGACGCGCCAGCCGCAGGGAGCGCGACCGGCGCCGCCGCTTCGGCCCGGCGCGCCCAGCGTGCGCGCTCCGAGCGTGCGCGGCCCGCTGTTCTGGGCCGGCGGCCTGCTTGCGGCGGCGATCGTCGCGCTGATCGTCTTCCTCCTGGTATCAGGACCGGCGACCTACGAGTACAGGCTGCTCTTCAAGACCGCCGAGCTGCTCGTGCCGGGCAATCAGGTCGACGTGGGCGGTGTGCCGGTGGGAACCGTGACCGCCATCAACTACCTGCCGCACCGCAATGAGGCCGAAGTGGTGATCGAGCTGCAATCGCCGCCGGCGCCCCTGCACGCGGGCAGCAGCGCGGAAATCAAGTATCCGTCGCTCTCGGGCGTCGCGAATCGCTACATAGCGATCAGCCCCGGACCCAACAACTATCGCGAACTTCCCTCCGGGACGACGATCTCGACCGCCCACACCAGCAGCCCGACCGACCTTGACGAAGTGTTCTCCGCCCTCAACCCGCCCACGCGCCACGGCCTGCAGCAGGTGATCAAGGGCTTCGCCGAGCTGTACTCGGGCAACGAAGCGGATGTCAACACGACAACCCACTACTTCGCGCCCTCGCTGCGCTCGCTCTCGCACGTCTTTGCCGAACTGACGCGCGACGAAAAGACCTTCACCTCCTTCCTCGTCGATGCGGCCGAGGCCACCAGCATCATCGGCGCCCACTCCGAATCGCTGCGTGATCTGATCGGCAACGCCGATCGCACGTTCACGGCGATCGCAAGCGAACGCGAAGAGCTCGCGCGGGGGCTTGAAGTGCTCCCGGAAGCGCTCCAGCATGGCGTGCGCACCTTCAGCGCGCTGCACGGGCCGCTGGCCGCGCTCGAACACCTCGTCAACGTCTCAAAGCCCGACACCAAGACGCTGCCGATCCTGCTCGAACGGCTGCGCCCGCTGCTTTCCGAGGCGACGCCGACCGTTGAAGACCTCAGCACCGCGATCAGCCGTCCGGGGCCGCACAACGACTTCGCCGAAGCCGCCCAGGAGCTCCCCAAGCTGGCCAAGCAGCTTGAAAGCGCCTCGCCGGCGGCGGTGCGGGCCGAGCGCGAATCGCTGCCCAACACCAACTTCTTCGGTCCCTATGCGCCCGACCTGGAGGGCCTCTTCCGCGACTTCGGCCAGGCGACCGCCTACTACGACGCCAACGGAAACTACGCCCACGTGCTCCCGGTCTTTGCGGACTTCAAGTACAACGAAGCAACCAACACGCTCACTCCGACCACGCCGGCCGCCGGGCTCGAAGGGCTGCAGACAGGGCAGCTGCGCCGCTGCCCGGGGGCGGCGAGCGCCCCCGCCGCCGACGGCTCCTCGCCGTTCACCGATGAAGGCCTGCTCGGCTGCATCGCCCAGGAGGCGCCCTGATGGGACCGCAGCGTCGCGCCTCGATAGCCGCCAACCCGTTTCTGATCGGCGCCATCACGACGCTTGTGATCGTGGTCGCGGTCTACCTCTCATACAACGCCAACAACGGGCTGCCGTTCGTGCCCGCCTACAACCTCAAGGCGGCGATCCCCAACGCCGATGGGCTGATCGTCGGCAACGACGTCCGCATCGGCGGCACGCGCGTCGGACAGGTCGTGAACATAGTCCCTTACCAGGAGCCGCGCACGGGGCGCTCGATCGCGATCGTTGAAATGCGGCTCAACAAGGGCGTCGAACCGCTTCCTGCGAACACCACGGACTCGGTGCTCTCGCGCTCCTCGGTCGGCCTCAAGTACTTCGCGCTCTTCAAGGGCAACTCGAGCGCGACCTTCAAGGGTGGCCAGACGATCCCGCTCAGCCACTATCGCGAACCGGTCCAGCTCTACGATTTATTCAACATGTTTGACAAGCCAACGCGCGTCGCCAGCCAGGAAAATTTGATCGACGGCGGCGATGGCTTCGCGGGTCGCGGCGAAGGGCTGAACCGAACGCTGCGCACCTTCCGTCCGCTGGTGCGCAACCTCGAACCGGTGATGCGCAACCTCGCCTCGCCGCGCACCGGCTTCGGCGAGCTGTGGCGTGACCTTGACAAGCCGGCCGAACAGACCGCTGCGGTCGCGCGCCAGAACGCAACCTTCTACAGCGACCTCGACACCTTCTTCAGCGCCTGGGCGTCCGTTGCGCACTCCCTCGAAGAAGCGATCGAAGGGGGGCCGCCGTCGCTGCAGGAGGCGACCCGCTCCTTCCGCGAGCAGGCCGCCTTCACCGAAAACTCGGCGGAGTTCATGCGCCTGCTGCGTCCGAGCGCGCGCGCGCTGCGCAGCGCCGCGCCAACCTTCGCGGACGCGGTCGAAGAGGCGACGCGGACCTTCCCGCAGGCAGCGGGGCTCAACAGCCGCCTGAAGACCTTCCTCGAACACCTGCGCTCCTTCGCCAACGACCCGGTGGTCGAGCTGGCGCTCGAAACCCTCACCCACACCGCCGAACTGGGCAACAGCGTCGTGGCAGGCATCGCCCCCGAGCAGTCCACCTGCAACTACGTCACGCTGACTTTCCGCAACCTGGCGAGCCTGCTCTCCGAGGACATCGGCATCGGCACGGTCGCGCGCGTTGTAAGCGTGCTCGCGCCGACCGGCCCCAACAGCGAGGGGGTGCCCTCCAGCGCGCCGGCCGCCGGTCCTTCGCCGGAAGCGGCGTTCGGATCGAATTACAACAGCAACTTCCTTCACGTCAACCCCTACCCGAACGTCGCCGGCCCCGGCCAGCCTGCGCTCTGCGAAGCCGGCAACGAGATCTACTCCACCGGCAACCCCAACGCCACCGGCACGCCCTTCATCGGCCACGCGGCACGCTCGGAAGATCTGCGCGAACGGACGAGGCGCTCACAGAGCCTCTTTGAAGAAACCTATCCGCCCGCAACGCTCAGGGCGCTCGGCATCCGGGCGAGCAAGAAGGGGAAGAAGGGATGAGCGCCCGCAGACCCGGCTTGGCAAAAGGCAACGGCGCGCGCTCTGGGACGCATCGCAACCCGCTGATGCGCGCGCTGCGCCGCCGCGAGGAGGTTCCCTACTCGCAGCTGCGGCGCGCGCGTCGTCCATTGCGCTTCGGCGTGATCTTCATCGTGGTGGCGGGGGTCGCGATCTACTTTGCAATCGCCAAGAAGGTTCCCTTCACCCACGGCTATCGGCTGAACGCGATCTTCGCCAACGCGATCAACATCGCTCCGGGCTCGCCGGTGCGCGTGGCGGGCGTCGACGCGGGCGCCGTGACCGGGGTCAAGCGCATCGGCGAAGACGGCGAGGTGAGCATGGAAGTCTCCTCTGCGGCGCTGCCGATCCACGCCGACGCGCAGCTGAAGATCCGCCCGCGCACCTTTCTGGAAGGGAGCTGGTACGTCGAACTGCAGCCGGGCAGCCCGGGCGCCCGCGAGCTTCCCTCCGGCGCGACGATCCCCGTCACACAGACCGCCGATCCGGTGCAGCTCGAAAACGTCGTCGATGCGCTCAACTCGCAGGCGCGCTCGAATCTCCAGCAGCTGCTGATCGAATACGGACGTGCGCTTGCCGAAAAGCCGACAGCTGCCGAAAACGCCCAGCTCGAACCGGAAGTGAAGGGCCTGAGCGGTGCGCAGGCGCTCAACCGCGCCGCAACGCACGGGCCGGCGGCCACGCGCGACTCGGCGATCGTCAACCAGGCGCTCGCAGGCACCCATGAACGCGACCTCTCGACGCTGGTGGAAGCGATCAAGCGCGTCAGCGCAGGCCTCGACGCCCACCCCCGCGAACTGGGCGAGCTGATCGCCAACTTCAACACCTTCCTGGAAGAGCTCGCGCGCAACGCCGCGAGCCTGAAGAGCGCCGTCCACCAGCTGCCGGGCGCGCTCACCAACGCCAAGCGGGCGTTCGTCGAGCTTGGCAACGCGCTGCCCTCGATTCGCTCCTTCTCCGAAGCGATCGTGCCGGGCGTCGAAGAGACGCCAGCAACCGTCTCCGCCTATCTGCCCTGGATCGCGCAGGCGCGCGCGCTCTTCTCGCCCGAAGAGCTGGGCGCGATCGCCAAGGGCTCGCGCGAAGCGGCGCCGCCGACCGCGGAACTGGTCTTCGACCAGGTCCGCTTCAATCAGCAGGGCGAACTGTTCAACCGCTGCCTCACCAACGTGCTGATCCCGGCGGGCAATGTCAAGCTGCAGGACGGCGCCAACACCTCTGGCGAAAGCGCGTATCGCGAATTCTGGTATGGCCTGGTGGGCGCCAACTCGATCGGCCAGTCCTTCTCTGGCAACGGCCTGCAGGGGCTGCGCAGCCTGGTCGGCGGCGGCGGCGCCACGCTGCGCTCGGCGCCTGCGGGCGTGATCGGGCAGAGGACGACCTCCGGCGAGAGCCTCTTTGCGCGCAGCGCCCTGACCCCGCTCGGCACCCGCCCGCTGCTGCCCGCAAACGAGCCGCAGTATGAGCCGCTGGTGCCCTGCTACAAGCAGACGCTGCCGGAATTCAACGGGCCTTTGGCGGGGCCGGGGCCGGCTGATGGGAGCGGCGGATGAGCGCCAAGCCAAGCGGCAACGGGGCCGCCGGCAACGGCTCCGCCGAGCAGCTTCAGGGTCGCGGCATCCGCGACCAGATCCGTCGCTACCGCGCCTCCTTCATCGCCGTCATCACGATGGTCGTGCTTGCGATCTTCGTTGGCGGCTACGTGCTCTCCAATGAGCGCCTGAGCGTGCCAAGCGGAGTGCCCCTGATCGGTCAGTCGCACTTCATCCTCAAGGCATACCTGCGCTCGGCGCAGGCGCTCACCCCCGGCCAGGGCCAGGCGGTCACGATCGCGGGCGCAAAGATCGGCGAAATCGAAGCGGTCGAACTGAGGCACGGGCTGGCGCTCGTGACGATGGCGCTCACACCCAGGTACGCGCGCATCTACCGCGACGCAACGCTGCTGGTGCGGCCGAAGACCCCGCTGCAGGAAATGACGGTCGAGGTTGATCCCGGCGATCCCTCCAGCGGGCGACTGCAGAGCGGCGCCACGCTGCCGGTGGCGCAGACCTCCCCGAATGTGAACTTCGACCAATTCCTGGAAACGCTCGATGGCGAAACGCGCGCCTACCTGCAGGCGCTGCTGGCCGCCGCCGCCGAAGGGCTGCACGGCAACGGCAGGCGGCTGGCTGCGGTCTACCGGCGCTTTGACCCGCTCGCCCGCAATGTTGAAGAGATCACCAAGGAACTATCGCTCTACCACCGGGACATCGCAGGGTCGATCCACAACTTCAGCGCGCTGCTGCAGGCGCTGGGCGAAGTTGAAAAGGACCTCGCGCAGCTGGTTGAAAACTCCAATCACGTGTTCCGCGTCTTTGTGGCGCAGGACGCAAACGTCCAGCGCACTCTGCAGCTGCTCCCCGCCGCGCTCGCCAAGACCGATCATGGCCTGGGCAAGCTCGCGACCGCCGCCCACTACCTCGGGCCGACGCTAGCTGCGCTGCACCCCTTCGCGAGCGAGCTTGCCCCGGCGGAGCGTGCCTCGATCCCCTTCCTGAAGAAGACCACCCCGATCATCAGGAACGAGATCAGGCCCTTCACCCGCGAGGCCCGCGCCCCGATCGAAAAGCTCGGCCCCGCATCGCGCGCCTTCGCGAAGGCGCTGCCCGGGCTGACCATCTCCTTCACGGTCTTCAATGAAATCTTCAACGAGCTTGCATACAACCCCGGACGCAGCCAGGGTGGCTTCCTCTTCTTTGCCGATTGGGCGGCGCACAACGTCAACTCCTCCTACGCCAGCGCGGACGCCAACGGGGCGCTCGGCAACACGCTGCTGTACTTCAACTGCAGCTTCTTGACCGTTATCGAAGCCGCCGCCAGGCAGGACGCGACGGCCAAGGTGATCGTGAGCCTGCTCAACCTGCCCCACATCACAGCGAGCGAATGCAGGGCGGCCCAAAGCAGCGCATCGGCCGCAAGGGCGACAGCGGCGAGCAGCGGAGGCGGCGGCTAGATGCAGAAGCGCACGCCGACGCTGGCCAACCTGCTCGTGATCGCGACCTTTGTGCTCGCATGCTTCGGGCTGTTCCTGTTCCTCTGGTACTCCTTCGGCGGCCCGGTCCCGCTGCGCCCAAAGGGCTACCGCGTCAAGATCGACTTTCCCAACGGGCTGCAGCTGGCCGAACAGTCCGATGTGCGCATCGCGGGCGTGCCGGTCGGCCATGTCGTCTCGGTGAGCGAAAGCAACGGCAGCGCTCAGGCGCTGATCGAATTGGAATCGCGCTACGCGCCGATCCCCACCAGCGACCACGCGATCCTGCGCGAAATGACGATCCTCGGCGAGACCTACGTGCAGCTGATCCCGCACGGCTCCGGCGGCCCCTACCTGCCCGATGAAGCTACGCTGCCGCAGGCGAACGTCGAACCGACCGTGACGCTCGATGAAGTGCTCTCGACCTTCAATCCGCAGACGCGAAGGGAGTTCCAGCGCTGGCAGCAGAGCTGGGCGGCCGCGCTCAAGGGTCGCGGCGAAGACATCAACGCCTTCTTCGCCGAACTGGAACCGTTTGCGACGGAAACAAACAAGCTTCTGCGCCTCTTGGCCGCGCAGGAAGAGGCGCTGAGCGCGCTGGTCCACAGCACGGGCGTGGTCTTTGCGGCGCTCGCCGGGCGCGAACGCCAGCTCGAAGGGCTGATCAGGGGCGGCGAACGCACGTTCTCGGCGGCAGCGCGGTCAAGTCGCGCCTTCGCCGCCGCCTTCAAGGCGCTGCCGCCCTTCGAGCGCACCTCCACGCAGGCGCTGAAGGAACTGGATCGCTTTGCCGCGGATGCCAACCCCTACCTGATCCAGTTCCGCGCAACCGAGCGCCAGCTTGCGCCGACGCTGCGGGCGCTGCAGGCCTTCGCACCGCCGCTCAAGCGCTTCGTCGGCGACCTTGGGCTGTGGGCGAAGACCTCCAAGGAAGGGCTGCCGGCCTTCGACCGCTCGCTTGCGCTGACCAAGCCGGTGCTCGGGGAATTGACGCCGATCCTGCGCAACCTCAACCCGTTCTTCCGCTACCTGGGCGAATACGAGCCGGAGCTGCAGGCCTTCTTCGGCAACGCCACTGCCGCCACCAACGGGCGCTCCGGCAACGAAAACGTCAATGGCGGCAGCGGCCCGCGCGAGCACTACATATCCGCGATGAGCGTGCTCTCGCCCGAAGGCCTGGCGATCTTCAAGCATCCGCTTGGGATCTCGCGCGCCAACCCCTACTTCCATCCGGGCGCGTTCAACGAGCTTGCAAGCGGCCTGCCCGTATTCTCCTCCTCCGCGTGTGCGGACTCCGCGCCGGCGCTCACCGGGCCGCCCAACGAATACGTCTCGGAATCGATCATCAAGGCACTGCGCGGAGAACCCTTCGAACTGACCGGATCAGGCGGCGAAAAGCTGGTGGGCCAGATCCCGCCGGTCGCAAACCGCTCGGGCAGCGAAGCCAATCATGTCGGGGCGCCGCCCTGCCGCCAGCAGGAAGCCTTTAACGTCGAAGGTCACGTCAGCCAGTTCCCGCAGGTGAAGCCGTGAGCGAAGAGATCAGGCAGCGCACGAGAAGCGCTGCGGATGTCACCTACGAGATCCCCGCGCCGGTGGCGAACCCCGCGGTGCGGTGCATCGATGTCCACAAGCGCTTGGGCGGCGTGTGGGTGCTCGACGGCGTGCATCTCGAGCTGCCCGACGACACGATCACGGTGGTGCTCGGGCCCTCAGGCACCGGCAAGAGCGTCCTGATCAAGCACATCATCGGGCTGATGTTTCCCGACTCCGGCGAGATCTTCGTGCGCGGAGAGAACGTCGGCGCGCTGCCGCTGCCCCAGCTGCTGGCCCTGCGCCAGCGGATTGGGATGCTCTTCCAGGACGGCGCCCTGTTTGGATCGATGTCGCTCTACGACAACATCGCCTTTCCGCTGCGCCAGCACACCGGCCGCTCGGAGGCGGAGATCGCGCAGATCGTACGCGCACGCCTGGCCGACGTGGGCCTCGCCCGCTACGCCGATCTCTATCCCTCGGAGCTCTCTGGCGGGATGCGCAAGCGCGCGGGCTTCGCGCGGGCGTTGGCGATGGAACCGGACATCGTGATCTTCGACGAGCCCGACTCGGGGCTTGACCCGGTCCGCACCGCGCTGCTCTGCGAGCTGATCAAGAAGATGCACGCAACCTACGGCGGAGCCTACATGGTCGTCACCCACGACATCGCCTCGGCACGGCGCATCGGCGAATACCTCGCCATCCTCTGGCGCGGCAAGATCGTTCGGGCGGGCACCGCCGAGGAGATGTTCGCAACCGAGCACCCCTTCGTCCGCCAGTTTCTCTCCGGCTCGGCGCGTGGGCCGCTGGGGATGGACTGACGCCGGCCCGATCGCGGCGCGGGACGGTAGGCTGGCGGGGTAGCGGCTGCCGCCAGAAGCGCGCAGGCCCTGGCAAATGCTCTCGCTGATCGTCAACAACCTCATGCGCCGGCGTGCGCGCACGCTGCTGACCGCGCTTGGCGTAGCTGTCGGAGTGGCGATGATCGTGGCGCTGCTGGCACTGACGCAGGGGCTGCAGAGCTCCGCTGCCGGCCTGATTCATCTGGGCGGATCGGACCTCGGCATCTTCCAGTCGGGGGTCTCCGACCCGACCGCATCGATGCTCCCGGAAGCGCTTGTGCAGCGCGTCGAACGCGACCCGCTCGTCGCTCGTGCGACGCCGGTCGCGCTGCTGGTCGAAGCGATTGCCGGCCAGCCGGCCGCTGTTACCTTCGGCGTGCGCCCGGGCAGCTTCTTCATGCGCAACCTCGTCTTCCTAGCCGGCTCCCCGCCGGCCGCAGGCCAGGTCGCAGTCGGCGAAGCGCTCGCGCGCTCACTGCACGTCGGGGTCGGGGCGCGGATGCGCGTGAAGGGCGCGCCGGCAACCGTGAGCGGCATCTACCACACCGGCGTCCTCTACGAGGACTCCGGCGCGGTGATCCCGCTGGCGAGCGCACAGGCGCTGAGCGGTCGCAGCGGCGAGGCGACGCTGATCGCCGTGCAGCTTGCCGCCGGCGCATCGGCGGCGCAGGCGCGAGCGGGCATCGAACGCACGCTGCCGGGCACCGAGGTGATCTCTACGCCCGAACAGGCAGCGCGGGCGGGTGCCAACGGCGTTCTGATCAGCAACGCGGTCGATGTGATCATCGTCGTAGCGCTGATCGTGGGCGGCATCAGCGTGACCAACACGATGGTGATGGCGACGATCGAGCGTCAGGGCGAGCTGGCGGTGCTGGCGACGGTCGGTTGGAGCGCGCGACAGGTCGGCGCGCTGATCATCGGGGAGGGGATCGCGGTCAGCCTGCTGGGCGCCGCGATCGGCCTGTTGGTGGGGGTTCTCGGCAGCCTCGGCCTCGTTGCCGGCCTGGGCGTCTCCTCCTACGTCAGCCCCGTCATCACCGCCTGGGGCCTCGGCCGGGGGCTTTTGATCGGCATTGCGATCGGCGTGCTCGGCGGCATCTATCCGGCTTGGCGGGCGACGCGAATGCCGCCGCTGAAGGGGCTTGCGCGCATCTGAGGCGCCGCCAGTGGGCTGCTACCAGTGCACGCCGCGCGTGAGCGTCGCCATCGCGATCTGCTCGAGGCTGGCCGGTTCGTCGACCACCACCTCGCCGCGTGCCGCCGCCGACTCCGGGAAGACGCTGTAGGCGGTGTTCAGGATGCGGTCGACGACCTTTGGGGCAAGCGCATAGAGCACTTCTGCGGTCGTTCCCAGGCGGGTGCCGATCTGCTTGGGATGGCTGCGCAGCGCCTCGCAGATCATCTCCGCGGCCTCGTCGGGTGTGATCGCCGGGAAGGCGCGGTAGATCTTCGTCGGCTCGATCATCGGCGTGCGCACGAGCGGCATGTGGATGGTCGTGAAGGTCACGCCGTCGCCCAGCACCTCGCTGGCGACCACCCGCGTGAAGGCGTCCAGTGCCGCCTTTGAGGCGACATAGGCCGAGAAGCGAGGCGGGCTTGCCTGCACGCCGATCGTCGAGACGTTGACGATATGCCCGCGGCGGCGCTCGCGCATATGCGGCAGCACGCCCAGGATCAGCCGGACCGCGGCGAAGTAGTTGAGCTGCATCGTGCGTTCGTAGTCGTGCATGCGGTCGTAGCTGAGCGCCACCGAGCGGCGGATCGAGCGGCCGGCGTTGTTGACCAGCGCGTCGATGCGCTGGTGGTCGGCGAAGATGCGCGCAAGCACATCGTCGATCTGCTCGGGCACCGTCAGGTCCGCGGCGTACACATAGGCGGTCCCGCCGGCGGCGACGATCTCAGCGCGGACCTGCTCGAGCCGCTCCACATTGCGCGCCACCAGGATCGGGATGCCGCCTGCCTCGGCGATCTTCCTCGCGGCCGCGCGGCCGATTCCGGAGGAGGCGCCGGTGATCATCACGTGGTTGCCCACGATCGCCTCGCGCAATGTGCGCCTGCCGCGCATGTCGCGATCCAGCTCGCGTTCCCAGAACGCCCACAGACGCCCGACGTATTCCTCGAGCGCCGGCGGGCGCTCGAGCCCGGCGCCTGCAAGCAGCCGCCGGGTCTCGCGCGAGTCGAAGCGCGGCAGCAGGTCCATGTTGGCGAGGACCTGCTCGGGGATGCCGAGCTCGTGGAGCGCCAGCCGCCGCGCCTGCGCCAGCGGGGGCATGCGCATCAGCAGCGAGAGCGGGCCGGAGCGCAGGGCACCGCTCAGGCGGCCGTCGACCGTGACGGCCATGCGCGGGGCATGGGCTGCCTCCGCCACCAGGTTTATGACCTTTGCGATCGACTGCCCCTGCGGATCGCCGAGATGGAATGCCGCGCCGTCGAGGCCAGGCTCGTGCATCAGGTGATCTAGCGCGTCAGCCACCCAGTCGACGGGCACGATGTTCGTGCGCCCGAGGTCGATGCCCGCCAGCGGCAGCCACTCCGGCAGCAGCGAGCGCAGGCGCTTGATCGACTTGAAGAAGTAGTAGGGGCCGTCGACCTTTTCGATCTCGCCCGTCCGCGAGTCCCCGACGACGATCGCCGGTCGGTAGATCCGCCACGCCACATAGGGCTGCTCGCGCACGAGGCGCTCAGCTTCGAACTTCGTGCGATGGTAGGGCGAGGGGAGCTGCTGGCCCTCGTCGAACATCCGCTCGTTGAAGGCGCCGCGGTAGCTGCCGGCCACCGCCACCGAGGAGATGTGGTGGAAGCGCTCGACCTCCAGCGCACGCGCCAGCTCCAGAGCATGGCGCGTGCCCACCACATTTGCCTGGCGATCATCGCGCTCGGAGGCGCTCATGTCGTAGAGCGCGGCCAGGTGGATGAAGTCGCTGATGTGGGGACCCAGCTCCTCGATCTGCTGCTCGTCCAATCCCAACAGCGGCCGGGCGAGGTCTCCTGCCACCGGGTGGATGCGCGCGGTCAGCTCCGCTGCGAGCCTGCCCGCATGCGCGCCCGCAATGCCGAGCGCGCTCGCCGGCGCCTGCTCTGCGGCACCGCGCAGGGCAAGCTCGGCGACACGCGCGGGCCAGTAGCGCTCGCGCAGCTCCTCAAGCCTGCCGAGCGAGCCCTTGCGCACGAGCACGTAGAGGTCGCCATCGCGATTGGCGAGCAGACGCAGCACCAGATGGCGGCCGATGAATCCGGTGGCGCCGGTCAGGAAGTAGGCCATCTCAGGCAGTGAGGATATCGATCGGCAGCGGTCGCTAAAGGCCGCTGCCGCCGCGCCCCTCACCGGCCGCAAAGCGCGCGCCGCCTGCAAGCGCCTGCGCATAGAGGCGCTCGCCGGCGCGGGCCTCGAGCGCAAGGCCCTCGCTCAGCGACAGCCCCTGGGCGGCCAGCGCGGCGGCGCGGTCAGCGAGCATCGCCTCCTGTGGGAAGGCGGCGATGCGCTCAGCCAGCTCGAGCGCGCGATCGAGCTGGCGGCCCGAGCCGACCACCTCGTTGACGAGCCCGATCGCGTGCGCCTCGGCGGCATCGATCAGACGGCCCGTCAGGATCAGCTCGAGCGCTCGGCCAAGCCCGACGATCCGGGGCAGCCGTTGGGTGCCCCCGTCGATCAGGGGGACGCCGAAGCGGCGCTCGGCGCAGCCGAAGATCGCATTCTCGGCAGCGATGCGCAGATCGCACCACAGCGCGAGCTCCAGTCCTCCGGCCAGGCAGTAGCCAGCGACAGCCGCGATCGTCGGCTTCTGCGCCTGCGTGCGGCTGATGCCGAGCGGCCCGCCCGGATCGGCGAGGCGCTCGCCAAAGCTCGCCAGCGCCTTGAGGTCCGCGCCGGCGCAGAAGGTCTCCCCGGCGCCGGTCAGCACTAGCACACGGGCCTCTGCGTCGCTGTGGAAGCGCGCAAGGGCGCCGGCAAGCGCCGCGGCGGTCGGCCCGTCGATCGCGTTGCGCACCTGCGGGCGTGCGATCGTGATCAGCGCCGCAGCGCCCAGGCGCCGGTAGCGGACGGGCTCTGCCTCTACCAACCGCCGTGCGTGCGGCCGTTGCCGAGTGCGGGGTGCAGGTGCGCCTTGCGGCGATCCTTGCGCCGCTCGAGGCGGTACTGGATGCGGCTCATCACAAAGATGAAGAGCGGGAAGAAGATGATCATCGACAGGCCGGCGTAGGTGACGACGCGATCGGAGGTCTCGCCGTAGACGCCGCGTCCGAAGCTCGCCAGGGCATCGGGCGCGCCCGCCAGCAGCACAAGCAGGGTGGCGCCAAGGAGCGCCAATCCGGTGCGCATGCTTGCAAGCGTGCCGCTGCGGCTCTGCATCGCGCGGAATCCTAGCGGACACGCGCTGATCGGTGCGCGCAGGGGAGCGCTCCGGCGCCTCCTAGGATCGGTGTGATGAGTCGGCAGCTGCGCATCGCGATCGAGGTGGGCGTGATCATCGCACTTGCCGCCGCGGTGCAGTTCCTGCCCGGTGGGGGCAACGGCGCGGCTGCGGCTGAAGCGGCGCTCTCAGCGGCCTTTGCGGGCGCGGTCGTCTGGGCGGCGGCGCGGCTCTATCGCATGCGCCGCTTCACGCTGCTTGCGCTCGGCGAAGGCAGGCGCGCGCTGCTCTATGCGGCGATCGGCGGCGCGGTGCTGCTCCTCGCCGCCGCGCCGCGGCTCTTTGCAATGGCCTCTGGCGAGCTGTTCTTCTTCATCGTGCTTGCGGTCATCCTCTATGTCCTCTACGCGCTCTATCGCTCGGTGCGGCGCTACTGAGCGTCGCCGAGGCGCCGCCGCCCAGCGGCACTAAGCGCTGGCGAGCGAGTCGACGCCTGCGCCCGGGCGCTGGGCGGGGCTCTGCTCGGGAATGCTCTGGCCTGCCTGCACAGTCAGGCACGCGACCCGCGCGCGCCCGGATTCCTTGGCGCGGTAGAGAGCGTGGTCGGCGCGGCGCAGCACATCGTCGGGGCCCTCCTCCACGCCCGCTTCGACAGCGCCGATCGAGCAGCTGCCGGAGGCCGCCCGCGTCAGACGGCCGAGCGTCAGGCGCGCCTCCTCGAGCGGGCATTCGGGCAGCAGCACGACAAACTCGTCGCCGGCGAAGCGGGCGACGATGTCCGAGGCGCGCAGCACGGCCTGCCAGGCCTTCGTCACCTCGACCAGCAGGCGATCGCCGGCCGCGTGACCGAGCGTGTCGTTGACGCTCTTGAAGTGGTCGAGGTCGACCATCGCCACCGTCAGCGGGTGACCCGATCGGGCGGCGCGCGCAAGCTCGTGAGCGAGCAGCAGGGAGAGCGCCTGGCGATTGGGCGCATTGGTGAGCGGATCGATCAGCGCCTGTCGGCGCAGGCGCTCGGAGAGATTGCCCGCGGAGAGGCCGGTGTAGAGGACGCCGATCGCCAGCACCGGGCCAACCGCTGCTACGTCCTCGTGGTCGATTGCCAGGACCGCCACCAGGATTGCGATGCGCAGCAGGTTGTGGGCCATCGCCTTGCGCAGCGGCAGCAGCGTGAAGGTGTTGATCGATCCCCAGATGAAGAAGGAGAGGATTGCGACCGCCAGCGGCGAGCGCGGGTAGGCGAGCGCGCCGACGGCAACCGCGGCAGAGGTCAGCAGGATGCCGAGGTCAAGCAGCGCTCCGGGGTAGCGATCGCCGATCAGTCGCACAGCGAGAAATGAGCTGATGCCGTATGCGATCACCGCGATCGTGCCCGCGTAGGCGAGGCTTGCATGGGCGCGCGGCGTGACGGCGGAGAGCAGGATCAGCGCTGCGACGCCGCCGCTTGTGAGCGCGAGCGAGATCAGCCGCACGGTGCTCGCGCGATCCTCGGCGTAGTGGGAGGAAAGGCGCGTGAGCTGGGCGATGGAGCCCGGCTGAGAGTGTCGGTGTGGCAGCTCGCGGCGCATCAGGATGGGGACCGTGGACGCTGTCAGTGCGGTGGTGCCGGCGCGGGCTTCTCGCCTGCTCAGCGTCAGCCCGAGCCGTTGACAAATCTGACTTCGGTCGCGCAGCCGGATGGCTTGAGGCTTTGGGCGGACAATGCGACAGGCGCGCACGATGATTGTCGGCTGCTATAGGGGATCTGCGATGCTTAAAGCGCCTCCAGACCTGCCCGATCAGCCGGGCGTCTATCTCTTCCGCGACCGCTCAGGGGCGGTCATCTACGTGGGCAAGGCCAAGTCGGTCCGCCGGCGCGTGGCATCGCACTTCTCCGCGCACGGGCGCGCTGAGACGCCCGGGCACGCGGAGATGATGAGCCAGGTTGAGGCGGTCGAGTGTGTGGTGGTGGGCGACGAGGCGGAGGCGCTGCTCAGCGAGGAGGCCTTCATCAAGCGCCATCGCCCGCGCTTCAACGTGCGCTTGCGCGACGACAAGTCCTACCCCTACATCGCGATCTCGCTTGACGAGGAGTTTCCGCGCGTCTACTTCACCCGCGAGCCGCACCTCCCCGGCCGCCTCTACTTCGGCCCCTACACGAGCGCAAAGCGCGTGCGGGCGACACTTGACGTGCTGCAGCGCGCCTTCTTCGTTCGCTCCTGCACGGGCCCCGTGCCTGGACGGCGCAGCGGCTCGCCCTGCTTGGACTACTACATCAAGCGCTGCCAGGCGCCGTGCGTGGGCTATGTCTCCAAAGAGGAGTACAGGCGCAACATCGACGCCGTCGCGGAGCTTCTCGCCGGGCGCCACCGCCGGCTTGAGGCCGAGATCGAGGCACGGATGCGCGCGGCGGCGGCGCGGCGTGAATTCGAGCAGGCCGCGCTCGAGCGCAATCGGCTGCGCGCCATCCGCTCGCTGCTTTCCGAGCGCGCGCACGCGCTCTCCTCGCAGCTGACGCTGGATGCCGTCGCGATCGCAAGCGAGGGCACGGATTGCAACGCGCAGGTGCTCGCGGTCCGCGACGGGCGCCTGACCGACCGCCTCTCCTTCTACCTGCAGAACGCCGCCGAGCGACCTGCTGCTGAGGTCGCTGAGCAGTTTCTGCTCCAGTACTACGGGTCAAGCGCGCGCGCGATCCCGCCGCTGGTGCTGGTGCCCGCAGATGTTGCCGAGCGTGGGGCGCTCGCGGATGCGCTCTCGCGCCGGCGCGGCGCGCGCGTGCGCCTGCAGTGCCCGACGCGCGGCGAGAAGCGGGAGCTGCTTGTGCTTGCGCAGCGCAACGCGCGCCTGGCGCTCGGCCAGGAGCGCCTGCGTCACGAGCACCGCCGCCAGGAGCGGGCGGAGGCGCTCTCGGGGCTTGCACAGGCGCTGTCGCTGCCCGCGCCGCCGGTGCGCATCGAGTGCTTCGACGTCTCGAACCTCGGCGGCACGCACACGGTTGCCTCGATGGTCGTCTTCGAGGGAGGGCAGGCGAAGCGCAGCGACTATCGCCGCTTCACGATCCGCGCCGTGGCGCCCGGCGACGACTACGCTGCGATCGCCGAGGTCACCGAGCGCCGCCATCAGGCCTTCATCCGCCAGTGCGAGCTCTCTCCATACGACCCCGAATACGACGCCAGCTTCGCGGCGAAGCCGGAGCTGATCGTGATCGACGGAGGTCGCGGGCAGCTCTCAGCGGCGCTCGCATCGCTCGCAGGCCTCCGCGATGAAGGGGTCGCGGTGGTTGCGCTTGCCAAGCGGCTCGAGGAGGTCTACACCGCGCGCTCACGCACGCCGCTGCGCCTCGAGCGCCGCTCGCATGCGCTGCGGCTGCTTCAGCGCATCCGCGATGAGGCGCATCGCTTCGCGATCACCCACCACCGCACCCGGCGCGCGCGTGGGGCCCACAGCTCGCTGCTGGACGATCTTCCGGGCATCGGCCCGGCACGCAAGCGGGCGCTGCTCGCCCGCTTCGGCTCGGTCCAGGGAGTGCTGGGCGCCTCTGCCGAGGAGCTCCATGCGGTGCCCGGGATGCCCGCGAAGGTTGCCGCAGAGCTCTACGCCCATCTGCACAGAGCCGGATAGCGGCGCCTGCCTCTGCCCGCCGGCGGCTCCGTCCGCAGAGCTCGCCAGAATAGGCTCATGGCAGCCTCGCACCCGCCGGAGCCGAAGCTGGCGCCCGGCGGCGAGGCGCCGACCGGCGCCGGCGAGCAGGAGGCGCAGGGGCGTCTGGAGGATCTGATCGTGATCACCGGCTACTCCGGGGCGGGCAAGTCGACCGTGATGAACGCCTTCGAGGATGCGGGCTACTTCTGCGTCGACAACCTGCCGCCGGAGATGATCCGCTCGCTTGTGGACCTGTTTCTGCACGGCGGCTCCAAGGTGCGCCGCGCGGCGGTCGTCTCGGACGTGCGCGGAGGAGCCTACTTCGAGGCGCTGCTGTCGGTGCTGGAGGACCTGCGCGCGCGCGGGATCGCGTTCCGGCTGCTCTTTCTCGAGGCCTCCGAGCAGGCGCTTGTAACCCGCTACAAGGAGACGCGCCGGCGCCATCCGCTGGCGCGCGGCGGCTCGGTTGGCGCGGGTGTCGCCGCCGAGCGGGCGCTGCTCGCGCAGCTGCGCGAGCGCGCCGACGTGGTGATCGACACAACCGGCCTCTCTGTCGCTGCGCTGCGCGAGCGGATCGCAGAGGAGCTGCTGCCGCGAGGGCCTCAGGGGCGGCTGGCGGTGACCTTCATGAGCTTTGGCTACAAGCACGGGCCGCCTCGCGATGAGGACCTGGCCTTCGATGTGCGCTTCCTGCCCAATCCCCACTATGACCCCGAGCTGCGTGAGCTGACCGGGCTCGATCGTGCCGTGCGCGAGCACATCGCCCGCGATGGGCGCCTGGCGGAGCTCTACGAGCGGCTTCACCCGCTGCTGGACTTCCTGCTGGCGCAGTACGTGAGCGAGGGCAAGTCGCACCTGCTGATTGCGATCGGATGCACCGGCGGACGCCACCGCTCGGTGGCGATCGCCGAGGACCTTGCCCGCCGCTACGGCGATTGCTCCGCGCTTGCGGTGGGCATCTTCCATCGCGACATCGAGAAGCCCGCTGCGGGCTCCTGAGTGGGCAGCCGCTGCCGGAGCGCACTGCGCTGGTAGCCTACGCCGCGCCTGGCCGGCTGACGCCAAGCGGAGCTTCCGATGAGCACGTGGGGAGGCCCTGCAGCGCGTCGTCATGGCTGTCACAGATGGACCTGAAGAGACAGGAGAGCTTGAAGATGCAAAGACGCGTTGCAATCAATGGATTTGGCCGCATCGGGCGCAACCTGCTGCGCGCCGCGCTGGCGCGCGATGACGCAAGCGCGATCGAGTGGGTGGCGGTCAACGACATCACCGATGCCGCCACCCTCGCGCACCTGTTCAAGCACGACTCGATCCTCGGCACCTGTGCGGAGGAGGTCAAAGCGGCGGAGCAGGCGATCGTGATCGGTGGCAGGCGGATCGCGGTGCTGAGCGAGACCGACCCGGGGGCGCTGCCGTGGGAGCGCCTGGGAGTGGACGTGGTGATCGAGTCGACGGGGCGCTTCACAAAGCGCGAGGACGCGGCCAAGCACCTTGCCGCCGGAGCCAAGAAGGTGATCATCTCAGCGCCCGCCACCGACCCGGACGTGACGGTTGCGCTGGGCGTGAACTTCGCACAGGCCTACGATCGCGAGCGCCATCACATCATCTCAAATGCCTCGTGCACGACCAACTGCCTGGCGCCGGTAGCGCGCGTGCTCTCAGACACCGTCGGCGTGCGCCACGGGCTGATGACGACGATCCACGCCTATACCGCCGATCAGCGTCTGCAGGACATGCCCCACCGCGACCTGCGCCGCGCCCGCGCGGCGGCGCTCAACCTGATCCCGACCTCGACCGGTGCCGCCAAGGCGATCGGCCTGGTGGTCCCGGAGCTCGCGGGCAAGCTGCACGGCTTCGCCGTGCGGGCGCCCGTGCCGACCGGGTCGGTGGTCGATCTGACAGTCGAGTGCGAGCGCCCCACAACCGTCGAGGAGCTCAATGGCGCCCTCGCCGCGGCGGCTGCGGAGGGGCCGATGAGGGGCATCCTCGCCTACAGCGAGGAGGAGCTGGTTTCCACGGACATCGCGGGCACGCCCTACTCCGCGGTCGTCGACGGCAAGCTGACGACCGTGATCGAGGGCACGATGGCAAAGGTGATCGCCTGGTACGACAACGAGTGGGGCTACTCGAACCGTCTCGTCGAGCTTGCGCTGGAGGTCCTCTGAGGCCGGTGAGCACGGTGAGCTCTCCCGATAGCCCCTGGGCGCGCGAGCGTGTCTCAGGGCTGCGCGGGCTCGATGATCTGGAGCTGTCCGGACGCCGCGTGCTGGTGCGCGTCGACTTCAATGTGCCGCTGCGCGACGGTGAGGTGGCCGACGACAGCCGCATCGCCGCAGCGCTGCCGACGCTGGTGGAGCTGCGTGGTCGTGGCGCTCGGCTGATCCTCGTCTCGCACCTGGGGCGCCCGGGCGGCAGATGGGAGGCGGATCTCTCGCTCGCCCCGGTCGCGCGCCGTCTGGGCGAGCTGCTGGGCGCGGAGGTGCGGTTGGCGCCGGAGGTCGTGGGGGAGCGCGCGCGGAGGATGAGCGAAGAGCTTGCTCCGGGGGCGGTGATGATGCTTGAGAACGTTCGCTTCGCGCCCGGCGAGACCGCCAACGACCCCGCCTTTGCCGCTGCGCTGGCAGAGCTGGCTGACTGCTATGTCGACGATGCCTTCGGCGCAAGTCACCGCGCGCATGCCTCCACCGAGGGCGTTGCGCACCTGCTTCCCGCCGCCGCAGGCCGGCTTCTGGAGCGCGAGGTGACGACGCTGCGAGCGCTGATGGAGGCACCCGCGCGCCCGCTCTTGGCGCTGCTCGGCGGGGCCAAGGTCGCCGACAAGCTGGGCGTGATCGAGAGCTTCCTGCAGATCGCCGACACGGTCGCGATCGGCGGCGCGATGTGCTTTGCCTTCCTTGCTGCGGAGGGGCACCAGATCGGCTCCAGCGCGGTCGGCGAGGAGGAGATCGAGCATGCGCGCGGGCTGCTCGCGCGCGCTCGGCAGCGCAGCGGCGGGGCGCATGCGCGTCTGCTGCTTCCGAGCGACCTCGTGATAGCGCGCTCGCTTGACGCGGCGGCCGAGCATCGGGTGCTGGCCGGCGTTGACGTCCCGGAGGGTTGGCTTGCGCCCGACATCGGCCCGAGCAGCGCGGCAAGCTTTGCAGCAGCGGTCGCGCAGGCTGAGACGGTCTTCTGGAACGGGCCGATGGGGGCTTTTGAGATCGCGCCCTTCGCCGAGGGGACGCGCAGGGTTGCGCAGGCGGTCGCGGAGGCGCCGGGCTACACCGTCCTCGGCGGAGGCGACTCGGCCGCTGCCGTGCACGCCTTCGGTCTTGCCGAGCGGATCGACTACATCTCGACCGGTGGCGGCGCTGCGCTGGAGCTGCTCGAGGGCCGGCAGCTGCCGGGCGTTGCGGTGCTCGAACGGGACGGTGGGGGTTGAGCGCGGCAGCCGCCGGGCGCAGCACGCTGATCGCCGGCAACTGGAAGATGCACAAGCTTGCGGTCGAGGCGCGCTCCTACGTCGCGGAGCTGCGCGCGCTGCTCGAGGGGTCGATGCAGCCACCAAACGAGCAGGTCCAGGTGGTGATCTGCCCGCCGTTCACCGCGTTGCACGCCGCGGCCGAGGCGGCGCACGGAAGCCGCATCTCGATCTTCGCGCAGAACATGCACCAGGAGCCCGAAGGCGCCTTCACGGGCGAGGTCTCGGCGGCGATGCTGCTTGAGGCTGGTGCGAGTGGCGTCCTGCTGGGTCACTCCGAGCGCCGCGCCCACTTCGGCGAGAGCGATCGCGCGCTGGCGCTCAAGATCCCCGCCGCGTTCTCGGCGGGGCTGAGGCCGGTGCTGTGCGTAGGCGAGAGTGAGGAGCAGCGCAGCGCCGGTGAGACCGAGCGGACGCTGCGCCACCAGGTCGGGGAGGCGCTTGCGCAGGTCTCCGCAGATCAGCTGGCGGAGGTCGTGATCGCCTACGAGCCGCTGTGGGCGATCGGCACCGGCAACGTCGCCGAGGCCGATCAGATCCAGGAGGCGGGATCGTTCATCCGAGCGTTGCTCGCGGCCCGGTCGCCGGCAGCCGCCGAGCGCGCGCACGTCCTCTACGGCGGGTCTGTCTCCGAGCGCAACGCGGCGGAGATTGTGCAGCTCGAGGATGTCGACGGGCTGCTTGTCGGCGGCGCCTCGCTGCAGCCGGCGCGCTTTGCAGCGATCGTTGCAGCCGCCGGCTAGCGCCGGGCGCTGGATCGGCGCAGCGGTGCTGCTATCGTCGATAACAGCTTCTTCTCAACCGAGTGCCATGTCGATCGCGACCGCCATACGGAGCGCCCACACGGAAGTGGAGAGGGCGGAGCTGGAGAGAGCAGGTGCCTACATGGACGAGGCACAGGACGGCGAGGAGCTCGAGGCCTGGCGAGGCTTGATACGGGCGCACGGCTCGATCGCCAAGCGGGTGGAGTCCACCCTTGAACACGCTCACGGGCTGCCCCTGCGCGCCTACGAGGTGCTTCAGCACCTTGCGGAGGCCACAGATGGCCGCATGCGGATGAGCGAGCTGGCGAGCCTCGCGCAGCTCTCGCGCAGCGGCCTCACGCGGCTGGTCGATCGCCTTGAACGTGACGGCCTCGTGACCCGCTGCTCCTGCGACCACGACGCAAGGGGCGCCTACGCATGCATGACAGAGGCGGGCCTGACCCGCCTGCGGGCGGCGCGCAGCACGCACCTGGCGGTCGTGCGCGAGCACTTCCTCTCGCGCTTCTCGAGTCGCGAGCTGCTGGCGATGTCAGAGCTGTGGAATCGCGTCGCGCCGTGCAGCGCTGCGCGCTCGCTCGAGCGTGGGCAGGCGGGCGCCCAGCGACCGCACGCCGTCGAGCACGCCGGCTAGCGGAACGCCCTGCGGTGCCGCGCAGGTGCCGCCGGTGCTCGGGCGGCCCGGGGTGCCCAAATGCAGGCCGCGCTGACCGGCGCCTGCGCCCGCGCGCGCAGGCGGATCTCCGCATGCGCGGCAAGCCATCGCGGCGGTGCGCTGCGCCAAGCCACATCGTCTCGCCAAGGACTTGATAAATAGCGACTTAGATTTTATAATGGCCTCTAACACAGATAATGTCGACTCACAGGAGGTAATTGCGATGGCATTGATCAGGTGGGAGCCGACCCGTGAGCTGCAGACGATCCAGTCGGAGGTGAACAGGCTCTTTGACTCCTTCTTCGGCGCTGCCGCGCCTGCGGAGTCGGTCGCTGCGCGTCGCTATCTGCCGGCGATGGACCTGCTCGAGGACGGCGAGGACTACGTGCTGCGCGTCGACCTGCCGGGCATGCGCCAGGAGGACGTGCGGATCGAGCTCGAGGAGGGGCTGCTGAGCATTTCCGGCGAGCGCAAGGCAGAGCACGAGGAGCGCAAGGAGGGCGCGCACCGCCTCGAGCGCTCCTACGGAGCCTTCACCCGCACGCTGACGCTGCCCGAGGGCGTCGACCCCGAGCGGATCCGCGCGAGCCTCAAGGACGGGGTGCTCGAGGTCAGGATCGCCAAGCCCGAGCAGCGCCAGCCGCGGCGGATCGCGATCACGCCAGCCGACGAGGGAGCCGCGCGCGATGAGTCCGCGGGGGCAACGGCTGCGCCCGAGCGGCCAGCCGCGGCGGCGCTCGCTGCCTGAGGTTGCCGCGCAGCAAAGCGCCGCGATCGCCCGAGCGCGTAGCGCTCGGGCGATCGCGCCCTCAGCGTGTGTTTTCGGAGACCAGTTCGCGCAGCGCGCCTGCGACCTTGCCGGCATCCTGGTAGATGACGCGGCGCAGGCTGACCTTGGTCTGGGGAGCGGTGGCGACCGCAGCGCCGATCGCAGCGCCGGCCAGCGCAAGCGCCAGCAGCAGCGCGGCACCAGCCCGACGCCAGGGGCGAGTGCGCCGCGAGGCTTCGGGCAGCTGCTGGGGCGGCGGGTATGCGGCGCCCGGCGCTCTTCTGCGCGGGCGCAGGGGCGCGACCGGCGTGGTCGAGGCCGGTCGGCGGCCCTCGGCGCCTATGTCGCCCGCCCGAAGGACGCGGGTTGCCTGCCTGCCGGCACCGCCGAGCGCGCGGGTGGCGTCGCTCGCCCCCGCGACCTCTGCGCCCGCGGCGCCTGCTGTGATCGCTGCGGCCATCTGCGAGGCGTCCGCATAGCGTTCGCGCGGATCGATCGCAAGCGCCAGCGCAACCGCGTCGGCAAGCTGCGGCGTCACGCCCGCAACGAGCTCGTCCAAGCGCGGTGGCTGCTCTTCCTGCTGCTTGAGGACCAGCTCGGTCAGCGAGGCGGCTTCGTAGGGGAGCCGGCCGGAGATCAGCTGGTAGGCGACCACGCCGAGCGCGTAGAGGTCGGCCTGTGGGCCGGCATCCTCGCCCCGCGCCTGCTCGGGCGCCAGATAGGCGGCGGTGCCCAGCACCGAGCCGACCTGCGTGATCGAGGACTGCTCCGCTGCCTTGGCAATTCCAAAGTCCGCCAGCTTCACCTCGCCCTCGGCTGAGCGCAGCAGGTTGCCGGGCTTGACGTCGCGGTGGATCACGCCATGGCGGTGGGCGTAGTGCAGCCCGGCGCACGCCTGCTCAATGATCGCAACCGCTTCCGGCACGGGCACCCATCCCTGGTCGCGGAGGATCTCCGCGCATGAGCGCCCCTCGATGTACTCCATCACGATGAAGTGCTGCCCGGTCTGATCGTCGAGGCCGGAGTCGAAGATCTGGACGACATGGGGATGGATCAGTCGCGCTGCAGCCTGTGCCTCACGTTCGAAGCGCGAGACGAAGGCGGGGTCGTCGGCGAGATGCTCGGCCAGCAGCTTGACCGCGACGTAGCGCTCGAGGCGCAGATCGAGCGCAAGGTGCACGGTTGACATGCCGCCGGAGCCAAGCCGGCGCTCGAGCCGGTAGCGCCCGGCGATCGCCTGCGACTCGACCTGGCTCACTTGAACGGCCCTCCGGCTGGCGGGCTGTCCGGTCGATGCGCCAGCCCCGGCGCCTGCGCGCCCGGTGTGCCATGTTCGCGCCCGCCCGCTTCCGGGGAGGCGCCTTGGCCGTTTTCTTCTTGCACGGGGGTGCCGCCATTGGAGGGTTCGCCGGTGGTCGTGGCGACCACCGCTTCGGAGGTGCTGACCGCGGTCGAGGTCTGCACGACCGTTTCGGCGCTGGCGGTCGTCGTGAAGGTGCTGGTCGTGCGAGATGTGGTCGCGGTCGTCGAGGTGCTCCGCTGCGCGCTTGTGGAGCACTGCCGGAGGGCGTCTTCACGCAGCTTGGCGATGCCGCTGCGCAGGCGTCCGCGCAGCGCCCCTGCAACCGAGGCGGGAAGAGCCTGGAAGTCCGCTTCGGTCCTTTCAAGCATTTCGCTTGCGGGGCTGCATTCGCCGGCGCTCGCTGCGCGCGCGACTTCTTCGAAGTCGTGCTCCAGGTGGCTTGCGTTTTCGGGCGGGATCAATCCGCTGGCGGTCCCGCACCCGGCGAGCGCGAGCGCGGCCGCAGCTGCGGCGCCGATCGGTCTCAGCGAGCGTAACGGGTGCACGTACGCTGTATAGCGGACCTGCGAGGGCAACGGCGCGCTCTGCTCTGCTGGGGTCACTGGCCGAGCTCCAGTCGCCGTGCCAGCGCGCCAGGAAGCCCGGCGGCGCGAATGGCACCTGCCGCCGCCGCGACGTCGTAGGTGGTCCTGAGGAAGGTTGCAATCCAGCTGTCGGTGTCTATCAACAGCCACGCCGCGCGCGGGTCTCCATCGCGCGGCTGGCCGACCGACCCCGGGTTGAGCAGCCATTCGCCTTGGTCGATCGCCGCGCTGCTGCCGGCCGGCTGCCACCTGCCGGTTGCGCTGGCGCCCTCTGCGCGGGAGAAGCTGAGCGCGACATGCGAGTGCCCGATCAGGGAGCGCTTGGTCGGCTGCGCGTCGAGGCAAAGCTCTGCAAGCGGGAGCGAGATCACGTACTCCCAGACCGCGTCGCGCGGACTGCCGTGGAAGAGCCCAAGCTCTCCCTGGCGGCGGGAGGGCAGCAGGGAGGCAAGGTAGCTGCGGCTCTGCTCGCTGATCACCGAGCGCGTCCAGCGCACTGCCGCCCCGGCGCTGGCGGAGAAGTCGCCGATCGCGATCGAGCCGAGCACCGCGAGGTCGTGATTGCCCGCCAGGCAGACCGCTGCGTGCTCGCGCACGAGCGCAACGCACTCGTTGGGGTGAGCTCCGTAGCCGACGAGGTCGCCGAGGCACCAGAGCTGCTCGGCAGAGCTGGCCTCGATCGCTTCGAGCACCGCCTGCAGCGCATGGAGGTTGCCGTGGATGTCTGATATGACCGCGACGATCACTGACCGATCACCGGCATTCTGACCGCTTCCGCATGCGATCACTTGCGGCGGCGTCGCTGCTGTGGCGCTCCGCAGCGGTCGGTGGCTCAGTCTGAGGCGGTGGATGGCGCTTCGCCGCCTCCACCGTACTCAGGGAGGCTCTTGATGCCCTCGCGCGTCTGCCATTTGGAGTAGTTGTCCTCCATCGCATCGATCAGCTCGCGCATGAAGCGGGGCGAGAGGTTGATCCGGGCGACGACCACTCCCGGCACCTCGCCCGCTTCGACCTCGTGATCGACGCGCGCGAAGGTGATCGTGAACTCGTAGTCGGAGTGGCTGACATTGGCAAAGTTGGCGTAGGCCCCGCCCATCATCTCGGGCGAGAGGTGAATGTTGATGTGTCGTTCGGTGCTGGGGCTATCGTCGCTCATGGGCTCAGTATCGCAGCCCGGCGCTGCCATCGACGCCCGGGCGCCGAGCGCTGCCAGATGCGACGGATAAGCTCCGGCGCAGGATGAGCGATCAAAGCGAGCGCGACGGTGCGGGCGTCTCATGCGCAGACCCGGCATGCCTGCTTGCGCGAAGGCTGCTGCCGGCGCTGCGCGAGCTCACCGGCGAGCGGCTGGGCGTGCGCGACGCGCATGTGCGCGAGAGCGCCCGCGAGCACGACTGCGACTACCAGTGCAATGCGGCGCTCGCCTATGCCAAGCGCTTGGGACGGGCGCCGCGCGAGCTTGCGGAGGCGCTGATCCGCTCAAGCGATCTTGCCGACATCTGCGAGCCGCCGCTGGTCGCCGGCCCCGGCTTCATCAACCTGCGTTTGCGCAGCGAGTGGGTCGCGGGTGAGCTTGGGGCGCGCCTTGCGGATCGCAGGCTGGGGGTGGCGCTCCGGCAGGATGGAGGGCGCTGCGTGATCGACTACAGCTCGCCGAACGTCGCCAAGGAGATGCATGTCGGCCATCTGCGCTCGACCGTCATCGGCGACGCGCTGCTGCGGATGCTGCGCTTCTGCGGAGTCGAGGTGATCGCGCAGAACCACATCGGCGACTGGGGAACACCGTTCGGGATGTTGATCGAGGAGCTTGTCGAGGAGGGCGCGGGGGAGGATGGCGGCGCCGAGCCACAGCAGGACGGCTACTCGATCGCCGACCTGGATGCCTTCTACAAGAGCGCGCAGGCAAGGTTTCGCAGCGACCCTGCCTTTGCAGAGCGCGCCCGCGCCCGCGTCGTCTCGCTGCAGAGCGGCGAGCCGCGGACGCAAGCGCTGTGGGAAAGCTTGGTGCGGGAGTCCGAGCGGCACTTTCGCGAGATCTACGATCTGCTCTCTGTCTGCCTGCGCCCTGAGGACGTCGCCGGCGAGAGCGCATATCAGCCGCTCCTTGAAGCTGTCGCCCAGGAGCTCTCCGAGCGGGGGCTGGCGCAGATCAGCGATGGGGCGCTGTGCGCGTTCCCTGCGGGCTTCAGCGGGCGCGAGGGCGGCGCGGTGCCGCTCATCATCCGCAAGCAGGACGGGGGCTTCTCCTACGACGCAACCGATCTCGCCGCGCTTCGCCACCGCGTGCGCGAGCTGGCGGCAACAGAGATCCTCTATGTGGTGGGCGCTCCGCAGCGTCTGCACTTCGAGATGGTCTTCGCGCTCGCCGCCGAGGCCGGCTGGCTCGAGGGCGCAAGCGCACGCCATGTCGCCTTCGGCTCGGTGCTTGGCCCCGACCGCAAGATGCTGCGCACGCGCTCAGGCGCGCCGGTGCGGTTGCTGGACCTGCTGCAGGAGGCGGTCGGGCGCGCGCAGGCGATCCTTGCCGAGCGCGGCATCGGCGAGGACCGCGAGCTAGCACGGACAATCGGCATCGGAGCGGTCAAGTACGCGGATCTCTCGACCGACCGCGAGCACGACTACATCTTCTCATTCGAGCGGATGCTCGCCTTCGAGGGCAACACGTCGGTGTACCTGCAGTATGCAAATGCCCGCGCGCATGCGGTGCTGCGCCGTGCGGGCATCGCCGAGCAGGAGCTTGCTCGGTCACTGCTAGGCGCCGATGCCCTCTGTGCGCAGCCCGGAGAAGATCGGGAGGCGGCGACGGCGCCGCCGATCGCGGCTGAGCTTGTGCTCGAGGAGCCCTCCGAGCGCGCGCTTGGCATCGCGCTCCTGCGCTTCCCGGGCGCCCTCGCGGGAGCGCTTGATGACTACAAGCCGCACCGACTGTGCACCTATCTGAATGCGCTGGCGGTCAGCTTCTCGGCCTTCTACGAGAGCTGCCCGATCCTCGAGGCGCCGGCGGCGCTGCGCGAGTCGCGCCTGGCGCTGTGCGCGCTGGTGGCGCGAACGCTCACCCTCGGCCTCGGGCTGCTCGGGATCCGGGCGCCCGCCCGCCTCTCGCCGCCGCCGCGGCGCAGCGCTCAGTAGTCCTCGAAGCGCGCGAGGTCGGCGTCAAGTCGCGCGGCCTCCTCACTGGAGAGCGCGATGTGAGGTGGGCCCCAGACGCTGTCCTCCAGCACAGCGCGGCGGCGCCAGCGGGGCAGCGCGAGCGCAAGCACGAGCATTGCCAGCAGGACGGCGACGCCGGGGATGATGTACACGAGCAGGTCAAAGCCATGGGCCGGCGGCAGCGCGAGCACGGCCGGGCCGTATTCGGCCACCAGCGCGCGCTTGACCTGCGCTTCATCGAGGCCGCGCGCGATCAGCGAGACGATCAGCGCGCGCTCGGCGTCGGCCTGCGGCGAGCGCGCCTCCGGGAGCGGGATCTTGCAGGTCACGCACATCGCCTGGCGTTCGATCGCCGCAAGCGATGTGCGCGGCGCAGGCGTGCCGCCCCTCGCCTGCTTTGCGCCTGGGCGCGTCTGTGCAGCCGCTGCGGCTGCGGCAACTGTCGGGCCGCCGGCGAGCAGGAGCAGCGCGCTGAGAAGCGCCAGCGCCTGGCCGCAGGTGCGCAGGGGCGCGCTCACTGTGTGCCGGCCTGCGGTCGACCACCGCCTGCCGCCTGCCTGGCAAGGGCGACAGCTTCCTGCACGAACGCCGCGTTGATCTCCCCGCGCGAGATCGAGACGATGCGACCGGAGGGGTCGATCAGGAAGCTCTCGGGCAGCGCAGCGGTGCCATACGCTTCGGCGAAGGAGCCGGTCACATCGCGCACATCGGGAAAGTCAAGGTTGTGCTCGCGCATGAAGGCGCTTGCGTCCGCGCGGGTGTCCTTGTAGGAGACGCCCAGCACGGTTGCTCCGTAGGGGGAGAGCTCCCGCTGAGCCTCGGCGATCAGCGGCGCCTCCTGCTGACAGGGGGGGCACCACGAGGCCCAGAAGTTCAACAGCACTACGTGGCCACGGTAGCGCTCAAGCGCGGTGGCGCCCGATTCGTCGAGGAAGGGCAGCCGCTGACCTGCGGCCGGCGCAAGCGGCGGATGGCCGGCCGCGAGCGCCTCGTCGAGCGTGCGATTGGAGCCGAGCGCGAGCACGCCGAAGATCAGCAGCGCAATCAGTGCCACTCCGCCGAGCGTCGCAAGGATCGGCATGTACAGTCGCCTCAGCATCGAGCGCCAACAAGGGTAGAGAACGGAGCCCAGCGGCCGCGCCGCCCCTCCTCAGCGGTACTATCAACGCTGTGCGACGCGCCATCTCTAGGCGCGGTCTGCGGCGGTAGCTCAGCTGGTAGAGCACGAGCTTCCCAAGCTCGGGGTCGCGGGTTCGATCCCCGTCCGCCGCTTGCTCCCGTCCGTCTGCTCGAGTCTTACAGCTAGGCGCAGGTGCTTGCCGATCCTCACCCGCCCGGACGCGTGCCGCGGCGTGCCTATATTCTCGGCCCGTGCAGAAGCCGACCCTGAGCGACTCGCAGCAGCGCGTGCTCGGCTGTCTGATCGAGAAGCGCTTTACCACCCCCGACCAATACCCGCTGTCGCTGAATGCGCTGCGCTTGGCGTGCAACCAGAGCACCAACCGCAATCCGATCACCGACTACGAGGAGAGCGAGGTCAGGGTCGCGGCGCAGCGGCTGTGCGAGCTGGGCCTCGCGCGCTTGGCAAGCACGCACACCAGCCGGGCAATCAAGTACCGACACCTTGCCGAGGAGGCGCTCGAGCTCTCGCGCGAGCAGCTGGCGCTGATCGCGGTGCTGCTCTTGCGCGGTGCTCAGACGCCCGGCGAGCTGAAGGCGCGCAGTGAGCGGATGGCCGCCTTTGGCTCGCTTGGCGAGCTCGAGGCGACCCTCGAGGCGCTCTGCGCGCGAGGCCTGGTGCGCCGCCTCGCGCGCCGGCCCGGCCAGAAGGAGGAGCGCTACGAGCACGCCCTTGGCGCGAGCTCCGAGGCGGCGCCAGTGATGGCGCAGCCTGAGCCGGCCGCGGTGGCCGGTCGCGACGACGACCGCCCGCTTGCAGAGCCGACGCTGGCCGATCGCCTCGCTGCGCTCGAGCAGCGCGTAAGCAGGCTTGAGCGCGCGCTCGGCGAGCAATAGCGCAAATTGCGGGCTCGGCGCTGCGCCCGGGCCGGCGGTCCGCGCACCAACTGGTATCATCCCGCTACACATTCGCCGCGTGAGCTGGCGGTGGCGAGCTGTCTGCCACATTCGGCAGCACAGACATCCTCAAGCACAGACCCCACCACGGGCGCCCGAGGGCGCCCGTGGTGCGTATCGGCGCCGAACGCAAGCGCGCGGCGAGGGCGTCTGCGCAGATGCCTATGATGCGCCGATGGAAGAAGTGCTGCCCGGTCTCTTCCACTGGAGCGCAATGCACCCGCGCATCGGCTCTCGTGTCTCCTCGTGGTGGCTGGAGGGCGAGGGCGAGGGCGTGCTGATCGATCCCCTGCTGCCGGAGGATCTGGACCTGGTCGCGTGGCTGCGCGGGCGCCCTCAGACGCCGGTGGCGATCCTCCTCTCCAACCGCCACCACCTGCGCGACTCCGAGCGCCTGATCGGCGAGCTCGGATGCGATCTCTACTGTCACGCCGACGGGCGCCATGAGCTGCCCCCTCAGCTTGAGGTGCGCACCTTCCGCCCGGCCGCAGGCGGCAGCGGCCTGCCGGGCGGAGTCGTCGTCCACCAGGTGGGAGCGCTCTGTCCCGACGAGAGCGCCCTGCATCTGCCCGCTCAGCGGGCGCTGCTGTTTGCGGACGCGATCGGGCGCGGCGGCGAATACGGCGCGGGCGGCCCGCTTGGATTTGTCCCCGACGGGCTGATGGACGATCCGCCGGCAACGAAGCGCGGGCTGCTCGCGGCCTTTGCACGCCTGCTGGAGGAGATCGACTTCGATCACCTGCTGCTTGCCCACGGCGGGCCGGTGCTCGGCGACGGCCGCACGCAGCTTGAGGAGCTCGTGCGGGTCGGCGGCAGGACGGCGTTCGAGCTCTGATCGGCCTCGCGCCGCGCTGAGACTGCCATGAGCGCCTGATACCCCTACACTTCGGGGGGCAAGGAGACGGTCGGGGGATGTCGGCAGCTTGGTAGGCTGCCCGAAACTACGAATATCAGGAGAGCGCAAGAGGCAGATGTCAACCACACCCAGCGCCGCTGATGCAGCTGAGGCTGCGGTCGCGGCAATCGACAACGCGACAGCCAAGGACGGGAGCTTCTCGCTCGAGCTCAACCAGGACCAGAAGGACGTGCGTGACTGGGTCCACGGCTTCGCCGCAGACGTCATGCGCCCGGCTGCCCACGAATGGGACGAGCGCGAGAAGACCCCCTGGCCGATCATCCAGGAGGCGGCGAAGATCGGCCTCTACGGCTATGAGGCGCTCGGCCAGTTCTATGCCGACCCGACCGGCCTCACGCTGCCGGTCGTCAGCGAGGAGCTCTTCTGGGGCGATGCCGGCATCGGCCTGGCGATCCTCGGGACCTCGCTCGCGGTTGCAGCGATCTTCGGCCAGGGCACCGGTGAGCAGATCGGCGAGTGGATCCCACGCTGCTTCGGGACGCCCGACGACGTGAAGGTCGCCGCCTTCTGCTCCTCGGAGCCCAACGCCGGCTCTGACGTGAGCGCGATGCGCACCACCGCCAAGCTCGACGAGGCCAAGGGCGAGTGGGTGATCAACGGGCAGAAGGCGTGGGCCACCAACGGCGGCATTGCCGACGTCCATGTGGTGGTCGCGACCGTGGACCGCGCTCTTGGCACCCGCGGACAGGCGGCATTCATCGTGCCGATGAGCGAAGCGAAGGGGATCACCGAAGGCACGAAGGTCTCCAAGCACGGACTGCGTGCCTCCCACACCGCTGACGTCTTCCTGGACGACTGCCGCGTCCCGGCCGGCTACGTGCTGGGCGGCATGGAGAAGCTGGAGGAGCGCCTGGCGCGAGCGCGCGAGCGCGTTGCACAGCGTGAGCGCGAAGGTGGCAAGCACTCGACGCGCTCGAACGTCTCGATGGCGACCTTCGAGCGCACCCGTCCGGCGGTGGGCGCGCAGGCGCTTGGAATCGCCCGCGCGGCCTACGAGTACGCGCTCGAGTACGCCAAGGAGCGCGAGCAGTTCGGGCGCAAGATCATTGAAAACCAGGCGATTGCGTTTACGCTCGCGCGCATGAAGACCGAGATCGACGCCGCCCGGCTGCTGGTGTGGCGCGCCTCCTGGATGGGTCGCAACGGCATCCCGTTTGAAAACGCGGAGGGGTCGATGAGCAAGCTCAAGGCCGGCGAGGTGGCCGTCTGGGTCACCGAGCGGGCGATCCAGATCCTGGGCGGAAACGGCTACGCTCGCGAGTTCCCGGTCGAGCGCTGGCACCGCGATGCGAAGATCTACGACATCTTCGAGGGAACCGCGGAGATCCAGCAGCTTGTGATCGCGCGCGCGATCTCCGGCATCCACATCCCCTAAGACATCGATCGGCAGCGCGGCAGGGCGGCTTGCCGCCGCGGGGCGGCTGCGAGCTCCGCTACCAGGCCTGCGCGCCGCCGCAGCGCGGGCAGTCGACAGCGGTCGAGACCGGCGCCGAGAAGACCTGCCCGCAGCGGCAGGCGTAGGTGGCGGCGTCGAGGGGCCGGGATGCGGCGCGATCACGGCTCATGGCGCTGCGAGAGGCCCTTCGCGACAGGTCACCATCGGCATCGGTTGGATCCCCCCAGCGCGGCAGCGCGGCCCGTGCGGCTGTCCCGCGCGTGGTCGGCGCGAGCAGGCGGCGTACGTTGCGCCGCGCTGAGATCGCCCTCCCAAGGAGCCGTCGCTCCCGGCGATCGTGTCCAGCGGGCGCGTCTTTGATAGTGGCCGTCGTGCTCATGGTGGTCCAGCTTGGTGGCTGCCCCGCAGCGGCCGTTGCCGAGTGTGGGCGCCACCCCCTGTGCATGGGGTATTTCGACCTGTGGCTGCGCACTCCTGCCGCATCAACGTAATTTCCGCTCGAGCCAGCGCTGCGCGGGTGCGGGCAAGACGCCGCATGCGGCCGGGCTGCTTTGCGATACTTGCGGGCGATGCAGCGCTCCCGCCGACGTACCGCACGGCTCGTCGTCTCGCTCTCTGCTGCGCTCCTGCTTGCAAGCGCGCTGATGTACACGAGCTTCTCCGCGGCCGACCCGACCGTCTCGCCGACCGTGCTCCTGCGCGAGGCCCAGCCCGGACGTGCGTATGAGCTCACCGGGGTGGTCGTCGCGCACTCGGTTCGCCGCCAGGGCGAAGTGCTCGACTTCTCGGTCGCCGACCGCGCCGGCGCCACCGCCGTGCCGGTCGCCTACACCGGCGAAGTCTCGGACTCCTTCAAGGAAGGCCGCGAGGTGATCGTCACGGTGCGTCGAGCTCCCAGCGGTGGCTCGTTCATCGGCGAACGCAATTCGCTGATCACGAAGTGCCCGTCCAAGTACAAGGTCGCGCCGCCGCGGGCGAGCGCCGGCTGATGGCATCGCTCGGCTACGCCTGCCTGCTCCTGACGCTTGCCCTCTGTGGCTACGGCGTCGTTGCCGCTCTCTACGGCGCCCGTGCGCAGCTGGGAGCGGGCGCGGCCGCCAGCTGGGTGGAGTCTGCGCGACGAGCCGTCTACGCGCTTGCGCTAGTGCTGAGCGTTGCAATGGCGGTCCTTGAGGTTGCCTTCCTGCGCAACGACTTCTCCTTCTACACCGTTGCGAGCAGCTCCTCGCGCACCACCCCGGAGATCTATCGGGCAGCTGCGATCTGGGCCTCCCAGGAAGGATCGTTGCTCTTGTGGTCGTGGCTGCTGGCGCTGTGGTCGAGCCTGATGCTGTTCCTGGTGCGCAACCGCATGCGCGAGGCGACGCCCTATGCGATCGCGATCCTGCTCGCGCTGGCGGGCTTCTTCGATGCGCTGATGGTCTTCTACGCCAACCCCTTCAAGGCACTCAACCCCGCGCCCGCCGAAGGCGCCGGGCTCGATCCGCTGCTGCGCTTCCCGACCATGATGATCCACCCGCCGATGCTCTATTCCGGCTACACCCTGGCGATGGTGCCGTTCGCCTTCGGCGCTGGCGCCCTGATCGCCCGGCGCGTGGATGCGCAGTGGATCCGGATGACGAGGCGCTTCGCGCTCGCCTCCTGGATGTTTCTGGGCTTTGGGATCCTGCTCGGGGCGCGCTGGTCCTTCTCCGAGCTTGGCTGGGGCGGCTACTGGGGCTGGGACCCGGTCGAGAACGCCGCGCTGATGCCCTGGCTCACCGGCACGGCCTTCATCCACTCGATCATGATCCAGGAGAAGCGTGGCATGCTGAAGGTCTGGAACGCCGCGCTTGTGCTTGCGACCGGGACGCTTGCGATCATGGGCACGTTCCTCGTGCGCTCGGGGGTGCTCGACTCGATCCACGCCTTTGGCGCCTCCACCCTTGGCGTTCCCTTCGTGGCGCTGATCGCGCTGCTGATCGGCGGCTCGATCTACCTGGTGGTCTCGCGTCGGGACCTGCTGCACAGCGAACACCGCCTGGACTCGCTGCTCAGCCGCGAGTCGGCGTTCCTGGCCAACAACGTGGTGCTCGTCGGGCTCTGCTTCGTGGTGTTCTGGGGCACCTATTTCCCGCTCATCTCAAAGACGCTCAATGGCCAGCAGGCGTCAGTCGGCGCGCCGTGGTTTGACCGCTACACGGTTCCGCTTGCGCTGATCCTCGTCGCGCTCACGGGCATCGGACCGATCATTCCCTGGCGTCGCGCATCGGCTGCTGCCCTGAGACGCCATCTGCTCGGGCCACTGCTCCTGGCAGCGCTCCTGCTTGTCGTGCTGCTTGCGCTGGGAGTGCGCTCACACCCCGCCGCGCTGACGATGTTCGCGCTCGGCGCCTTTGTGCTGGCTGTTGTGGTGGGCGAGATCGCCCGCGGCACGAGCGCGCGAATGGCGGTGACCCGCGAGTCGCCCCCCGCTGCCCTGCTTGCGCTGATCGGCCGCAGCCGTCGCCGCTATGGCGGCTACCTCGTGCACGCGGGCGTTGCGCTGCTTCTGATCGGCGTTGCCGGATCATCATCTTTTCAGCACCAGGTGGAGCATGATCTCTCTGTCGGGCAGAGCGTCCGGGTCGGCGGCGACACGGTCCGCTATGTGCGCCCTACCGCCGCGCTTCTGAACGGGCCTGACCACACCGGAGCGACGCTCAACCTGGGCGCGGTGCTGGAAGTGCGCTCGCATGGGCGGCGTGTCTCGCTGCTTCACCCCAGCGAGGGTTTCTACTCCTCTGACGAACCCAGCCAGGGATCGGTCGGATACCTGATCGGTGGCCAGCCGGTCAGCCATGTGGCTATGGACGCCGGGCTCACGGGCGACGTCTGGAGCGCGATCGAACCGAACATCCATACGCCCGCGCTCCAGCGCGTGATCGAAGGCGCAAACAGGATCGTGCCGGCGGGGCACCTTGAAGAGGCGCTGGTCGCGCTGACGGTGCTCGCGCGCGACTACCTGCGCAACCCTCCGCCCGCCCAGTTCAACCTGATCAGCGAGCCGCTGGTCGAATGGATCTGGCTCGGCGGCATCCTGGCGCTGATCGGCGCGCTGATCGCGATCTGGCCCGGCCCGCGGCCGCTGCGCGCGCTTGCGCGGGCGGGCGCGCTGGTGGCGCGCCGCGCGCGCTCCGGCGAGTCGGAGCCGGTCGGGGCCTGAGCGGGCGATGCAAGCGCTTGCCGGCCTCCTTGCGGTGCTGCTCGTCGTGATCGTGCTTGCGATCGTGAGCGGTCCGCTGCGAGCGCATCTCCTGGTCCGCGATCGCAGGTCGGCGTCCCTCTCGAGCGACGAAGAAGCGCTCAGGCGGCTCGAGGCCGAGCGCGAGGCGCGCTACCGAGAGCTGCGCGACGCAGAGCTCGACTACCGCACGGGCAAGCTGCGCAGCAAGGACTACGAGGTGATCCGCGAGAACCTGCGACGCGAGGCGCTTGCGATCCTCGATGCGATCGAGGCCACGCGCGCCCGCCTTGCGCTGGCTGCGCCGGCCGCAGATCAGGGCGTGGAGCGGCGCAGCGAGCCTGCGCGCCCCTCAGCCGATCTTGAGCAGGGCGATCGTGTTGCCGAACAGCAGCACCGCGAACAGGACCGTCCAGCGGTTTAGGTTGCGCTCGACAAGCGAGCCGCCACCCAGCGGCCCGGCGCCGCTGCCGACGCCGAAGGCACCCGAGAGCCCGGTGTCGCGCCCTGAGTGCATCAGCACTAAAAAGACCAGGATCACGGCGATGAAGATCTGGATCACCGAGAGGAAGGTGTACATGGCATCCGCAAGGATAGAGCGAGCGCGCCCCGCGCGCCTACCCGGCCGCGCTCGGCAGCAGCGCTTGCAGGCTTTGACCGCCTCTGCGCGCGCGCCGATCACCTCCGTGAGCGCTCGCAGCGCACCTGCGCAATTCGGCCACCACCGCCCGCATCGCCTCGGGCGTAGGGGTCTTGCGACCGCTCTGATGCCCATGGAGCCATGCCGACCCGCATATCACGCTGGCGCTCGTGCCTGCCTCGGCGCAAGTGCCGCAGCCTGCCTGCCGACAGGCGATCAGCGGCGCGCGGCGACCGCGGGCGTGGCTATGCTGCGCGTGCGTGGGGAGCTGCGGCTATTGTGCAGGGCCTGCGCGCCGATGTTCAGAGGCAAGAGGATGCGATGAGTGAAGAGGTCACAACGCCCGGAGAGCGCACGGCGCAGAGCCGCCTGCGCCGCTTGGCGCTGTCGCTGCTGGCGGGCGGCGGCGCCACTGCGGCGACCCTCGCCGGGCCACTTTCGGGCGCGGTCGCCTCCGACCCGCGAATCGTCCCGCCTGAGAGCACAGCGACCGCTACGAGCCCCACCACCAGCAGCGAAAGCAGCAGCTCCTCGGCTCAGGCCTCCAGCAGCACGAGCGCAGAAACCTCGAGCGCGGCCACAACGACTGTCGAAGGGACCACAAGCGCCGCTCAGACGAGCACCCAGGGCAGCAAGGGCGCATCGGCAGGCGAAGGCGCTGCAGGCTCTGTGACCACCACCACGCCAACGCACCGGCAAGGCGAAGGCGTGGGTGCGGCGCAGGAACGGGAAGGCAGGCCATCGCGCCGGCCGCCGCGCGTGCGCGTGCGACACCGGGCGCGCCCGCAGCGGCGCAGCGGTGGCACGCGCTCGGCGCATAGCCGCACGACGGCCACTGCGCAGAGCAACGGCGTCGGTGCCGCGCGCGGGTCCGGGAACGTCGCTCAGGCGCCGCAGGCGGTCGCGCCTCACGCGAACCTGCTCGGGGCGCTCACCAAGGGAGTTGCGGTGTCGGCGCAGTCGATCGACCTCTTCTACCAGGTGCCCCCCTTCCTGCTGCCGATCTACCAGGCGGCCGCGGTGCAGTACGGCGTGCCGTGGGAGGTGCTGGCGGCGATCAACGAAGTCGAGACCGACTACGGCAACGACCTCTCGGTCTCCAGCGCGGGCGCGATCGGCTGGATGCAGTTCATGCCCGCAACCTGGCTTCAGTACGGCGTGGACGCGCTGAACGCCGGCTATGCCGACCCCTACAACCCGGTCGATTCGATCTTTGCGGCCGCGCGCTACTTGGCGGCGGCGGGAGCCGCCAAGAACCTCCGCACGGCGATCTTCGCCTACAACCACTCTGAAGAATATGTTGAATCGGTGCTGCTGCGCGCGCGCCTTTTGGCGAGCTATCCGCCGGCCGCGGTGGCGACCCTTACGGGCCTCTCCGAGGGGGTTGTGCCGTTGCGGGGCGGGCATCTGGTTCCCGCTTCGCTGAACCCCGCCGCCTTCAGCAGCCCCGCACAGTCGACCAAGGGAGCAAGCAGCGCCACAGCCGGAGCGGCCCCGCCGCCCGCAGTCGCGGCACGGGCATCGACGGGTGGCGTGGAAGGCGCGAGCGGCGTCGGTCTCGTGCAGCGCTCGCCGCTGCCGGCGCCCGACCAGCTGGTAGAGCTTGAAGGCCAGCCCGGCGCGCCGGTGCTGGCCAGTCAGTCGGGGCGGATCATCGCCATGGGGCAGGCGCAGGCGTTCGGGCGCTACCTGGTGCTCGAAGATGTCTACGGCGATGTCTTCACGTACGCTGGCCTGGGCTCGATCGCGCCGCGCTACCGGATGAGCCGCGGCGAAGAAGGCAGTGCGCCGACCGCCGCGCAGGTCGGTGCCAGCACAGCGCATAGCAGCGGCGCCCCGCAGGGACCGGCAAGCGCAGGCTCCCAGCCGCCGGTCACGCTGCAGGTCCGAGGCTCCCAGCGCGCCGCCGGCGAAGCTCTCGCAGGGGAAGGCGAAGAAGCGCCGGGGTCCAGCAGCGGCACGGGCAAGGTCCTGCTCTACGCTCGTCCCCACAACCCGGATGCGCGTGCGGTCGAGGCAAGGCTGCGATCTCAGTCGGCGAGCAGCGGCACCTGGCAGCGGCTGCGCGTGGGCTCGGTCGTCACACAGGGAACGGTGCTCGGCACAGCGGTGCCCTCGAGCAATCCCGGCGGCGGCACGCTCCTGCGCTTTGCTGTGCGACCGGCAGGCGACAGCGCTGCGATCAACCCTGAGCCCGTCCTTCAGAACTGGGCCCAGCTGCAGCGTGCGCTGCACCCCCAGGGCGCGAAGGGCGGCGCCGGCCTGCTCGGCTCCACCGCCGATGCGGTGTTCCTGCTCTCACCCTCCCAGCTGGAGCGCGCCGTGCTCTCTGAACCGGGCATCACCCTGCCTGGCTGCGCGCGTGCGGACATCGCGGCTGGGCGCGCCGATGCACGCGTCCTCGCGACGCTGCTGTTCCTCTCCCGCAGCGGCCTGCGGCCGACGGTCGCGGCCCTGCGCTGCGGCTCAGCGCCGTTCCTGGGCGCGGGCGCAAGCGAAGTGGTCCGTCAGGGCATCGGCGTCGACATCGCGCAGCTCAACGGCACTCCGGTCGCCGAACACCAGGGGGCGGGCACGGTCACGGATCTGGCGATCCGCACGCTGCTGACGCTGCAGGGCAGATTTGCGCCCGCTCGCATCATCAGCCTGATGCGCTATCCAGGTGCGCCGAGCACGCGCGCGCAGGCCGACCACGCCGACTACATCGAGGTCGATTTCGCTCCCAGCGCGCCGGTGGTGCACGCTCAGAGCAGCTCCGTTGCGCATTCGGCCGGACCCGGGGCGACCGCTCCCTCGCCGTTTGCGATCAGCCTCGGCGTGCGCTCGATCGCGCTCAGCGCAGCGCAGTGGAGCACCCTGATCGAACGCATCGCCTCCATCCAGCAGCCCCATGTGCCGGTGCGACGCAGCTCGGCGGCGCTGCCGGACCGCAGTGGGTCGACCACCAAGCGCTGAAGCCCGGCGCCGTCCCTCAGCGGCGCAGGTGTCCGGCAAGCGCGCCGGGGTAGATCTCCTCCGCCTCCGCCTCAAGCCGGCGCTCGTGGACGCGCAGCCAGAGGATGAAGACAACAACCGCGACGGCCGCGATGACCCCGGCGACGATGTCAAAGGGCCCGCGAGCCTTCTGCAGCGCGGCGCCGGCGTAGTAGAAGCCAAAGGCGTAGAGGGCTGACCAGAGGATGCCGCCGGCGGCGTTGAATAGCAGAAAGCGGGCGTAGGTCATGCGGGTCGTCCCGGCCAGAAAGGCGGCATAGGTGCGCAGGATCGAGACGAAGCGACCGAAGAAGACGACACGGCCGCCGTAGCGGTCGAAGATCAGCTTGCCGACCTTCAGCTTGGCCTCGTTGAGACGCACGCGCGGCCCGAAGCGCGCAAGCAGCGCAAATCCGGCAAACCAGCCGATTGCAAAGCCGATGTTGTCGCCCACGATCGCCCCGGCGGCTGCGCAGAGAAAGATCCCAAGCACGGCAAGGTGGTGGCTCAGGCCGGCATAGAGCGCAGCGGCGATCACCATCGACTCGCCGGGGAAGGGAACGCCGAGCGACTCGATCGCGACGAACGCCGCAACTGCGGCGTAGCCGTAGCTGTGCAGGAGCTGATCGAGCGTGTGGCCCGAGAAGATCGCGAGGGCGAGCACCACGGCTAGGCGATCGTGACCACAGCTGCGCCCGTCAGGCGCCCGCCGCGCAGCTCATCGAGCGCCTCGTTCACACGCTCGAGCGGATAGGTGCTGACATGTGTCTTGATCGGCACCTGGGGCGCGAGCGCCAGCAGCTCATGGCCGTCGCGGCGGGTGAGGTTGGCGACCGAGCGCAGCGAGCGCTCCATCCACAGCAGCGAGTAGGGGAAGGAGGGGATGTCGCTCATATGGATGCCCGCGCTCACGACAGCCCCGCCGGGCGCGATCACGCGCAGCGCGCTCGTCATCAGCGGCCCGAGGGGCGCAAAGATGATCGCTGCCTCAAGCTCCACCGGGGGCGCCTGCTCGGAGGAGCCGACCCAGTCGGCGCCAAGCGAGCGCGCGAGCTCCTGCGCCTCCCGATCGCCCGCGCGCGTGAAGGCGAAGACCTCGCGCTGCTGATGGCGGATGACCTGGGCGAGGATGTGGGCTGAGGCGCCGAAGCCGTAAAGGCCGATGCGATGCGCCCCCTCGCAGAAGCGGAGCGCACGGTAGCCGATCAGCCCGGCGCAGAGCAGCGGCGCCGCCTGGATGTCGGAAAAGCCGGCTGGGATCGGAAAGCAGTAGCGCAGGTCGGCGACCGTCCAGTCCGCAAAGCCGCCATCGATGTCGCGTCCGGTGAAGCGCGCCCGCGGGCAGAGGTTCTCCCGACCGCTCCTGCAGTAACGGCAGCTGCCGCAGGTGAAGCCCAGCCACGGCACGCCGACGCGCGCGCCGAGCGCGAGCTCGGCCGCAGTCTCCTCGCCCGCTGGCGCCGTCGGGCTTTCCGCTCCGATCGCCTCGATAGTGCCGACGATCTGGTGGCCGAGGATCCGCGGCGGCGCAGGCACCGCGACCTCGCCGTCGAGGAGATGCAGGTCGGTGCGACACACGCCGCAGGCGCGCACCCGTATCAGCGCCTGGCCGGGACCCGCTGTTGGGCGCTCGCGCTCGACTAGGCGCAGCGGCGAGCGGGGCTGCTCGAAGATCATTGCGCGCACGCCGATACGCTACCGCGTGCATGGACAGGGTCTGGTTTGTGGCGCGCCGACTGCACGTGCTGGCGGCGGTGTTCTCCGCACTCGAGCGACGGGCGCGTAGTAGACCAGCTTTACCTGGTCGACCACCTGCTAAATTCGCTCTCATGGAAGTCACAGTGCAAGAGGCCAAGAGCCAGCTCTCCCAGCTGCTGCGGCGCATTGAAGGCGGCGAGGAGGTTGTGATCAGACGCGGGCGCGAGCGCGTCGCGCTGCTCACGCGCGCACCCGCTGCGGGAGCAAAGCGCAACATCTGGGGTGATCTGGAAGGCACGATCGCGCCCGACTTCGATGAGATACCAGAGGCGTTCGCCGATTACGCATAGCAAGTGATGGCCTGCGGTGCGGCGCCTCCTGCTCGACACCAACGTTGTGCTTTGGCTGCTGCTCGGGCAGCGTTCGAAGGTCCCCGGCGCAACCGCTGCGGAGCTTGAAGCGCCGGGCAACGCGGTGAGCGTCAGCGCGGCAAGCGTCTGGGAGATCGCGATCAAGCGATCGCTCGGGAAGCTCGAGCTGCCGTCGCACTGGTGCGCCGCGCTGCTGCGCCTGGACCTTGACCATCTGCCGATCACCGCGCTGCACGCTGCCGAGGTCGAGCGCCTGCCGTTGCATCATCGGGATCCCTTCGACCGCCTGCTGATCGCCCAAGCAAAGACGGAGCGGATGGCGCTGGTCAGCGCCGACGCTAGGCTCAAACACTACGGCGTGGAAGTGCTTTGGCAAGCGGCGGAGGGCTAGGCGCTGCGTGCGGATAGAGATGGGCGCAGAGCAGCCGCGCCGTGGAGCGAGGCCCCGGCTGTGCGCTTGGCGCACGCCGATACGCTACCGCGAGCGTGGACAAGGTCTGGTTTGTGGCGCGCTGGCTGCACGTGCTGGCGGCGATGTTCTTCCTCGGCGGCCAGCTGATGCTGGCCGCGGTGATCGTGCCGGTGCTGCGCGGCGGCGACCGCGTCGCGCTGCGGGCGATTGCCCGCCGCTTTGGGATCGGCACGCTGATCGCCTTTGCGCTGCTGGTTGCCACCGGCATCCCAATGGCCTTCCATCTGAGCCTTTGGGGTAACGCGACCTTTCAGGCGAAGCTCGGCCTGGTCGTCTTGCTCGCGGCGCTCATCTTCGCGCACATGCGCAAGCCCGAAGCGCACGCGATCGACGCGGCGGTCTTCCTCGCGTCGCTGGCGATCGTCTGGCTTGGGCTCTATCTGGCGAACGGCTGGAGCTGAGAGCGCGCTGAGCGGTCGGGGCTGCGGCCCGATCGGCTCCGGGCATCCCTATCCGAAGAAGACCTCTGCGGTGGCGTAGAGGTCGGGGTCGACGAGCTTGGGCGCGCTCAGGGCCCGCTGCAGCGATACGGTGCGGATTGCGGTGCCCTGAAGCGCAACCATCACGCCGCTTTCGCCGGCGGCAATCGCGTCGACGGCGGCGACGCCAAGGCGGGTGGCAAGCACCCGGTCGAAGGCGCTTGGCGTCCCGCCCCGCTGAACGTGCCCGAGAATCGTGGCGCGCGTCTCAAAGCCTGTGCGCTGCTCGATTGCCTCTTCGAGCGTGATGCCGATGCCGCCCAGGCGGACGTGCCCGAAGGAGTCGCGTCCGCCCCCTGAGCGCACCTGAAGGTTTCCTGCGCGGGGGATCGCGCCCTCTGCGGCAACCACGATCGAGAAGGACCGACCGCGCTCGCGGCGGGTGCGCAGGTGGCGGCAGACCGACTCGATGTCGAAGGGCTGCTCGGGGATCAGGATCGCGTCCGCGCCGCCGGCGATGCCGGCGTGGGTTGCGATCCAGCCGGCGTGACGCCCCATCACCTCGACGACCATCACGCGGTGGTGGGACTCGGCGGTCGAGTGCAGGCGGTCGATTGCCTCGGCGACGATCGCGACCGCGGTCTGGAAGCCGATCGTGTAGTCGGTCTCGCTGATGTCGTTGTCGATCGTCTTGGGGATGCCGACGACCGGGAGCTCGGCCTCTGCGAGCTTGAGCGCGACTCCCAGCGTGTCCTCGCCGCCGATTGCGATCAGACCGTCGAGGGCGTGCGCGGCAAACGTCGCACGGATTCGCCCCAGCCCATCCTCGACCTCTTGCGCGAAGGGGTTGGTCCGCGAGGTGCCGAGGATCGTGCCGCCGCGAGCAAGGATGCCGGCGGTGCTCTCGATCGAGAGCGGCCGGGCCTGGTCCTCCAGCATCCCCGCCCAGCCGTTGGCAAAGCCAATAGTCTGGTCGCCGCGCACCACCGCACGCCGCACGATCGCGCGGATCGCGGCGTTGAGGCCCGGGCAGTCGCCGCCGCCGGTCAGGATGCCAATGCGCATTGCTTGCCCATTGTGCCTGGAAGCGGAGCGCGAGGTCGCCAGACGCCTAGACTGCCGCAGCGGTGAGCGAGCAGCCCGAGAGCAGCAGCGCGCCCGGCGCGCACAGGGGGCGCAGGGAGGCGAACGCGCTGATCCAGCGCGTGCTTGCGGCGCGCAACGACAGCGCGCTGGTCGTGCTTGAGGGCTTCCATGCGCTCAAGCACGCGCTGCGCTTTCAAGCTCCGGTTGAGATCGTCGCTGCGGTGCAGGATGGCGAGCTCGATGCGCTGACCGCCGCGCATGCGCCCGAGCTCGCCGCTCAGATCGATGCCCTGACTGTGAGGATTGCGCGGGCGGACTTCAAGCGGATGGGGCCCTACGAGCCCCACACGGGCGTCGTCTCGGTTGCACGTCGTCCGCGCTACGACGCGGCAGCACTGCTTTCAGGCGATCTCCGCGGGCCAGTGGTCGCGCTGGAGGATCCGCGCCATCGGGGCAACTTCGGGGCGGCTGTGCGTGTCGCGGCAGCGGCTGAGGCCGCCGGCGTGCTTGGCATCGGTGGCGTCGAACCCTGGCATCCGACGACGGTCCGCGCCGCAGCGGGGCTGCACTTTGCGCTGCCGGTCGCCTCGGCGACGCTCGGTCAGCTGCAGGCGAGTGGTCGCCCCGTCGTCGCGCTCGACCCGGAGGGCGAGCCGCTGCAGCCCGCCGCGGTGCCCGCGGGCGCGGTGCTGCTCTTCGGCTCGGAGCGGGCGGGGCTGAGCGCGCAGGCGCGCGCGATCGCCCAGGCGACCTGTGCGCTGCCGATGCGCGCGGGAGTCTCAAGCCTCAACCTTGCCACGAGCGTAGCTGCCGTCCTCTACGCGCTGCGACTGGCGCGGTGAAGGGCCACGGTCGCGACAGGGGTGGCGGCGTGAGCGTCGGCGGCGTGAGTGTCGGGCGCGGTAAAGTAGCAGCTGACGAGAGGTGCCGGCGGCCGCTATTGTCGGTTGCCGGCGATCATGTGGGGGACTGGTGTATCGGTAACACGGTGGTCTCCAAAACCGCAACGCGAGGTTCGACTCCTCGGTCCCCCGCTACGCACTGGGAGCCACGAGCCCGCTCCTTGGAGCGGGCTCGCAATTGATGTCCGGACGCCGATGAATGACTCGATCGATCCATCTTCTGCGCCAGACGACGCCGTCAGGTTCGCCACTCGCGCCGATTTCGAGGCTTGGCTGGACGCCAATCACGAGCAGTGCCCGGGAATCTGGCTGATGATCGCCAAGAAGGGCTCGAAAGCCCGATCGATCACCTACGCCGAGGCCATCGAAGTTGCGCTCTGCTTCGGATGGATCGACGGACAGAAGGCGCGCCACGACGATCAACATTGGCTGCAGCGCTTCACGCCGAGATCGGCCCGCAGCCGCTGGTCTGAGATCAACCGCGACAAGGTCGAAGAGCTCATCGCTCTCGGGCGGATGCGATCAGCCGGTATCGCCGAGGTCGAGCGCGCCAAGGCCGACGGACGCTGGGGTGCTGCCTACAAAGGGCAACGCACAGCCTCGATGCCGGAGGATCTGCAGCGCGAGCTAGACCGCCATCCCGAAGCGCGCGCGGCATTCGCCGCGCTCGACGCCCGCAACCGATACTCGGTCATCTGGCGCATCAACGATGCCAAACGCCCCGAGACCCGCCAACGACGCATCGCAAAGTACATCGAGATGCTGCGCCGTGGCGAGCGCATCCGCGACTGAGCCCGCCGTCGAGCTGCCACCTGCCCGCCTGGCCCGGGCCTGGAGACGCCCTACGCGGTCGCGAGGTCGCCTCGGCTCTCAGATGTCGTCCCCAGACCTACCGCGCAAATGGCTCGCCGCGCGCGCGGCGCTCTTCGAGCGATTTCTGGAGCGGAGCAAAAGCTGCTGCTCGGCGACGCCGACCCTACGCGGGCGTCTGCACCATCAAGCCCGCCTTGCGCGCCGCGGCGCCAAGGCGCTCGTCGTAGGTGTAGAGGCAGTGCAACCGCTCGGCAATGCTGAGCGCGGCGGCGAGGTGGATGGCATCGAGCGAGCATAGCAAGTGCTGATCGGTGCAAGTAGGCGTCACGGGGAACAAACGGGAAACAAGTTACGCTTGAGACGTGCTGGACGCGGCCCCGATGGTTGCTCGGTTGGGACGGCGTCGAGCGCCCGGCGAGCAGAGCGCCGGGTACGCGGAGGTGGACGCGGACAGGATTGGCGCCACCCGCGGCCGGCGTTCCGCCCAAGGCGCTGCATAGCGTTCTGGACCGTAAGGCCGCCGAGGATCGCACCGTGTCATCTCCGCCCCGGCCCACGCGCGAACCCGCTCGAGACCGCGGGCGCTTGGACTTTCCGTAGGCCGAAGGCACGGGGTGAGCCGCTGGCGACGGCGCTGGTCATCGGCTGCGGTGGCGCGCAAACGCCATCGCGCCAAGGCGTGACCCTTCGTGCTTGCATGCGGCGCGGAGTCGGATCCGGAGCCGGGGCCACCTTTCTCTGGCATCTCAAGCCAGCGGCCGAATTGGTCGATACGGTTGCAGAAGTTGCATAAGTTGGTCTACGAGCTATGCTGGGCCCATGGAGATCTTGACCCCAAAGGACCGCGTCGCGCTGTGGCGCGCCGCCGTCGACGCGCAGGGAGCCCAGCGCGAGGCGCTGATCCATGCAATTGCCAAGGACGTTGTGGAGAGCCTCGGCGCACTGGACCTGCACGCCGACGAGTACGCGCAGCTGACGGTCGAGAGCCTCAAGACGCTCGATGACGCGGGGCTGTTTGCCCGCGACAGCCTGCGCCGCGGCCTCGAGACTCTGCACGAGGCCGGCGGTGGCGTCGACCTGCTCGCCGGAGAGGTCGCCGCGTTGCTGCGCGAGGCCGCCGGCGTCGAGAGCCTGGGAGTCGAGCGGCGCATCCGAGCCGTCGAGATGGCTTCGGAGTGGCGCGAGCATGTGCTCGGTCGCCCGCGGCCCGAGCCGGCATACATCAGCGTCGGAGACCTCTCCGCCCGCTACGGCGTCAGCACCCAGGCCGTCTACAAGTGGCTTCAGAAGGGGCGCATCGAGGGCACGCGCGGCCCGGGCGGCTCCTGGCGAATTCCGGCCGCGCAGTTCGAGCAGGATGCGCGCCCGTCCACGCGGCGCGAGCGTCTGGACGAGCTTGCGCGCCATCTGATCGCCGTGCAGGAGGATGCTGAGCTTCCCTCCGAGGAAGAGCTCGGAGCCGAGATGCGAGCACAGGCTTAGGCCGAGCCTGCACAGGATGCGGGTCGAGTTCGACACGACCGTCCTGTGGAGCGCCTTTCACAAGCCCGGCGGTCTCTGCTTCTCGCTGCTTGCGCTCGCCGCGCAGCGCGCGCCGGTTCTGGATGGGTTCATAACCGACGTGATCGGCGCCGAGTTCTGGTGGCGTGCGACGCAGCAGGGAGTCAAGGGTGCGGGACAGCGCGTCGCGCGCACCTACTCCGAGCAGGAGCTCGCGCCATTTCTCGAGGCCTTCGAGGTTCTCTTCGAGCCGGCCGGAATGGAGCGAGCCTCGATCGGGCGGACGCTGGGCCGCTTTGCCGGTCTGGTCGGGGTGCCGCTCGGAGGCTTCCTCCACGCCGTCACGGGCACCGACCGCGCCGCGTTGCTCTCCTCGGTCTCTTCGGCGGTGCCGGTGACCTTCGAGTCGGTGGACGTGGCCGACCTGCACGTCATCGCCGGCGCGCTCGAGAACCATGCCGACATGATCTGCAGCAGCGACCGACGGCTGCTTGGCCTCGATCCCGTGGGGCCGGTGCGGATCGTCCGGCCGGCGGTCCTGGCTGCGGAGCTTGGCCTGATCGAGCAATCCGTCTTGCCGGCGCAGGTGCGGCGAAGCGCCTAGCGCGGAAGGAAGAACAAGAGCGCGCAGACGTAGCCGCCCACGACGATCTGTGCTGCGAGCGCAGTCTTCCGGTCGATGCCGCTGTCCTCCCCTTTGGTGGAGTGCGCCGTGCGAATCGCGCCAATGAGGACGGCAGCAATGGTCACCGCGAGGCCGACGGCGACGAACAGGCTCGCGCGGGTCGACGACTGCGCCGGTCCTAGCCCGAGCTGGTATCCAACGATCCCGGCTGCCACTGGCACGGCGCCGACTACTGCCAAGATCTTCGCCCAGCTGTGGGCTTGCGAGCGCGTCTTGAGCCACACGGACGGCCCCAGGCCGGAGGAGCCGGTGCGGATCTCATACTCGTCGACCACCGTGAAGGCGTTGTAGACACTGCCAGCCACCCCGCCACCGGCGACGAGCCAAGCGAACAGGATGCGCGACGGCCGGAGGTAGACGCTGGCAAGTATCTCAAAGGCACCGAGGATCGATGCGATTCCGATGATGACACCAACGCCGATCAGCGTTCCGGCAGCGGGCAAGTTGGGCGTCAGTTTCTGCTCGCCCGCGAGGGCCGCAAACCCGAACGCACCGACGGTGCAGCCGATGAAGCCCAGCGCCAGCAGCCCGGCGGCGAAGGTGAGCTCCGCCGGATGGGTGGTTCCGGGACCACCCTGGGAAGAGAAGGTAAAGACGAACACTAACCCGGCGACAACGACACCACCCAAGCCGGCAAGGATGTGCACGTATCCGCTGGCGCCCTTGCGGATGTCGTAGTACCCGTCGTTTCCGTCCGAAGCGGAGCCGAGGTGTCCGTCAGACTCTTTGTGCGTCGGGTCCCCACGGTCATCGCCGGAGCCCGCGCGGGCCCTAGTAGCCAGGTAAGCCCCGGCGCACGCGGCGAGCAATAGGATTGCCGACCGCGGACCGTCCGGCCACGACCGCCGATGCTCGCCTTGTCCGCTTGCCACTGCCCCTCGCCACCGCACGCCGAGCATCGTAGCCTCCCGCGTGACGTCCTTTACGGCAAGGGGGTGGCCTTCGCGCGCCACGCGAGCGCGGCCCAAGCCTTCGCGGCGTGGGGGTCGAGGTCGAAGCGATACAACGAGTGCCCATCCGCTCGCTCACGCGCGTCCTGGACCTTGCTCGCCAACCCTTCTTGCACGGCTCTCAGCAGCACGTTGCGGCCATCGGTGGTGCCGGTCGTCACGTACACCGTGGCGAGCGCACCGTGATTGGCCGCCGCGAGGATATGTTCGATCACGGCGATCTTGAGGTCACGCCGTTCGGCCGACCCCTTGGGCGCGTCCGAGACCACCGAGAACAGGTAGGCCTCCCGTGCATCGCGTACTTCCGACTTTGCCAGCAGGTCAGCCGCAGCGAGTTCGCCCTCCGCGACCCTCCCGGCCTTGAAGGCGGCGAACGCGCATTTCCCAAGGTAGAGCATGGCGAAGTAGGCGTGAACGGCCCTCGGCTCGGCGTAGCTGCCAGCAACCCAGAAGCTCTCGTCGTTGTGATTCTGCCAAGCCTCGAACACCGTGTGGTCGATGAGATCCGCTGCTCTAAAGGTCTTCCGGTCGAGTTCGCAGACCCACGTGATGTCCTCAAGCGAAGCCTTCCGAAACTGAAGCACCACGGTGATTATAGTGCGAACGCAATGCGGCGGGACGACGCGTCGTGGCGAGGTCCAGGCTCGACCGGGCGCCCAAATATGATCCTCGGCCTAAGGCGCGCCAGCGCCGATCATGCGCGCCGATGCTGGAGCGTGCGTCGCGCGTGGCCGAAAGCCAAACGGGAGCTCTGGAGTTCGGAGTGGAATGCGATGGGAGCGTCTAGACCGCTGGGCGAGCCGAAAACCGCAACCAAAACTGCAGCCATGGGGGCGGGGATTGCTCTGCAGAGCCGAAAGCGGCACATTACGTTGTGATCTCCAAATCCGCATCGCGAGGTTCGACTCTTCGGTCCCCCGCTTGCCTCCGAGAGCCGCAATACGGCTTCTGGAGGGCGATTGCAAGCCAGGCTCGGACGCCCGGTGAACGACGATGAACGACTCTTCGGATCTTGTCGCCGTTTGGTGGCTAATGTCGCCCAGGCCGGGAGCAACCCCAGACCTGATTGCCCCTGAAGCAGGGCCGGTTGGCTGGGTCAGGCGCGCGAAACAACTTTAGCCGTGCGGGTTGCGCGCCGGCCGATAGCGCTGATCGCGTCTGCGTGCGCCCGTTGGCTCAGCGCCTAGGGGAAGTCATGAGCCGCGATTCGCGCTATCGATCGGCTGGTGGGCTGAAGCCATGCCCCGGGTCTCGAAGCATGAGCCGGCCATTCACGACCACCAGCGTTGGCGTATGCGCCGGCGACGCGGGCTCCGGAGCGTCGCGCGGGATCGCGACCGTCACGCGCAGCGGCTTTTGCGGTCGCCTGGCGATTCGCAACCAGCAGGTCAGAGGGAATCCTGCGGTGCGTCCTTGCACGACCCTGTCGTAATTGCCCGGGGCGAGCGAGCCAATGTCACTTCCGGCCAGCACTACCCGCCATATGCTGCCTGCCTGTCGCAGCTCGGCAAGCCGATCAGCAGTTTTTGACTTCGCGCGACTGCAAAGGGACTCGTCTAGGCTGCGCGCCTGTCCCTCGTCGAGATCGACAGCGACTTCGGAATCGATCGGCGGCAGAAATGGTTCATCTGTCGACCGCGGCTCGGGGCGACCGTGTAGCCATACGTCAGCGTAGTCGCCAACTTCCAGCTCCGCACGGCATGTGCACGGTAAGGTTGATTTAGCTAGCGCTTCCACTACGTTGCGGTATTCATCCGCTGCGCCGTGAGGTACGTGCCCGAGCACTGCACCTGCAACCTCGACTCGAACAGCGCCGGCGTAGGTTCCGCGCGCTTCGATCGTCAGCGCCGCCATCACCAGGTCACCGTACCGGTCAAAGATCGCTTGCGCAGAGTTGCGGTAGTGGTTTGTGCCGGCAACCTTCACCGCTACGCTGCGTTCCGCGAGGGTCGGCCATGCCAGCCAGCTTGCACCGATGGCGGCTGGTCGCGTACGGGCGCTATCTGCCCGATCCGCGGCTCTGCGGCGAGCAAAGAGCTTCATTGCAATCGCATCCTACACCGCGTAGCTCGAGTGCCGCGCGGGCGTGTACCCCTTGCAGTGCCGACGCACGTCGTTGGTGCCGTTCACTCTCCTACGCATTGCAAAAGCGGGCAGCGCTCGCCAGCGTCCGACGGGCACAGGAACGCTGCCGACAAAGGGCAACTGAGAGCCTCGATGTCGGACGATCTGCAGCGCGAGCTCGACCGTCACCCCGAAGCGCACGCGGTGCTCCTCGAGCGATCCGTGGGGCAGAGCAGAGGCTGCTGCTCGGCGACGCCGACCCTACGCAGGCGTCTGCACCATCAAGCCCGCCTTGCGCGCCGCGGCGCCAAGGCGCTCGTCGTAGGTGTAGAGGCAGTGCAGCCGCTCGGCAATGCTGAGCGCGGCGGCGAGGCGGATGGCATCGAGCGAGCGAAGGCCGGGCGGGTCAAGCGCTAAAGAGCGAGCGCGGAGCTCGGCGCTCAGCGGCAGGAGACGGACGCCCGCGAGCTGGGCGCGAGCTCTCAGCAGCGAAGCGCGCGCGCGACGCACAGCGCACAGGGCCTCAACCTCGAGGATCTCCGAGGCGACGAGGCGCTCAGCGCCTCTGAGCGAGGCCACCAGCGCGGTCGTTTCGGGCTCGGCGCGCACCAGCTTGACGAACGCCGATGTGTCGAGGTAGACCAAGCGCCCAGCAGCCACGTGATGCCCGCCTGCATGCGCTCGGCGCGCAGCTCGCTCACCGCCTCCGAGATTGCACGAGCCTTGCGGGACCTCGGCGGACCGAGCTGCGCTGCAGCGGCCAGCACCTCAGCGCTCGAGCGCGAGGCCTGCTCAAAGCCGCGCGCGCTCAGCCAGCGGTCCAGATCAGACCCAGAGCTTGCCGCGAAGGCCGCCGCGCCACGCAGGATCAGCTCGCGTGCGATCGCCGACGTCGGACCTCCATCGCCGATCAGCTCCTCGCCGCGCTCGAGCGCGGCGAGGAGCTCGGGATCGCGCGTGAGCGCGAGTCGTGGGTGAGTCGTCGGCACGATCGAGGCGTAGCACAGCTATTGCACCGGAGCGCAGAGCGAGCCAGCGCCCGCCGTCGATCGGGTCTGCGCACCTCGCGCGGCTCGCGCACGATCTGCCGATGGCCCGATCAGGCTCCGCCTGCGGCAGCTTCAGCGCCAGCCTGCGAGGCGCGCGCTCGCTCGCCCAGATCGGCCAGCGTCAGCGGGTGCGCCGGGGGACCGCTGAGCAGCTGCCGCGAGCGCACGGCAAGGCTCGCGGAGACGTGCACCAGCTCACCGGAGCGCAGCGCTCGCCAGCCCGGATCCCCGTCGAGCCGCTCGCTCGCGATGACCACCAGCGGGTGCTCGGCGCCATGCTCGCTGAGGATGCGCGCGCCGAGGCTGCTGGCGTGCTCGAGCCTCCTCCCGGGCTCGCGCTCGAGGATGTGCAGCTCGTGGGTCTCGGGGTAGCGCAGCGCCCACAGCTCGTCGGCCTCTATCAGCACGAAGTTGATCGACAGCAAAGGCAGGCTCGCCGCGACCCAGTTGCAGGCGGCGGCGATCCCGGCCTCCAGATCACCCCCGTGCGCGGCAGCTTCGCGGCTGATCAGGGCAAAGAAGCGCTCGGAGTCGGTATCGCCCTTGACCACCGCGAGCGCCTCGCCCAGCTTCGCATCTAGGCTCTCCAGGCCCTCGATCACCCCGTTGTGGGCAAAGAGCCGACCCTCTTGCTCGAACGGATGCGTGTTATCGGGCTTCAGGGCGCCTGTGGAGGCAAAGCAGATGTGTGCGATGAAGGTGCGTGAGCAGAGCTCGCGCGCCTCGCGCGCGAAGGCCGCATCCTCATAGGCGGCAATCGCCTGCTTGCGCATGTGCGGCCTGCCTTGTGCGTCAAACCAGCCAACGCCCGTGCCGTCGGGCTCGCGGTGGCTCTGCGCGGCGATGCTGTCGGGGGCGTCGAGCAGCCAGAAGGTCGCCTTGGCGGCCGCCGTGCCGGAGCTCATCGCAAACAGTCGACACATCTTTCGCTGCCCATCATGTCCGATCGGCTCAAGCGCCGTTGCAGCGCTGCCCCTGCACCCGCCATTCGCCGGGGCAGCGCGTGTTGACTAAGCTGCGCGAAGGCCATGCATCCATTTCGCGCTGCCGTGGAGGCAAGAGACATCGATGCTGCGATCTCGCTCCTGGCCGATGATGTTCTGTTCCGCAGCCCCGTAGTCTTCAAGCCCTATCGCGGTCGCGGGTCGGTCGCCCCGTTGCTGATTGCCGTCTCACGCGTCTTTGAGGGCTTTCGCTATGTGCGTGAGCTTGGTGCGCCTGGCACAAGCGACCATGCGCTGCTCTTTGAGGCGCGTGTCGGCGATCGCGAGCTTCAGGGCTGCGACTTTCTTCATACGAACGCCGCCGGCTTGATCGATGAGCTGATGGTGATAGTGAGGCCGCTCACTGCGGCACTTGCCCTGGCTGAGGCGATGCAGCGCGAGCTCGGTAGCTCCACAGGGGAGGTCGCGCGCACGCCCGACCAACGCGCCGCTCGATCTCCTCGCTGAGCAGGTCGCCCGCCGGCGGTCGCGACGTGGCTGAAACAGCCGTCCAGCTAGGCTTGCAAAATGGCTTGTAACGGCTAGGGCAAACGTCCAAATGCCAGGTCGCGCCGTGGACGCTCATTCGAAGCGGCCGATACATGCCAAATGAATGAGCCCGCGACGAGTCCGAAGTCGGTCGTGCACTCCTTCTCCTGCGCGCTGAGCGCGATGGCCATCTCACACGTGCGCCGCAAGCTGGGGGAGGAGGGCGTGGCGAGGCTGCTATCAGAGGCGCAGAGCAGCCACGACGCATCGTACCTGACCGACGTCGGCAACTGGATCAGCTTCGATGAGGCGATCGCGCTGCTGCGCGCCGGCGAAGCGATAACTCAGGACCGACACTTCGCGATGCACGCGGGCGATGAGTCGATCCGGCTGCTGGGCAGCTCTGCCACCGCCACCGTGCTGCGCTCGCTGGGCAGCGTCGAGGAGCACATGCGCCAGCTGAAGGTCTCAGCACAGCGCTACAGCACGACCGCCGAGCTTGACGCCGTGGAGGTGCGCCCCGGCTACGCCGAGATACATGCCGTGATGGCGCCCGGGCTCACGCGGACGTCCCAGCACTGCGACTGGACTATCGGGCTGCTGCGACAGGCGACTGTGCTCTTCGGCCTTGCGCCGGCTCAGGTCGAGCACACATCCTGTCAGGCGCTCGGCGCGCCCTATTGCCGCTATCTGGTGCGCTGGGACGCAAGCGGCGCTGGCAGCGACGAGGGCGCCCAGGTGCGGATGCTGCGCGAGCAGCTGAGCGCCCTCTCACGGCGGCTGGAAGGGATTTTCGCAACGGCTGCGGACCTGATCTCGGCGGGTGATCTGAACGACACGCTCGCGCGCATCGCCGATCGCGCCGCGCAGCAGGTGCGTGCGCCCAAGTACGTGCTTGCCGTGCGACCCTCGACGGAGGGGCAGATGATCGTGCAGGCGAAGGGCATGGACGAGGAGGAGGCCGAGCAGGTTGCGCGCCGCCTCTACGAGGGCTGCGTGCCGCCCTCGAACTGGGCGGTCGCCGAGATTCGCTCCCGTCACCGCGATTACGGGCGGCTGGTGGCGATGTACCAGGAGGGGGCGCAGTTCTTTCCGCAGGAGCGCGAGCTGCTTGAGCTCTACTCGCGCTATGCGGCAACAGCGCTGGACAGCGCGACCGCGCTGCTGGAGGCGCAGAGCAATCGTGACGAGGCACAGCGCCGCCACCAGGAGGCGAGCGCGCTGCTGGAGCTCGCGCGTCAGCTGGCCTCAGCAGGCTCAACCGCGCAGATCGCAAGTCGTCTCGTCGAGGCGATCCCGGCGGTCATCGACTGTGATCGCGTCACGGTCTCCCTGTGGGACGAGCAGGCCGGAGTGCTCAGGCGCCAGGCGGTCAACTCCACCGGCTGGCGCGACGAGCAGGCCGGTGCTGAGGTCTTGAGCCCAGAGCAGTTCCCCCAGCTTGCCGCATGGCTGAAGCGGCCCGACCCCGAGCCGCACTTCATCGACATCGAGAGCTCTCCGATCAAGGGCACCTTCCGGGAAATCGGAGCTGTGGCCTCCGTTGCGGTGCCGATCGCCACCGCGCGGCGCTTCATCGGCGTGCTGCAGGTGTCGGTGCGCAGCGATCCCGAGCGCCTCGCACGCAGCCCCGAGCTCTCCGACCGGCTCGCGGGCGTAGCGGCCCATGCGGTGATCGCGCTTGAAAACGGGCGCCTGGTGGACCACATCACCCACCAGGCCCACCATGACCAGCTTACCGGCCTGGCCAATCGCCTTGCCTTCGGCGAGCGCATCGCACAGGCAGCCGAGCGAGGCTCAGACGCCACCAAGCCCTTTGCCCTCTTCTATATCGACCTTGACCGCTTCAAGCCGATCAACGACGAGTTCGGACATGAGGCGGGCGACCAGCTGCTGCGTGCGGTTGCCGGGCGCCTGCGCAACTGCGCGCGTCCCGAGGACACGGTCGCAAGGCTCGGCGGCGATGAGTTCGCGGTGATCGTCGACGCGATCGAGGATCCCTCCGCGCTGGAGGCGATCGCGCAGCGCTTTGAGCGCGCATTTCAATCTCCGTTCGTGATCGGCGAGCTGCGGCTGGCGGTGCAGGCGAGCATCGGCCGCGCGATCTGGCCGCTCGATGCCACCGACGTCGAGGGGCTGCTGCGCGAAGCCGACGCGACGATGTACAGAGTCAAGCGCTCGCGCCCGGGCAGGAGCGTGCGCGCCGAGCAGCGGAGCGCCGCTGACGGTCGCCTCTCCTCGCCGCCGACGTGATGTGCCTGAGCGCCAGGAGCCTCAGAGCCGGATCGACGCGCTCAGATGCGCAAGCAGCTGCAGCTGCTGAGCGCGGTCGCGGCCGCCGGCGACCAGAAGCCAGGCTCCCGGCAGGCGCTTGGCGGCAAGCTGCCGGCGAGCCAGACCGGGATTGTGCATGATGCCCCCCGGCGCTTCAAAGACCCCGGGCACCTCCGCGACGGGCTTCATCCCGGGAAGGGCCGCGGGTCTGCTGCCGGGGTGCTGCGCGTCCAGCAGAACCGCCGCCTGCAGAGTTGAGCCGCCGAGGCTGTAGTAGGTGTCTGCGCAGGACTGGAAGGCCCTGCTTTCAAAGACCTGGTAGCCCTTGAGGTGCAACACGACTGCGCCACCGAGCGCGCTCAGCCCGCTGAGGCCCGATGCGCTCAGCCGGCAGGCGGCCGCTGCGGGAGGCGCCGATCCTGCGCTCCAGCTGCGGGGCGCATAGGGGCCTTCGAAGATGCGGCGCTTGGGCAGCGTTTCAAAGCCGGCCTTTGTTATGCGCCGTCCGTGGGAGTTGAAGGCGATGAGCGCGGCTGTGAGGTGCTTGACGACCACGCGCGCCTGGCGCATGCCGTAGGGGAGCCCGCCGGCGTGGGTGGGGACCGGGACGCGACCTTCGACCGACACCGCCGCCACCTGCGGGGCCGTGATCACCATGGCCCACCACCACGGCCCGGACGCAGGACCCAGGACCTTGCTGTCGCTCGCAAGCTGGGCAGCGTGCGTGAGGAGGCTGCAGCACGATCCGCTGGCGCCACGATCGCCTTCGGATGCGATGTATTCCCAGCCCAGGGCGCCAGCTTCGAGCGCAGGTGCTACGCGCAGCGCCACCGGCTGGCTGGGCGGCGGGGGCGCGTCGGCCCCTCCGATCTCAGGGACGCCGGAGGAGGCGGGGACCAGCGAGCCGAGCCTGACGATTGCCCGCAGGTGGCGCAGCAGCGCCAGGCGCTCGCTGCTGGAGCTCCCCTGTCCGACCAGCAGCCAGGCAGCGCCTTCGCGCCTGGCGGTCAGGCCTCCCTGCTGCACGAAGCCCGGCGCTCCGCTCACGGGCTTGAAGTCCGGCAGAGCAGCGGCGCGCGCACCCGGATGCGCGGCGTCCAGCAGGATCAGCGCGCGCAGCGGCATGCCGCGGAGGTGGTAGGTGACGGAGACGCACGGCAGAAAGGCGTGCCCCACGATCTGGGCGCCGATCTCGCGGGCGGGGTAGGGTCGCACGCCGCTGAGCACCCTGCCTCCCTGGGCGCTCAGCCCCGCAAGGCCGCTCGCGCGCAGCCCGCAGGAGCCCTCAGCGGTGCGGTCCGGGTATTCCCAGACATGCACGGCGCCCTGAAGGGGCGTTCTGTTGCTCGCCTTGCCGCGGATCGGCTCCCCCTTGGCGTCGAGCGCCACCAGCGAGCGGGGCCCTTGGGGCCCGCTGGCGAGTCCCCGCCCGATAAGCCCTTCGGCGGGCGATATCGCGGTCAGGATGCGCGCCGCGCGGTAGCCGTAGGGGAGCCCGGGCAGCGCCACCGTCGGCACGCGGCTTTTGCCTTCAACGAGGATCGCGGCGACGTTTGGCGTGGTCAAAAGCATCGTGGTCCACTGATGCGAGCCGCCGCTGCTGCCACCCCAGCTTGCGATGATCGGGGTTGATTGAAGCGCCGGGCCGATGCCCTCTCCTCCCAGCTGGGCCCCGTGGTCTTCGTAGAAGACCTGCCAGCCCGCCTGACCGACTTCAAGCGATGGCGCGAGCCTGACGTTGAAGCTGGCCGCGCCTGCGGAGCTGAGCGCTGCGCCTGCTCCGCCTTCGTCGCTGTGCGTGCGTGGGTGGGTGGCGGTCGCCCCTTCGATCAGCGCGAGCGCAAGCACGATCAGGGCCGGCGTCGCGAGCACGATCTGGCTCAGGCGCCGGCGCCGCCTGCGCTGGCGCCTTCGCGCCTCTTCGATCACGCCCTGCTGGGGGTCGGGCCAGGTGGGCGGCTGCGCAGCCTCGTCGCTGGGAGCTGAAGGCGCGGCGCGCGCTTGGATATCTTTAATGGATGACATTGAAGCTAGCAAGACTAGCACTATCGTGAAGATCAAGGTAGACCGCTCAGACCCGACGCTCCTGCACGAGCAGGTTGCCGGTGAGATCCGTCGCGCGATCGCAGAAGGGGAGGCTGCCCCTGGCGATCGCTTGCCGCCGGCTCGCGACATCGCCGCTGTGCTTGGCGTGAACACCAACACCGTGCTGCGGGCGCTGCGGCAGCTGCGCGAGGAGGGGCTGCTGGAGTTCCGCCGCGGCCACGGCGTGCGCGTCAGCGGCAGCGCCGAGCGCGGCGCAGTGCTCGCCAAGGCCGGCGAGCTGCTGTGCTTCGCGCGGCGCAACGGCTATCGGCGCGAGGAGCTGCTGGAGATCATCAGGGCGCTGCCCTGAGACCGCCGTCACGCCGGTGGGCACGCGCACACCAGCAAGCCGCTACATTCCGCGGCGATGCGGCCGCATAGCCCAACGCCCCGTGCAAGCGACGGCGCTTGCGGCCCTGCACGCACGGGGGGTCAAGAACGCGCGCGCTGATGGTTCAGGGCACCAGCAGCTGGGCGGGCAAGAGCCTGGTCAGCACCGCGCTGGCGCGAGCGCTGCATCGCCGCGGCATCCGCGTGGCGCCGTTCAAGGCCCAGAATATGTCCAACAATGCGCGCGTTGCGCGCGGCGGAGAGATCGGCGCCGCGCAGTACCTGCAGGCGCTGGCAGCCGATGTCCAGCCGGAGGTGCGCATGAACCCGGTTCTCGTCAAGCCGGAAAGCGATGCACGCAGTCAGGTGGTGGTGCTCGGAGAAGTTGACCACGAGCTGAGCGCGATGCACTGGCGCGAGCGTGCACCTCGCCTGCGCAGCGTGATCGACTCCTCGCTGCGCGAGCTGCTGTCGGAGCACGAGCTGCTGGTGATCGAGGGCGCCGGCAGCCCCGCTGAGATCAACCTCTGCGACATCGACCTGGCCAACATGCACGTGGCGCGGCTCGCGCGAGCGGCGGTCGTGCTGGTCGCGGACATCGACAGGGGAGGCGCCTTTGCTCATCTCTACGGCACCTGGGCGCTGATGGAGGCAGCTGACCGTGAGCGTCTGGCCGGCTTCCTGCTGAACAAGTTCCGCGGTGATCCGGCGCTGCTTGACCCGGCGCCCGCGCAGCTGCAGGAGCTGACCGGCGTGCCGACGCTCGGCGTGTTGCCGTGGCTGGAGCACGCTCTGCCCGACGAGGACGGAGCGGCGGCGCCCGCGGCGGGCAGTGCGGGGCGCCAAACGGTCGCAGTGGCGCGCTATCCGACGGCATCAAACCTCGACGAGCTCAAGGCGCTGGAGCAGGTCACGGCGGTGCGTTGGGCGACCTCGCCCGAGCATCTCGATGACGCAGAGCTGGTTGTGCTGCCGGGCTCAAAGCATGTTGCGGCGGACCTTCGCTGGCTTGAGCAGAGCGGGCTGGCGGCCGCGCTGATGCGGCGCGTGGATCAGGGGGGCGCGGTGCTCGGCATCTGCGGCGGGATGCAGATGCTCGGTCAGGACATCGGCGCGGAGGGCGCGGGCGAGGGCTCGGCACAGGGCCTGGGGCTCCTGCCGATCAGCACCTGCTTTGCGCCGCACAAGCGGCTGCGCAGGGGGACGGTGCGCTTCGGCGAGCTCCCGGAGCCCTGGTCTGCGCTCAGCGGGCTGGCGTTCGAGGGCTACGAGATCCGCCAGGGCAGCAGCGCTCCCACGAGAGCTCTCGCCGCGGCGATCTGCGACGGCCTGGGCTACGTCGCCGGTCCGGTGCTCGGCATCTATGCGCATGGCCTCTTCGAGCAGCCCGAGGTGCTCGAAGCGCTCTTTGGCAGGCGGCCGCCGCAGGCGCTTGAGGCAACCTTTGATGCGCTCGCGGATGCCCTCGAGGCGCATGTCGACGTCGAGGCGCTGCTGCGGGCAAGCGCAGCCGCGGGCGCGCCGGCCGGTGTGAGATGAAGGACGCCGTTGAGCGCGGGCGCGCCGGCGCTGCTTGCGGTGGCGAAGCGCAGAGGAGATCGCGGGCGGATGGACGCCGCCAGGCCTGAGGCGATCAGCCCCACAGCCCACTACACGGGCTACGTGTGGGCACGCAACGGGCTCTCAGATCCGCAGCTTGCCACCGCCAAGGGGAGGCTTCTCTACGAGGCGCTGCGTCCGGCGATGCTGCTGAGCGGCGCGCTCGGAGGGCCGACGCTCGAGTCCTACCTGCTCGCGCGTCACCGCGCGCTTGACGTCCTGCTCGAGCGGGCGATCAGCGAAGCGGGCGTCACCCAGGTGCTCGAGCTGGCATGTGGGCTCTCGCCCCGGGGATGGCGCTTCGCTCGCCGCTATGGCAGCCGGCTCACATACATCGAGGCTGACCTCCCCGCGATGGCGGCCCTCAAGCGCCGCACGCTAAAGCGGATGGGGTCGCTCGGCGCGCACCACTTCGTGGCCGATGTGGACGTCCTGCGGGCGGGCGGGCCGGGCAGCATCCCTGGCCTGCTCGGGCGCCTGCGCGCTGAGGAGGGCCTGGCAGTGATCGTCGAGGGGCTTGTCGGGTACCTTGAGACGGAGGCGCTGCTTGGCATGTGGCGGACGCTTGCGCGCAGCATGAGCGCGTTTGGCGCGGCCGTCTATCTCTCAGACCTGCAGCTTGGCGGCGGAGCCGGTCAGAGCGTGGCGCTCTTTCGCGCGCTCTTGAGCGTGTTCGTCGGCGGCAGGGTGGCACTTCACCACTTTCACGATGCAGCAGAGGCTGAGCGCGCGCTGCGAGAGGCCGGCTTCACCGAGGCGTCGGTCGTTCCCGCCCCAGCGCTGATCTCACCGCGGCAGGCCAGGGTCGCAGCCGGCGCCTCGCTGGCGCATGTCGCTTCCGCCCGGGTTGGCGACCGGCGCGCCTGAAGGCTTCGCACGCAGTCCGATCGGGCGTGCTTGCAACGCCGTCGCCAGGGCCGCTTTAGGATTCGTGCATGGCTCAAGCCCGCCTCCGGGATGCAGGCGGCTCCGCAGCAGCGCTGGTGCCTCTGCGCGCGCTGCCTTCGCCGCAGTCGATGGCGCTTGTCGGTGCCTGCGTGCTTGTCATAGCGCTCTGCTTTCTGCCGCTCACGCCGATGTATGACTTCAACGTCTTCCTGCACGCGGGAAGGGTGTTGCTGCGCGGGCTCTCGGTCTACCCGAATCCGCGCTCGCCCGCCGTCTACTCCGGATCGTCTTTCGTCTACCCATACCTGATCTCCTGGCCCTTTGCAGCGCTTGCGCTGCTGCCAGGCTGGGCGGCGCGGCTGCTGTTCTTCCTGCTTGGCGCACTTGCGGTGGTCGCGGCCACTCTGATCGCAGGACGGCGCGACGCGATCGTGACGGTGCTCGTGCTGGCGACCGCCTTCACGATCACCGGCCTGCAGCTCGGAGCGCTGAGCCCGCTGCTGTTTGCGGGCGCTGTGCTGCTCTGGGCCTTGCGGGAGCGCCCGCGAGCCTTCGGCATCACAGCTGCGCTGGTGGTCGCGTCGAAGCTGTTCCTGGCGTCGCTGCTGCTGTGGCCGTTGCTTGCCTGGCGTCGCCGGGCGTTTGCATGGGCCTGCAGCCTGAGCGCAGCAATCATCCTCGCCGGCTTTCTGGTCGGCCCGCTGGGCCCGGGCGGCTATCTGCACCTGCTTGTCGCGCTGGGGCGTCATGAGTCAGGCTCGGGTTTCAGCCTGATGGGAGCGCTGAAGATGCTCGGGATGGGCTCGCTCTCGGCCGAGTCCGCTGTCGTGGGGTGCGCGGCGATGGTGCTCGGCTACTCCTATCTGAGCTACCGCCGCTGCGGCGAGGAGGCGATGCTGTTCTCCGGCGGCATCATCGCTTCGCTGCTTGCCACCCCCATTCTCTGGAGCCACTACCTGGCGCTGCTTGCAGCGATTCTTCTCGTCAACGGCGCGCCACGGCGATGGTTCGTTGCGCTGGCGCTGGCAAGCTGGGTGATCTCGCCGCCGCATGGCATCACGATCCCGTTTCCGCCGAGCAAGGCGGTGCCCGCGCATGGCGCCTGGCTGACGCTGATCGGGGCGCTTGTGGTCTGCGCATATGCCCTCTCGCGTCGTGCGCGGGCCCCGGGGCGCGGCATGGAGGTCCAAAGTCCCGGCGCTCCGGCAGCGGGCACGTGCGGAACGCAGCTTGTCGAGGCGCAGGCGGAGCCTATCCTTACGTTGCCGAGCGCGGCTCTGAGGCGGGCTCGAAGATGACGCTGATCGCGCTCCTCTGAGCGTTGAGGCGCTGTGTGCGCTCGTGCACGCGCGGCCGCCTGCGGGCGAAAGCGCAGCAGGAGCGGGATGCCGAGCAGCGCGACTGCTCCCATCGCCAGAAAGGCCGCGGCTGGATGGTGAGCGAGCGCTTGCACTGGCAGCGCGACTACCAGCCCGCCGAGGTTGCCGGCCATCCAGCCCGTTGCGCCGGCGGTGCCGGCCGTGGGCCCGGCAAGCTGCTCGGAGAGGGTGAGGATGATCGGCAGCGCGCTGAGCACAAAGCGGCCGATCACTACGACCGCGATAGCTCGCAGTGCCGGCCAGGGCGCAAGCGCAAGCAGCAGCGAGCCCGCCGCCGCGCTGATCACCGTGGCGGCGAGAAAGCGCCGCTCTGCCGCACGCTCCATGATCAGCGGGGCAAGCGCCCCACAGCCGACGGTGCCGACCACGCTCATAGCGACCAGGATGCCGCCCGATGCTGCTTCCGAGACGCCCGCGGGCTGCTGCAGCGTCTGCAGCCAGGTCGCGATCGCCACAAAGACGCCGAAGTCCAGGAAGGCGACGCCGTTGAGCGCTCGCATCGCTCCCATCCGCCACAGCGCCCTTGCCACGTCGCGTGCGATCGTCGCGCGCCTGCTACCGGGAAGCGCGCGGCGACGCAGCGCCACAAGCAATCCGAGCGCCGCTGCCAGCGCCATCAGCGCCTCGATCAAGCAGCGGCCGCGCGATCGCGCCGCGAGCGCCGAGGGTGGGCCCGAGCAGCAGCGCGCGCAGCATTCCAACAAAGCAGCCCGCTGAGGCCGCAGCGATCCCGTTCGACCTCTCCGCGACCGGCAGGTACTCGTCCGCAAGCTTGCCCACCGCGCTCAGCACCAGCGGCTGCGCGACGGCAAACACCAGCTGGCGGCTCATCGCACAGGCGAAGGTGTCACCGCAGAGTCGCAGCAGCCCACCCGCTGCAAGCGAGCGGCGAAACCAGCGGTCAGGGAGCACGCCTGCGGGCATCGCAAGCACGACGTAGAGCAGCGGGAGGACCGCCACGAGCCAGCCGATCGCGCTCACTGAGACTCCGTGATGCCTCGCGCTCGCGTCGGTGATCGCAGCGTTTGAGAGCCACAGAGCTGCGTTGCGGCGCAGAGCAGGGCGTAGGCGACGACGACGGTCCAGCAGCCTCGGCCTCGTGTGTTGTCTGGCTTGGTGGCCATCGCTGCCCGATCGCTGCGCGCTGCACGTGCGGATCACGCGCGGCGCGCCAGCAGAGGAGTGTTGAGTGACGGGCTATGATCGCGCAAGCCAGATGGAGTCCTGGCGTCCGCTCCCGATCCGCCGGACGGCGGGCGGCAAACCGCCCAAGCTGCGCAAGGGCTGATGGCTCCTGTCGCGAATGTAAAGCCTCGACGCGATGGGAGCGATGGAAAGCATGGACAGCGGCAGGGAGCAACGGTCGGGCTCGGGGAACCCGCCGGGCGCTGGTTCGGATCTGCGTGGAACAGTGGGCGTCCGCGGTGGGCGCCCGGCGGCGACCGTTGATCTGCGCGAGGTCGCGGCGATTTTCGCAGGCGGCGCAGCAGGGTCGCTTGCACGGGTGTGGATAGCCCGCGCGCTTCCTTCACCAGCAACGTCATGGCCGTGGGCGATCTTTGCCATCAACGCTTCCGGCTCCTTTCTCCTCGCCTACATCGCCACCCGCCTGCAGGAGCGCCTGCCGCTCTCGACCTACCCGCGACCGCTGATCGCGACAGGCTTCTGCGGCGCCTACACCACCTTCTCCACCTTCCAGGTGGAGGTGCTCGCGCTGCTTGAAGCCCACCGCTGGGCGCTTGGTGTCAGCTACGCGCTTGCGAGCATCACCGCCGGTCTGCTTGCGATCTGGCTGGCCGTCGGCCTGGCGCGCTCGGGTGGGTCGCTGCGATGAGCGCGCTCATGTGGCTTGCCGTCGCGCTGCTCGGCGGCTGCGGCGCGCTTGCGCGCTTTGCGCTTGACTGGCGCATCGCTCGCGGGTGCGCCCTGCCGCTGGGCACGCTTGCGATCAACCTCAGCGGGTCGCTTCTGCTCGGGCTGCTGCTCGGCGCCTCGCTGAGCGGCGATGCGCTGCTGCTGGCCGGCACGGCCGCGCTCGGCTCCTACACCACATTCTCGACCTGGATGCTCGAGACCTACCGCTCGGCGGAGGACGGCGAGCTTGCGCTCGCCGCTGCGAGCCTCACGATCAGCATGCTTGGCGGTCTTGGGGCGGCTGCGCTCGGCCGCGTGTTCGGAGCGGCGCTGTGAGCGTGCCTGCGCTCAAGCTCAGCGCCTACTTCAGCGAGCGCGATCGCTGCGGCAGGCGGCTGCTGGGCGACGTGCTGCTTGAGCTCTTTGCCGAGCACGGGGCTGCCGCAAGCGTGCTCCTGCGCGGCAGCGATGGCTTTGGCCGCATGCGCAGCGCTCACAGCGAGCGCTCGCTCACGCTCTCCGAAGATCTGCCGGTGGTCGCCCTCGCGCTCGATCGCAAAGAGCGCATCGAGGCGCTTGCAGATGATGCAGCGGCGCTGATGGGCAACGGCATCCTGACGCTCGAGCGCGCGCAGCTGCTCGATGAGGCGATCACGCAGCGCGAGCTGGAGGCGGCGCTCGGTGAGGAGGTTAAGCTGACCGTCTACTTCGGGCGGCGCGAGCGCTGCGGGTCGGTGCCCGCATACCGCGCGCTCAGCGAAGCACTGCAGCGCTCAGGCGCCGACGGGGCGAGCGCGCTGCTGGGCGTGGACGGGACGCTGCACGGGCGCAGGTCGCGGGCGCGCCTGGTAGCTCGCAACGCCTCCGTGCCGATGATGCTGATCTCCGTCGGGGGGGTCGAGAGCATCGCTGCGGCGGCAGCGACGCTGCGGGCGTGCTTGGCGAACCCGCTGATGACTCTCGAGCGCGTGCGGATCTGCAAGCGCGAGGGGCTGCTGCTTGAAGACCCCGACCGGCGCCCTGAGCGCGACGAGCGGGGGAGGGCGCTGTGGCGGAAGCTCACCGTCTATGCCTCACGCGCGGCCCGAGGCGACTCGCGCCCGCTGCACCGGGCGCTGATCGCGGCGCTGCGCAGCTCCGGTGCGCCAGGCGCGACGATGCTCGGCGGCGTCTATGGATTCCATGGCGCGCGCCCTCCCCATGGCGAGCGGCACTTTGGCATCCGCCGCCACGCGCCGGCGCTGACGATCGCGATCGCACCGCCCGAGCGAGCGGGGGAGGAGCTAAGGCTGATCGATCGCATCACGCGCGATCATGGCCTGGTGACGAGCGAGCTGGTGCCGGTGCTGCACCTGCCCGGCCTGCCAGGCTCAGGCTCAGCGCCCTCGCTGCCCGTGCGCTGAGCGGCCGCCCGGGCGCGTCGCGCGCCCGGGCGGCCCGTGGATGGCGCTAGGGCAGCGCCGCTTCGATCAGCGACTGGAAGACGCGATAGCCAGCCTGGTTTGGATGGTAGCTTTCGCGCAATGGCCAGGACTGGCCATTGAGCCATTCCGAGGAGGAGCAGACCTCGTGCGCTTCAAAGTCCTTGCGCGGATCGACAAAGGTGAAGCCGTGGGCGGCGGCGCGTTCAGAGATCACCTGATCGAGGATGTTCGCGGTGCTGTTCAGCTCCTTCTCGTGTTCTGAAGTGAGCAGGTTGAAGTTGCACGTCGTTCCGCTCGAGGTGAAGAGGTGCGGGTAGCCGAGCACCACCACGCGCGCATTGCCGGCGCGGGCGCGGATGTCGCTGTAGGTGGTGTTCAGCAGCCCCGGCAGGCTGTAGCGGATGAAGTAGTCGGCTTCTTCGATCGATTCCTGGCAGGTGAAGTAGTAGAGCGCGCAGCTCAGCATCACTTCCGAGAAGCCAGCGTCGTTGCCGCCGATGGTGATCGTCACGAGGCTTGTCGAGGAGCTCAGCGGGCCGAGCTGCTTTTCGTTCACTTCCTTCGTTGTCGCGCCCGAGCAGGCCTCGAAGGAGAGCGCGTAGCCGCGCGCGGAGGCGATCAGCGGCGGGTAGGCGTCGGGCGAGCGGAAGCAGGTTTCTTCATAGAAGACCCGCGACCCCACCCCTGCCGAGTAGGAGTCGCCGAGGGCGACGTATTGGGGGGCAGCGAGCGCGTTTGCCGCCGGCAGCAGCAGCAAGGCGACCAGCAGCGCGGGCGCGATCGCGCGTGAGCGCTTGAGCATCTGACTTCCTCCTGTCTTGATGTTGATGCTGCCGCGGAGGTCGACCCGATCGCCGCGACAGGCCGATAAAGGCAGCCTAAACGAACAGCCGGACGGAGGGTGTCACGGTGTTGCGCGGGTGCCTATGCCCGCGGAGGCCGCCTCGAGCGTCTGGGCTATCAGGGAGCGCGTCTGGGCCGGGTCGATCACATCATCGATCTCAAACAGCGCCGCTGCGTTGAGCGCCTTGGCGTTCTCGCGCGCGGCTTGGGTCAGGGCGCGCACGCGCTGCTCGCGCTCTCCCTCCTGCTCGATCGCTCCAAGCTCCTTGCGCAGGGCAAGACGCACGGCGCCCTCGAGGCCCATCGGCCCGAGGTGCGCGCCAGGCCAGGCGAGCGTGAGCAGGGGCTCATGCAGCGAGCCGCCCGCCATCGCCTGGGCGCCCAGGCCGTAGCCGCGTCGCAGGATGACCGCGATCAAGGGCACCTGCAGCGCGGCGCCGGCGAGCAGCAGACGGGAGGCGTGGCGTACGAGACCGCCTTGCTCGGCTGCCGGCCCGACCATGAAGCCGGGGGTGTCGATCAGCGAGAGCACCGGGATGCCGAAGTTGTTGCAGAGCTCTAGGAAGCGCGCGCCCTTAAGCGATGCGTTGCTGGTGAGGGCGCCAGCCATATGCATGGTGTTGTTGGCGATCAGGCCGATCGCGCGCCCCCGCACGCGACCCAGCGCGATTGCAAGCTCAGGCGCGTAGCGCTCCTGCAGGAAGGTGACCGAGCGAGGGTCGCAGATCGTCTCGATGATGGGCGCAACCTCGTAGGCGCGTCGCTCACGCTCGGGGACCGCCGCACGCAGCGTCTCCTGCGGGGGCTCCTCGCCGGCGGGCATGGTGCCCTGGAAGTAGGAGAGCAGGCGCTTGGCCGCCGCGACCGCCTCGCGCTCATCCTCAACCGCGACATCGACGACGCCGTTGGCGCTCTGCACGGCGAGTGGACCGATCTGCTCCGGCGCCACCTCGCCGAGGCCGCCGCCGGCGATCATCGCCGGCCCGCCCATGCCGAGATGGCTGCTCTGCGTCGCGATGATCAGGTCTGAGCAGCCGGCTATGACCGCGTTGCCGGCAAAGCAGTGGCCCGCGACGATTGCGATCCGGGGCGCCACGCCCGCAAGGCGAGCCCAGAGCGCAAAGGCACGGACATCGAGCGCGGAGACGACAGCGAAGTCGGTGTCCCCGGGGCGCCCACCGCCGCCCTCTGTAAAGAAGACGGTTGGCAGCCGCATGCGCGCGATCAGCTCAAAGAGGCGATCCTTCTTGCGATGGCCGATCGCGCCCTGCGTGCCCGCAAGGACGGTGTAGTCGTAGGCTAAGACCGCGCAGCGCGCGCGCTCGCCGAAGTGCTTGCCGTTGACCGTCCCGATCCCCGCGATCAGGCCGTCGGCCGGCGTGCGCTCGATCAGCTCTTGTAGCGGGCGCCGGGCACGCTGGGCCGCGATCGCAAAGCGCCCGTACTCGACGAAGCTGCCCTCGTCGAGCAGATCGGCGATGTTCTCGCGCGCGCTGCGTGCGCCGCTTTGATGGCGGCGGGCGATCGCCTGCGGGCGCTCCTCGTCGGCAAGCAGCGCGGCGCGCTCCATGAGCTCCTGAAGCGCAGCGGACGAGTCGCTCGTGTCCTCCGCGCCGGGCGCGCTCACCGCCTCAGGTCCCCCCGGCGCTCGCGCTGGCGGCGCAGCTCCTGGCGCGCCAGCGAGAGCTTGTGCACCTCGTCTGGGCCGTCGGCCAGGCGCAGCGTGCGGATGTGCGCGTACATCGCCGCGAGCGGGAAGTCGTCGCAGACGCCACCGCCGCCGTGAACCTGGATGGCACGGTCGATGATCTTCAGGACGACTTTGGGGATGGCGAACTTGATCCCAGAGATCTCGATGCGCGCGTGCTGGTTGCCGACGGTGTCCATCAGCCATGCTGTCTTGAGCACCAGCAGCCGCGCCATCTCCAGCTCGATGCGGCTCTCGGCGATCCAGTCGCGGATGTTGCCGTAGTGGGAGACCGGATTGCCGAAGGCCTCGCGCTGGTCGGCGCGCTCGCACATCATCTCGAGCGCGCGCTCGGCGGCGCCGATGGCGCGCATGCAGTGGTGGATGCGCCCGGGCCCGAGGCGTGCCTGGGCGATCAGAAAGCCCATCCCCTCGCCGGCGATGATGTTCTCGGCCGGCACGCGGACGTCTTTGAACTCCAGTTCGCCATGGCCCTCGCTGTCGCGGTAGCCGAAGACGGGCAGGTCGCGCACGATCCGCACACCCGGGGTGTCGATCGGCACCAGGATCATCGACTGCTGCTGGTAGGTGGGCGCATCGGGATCGGTCTTGCCCATCACGATCAGGATCTTCAGGTGTGGGTGCATGGCGTTTGAGGTCCACCACTTGCGGCCGTTGAGGACGTAGTGGTCACCGTCACGGACGATGCGCATGCCGATGTTGGTCGCGTCCGAGGAGGCGACGTCGGGCTCGGTCATCGCGAACGCGGAGCGGATCTCGCCGTCGAGCAGCGGACGCAGCCAGCGCTGCTTCTGCTCGGGCGATCCGAACTGATGGAGCACCTCCATGTTGCCCGTGTCCGGTGCGGAGCAGTTGCAGACCTCGGAGGCGATCTTGGTGCGGCCCATGATCTCCGCCAACGGGGCGTACTCGAGGTTGGTGAGGCCGGCGCCCTCCTCGGCATCGGGAAGGAAGAGGTTCCACAGCCCGCGGCGCCTGGCCTCGACCTTGAGCTCCTCGATGATCGGAGGGTGGATGTAGGGGGAGGAGGCGGAGCGCATCGCATCGATCCACTCCTGCTCGGCCGGGTAGACGCGCTCCTCCATGAAGGCGAGCAGGCGCTCGCGGTAGTCCTTGCCACGCTCAGAGAGCTCGAAGTCCATCGTTACCTCCTTTGAAGGGCGCTACGGGTAGCCGAAGCACCCAATCCTCGCATGCGGCGCGCGCTCGCGGTGTCTGGGCGCCGGCGCACGGGAGCCGGTCGCCGCCAGCGGGGCATAGACTCGCTGCTGTGGAGCTCCACGCCCATCCCCGCCCGGCGCTGACTGTCGATGTCGTGGCGCTCGGCAGCGGGGCCTCTGGAGCCTCGCTGCTGCTCGTGCAGCGCGCGCATGATCCCTATGTGGGCGCCTGGGCGCTGCCGGGCGGCTTTGTCGAGGAAGGCGAGAGGGTCTCCGCGGCGGCGCTGCGTGAGCTCGCGGAGGAGACCGCCCTTGACCTGCGCTGGGATAGCGCCGGCGCGCCGCTGGCGCTGCTTGGCGTCTACGACACCCCCGGGCGCGACCCGCGCGGCTGGACGGTCTCGATCGTCTATCTCGCCCGGCTCGAGGGCGAGCCGGAAGTGCGTGGTGGCGATGACGCCAGCCGAGCACGCTGGTGGCCGGTCGATCGACTGCCCGCGCTGGCCTTTGATCACGCGCTGATCGTCGCTGATGCGCTGCGCCGGAGCGCCGTCGCGCCCTGATCGAGCGACGCCGTGCCGGGCGCCTGGCGCTCGTCGCTAGCCTCTGCTGTAGATGACCACGCTGATCCGTGATCCCGAGCCCGTCGAGCTGGCCCGCCTGCGCGAGCGCCGGCGTCGCCTTGGGCTCGATCGCCGCGACGAGCTGTGGGAGGGTGTGCTGCACATGAACCCTCCGCCCGCCTACGGCCATCAGGAGCTCGCGCAGCAGCTTGCCGTCCTGCTTGACGCGCCGGCTCGAGCGGCCGGTCTGCGTGCGATTGTGCAGGAGGTCGGCATCGGGACTGCGGAAGACTACCGCGTGCCCGACTGCGCGCTGCTGCGCCCGCCGGTGGATGGCTCGACGGCGCTGCACAGGACCGTTGCGCTGGCGATTGAGATCGTCTCCCCGGATGATGAGACCTGGGCGAAGCTACCCTTCTATGCCGCCCACGGCGTCGAGGAGCTGCTGATCGTCGATCCCCAGGAGCGCCAGGTACATTGGCTCTCGCTCCAAGGCGGCGAGTACCTGGCAATCCGCCGCAGCGCCCTGATCGAGCTTGGCGCAGATGAGCTGGCCGGGCGCATCGAGTGGCTGTGAGACCTTGCCATCGCCGCGCCGCACAGCTGCTCTGCGGTCAAGCTGCGCCTGTCCTAGGCGCCAGGTGAGCCCGCCATGCGCGCTGCCCTGCTGCCGTCTGTCTGTGCACAGTGGTCGACGATGCATAGTGGTCGGCGTCCCTTATTGACAGATGAAATGTGGCGGGCTAGGGTGTAGCTTCTCTGGCACGTGTGCCGGCCAGCAGGCGGCAGGGTCGGTGGGCAGGATCACGCACAGGCGGTTCGCAGATCACATAGGAGGATGCGATGCAGAGCAGGCGAGCAGGCAACCGGCGCTTGGCTTCTCCCCAAGAGGTCGAAGAGCGCCTTGCCCCGATCCAATCCGCGCTCACGTGGGCGCTGCTGGGGCTGGTGATCGAGAGGTCAGGGCACGGCTATGACCTCATCAAGCGCTTCGATGCCCACTACGACGGCCTGCTCGCGCTGAACGACCCCTCCTACGTCTACAAGGCACTCACCTCGCTCGAGCGTCGTGGTCTGATCGAAGCGCTGCCCCCCGAGCCCGCCGGGAGCTCGGCGCGCGGCATTCAAAAGACGCCCTTCCGCGCAACCGAGCAGGGCCTCGCCGCTTACGCGCAGCACCTGCGCGTGGAGTTTGGGGACCTGGAGCGCAGTGCCTCGTTGCTGCTGCGCCAGACCTGCGGGCTGCTCACCAGCCAGCAGGAGGATGCCTTGAAGCTGATTGAGGAGGCAGAGCACGCCTGCCTGAAGCGCCGCGCAAGCAGCGCCAAGGCGCCTGTGCGCCACGCGGAAGGAAGCCCGGCAGGGGCGGTGGAAGCCCATCTGCTTGCCAAGCTGCGCGAGATCGCCCTCGCCGAGGTGGTGCGCTTCCTGGCGCTGGCACGGGCGCAGTTCGAGCGGCAGGCACGGGCAGCAAGAGAGGTCCCGGGAGACGCTCGGCGATGAGCCTGCTTGAGTGCCGGGGGCTATCGTGCTCCCGTCGCTGCGCGCCGCGCGGAGGGCCGATCTTGGAGCAGGTTTCGATGGAGCTTGAAGTGGGCGAGCTGGTTGCGCTGTGGGGAGGGCGACGCTCGGGCAAGAGCACGCTGCTTCGCATCCTTGCCGGGGTCGAGCGCGCCGATCAGGGCGAGGTGCTCCTTGAAGGGCGCCCGCTGGCCGGGCACCCCGCCCGCTCTCAGGTTGTCCTCTGCCGTGAGCTCTCCCTGGCGACGCCCGTCGCCGATGTCTGCTCGCTGCTTGTCTCAGACCTGATGGCCTTCGGCCTTCGCCAGGATCGCGCAGAGCAGCTTGCGACACGTGCCCTCGCGCAGGCAGACGCCGGCGAGATCGGCGCGCTTTCAATCTGCGAGCTCTCCGCAGAGCAGCGCCTGCGCGCGATGGTGGCGCGCGCCCTGCTCTGCGCCCCTAAGGTGCTGCTGCTCGACGAGCCCCTGCTTGGCCTGCCCGGCCTGCGCCAGGAAGCTGCGCTTGGGCTGCTGGATGCCCTTGCCGGGCGGGGCATGGGGGTGCTCTTTGCAACCGCTGAGTCAGACGCCTTCGCCACGACGGTGGGGCGCACGCTGATCCTCGACCGTGGGCAGCTGCGCGGGCAGACCGCGCCCGCCATGGCCGAGGTGCTTGAGCTGCGCAGGCCCGCCTGATGGCAGCGTCCAAGCCCGCCTCCCCGCCACCGGGCACAGCAGGTCGCGAGCGCTCAACGCTGCTTGAGGTGCACGAGCTAAAGAAGCACTACCACTCACTCGGCGAGGAGGTGCGAGCCGTCGATGGCGTGAGCTTTGACCTCCAGGCTGGCGAAATGCTTGCCATCCACGGGCCATCCGGCTCTGGCAAGAGCACGCTGCTGATGACGGTGGCCGGCTTCATCCGTCCGGAGGGCGGGCGCGTCCTCTACCGCGGCCAGCAGATCGCAGCGCTCTCTGAGCGCGAGCGCTGCAGCTACCTCTCGCGCGAGGTCGGCTTCATCCACCAGAGCATTCACCTGATGGCACACGTCAAGGTGGTCGAGAACGCGGCGCTCTACCTGGTCCTTGACGGCATGAGCCTGCGTGAGGCAACTGCGGCGGCGATCCCCTGGCTTGAGCGCGTGGGCCTTGGTCAGCGGCTCTCGCACCGCCCCGAGCAGCTCTCAGGCGGAGAGCGCCAGCGCGTTGCGATCGCGCGCGTGCTGGCCAGAGGACCGCGTCTGATCTTGGCCGATGAGCCAACGGGCAACTTGGACAGCGTGCGCAGCGCCGAGGTCATCGAGCTTTTGAGCTCGATCGCACGCGAGCAGGGCGCGGGCGTGCTGCTTGTCACCCACGACCTTGAGGCAGCTGCGATCGCCGATCGACGCATGGTGCTGCGCGACGGGCGCCTGCTTGAGGCCGCAGACCAGGTGCAGGCGCGCGGCCTGCTCTCCGGAGAGCGCGATGGAGCGCATCGGCGCTGAGAGGGCCCAGCCGCTGCTTGGCCAGGAGGTGCGCCCGCGGGCGCTGATGCGCCCCTACGGCCTCTACTACCTCTACCGCCGACGCCTGCAATACCACGCAGCCCAGGAGCTCTTTGCGGGGCTTGGCATCGTGATCGCGGTGGCGCTCGTCTTTGCGACGCTGATCGCCAGCGGCTCGATCGCGGGCTCCGCGGCCCAGGTGGTCAAGAAGGTGGTCGGGCGCGCCGACCTGCAGCTGCGCTCGATCTCCCCGGAAGGCTTCAGCGAACATCTGCTCTCCTCTGTGGAAGCGCTGCCGGGCATCAAGGCGGCAGCGCCGCTCCTGGAAGTGCCCGCGAGCGTCAGGACGCAGGGCGGGCGAGAGCTGAACGTCACGCTGCTTGGCGCAGACGTGGCCTTGGGCGTGCTCGACGGGCTCTCGCACACCGTGCCCGGCGCGGTCTTCTCAGAGCGCGCGATCGGGCTCTCGGCCGCAAGCGCACGGGCGCTTGGCATCTCCCCGGCTGGCGTTGAAAGCCCAGGCGGGGCGCATGTCGCTGTCGCGGTGCGCGGGCGCGCCTATCAGCTGAAGGTCTCGACGGTGCTTGGCCCAGAAGCGGTGGGTGCGCTCTCAGGCGTGCTCTCGGCGGCGATGCCCCTGGAAGACCTTCAAGCCATCTCGGGGCTGAAGGGCAGGGTCTCGCGCATCCTCGTGCAGTCTGAGCGAGGCAGGCGCGCGCAGGTGCAGGGTGAGCTGCGTCGCCTGGCCGCAGGGCGCATCGAGGTTGCTCCAGCAGATCAGGACGTCGCGCTGCTCTCCCAGGCGCTTGGGCCAAGCGACCTTGCAAGCTCCTTCTTTGCGGCGGTCGCGGCGCTGCTTGGCTTTCTGCTTGCCTTCAACGCTGTGCTGTTGACGGTGCCCGAGCGCCGCGCGCAGATCGCAGACCTGCGCCTGGCCGGCGCCAGGAGCAGCGCATTGATCCAGCTTCTGATCTTCCAGGCGCTCTGTCTGGGGATCGCAGCCTCGCTAGTTGGCCTTGGCATCGGCTACGTGCTTGCGGTCGCGGTCTTTCACCAGCGCCCGGGCTATCTGTCCCAGGCCTTCGTGCTGGGCGAAGGCATCCAGGTCGGCGCCGGGCCGGCGCTTCTTGGCCTTGCCGGGGGCATCGTTGCCACCTGCCTTGCCTCGCTGCTGCCGCTGGCAGACATGCGCCCCGGGCGCGCGCTCGATGCGCCCCTGCGCGAGGAGGGCGAGCCGGGCAACGCCCTTGATGGTCGCTTTGCTGCGCACCTTGCCGCGGCCGCCCTGCTGCTGATCGCTCTGGCCGGCGCGATCTACGCCGCCGATCCGGCGCTTGCGCTGCTTGGTTGCGTGGCGCTGGCGCTCGCCTGCGTGGCGGCGATGCCGCTGCTCTTCAGCGCTGTCGTGGGCAGCGCGGCGTGGGTGTCGAGGCACTCCAGGCGCCTGACGGCGCTGCCGGTGGCGGTGATGTCGCTGCAGCGCACCAGGCTGCGCTCGCTGGCGCTGCTCTCGACGGGGGCTGTGGCGCTGTTTGGGGCGGTGGCGCTGGGCGGCGCGAGGGGGGATCTGCTGGGGGGGTTGGAACAAGTCGGCCAGGCAAACGTCGCGGTCGGGCAGCTGTGGCTGATAACGCCCGATGACGTGGAGGTGACAGACACCTTTCGCGCCGCGCAACTTGCCGAAAGGATCGCACGTGTACCAGGCGTAAGTGAAGTCCAGGCACTGCACGACACTTTCGCCAACCTCGGCGGCTCGCGGATTGTCGTGCTCGCGTGGCCGCGCCGCGCCGCGCGCGAACTGCTCCCCTCGCAGATCCTGACCGGCAATGTCGCCAGGGCCGAGCAAAGGGTGGCAGAAGGCGGCTCGATCGCGATAACGAGGCAGCTTGCCGAAAAGCTGCATTTGAGTCTCAGCGGTGAGCTCAAGCTGCCGACGCCCAGCGGCACGGCGCGTTTGCAGGTTGCGGCCCTGACTACCGACTTCGGCTGGCCAGGCGGCGGTGTGATGATGAGCGCAGCGGAGATTCGCAGGCTGTGGCAGACCTCGGCGCCGACCGCCCTGGTTGCGCGGTTGCGCGGGGGAACCAATGTGCAGCTGGTGCGCCGTCGCATCGCCGGCTTGCTCGGCACAGACAGCGGGCTGGAAGTGATCACGGCACGGACCGGCGATCAGCGGTTCATGCGCGCGGCCAATGCGGGCCTCGGCGAGCTGCAGTGGATCGCGCTGATGCTCGAGATTGCCGCGATCTTGGCGCTGACAGCCGCGCTGATCGCCGATCTCTGGCGCCAGCGAGTTTGGGCTGCGGACCTGCGGCTGTCGAACGTCCCGTCCTACAGGCTGCGCCGGATCATGCTGACGAGAGCCGCGCTCACCGCGGGCTCGGGGGGCCTGGCGGGCGTGCTTGGCGGGCTCTTCGCGCAGGCGATTCTTGACGCCTACCTCAAGCATGTGACGGGCTTCCCCCTGATGGGATTTGCCGATGCCGCTCTCCCAATCGAGACCCTCGCACTTGTCCTCGGCGTCGCGCTGTTGCTGGCCGCACCGATGGTTTGGCGTGTCTCGCGCGCGCCGATGCTGGTCGCCCTTGAGGGCCAATAACGTCTCGCTACGCTGGAACCGCTGGCGCTCGTCACTAAGCAAGGAGAGGTTGGCCATCAGGGCTCAGGCAACGTCGCAGAGGTCGAGCGAGCACGTCACCGGGGAACCGGTCGCTGCGGCGACCAAGGTGCGCAACGTCGCCGTGATTGCCGATGGCCACAGGCGGTGGGCGCGCGCTAACGGCATGTCGCTGTCTGTCTGCTACAGCCGCGGCGTGGATGTTGCATGGGCAAGGGCGCGCGACGCGATCGATCTGGGCATCGAGGAGATCACGCTTTTCTGCTTCTCCATCGAGAACTGGCGGCGGCCGCAAGAGCAGACCGACGAGCTCATGTCCCTCATTCGCAGGCGCATCCTCGCCGATACCCACTCACTGTCGGCAGACGGAGTTCGAATACGCTTCATCGGCGAGCGCGCGAGCCTCTCGCGCGAGCTGCGCGAGGCGATGAGCTGGTCTGAAGAGCTGACCGCTTCAAACTCGGACCTGATGCTCTACCTTGCCTTCAACTACAGCGGGCGCCAGGAGATCGAGGCTGCTGCGGCTCGTCTGGGCGGTCGCGAGGAGGAGAGCATCAGCGAGCACCTCTACGCACCCGAGATGCACGACCCCGACCTCTTGATCCGCACCGGCGGCGACAAGCGCCTCTCGAACTTCATGCTCTGGCAGCTTGCATACACCGAGCTTGTCTTCCGCGATGAGTACTGGCCGGACTTTGACCGCGCCTGCTTTGAAGAGTGCTTGGCGGAGTTTGCAGGGCGCCGGCGGCGCTTCGGCGGGGACTGAGCGCGCGCCAGCGCGCCGCTGAGAGGTGGCGAAGCGGGATGCTCAGGCGCTGGCCCGGCGCGCGTACTCGAGCATCGCCTCGATCACGGGTGCGAGCCGGCGGCCGCGGGACGTCAGGTGGTACTGCACCGACGGAGGGCTTGTGGGCAGGACGCGGCGCCTGATCAGCCCTGCGTCCTCGAGCTCGCGCAATCGCGCCGAGAGCACGCGCGGAGAGATTCCGCCGACCGCCTCCTTCAGCTCGGAGAAGCGCTGCGCGCCCGAGAGGGCGGCATAGATGATCGAGAGCTGCCAGCGGCGCTCGAGCAGGCGCGCTGCTTCGCGCATCTCGCTTGGAACCGGGCTGCATCGTCGCAGCGATGATGTGCGCACCGATGCTCGCACCGTGATCCCCTACTTCGCCACGGTGACTTCATGTGCAGGCTCGAGCGCGATCTCGAGCACTTCGCGCACGTCCATGACAGGGTGGAAGGAGAGCTGCTCCCTGACTTCCTCAGGGATCTCATCGAGATCGGGGCGGTTGCGCTCGGGCAGGATCACGTCTGTGAGGCCAGCGGCGTGCGCTGCCAGCACCTTCTGCTTGAGTCCGCCGATCGGCAGCACGCGCCCCTGCAGGGTGACCTCACCGGTCATCCCGACGGTGTGCTTGACCGACCGGCCGGAGAGCAGCGAGGCAAGTGCGGTGACCATCGTCACCCCTGCACTTGGGCCGTCCTTGGGGATCGCGCCGGCGGGAACGTGCAGGTGGAACTGGCGACCCTCGAAGGCGCTCTCGGGGATGCCCAGCTCCTCGCCGTGGGCGCGGATGTAGGAGAGGGCGATGCGCGCGGACTCCTTCATCACGTCGCCGAGCTGCCCGGTCAGCACCAGGTCCTCGCCGGAGCCCGGCTCGCGCCGCATCGCCGTTGCCTCGATGAACAGCACCTCGCCGCCGGCCCCGGTGACCGAAAGGCCGGTTGCGACGCCCGGCACGGCGGTGCGCACGGCTGACTCCTGGAAGTAGCGCTGGCGACCGAGCGCATCGCGGACGCGCTCGATGTCGATCTCCACCGGCGGCTGCAGCTCGCCCTCGGCGATCTTGGTGGCGGTCTTGCGCAGCACCGAGCCAAGCTCGCGCTCGAGGTTGCGCACACCCGCCTCGCGGGTGTAATCGGCGATGATCAGCTTGAGCACCTCATCGGCGATCGAGACCTCCTCGGGGAGCAGCCCGTTGCGCTCGCGCTGGCGCGGCCACAGGTAGCCCTTTGCAATCGCAAGCTTCTCCGCCGAGGTGTAGCCGTCGAAGCGGATCACCTCCATGCGGTCGAGCAGCGGCGTCGGGATCGTGTCGGTGACGTTTGCGGTAGCGATGAAGAGCACCTGGGAGAGGTCGAGCTCGACATCGAGGTAGTGGTCGCGGAAGGAGTGGTTCTGTGCAGGGTCAAGCACCTCCAGCAGCGCCGCGGCCGGGTCGCCACGCCAGTCCGAGCCGACCTTGTCGACCTCGTCTAAGACGATCACGGGGTTCATCGTGCCGGCGTCGCGCAGCGCCCGCACAAGCCGTCCGGGAAGCGCGCCGATGTAGGTGCGGCGGTGGCCGCGGATCTCCGCCTCGTCGCGCACCCCGCCGAGCGAGATGCGAACGTACTCGCGCCCGAGCGCGCGGGCGATCGAGCGCCCGATCGAGGTCTTGCCGGTGCCGGGAGGTCCGACGAGGGTGAGGATCGCGCCGGACTTCGGGTCAGCCTCGATGCCGCGTTCTGTGCGCAGCTTGCGCACGGCCAGGTACTCGGTTATGCGGCTCTTGACGTCGTCGAGCCCGGCGTGGTCTTCATCCAAGATGTTGCGCGCTGCCACGGGGTCGAGGTGCTCCTCGGAGCGCTTGGACCAGGGGATCGCGACCAGCCAGTCCAGGTAGGTGCGGATCATCGAGGACTCGCCGGTCTGCTCGCCCATGCGCTCCAGGCGCGCAAGCTCCTTGAGCGCTTGCTTCTCGGCTTCCTCAGGCATCTTGGCGGCTGCGATCTTCTCGCGGTACTCATCGACGACCGAGGCCTCGTCCTCGCCGAGCTCCTTGCGGATCGACTCCATCTGCTTGCGTAGGAAGTACTCGCGCTGCTGGCGCTCGGCGCCCTCCTGTACGTCCTCGCGAATGCGCTTGCGCAGCTGCAGCTCCGCGAGACTTTCGCGCTGGAGCTTGATCGCGAGCTCGAGGCGCTCATCAATCGGCAGCGTGCGCAGGAGCTCGACCTTCTGCTCATAGGAGAGGTTGGGGGAGTAGCCGGCGGAGTCCGCCAGCGGTCCGGGGTCGACGATCGCGCGGATGAAGGCGGCGATGCGACCGTCATCGCCGCGCAGCTCGAGGATCTCCTCGACCACAGCGCGGTATTCGCGTTCAAGCTGGCGGACACGGCCCGGCCGCGCGGGCGCGTTCTCCTCGTCCGGGCGCTCGTCGACTTCGACGCGCAGCTCGCCTTCAGGGCCGGTGCGGGCGGCCCCGATCAGCGCCCGGTGCTGGCCGGAGAGCAGCACGGCGCGCCCGCCGCCGGGCAGGCGCACTCGGTCTGCGACCTCGGCCACGGTCCCAACCTCGAGGAACTCGCTCTCGTGGCGAGGGACGAGCACGACGCGCTCGTCATTGCCGACTTCGATCGGCAGCGTTACGCCCATGCCCGGGAAGACGACCGTGTCGTCGAGCGGGATCAGGCGCAGAAGCGGGCGCTCTGAGCGCACCGGGCCAAGAGCGCGCGATTCAGAGGTGGGCATCGGGGAGGGGCGCTGCTCGCTGTTGTTGGAATCTGGCATGGTGGTCACTTTCCATAGCTGCTAACAAATGTATAGCTAGTTTAGCAGCGCGGTCGAGCACTTTCGGCCGGGGGGATAGGCCCTGCGCTCGGGCAGATCGCGGTCCGGCCACGCCGAGCGCTTCAACTGCAGCTGCCGCGATAGAAGCGGGACATCGACGATGCCGGCCCGTATCATCAGCCTGTGCTTTGCATGGCCCTCTCTCTTTGCGCGGGCGAAGCCGTGACCCGCGCGCTGGCACGGAGCGTTGGGAGATGAGCATCCGGGTGCCGGTTCGCCCAGCGATGCTGACCTGGGCCTCGTGAACGCTCTCGACAGCCCCCTGAGCAGCTCTTCGCTCGCTTCCCGGCGCTCGAAGAGTGGGAGAACGGGACGAAGCAGCCGACGCTGAAGCAGCTTGAGAAGTTCGCACGGGCGACGCATGCGCCGATCGGCTACCTCTTCCTTCCCGAGCCGCCCGAGGAGCCGCTGCCGGCTCCGGACTTTCGGGCGATCGGGGACGCAGCCATCGGGCTCGCCAGCCCGGACCTCCTCGACACCGTGCACCAGTGCCAGCAGCGGCAGGAGTGGTATAGGGACTACGCCCGGCTTCATCGCGAGTCACCGAGCCCAGTCATCGGTACGCTCGCGGTTGGCGCCGGTGTCGAGAAGGCCGCTGCCCGGATGCGCGAGGTGCTGGAGTTCTCCCCTGGGGAGCGAGGCAGCAGTTGGAGCGAGGCGTTTCATAAACTTGTCGAAGCCGCCGACCGGAATGGCATCTTGGTAATGGTCAGCGGTATCGTCGGGAGCAACACGCATCGAAGGCTGGACCCTGAGGAGTTTCGAGGGTTCACTCTCGTTGACGACTTGGCGCCGTTGCTCTTTGTCAATGGTGCTGATGCGAAGGCGGCACAGATTTTCACGCTTGCTGCCGAGCTGGCACACATCTGGATCGGCGAATCCGCTGTTTCGGATGTCGATATGGCATCCACACCGCATCATGCGGTCGAGCGCTGGTGCAATAAGGTGGCGGCAGAGCTTCTCGTGCCCGCGTGCGCTCTTCGGAGCTACCGGCTGGAGCGCGACAGGATTACGGAGGCGCTCGAGCAGCTTGCTCGACGCTTCAAGGTGAGCACTCTTGTTGTCCTTCGAAGCCTTTTCGAGGCTAGCCACCTCACCGCGGCGCAGTATCGCGTGGAGCTCACGGCCGAGCAGGAGCGCATTCGGGCACTCGTGCACGAGCGTGGCGGCGACGCAGGCGGCAACTTTTACAGCACGCTATCGGTGCGTGTAGGCAAGCGGTTTGCCCGCGCGCTAATTGAGAGCACACTTGAGGGGCAGACCCTCTATCGAGACGCTTTCCAGATGCTCGGTGTCAGGAAGGTCTCCACATTCAGGGAGCTGGCGGCGAGGCTGGGGGTCGCCTGATGCCCTACCTGCTCGATTCGAACATCTTCATACAGGCAAAGGACTTGCATTACAGCTTCGACTTCTGCCCCGCCTTTTGGCAGTGGATCGACCGAGAGCATGCCAACGGTCGGGTCTTTTCGATCGAGAAGGTCAAGGACAAGCTGATCGGTGGAGATGACGAGCTGGCCGAATAGGCGAAGGCTCGGGGTGAGGCTTTCTTCCTGCCCCCGGACAGCGCTGACCTCCCGAGCCTTGCCGATGTCAGCATCTGGGCCCGGAGCGGCAGCTACGAAGCCGCAGCGGTCAACCAGTTTGTGCAAGTCGCGGACTTCTACCTTGTGGCACGAGCTCGTGCTCGCAGGTTTGATGTGGCGACGCACGAGGTCTTTTCGGATTCGGTCAAAAAGATCAAGATCCCGAATTCCTGCATCGCGATGAGCGTCAAGCTCCTGAGCCCCTTCGAGATGCTCCGCAGCGAGAAGGCCCGATTCGTCCTGGCGTAGGCGTCGGCGCCCTGGCGCAGGGGATAGGCCAGCGCCCAATCATCGGTCCACCTGGTCTGCACCCCAACAGTTGGACCGCCAATACGAGAGGCTGAGCGGCATGGGCCAAAGCCGGCATCATGCCCAAGTCATACCCACCGCAGCTCCGCCGCTGCGCGATCGAGCTGTGCCGTGCGGAGGCAAGCCCATGCGGACGCACGCAGGACCTCGGCGTCTGTCAAGCCACCATCTATCGCTGGATCGCTCAGGATGGCCCTGCAACATCGATCCCGAGCGCGCGCCGCGTCGGTGAGGCGTGCGTCATAGCAGTAGGCGCGCTCGACATCCTCGCCGGCGCTGATGAGCGTTGCCAGGTGTAGGGCGTCCAGCGAGCGCAGCTCAGAGGGCTCCAGCTCGCCAGCGGCGTCCACGACCGGCTGGTCGATCGGCAGCTGCGTGATCGTGGCGCGCGCGGCGCGCGCGGCATAGGGCCAGCCTGCCGTAGCGGCGGGCGGCGCGGCACCCCTCGACCGAAAGAAGGACGCTGCTCAAGAGCTCTCTGCCGGCCAGCTCCGCTCGCAGCGCCCGGCTCTCGGGCTCGGCGCGCACGAGCTGATGAACGCGGAGGTGTCCAGGTAGTCAGGCATGAGCCCTCAGGCGCGCTCGGAGCGCAGCTCGTCGAGCAGCTGCGCTGAGGGCGGCCCTGGGATCGGCTGGGGCAGCTTCCCGAGCACATCCAGCAGCTTGCCCCGCCCCCGCTGCGCGCCGCGCTCGGCGACAAGCCTGTCGATCGCCGAGGCGCTCTCCGGCGCGGGCACGAGCTGCGCGATCGCCTGCCCGCGATCGGTTATCACAAAAGACTCGCCGCTCTTTGCCCTGCGGGCGTAGCGACTCAAGTTCTGGCGGATTTGGCGGATGCCGACCGACTCGCGGTGCGTCTTTGTATCGCCTTACTTTGATGACGTGTTTGGTCTGCCGAAGATGGCGCCGCACAGGTAGCCGAGAGCAGCGATCGCGAAACGCACCCGTGTCGGCGAGCCAATCATCCGCGCCCGGTCAGACCCATCAGCGCTCCGCCTGGCTTGGTCGATCCTGCAGGTGCTGCTGCACTGCATACCAAGGTGGCACACTAGTCTGCATGCCGACTCAGCGCCGTCGCGATCAGGTCACCGCAAGCGATGAGATCGCCGCGGCGCTCAAGCGCGCAGCCGAGCGGTGGCCCGCGGATGCCAAGCGCCCCAGCCGCCTGCTGTTGCGGCTCGTGAGCGCCGGCAGCGAGGCGATCGACTCCTGGCGCGAGCGGCGAGGAGCGCGGCATCGTCGGGCGGTCGAGCGCCACCACGGCGAGCTCACCGGCGCCTATGCGGCGGGCTGCCTCGAGGAGCTGCGTCGCGGATGGCCGGGCTCACTGTCCTGGACGCCAGTGTCCTGATCGCCTCCTTCGATAGCTCTGATGCGCACAGTCGCACGGCGCGGGCAAGCCTTCTCGACGCGGACGCTCTCGCGGCCTGGGCCCTCACGCTTGCGCGGATCCTGGTCGGCCCGACCCGCATTGGCAAAGGGGAGAAGATGCAAGCGGCGCCTAGCGATCTCGGGATTCGCTCCGTGCCGCCCTTGGCGGGCAGCGCCCCCGCAGTCGCAGCGCTGCGAGCGGAGGCCGGCTTTCTGACGCCCGACAGCTGCGTGCTGTACACCGCGATCACGATCAGCGCCGACGCGATCGCCACGCGCGACTGCCGACTGCGCCGGGCCGCGGCCGAGAGGGGATTTCAGACGCCGTGAGCGTGTGGCAAGCGCGGCATTGGCGCAGGTGCTCACATCAGCCACCCGGATCGTGGCGGTCGACCACGATCCGCTCACCCGCGGTCAGCTGCTCGGCCCGCGCGCGTTCGCTCAGCGCGCGCGTGTCGGCCGCAAGCGGCTGCTCGCGGCGCAGGCTGCGCGGGTAGAGCCTGCGGGAGCGCACCGCATTGATCTCGGTTGCGATGACTGCGACCCGTCCACCCAAATAGAGCCATACGAGCAGCCCGATGACAAGCGCAAAGAGGCCGGATGTCGCGCGGGCGTGGCGGATGACGTCGCTGACATAGACACCGCCTACGTGCTCAAGCGCCTGCCAGACCAGCGCGCCCACGATCACCCCAGGCCACAGCTCGCGCGTGGGGATCTCCGCCGGCGTGTAGACGCGAAAGGAGAGGAAGAACAGCGCGATGTTGGCCGCAACGGCGATCAGCACCGCAAGCGCGGTTGCGAGCGCTCCGCTCGGCGCCTGCGCTGTGACATAGCCCGCGGCAAGCGTTGATGCGATCAGCAGCGTCCCAAAGATCGCAAGCTGCGCCAGGCCGCGCAGGCGCCAGGCGATGAAGTTGGGTCGCCGGTAGCGCGGCACCGCCCAGACCTCGCTGAAGGCGTTCTGGATCGCCCCGGTCACACCGAGCCCCGCAAAGAGCGTCCCGCCGATCCCGATCGCAAGCGCGATCGGGCTGCCGTTGAGGGAGTGGATGTTGCGCTCCAGTTCCTGACCGATGATCGGGTACTCGGAGAGCGCAGAGCGCAGGACCGCGCGTTGTGCCGATGGGTCGCCGTGCAGGACAAAGCCGAGGATCGTCACGAACGTCAGCAGCAGCGGGAAGATCGAGAAGAAGCCCCAGTATGCGATCAGCGCTGCCAGCTGGCCGCCGCGATCGTCGTCGTACTTGCGCAGCAGTGCAACTGCAAATGCCACGCGCCGGTGGCGTTGCTGGGCACCGTCGAGCCTGCGCACCAGCTGCGCAAAGTGGGAGGGGGGTCTCGATCGCTTGGCGCTCGACATCAGGACATGTCTACCCCACCGCAAGGCGGAAGCGCCCGCGATCCAGGAGCGCCGGTCAGGCGCGCCAAGGCGGCGGCACGTGAGCGCGGCGCCCGCGGCGGCGGCTTGCAGCTGACGGCGCGTGGCTCCGCGCAGGGCACGCAGCGCAGCCGCCAGCTCGATGCGGTCGCGGAGGTGCTGCGCGCCAAGCGCGAGCCGCTGCTGCGCGCATACGCCGCGCACCTGCGTCGAGAGGATCTCGAGGACTGCTACAGCCAGGCTGCGCTAGAGCTGCTTGTGCGCATGCGCGAGCGCGGGCAGTTTGCAAGCCGTGCTCACATCGCCAACGCGCTCGAGCAGAAGCTGCGCTCGCGCATCGCCGACCGCAGGCGTGCGATCGCCGGCAGAAGCCCGGCGGCGGCGGCGCTTGAGCAGGCGCTGGGGTCGGCCCGCCAGGAGGCCTATGTGAAGGCCGCAGACCCAAGCGCGGCGGTCGACGAGCTGGTGATCAATCGACTGCGCCTGGCGCAGGTCGTCATTCAGGCGCCCAAGCTCAGCGAGGAGCAGCGCTTTGCGCTCGCGTGTCGGGTCGGTCTTCAGCTGCATCCGCGAGCCCTCTGCGCGCTGCGCGGGTGGTCGACCCACAAGGAGCGCAAGCTGCTGCAGCGCGCTCGCATCAGGCTGCGCATGTTGACGGGCGAGCTGGAGAGGGGTGGCGAGGCTGCGCGGGCATAGCAAGGCCGGAGGGCACTTTGCCGTCTACCCGGCCTGGGCGCTTGGCGATGCGCTGCGCGCGCCCGCCGCGCCGCTTGCGGCAGGGGCGCTGCCGGCGATCGCCGTGGACCCGCTCGCCGAGATCGCTCAGGTCTGCAGGCCGCCGCTCGGGCGCCGTGCGACCAAGCGCCTTGCGAGGGTGCTCTGCTGCACCCAGCGGTTGCTCTTGGCCGCTGCGCTTGGCGTGCTTGCGGGCTCGCTGCTTCGCGCAGAGTCGCGATCGCTCACCGATCGCGCGGGCGCGCGCAGCGCCGGCGCTGCGCAAAGCCCCCCGGCATCGCGGGGCACGATCGCCGCTGTGCGGGCGCGCTCGCCGCGCCGCGCGCCCTCTTTGCCCCCTCGCCTGCAGCACCTGACTGTCGTCGTCGCCGGAGCTCGCGCGCAGGTGCGCTGGCATCGGCCGCAGGCGCTGATGCACGATCCCTCGGCGCACGCGATGAGACCGCCTCAGGGACCGGCGCTCGCTCTGGCATCGACGGAGGGCTCCAGCCGCAAGGAGGCGCCTGTCGGCGCCGGCGCGAGCACGGGCGCCCCCGCCGCATATGTGAGCCAAGCCGCTCCTGCGCAGCCACAGCGCCCCGCGCAAGCTCCGCTGCAGCGCCGGCGCGCACGCGCGGGGGGAGCCGGCTCCGAGTTTGGCTTTGAAGGCTGATCGCGTTGGTTGCCGGCGCGCACCAGGAGCATCAGGTGATCCGGCCGGTGAGCGTGCGCCCGCAGCAGCTGTGGCGGCTGCGCATGCGCCGCGAGCTGCCGCGCGCAGCGCTGCTGGCGGTTGCGGCGCTCGGCATCCTGGCAAGTGCGCGCCAGCTCTTTGCGCCGCCGCCGGCAAAGGTGATCATCGACCGGGCCGCCGCCGCTCCCGATCGTGCGGCCGAAGCCTTCGCGGTCGCCTTTGCCCGCCGCTACCTGACCTACAACGCGCAGAGCCCACAGGCCTACGCAGAAGCGCTCGCCCCCTACCTCGGCAGCGAAGGCAACCAGGCTGCCGCCGCCGTCCAGCTTCCCGACGCCGGCGCCCAGGAAGCGCTCGACGTCGAAGTCGCCCAGGAACGCAGCGGGCCCGCCGGCGAGCGCGTCTACACCCTGGCCTGCGCGATGGCAGCGGGGCCGACGCTCTACCTGAGCGTTGCCGTTCTGCGCGAGCCCTCAGGGGCGCTGGCGCTGGCGGGCTATCCCGCCTTTGTCGGCCCGCCGGAAAGCGCCCCCTGGGCCAACCCGAGCGAAGCCTTTCCCAGCGTCGAAGCTGGCGCGCTGCAGACGGTCGTGCGCCGCGCGCTGCGCAACTATCTGGCGGGCGCGACGCTCGATCTGCAGGCGGATCTGACCGCTGGCGCGCGCGTCTCAACGCCGCCTGAGCCCCTGCAGCTGCAGTCGCTGCAGTCGCTGCGCTGGCTTCCCGGCGGCGGCTCGGTGATCGCGCTCGTGCAGGCACGCGATGTGCATGGCGTCCGCTACACGCTCTCGTATGAGCTTGACGTCGCCGATGTCGGCGGGCGCTGGGAGATAGCGGCGATTCAGATGAGCCCGGATCAACCATAGACGGCAACCAAAAGAAAGGAGCGATGATGAGAGGTGTACGTGTCAGCTGTAGGGTGATGAGCGTCTGGCGGCGCCGGGTGCTGCGCATACTCGTAGCGTTCTGTCTATTCGGAGTCGCGACTCCGCTCTCCCCTGCGAGCGCGACGGCGGCGCCGGGTGCGGTCGCCGCAGGCCGCACGGCGAGCGCGAGCAGCGCCGCCGCGGCAGGTGGTGAAGGCAACCAGCTTGAAAGTGCGGCGCGCAAGGCCGGCGAAACGGGGCGCAAGGTAGCGATGAGCCTGATCGCGCTGGGCTTTGCGATCGCTGCGGTCGTGCTTGCTTTCAGACGCGACTTCAAGGAGGCGGTAGCGGTCTTTGCGATCGGCGTCGTTGCTGTCCTCTTTGCGCAGGCGGCAGGCGTGAAGCTGATCGAAAACCTGGTTCGCTCGCTCTTCGGAGCCTAGGCCGATGGCCGGCGGCGAGGAGATTGTGATTCACTCCTACCGCTCCGTCTTCGACCTGGAGCGGCGCATCTACCGGATCGACACGCTGCGCCTGAACCCCGGCGGTGTGCCGCTGCGCGGGATCCTCTACGCCGCCACGCTTGCGGTTGCGGCGCTGGTGATGACGCGGATTTCACCGCTGGGGTGGCCGCTGCAGCTGCTGCCGTGGTACTTGCGCCTGCTGCTGGCACCTGCGCTCGGCGGCGCGCTGCTGTGCGTGATCAGGCTCGAGGGGCGCACATTTCACCTCGCGGCGCTCGCGTTGGTGCGCCATGTGGTCTCCCCACGTCTGCTCTGCGGCCTTGCGCGGCCGAGCGCGCCCGCCCCCGGCCGCCGCTGGAGCCCAGGCGAGCTGGTCGCCATCTGCGATGGATCGGAGCCGCGCCTGCGCCGCCTGCGCTATCGCGGTCCCGGCCGCGCGCTGGTCCGTCAAGCTCACCACTACGCACGCCCGACCGTCGGGGCGCGACTGCACACGCGCGGAGGCGACCGCCGCCTGCTGCTGCTTCCCGCAACACGTGGTCAGTGGGGTCGCGCACAGCGCCCCGCCGCGCTGCACGGCGGCGGTGAGCGCCTCACCCCGGAGGTGATCGAGGTCGGTGAGGGCGCGCAGCTTGTGGTTGCCGAGCCCGGCGGGCGATGAGCGCCAGGCTGCCCTTTGCCTTCAGCTACGGGAACATCCTGCTCGGCAGGGGTCGCGCTGAGCGCTGGGCTCTGTTTGCCGTGGACACGCACCCCTACCGCTGTCTCTCGGCGGCCGGCAAGCGCGAGCGCTTTCTGGCGCTGCTTGGCGCGATCGAGGCCCTCGAGGCCGACTTTCAGCTGCTGCGCGTCAGCCGTGCCCTTGACTGTGAGCGCCACGTGCGCGCCGGCGAGCAGCTGCTCTGCGCACGCCACAGGGAGTGTGGCGAGCGCTATCTCGAAAGCCAGGCGCGATCGCTCTCAGCGCTCCTGCCCTGGCGCCCGGAGGTATTTCTGGCGATCCGGCTTGTCGAGGGCGAGCAGGGGGTCTCAGGCCTGCTTGGCGCTGCGCTCGGCGCGGATCGTCGCGGCGAGCAATCCGCCGGCCGCAAGCGCAACCCCCTCGAGGCGCTGCGCAGCGCGCTTGCGCCCAGCGTGCCACGAGCGGCCGAGCTGGAGGATCTGCGCCGGCGCGCTGACCGACTGCACGCCCGCCTTGCCGCCTACCTGAGCGTGCGCCCGACAAGCGCGCTTGAGCTGCAGTGGCTTGTGCGCCGCGCCTTCTGCCGCGCGCTGGGCGAGCCGCTGCTCGAGGATCTCCATGAGCCGCGCGCGCTTGCGTTCGAGTGCAATGGCGAGGCGGCGCTGATTCCGCTCGAAGCCGACGTCGTGCGCTGGTGCGAGGGGATCGTCGAGCATCGCCTGCAGTCCCTGCGCATCGAATCGGAGCTTGGCGTCTCCCACCAGGCGCAGCTTGTGCTCGGCGCGCTCCCGGAGCGCGTGAGCTTTCCATCGCACCGTGCGGAGCTGCTGATGCGGGCGTCCGAAAGCCTGCCCTTCGGCGTCGACATCGCCCTCAGCGCGCGCCATCTGCCCAACACCCTCGCCCTGCGCCTGGCGCGGCGCGGCATTCAGGATGCTGACCAGATCCTTGCGGCGGAGGCAGAGGGCGAGCAGGGCGCAAGCGACCGCGGCTACGCGCGCAGCGAGCAGGCGCGCGAGCTGCTCTCCTACCTGCAGTCCGCCACGCGCCCGCCGCTGCTGCGCGTGACCATCGCCATCGCCGTGGCGGCGCGCTCGCCCGCGGAGCTTGAGGAGCGCGTTGAGCACTGCCGGCGCGCCTTCGGCGAGGTACGGCTGTTTCGGCCCTTCGGCGAGCAGCTTGCGCTCTTTCTCCTCCACATGCCGGCAGGGGGTCGCACGCTCCGCGGCTATGAGGACGTGCTGACCTGCGAGCAGGTTGCGGGGATGATGCCGACAGGAGCGCCCCGTGTGGGCTCGCGCCATGGCTTTCATCTCGGCCACTGCCTGAGCGGCGGCGCCGAGCCGGTCACGTTCAACCTCAGTGAGGGCTCCGAGAGCGACAGCAACACCGCGATCCTCTGCGTCGGCGCGCTTGGCTCGGGCAAGACGATGCTCGCCCAGAAGCTCGCCTACGAGGCCTTCCTAGCGGGCGCCCGCATCGTCGATTGCGACCCCAAGGGCGACCATGCCCTCCACCTGCTCGAGGAGGTCGCCCCGCACTGCGAGACCGTCGCGCTGCGCGCCGACCCGGCGCTGCGTGGCCTGCTCGATCCGCTGCGCATCGCCCCGCCCGATCTGCGCCAGGAGGCGACCGTCTCGTTCCTCCGCGACCTCTTTCCGGCAACGCTTGAGCCCGCTGCAGAGGCGGCGCTGGTGCGCGCGGTCGGTGCCGTGCTCCGACACTGCGCCAACCCGACCTGTGCGGAGGTGCTGAGCGCTTTGATGGGCGGCGATGAGGCAGAGGCAGCGCTCGCCGAGACGCTTGCAGTGTATGCCGAGGGAGGGCTCACCCAGCTTGCCTTTGCGCGTGCCGATCAACCCCCGCCCGCCTTCGGTGAGAAGCAGGTGACCTATCTGCGCATCCGCGACCTGCCCGCGCCTGACCCGCGCATCGCCCGCTCGGAGCGCACGCAGTCCGAGCGCATCGGCGAGCAGCTGCTGCGGCTGATCGCGATGCTTGCGGGCGCGCTGATGAGCGCTGAGCGCTCGCGGCTGAAGGTCTTCACCTTCGATGAGGGCTGGCGACTGCTCGGCGATCCGGCCGGACGGTCGCTGCTGATGTCGCTGCAGCGGATGGGCCGCTCAGAGCTTGCGGTGCCGATCATCTCCACCCAGCTGCTGACCGACGCGCTGCTGGGCGAGCGAGAGTCGCTGGCCGGCCTGCTCGGCGCTACCTTCGTCTTCGGGCTGCGCGCCGAGGAGGAGGCCGAGCGCGCTCTGCACCTGCTTGGGCTCGACGCCCGCGAGCCTCAGCTGCGCAGGCTGCTGCTTGAGATGAGCGCCGGCCGCTGTCTGCTGCGCGATCATCGCGGCCGCATCGAGGCCGTCCAGATCGAGCTGGTGCCGCGGCTGCTGCGCTCGCTTGCGACAACGCCCGGCGCGCGCTCGACACCCTCCCCAGAGCGGTGAGGATGCGCGCTCCGCTGCCGCTGCTCATCTCCGCGCTGACGCTGGCTGCGCTTGCGCTGCCCGCGGGCGCCGGCGCCCTCCAGGGGCCTAGCCTGCGCCGCGCGTCCGCTGCCCGGCACGCATCCACCGGGGGGGCGGGCACTCTGGGGGGCGGCAGGCGGACGGGCGGCCAGAGAGCAGCGGGAGCAAGGCGCTCGCAGCAGGGCGCGCCGCGCGAAGCCTCGCCGCAGGCTGAAGCAGGCGGCGCAGAAGAAGAAGAAGGCACGGCTGGGCAGGCGGCAATGATCGCTGCGGGCGAAGGCGACTTCCTTACCGAAAACGGTCTGCGCAGCCCGTTCTGTGCTCGTCCCGCAGCGCTCTCTGAATCGGCACGGCGCAACTGCGCAGAGGCGGGCTTCACCGGCGCTCAGGTGCCGCTCTCAAACTATGCGTTTGACGTACATATCAATACGGGCGGGCTTGAATTCGTCAACACCTTCAGCGCTGCGATCGAGGATGTCGCGCAGTGGGGATGGCTTGCGCTGGTCGCGCTTCTGCGCGGCCTGCTGGTGATGATGGAATGGTGCTACAGCACCAGCCTGCTGAGCGGTGCGCTGCTGGCGCGGGTCGCCCACACCCTGGCGGTGGCAAGGCGAACGTTCACGACGCCCGCGCTCGCGGTGGTCCTTGCGATCGCCGGCGCGCTGCTCGCCTACCACGGGCTGATTCGGCGGCGCATCGCCCAGAGTCTCGGGGATGCCGCGGCGGTTTTGGCGCAGATTGCCCTCGGTCTGGCGATGATCGCCGCGCCCGCCGCTACGATCGGCGAGCTCTCAAAGCTCTCAGACCGCGCGGCGATCGGGACGCTCGGCGCCTTTGCCTCCGGCAGCCCTGAACATCCTGTGGGGACGCTTGCGGGAGCAGTTGAAACGCTCTTCTCGGCGGCGATCGGCTCGCCGTGGTGCTACCTGGAGTTTGGCGCTGTTGGCTGGTGCGAGAGCGAGCGTGCGCTCGACGGGCAGCTGGTCGCGGCGGCGGGGAGGCTGGCGCGCTCGGCGCGCGCGCTCGCGGCATCGAGCTACCGCAGCGGTCCGGCGCATGAACGGCTGGAGGCGATCGCGGCCAACCTCGAAAGGGCGCACAGCAACGGCGCGCTCTTCCTCGCGCTGCCCGCCAACGGGCCGGCGCGCAACTCGATCAACGAAGCAGGCTCGCTCTTGCACGTGCTCTGCGGGGGCTCTTTTGACGCGACCGCCTGCCGTGGCCCGACCGCGGCGCAGGCGCAGTTTCGCACCCAGCACACGCTGCCCGCGCGTCTGATCGGGCTGGCGCTGATCTGGTGCGGGGCGGCAGGCATGCTCGCGCTGCTGGGCTGGATCGTGCTGCGTCTGCTGACCGCGGCGGTGCTTGCGCTGATCATGACGCTCGCGCTGCCCGCAGCGGTGCTTGCGCCGGCTCTTGGCGCAAGCGGCAGGGCGACCTTTCGCAGCTACATGGTCCGCCTCCTCTGCACGCTATTGACGAAGCTCCTCTTCTCGCTGCTGTTGGGGATCGTGCTGCTGCTCTACCACGTCCTTTACGGACTATCTGCGCTTGGCTTCTGGGCGCAGTGGCTGCTGATCTCGGCTGTCTGGTGGGTTGCCTTCGCGCGCCGCCGCGAGCTGCTCACGGCGCTGCGCGTGGGGGCACAGGCGCCCTTTGCCGGTGCGGCCGAGGGCGGCCGGCGCCCGGCGGGCCTGCGTGCCTTGGCGCTTGCGCGCGGCGTGGCGCGTGGCGGGCGGCGGCTGCGTGAGGCAATCGCGCCGCCGGGGCTCTCACCGGAGGCCGGCTCGCGCTTTGCGGCCGAGGCGCAGCGGCGCGCTGAGCTGGAGCACAGCGAGCTTGCCGGCGCGATGCTCGAGCGCGAGCATGGCGACGCGCTGAAGGTCCTGCGCGAGGAGCCTGCGCAGCACGAGCGCATCGGCGCCTTGCACACGCGCGCGGAGCGCATCGACGCGGCGCTCGCGCACGCGGGCGAGCGTGCGCAGGCGCTTGCGGACGCGGGGGACGCAGCGGGTGCCGAGCGGGCGCGACGACGGCAGCTCTCGCTTGCCGGCCGCAGGCAGCGCGTGAGCGCGGAGATCGAGCAGGAGCGGCGCCGGCTTGCCGATGCGCGGGCGCGCGCAGGCGCCGGTGAGCGCTCCCGACGCCTGGAGGGCAGGGTCTATGACCACCGCGCGCTGGCGGAGCGCCGCGCCTTTCTCGATGCGCAGGCTGCCCTCGGCGACGCGCGCAGCGGCGGGGCCCAGCGGCGCGACTACGCCGCCCTCGCGCCCCTCGCCGGCATCGCGGTCGAGGATTTTGAGCGTCTCTCCCCGCAGCGCCGTCGCAGCGCGATCCTCACCATCGATCGCGCGCTTGACAGACGCAATGCGCGCGCGGGGGAGGCGGAGGCGCTGCGCGAGTCCCTGAGCGTGCTTGCGCCGGGCGAGCAGCGCAGCTTCGAGGCAGAGCTGCAGCGAGCTCGCGGCGGGCCGCCGCGCTCGGTGGCCGAGTGGCTACAGCGCGAACGCCGGCGCGAAGCGGGTGGCGGGCCGCCGCCGACGCTTGCGCAGCGCGCACAGATGCGAGCAGCTGCGCAGCACGCCGAGGGGGAAGATGCGCAGGTCCGCCGTCAGCTCGGCCTCGATATTGAGCGCGAGTAGCGAGGCGCCCCGCAGGCGGCCCTCCGCGCGGAGGGCCGCCGGTTGTCCTCTGAAGTGGCCCGAGGGCGCTCAAGCGGCACCCTTCGCCTTTCGCCTACAGGCTAAGGCCGTAGTTTTAGCAACGAGCCCGGAATTTGGGGCTGGGGCTCGACGAGAGCCAGTTCATCTCGCTCTGTAGCGCAGGGGAGTCCTCGAACATGCCGATGTGGCCGACGGGTTCGTTCGGGCACTGTTCCTGCACGATGATGTCTGTGACGTTGCCACCGTGCAGGAGCGCATTGGTGTGCGGGGTGACGACCTCGTCGTGAATGGTCTCGATCACAACGTACTTGACGTCCGGTAGAAGCGGTTCGCCTACGCCAAACAGCTTCTCGATGAAAGGCGAGTCGTACTCCTGTTCGATCAGCGACGGCGCGCCGAGGTATTCGACCAGGTCGGCGAGGTACTGGGAGAAGGGCTGCGAGTGCGGCAGGTTGACCAGGCCCTTCTAGATGGTGCCGTGGTTGCTTGGCGCAAGCCCGATCAGCATGTGAACCTTGGGAGCGCCGCCGAGGAACCCCAGGCAGTGGTTGGGCATCATCCCGCCCTGCGAGTGGCCGACCAGATCGATCTGCCTGGCTCCGGCTTGCGCAAGCATGCGATCGAGGAATGTCGAGAGCTCTTCTGCCGGGCGCTCGATGTGATCGAGCGCGTCGATGCGACCGCCGAGTGAGTGCTGGGTTGCGCCATAGTTGAAGGCATAGACGCAACAGCCGTTGTCGGCAAGCAGCGGCGCAAGCGTCACCCAGTTTGAGCCCTCGTTGGCAAGCGTCGTCTGGACCAGGACCACCGGGTAGGGGTGCTGTGCGCTCGGCCGACAGCCGTTGTCTGTGACCGGAACGTAGGTTGGGTAGTAGAGCGTTGCCAGCAGGCCCGCGCCGATCGCTTCGCTGCCGTAGGGCACATGGTAGGCAGCGCTTGCCGAAAGCGGCAACGAGAGCGCCAGACCTCCCGCGCAGCAGAGTGAGATGCACAGCATCCGCAGATGTGACACCATCAGATTTGCTCCTCCTTGTGCGCCTGCTTGACCGATCGACCCGACCCGCGCCGCTTTGGCGAGGACAGCCTCACGCGCGGCGCACTCAGGCGCGCGAGGCTCGATGTGACCAAGCCAAGCGGCGATTTCGCCACTGTCGAGCATCTGCCCGCCTCCACCCCCGAAAGGGCTGACCGACAGACACTGGTCTGCGCATCGCGGGGTTGGATCGGCGAGCGCAATGCTGCTGCGCAAGCGACCTCCGGGCGACCTCGCGACGACCACCGGGCGCCAGCGAGCGTGTAAGGTTGGGCGCGCTGCGCGCCCTCGCGACGCGCTCGCGCTGCTTGCGATGAAGCTGATCATTGGCATAGTCAGGCCGGAGAAGGCAAACGATGTCCTTGAAGCGCTCTACCGCGCCGAGGTTCGGGGCGTCTCCATGAGCCGCGTCCAGGGCCACGGCGGCGAGCTTGATCGCGTGGAGACCTACCGCGGCACGACCGTCAAGATGGAGCTCGCCGAGAAGGTTCGCTTCGAGATCGCTGTCTCCGACCCCTTCGTCGAGCCGACGATCGAGGCGCTGCGCAGGGGCGCGCACACGGGTGAGGTCGGCGACGGGAAGATCTTCGTGCTTCCACTCGAGCGTGCTGTGCGCATCAGGACCGGCGACGCGGACGAGGAAGCGGTCACTCCGCTCGGCGGATGAGCGCTTCCCTTGCGAGCGTCGCGGTCGCGGCGCCCACGGCTGCGATCAGCCCTGCCGACACCGCGTGGATGCTGATCGCGACCGCGCTTGTGCTGATGATGACCCCGGCTCTGGGCCTCTTCTACGCCGGCCTCGTGCGCTCCAAGAACACGCTCAACACCTTCATGATGAGCGCCGGCGCGCTCGGAGTCGTCACGGTCGCCTGGGCGCTGCTTGGCTACTCGCTTGCCTTCGGCAAGGGCAACGGCTTCATCGGCGGCCTCTCCTTTGTGGCGCTGCACGACGTCGGCTTTGCGCCGCGCTCCGGCACGACGATCCCGCAGCTGGTCTTCTTTGCCTTCGAGGCCGCCTTCTGCATCATCACCGCGGCGCTTGTCTCCGGCGCGGTCGTTGAGCGCATGCGCTACACCACCTTCCTGATCTTCATGGTCGTGTGGTCGCTTGCGGTCTATCCGGTGCTCGCGCACTGGGTCTGGGGCGGCGGCTGGCTGGAGCAGCACGGCGTGCTCGACTTCGCGGGCGGCGTGCCCGTCGAGATGGCCTCAGGCTTCTCCGCGCTGGCCGCAGCTGTTGCGGTGGGCGCCCGCAGGGACTACGGCCGCCAGGCGCTGCTGCCCCACAACGCGGTCTATGCGCTGCTTGGCGCCGGCCTGCTGTGGTTTGGCTGGTTCGGCTTCAACGGCGGCTCAGGGTTCACCGTCGGTCATCCCGGAACGCTTGCCTTCACCAACACGCTGCTTGCGCCCGCCTGCACGCTCGTTGTCTGGTTCCTGCTCGATCTGACCTTCGGCGGCAAGGTGACGGCGATCGGCGCAGCCACCGCGATCGTGGTGGGCTGTGTCGGCATCACCCCCGCCTGTGGCTACATCAGCCCCACCTGGGCGATGCTGTTGGGCGCGCTTGCAGCGCTGCCAAGCTACGCGCTGATCGTGCTGCGCCCGCGCACGCGTCTGGATGAGACGCTTGACGTGCTTGCCGCCCACGGCCTCGCTGGCATGACCGGCATCCTCTTCATCGGCTTCTTCGCCCAGCTGGTCTGGAACGGGCGCGCCAACGGCCTTCTCTACGGTCATCCCTCGCAGCTGCTCTGGCAGCTGATCGCAGCCCTCGCCGGCCCCGCATACGCCTTCACGGTGACCTATGGCCTGATGCGCATCCTCGGGAGGCTGCTGCCGCTGCGCGCAAGCGAGCGTGAGGAGGCGCTGGGGCTCGACGTGGTCGAGCACGGCGAGGAGGCCTACACGACCGGGGAGGGGGCGATCCTGGTCAGCTCCGAGGCGATCGCATCGGGCGAGGTTGCAGCGGGCGTCTAGCAGCAGGCAGCGAATGGCGCGCTGCGCTAGCTTGAGGCAATGCCCGAGCGCCATGTCGACTACCTCCTGATCGGCGGCGGGCTGGCGAGCGCAAGCGCTGCCGAGCGGCTGCGCGAGCTTGAGCCTGATGCGTCGATCACGATCGTCGGCCGCGAGAGCGATCCGCCCTACCACCGCCCGCCCTGCTCCAAGTCCTTCCTGGCGGGCAAGGAAGGGCGTGAGGCCACCTACGTCCAGCAGCCGGAGTGGTATGCGCAGCAGGGCATCGAGCTGCTGACGCGCACCTCGGTGAGCGCGCTTGACGCCGCTGCCAAATGCGCCTCGCTCTCAACGCGCGAGCAGATCAGATTCGGCAAGGCGCTGCTGGCGCCCGGTGCGAACGTGCGCCGTCTGCCCGTCGCGGGGGATGATCTCGACGGCATTCACTACCTGCGCACGCTCGGCAACTCCGAGGCGATCCGCGCGGAGCTCGAGCAGGCCGAGCGGGTGGTGATGATCGGCGGCTCCTACATCGGCTGCGAGGTGGCGGCAACGCTGAGCTCGCTCGGCAAGCGCTGCGCGATCGTGATGCTCGAGCAGGTGCCCTTCGAGCGCACCTTCGGCGCTCGTGTCGGTGCCCACTTCGCGCAGCTGCTGGCAGATCACGGGGTCGAGCTCCATCGCGCCGAGCAGCTCTCAGGCTTTCTCGGCGAGGGGCGGGTGCAGGCAGTTCAGACAGCCTCGGGCAAGGAGATCGCAGCGGAGCTCGTGGTGATCGGGGCGGGCGCTGTCCCGGAAGCTCGCCTGGCCCGCAGCGCGGGCCTCGCGCTCGGGCGCAGCGGCGGCGTGCGCTGCAGCTGCAAGCTTGAGACATCGGCTCCGGGCATCTACGCCGCAGGCGACATCTGCGAGTACGACTCCAAGCTTCACGGCGCCGCGATGCGCATCGAGCACTGGGATGTCGCGCACAACCAGGGGCTTGTGGCAGCTGAAAACATGGTGGGGCGCGCATGCGACTACGAGGTGGTCCCGTACTTCTTCTCCGACCTCGCCGATTGGGCTTCGCTCGAGTACGTCGGCCCTGCGCGCGAGTGGGACGAGGAGCTCACGCGCGGGCAGATGGCGTCAGGCGCCTTCTCGCATTGGTACCTGAAGGAGGGACGCGTTGCCGGAGCGCTTGCGCTCGGGCGCTCAGAGGACATCGATGTCGCTCGTGCGCTGCTTGCCGACGGCCGGCAGCTGGACCCCGAGCAGCGCGCCCTGCTCGGCGACGAGGATGCCGATCTGAGCGTGCTTACGCGCGCCGACTGAGCCGTCGACCGCGGCGCTCAGCGCCGCCGGCGCGGCGGCCCGAAGAGCAGCCGCCAAAACCCCGCGCGCCCAAGCGCGCGGCCGATCAGAATATTCTTTGCCCGCCGACCGGCGTGTCCGGTCCTGATCGCCCGCCCGGTAGCCGAGAGCCGTGCAAGCGCATAGAGCTGAGAGGTGAGGGATTTGCGACGTGCCATGCAGCCTCCTCGTCGTGGTTCAAGCGACGACTCCATGGTAATCCCTCTGCGCGAGCGGTGCACGGCGCTACGCGCGCATCGCGCCGCTCCCGCGGAGCTCGCGCGCGCAGATCCGTGGAATGCCGTAGGTGCGCTCCGTGGGCGAGGCCCTAAGCGACGCGGCTCGCGCCGGATGCAGGCGCCGTGATTGCAGTCGATGCTGGGGGCATGGCAAGCATGGAACAGCTGAGCGGCGGGAGATTGAACGCGGCGTTAGCCAAGGCCGTTGTGAAGATTCACAATGAATACGTCGGTCGCGGACCGAGCAGAGGGCACGCCTTCTTTCGCAACAACGTGGTTGTAGTGGTCATGGAGGAGACTCTCACCAAGGCTGAGCACTCGCTGATCGCCTCCGGCAGCAAAGACCTCGTTCTGCGCATGCGCCGCGAGTTCCAGCGCACGATGGAGCGCGACCTCGTCGCCGTGGTCGAGGAGCTGACGCGCTGCAAGGTGGTCGCGTTCATGAGCGACAACCACCTCTCGCCCGATATGGCCGCCGAGATATTCGTGCTGGACCGTCCGCTGCCAGGCGAACCGGCCGAGCGCAGTGAGGAGACCGCATCCGCAGCCGGCGGCGGTGGATAGAGCGCCCGCGCCGCATCGCTGGCGCCGAGGAGCGAGTGCGCTAGACTGCCTGCCCGGCTGGTCGGCCCCTGAACGGTCGCCCCGCCGGCTTTAACTGCGAGACGTCGCGCGGCGCCAGCTCCCGCCGCGATGCGGACCGTCGGTCATAGGACGATTGCCAGTGAGGTGGGTCCATGACTTTGCAGCGACACTCGCGCGCGCTTGGCGTCGAGAGGCTTCGGCAGGTGATCGAGCTCGGCAGCACAGTGCTCACGGAGCTCGAGGAGGAGAGCGTGCTCGAGCGCGTGCTGGAAGCCGCGCAGACCCTGACCGGCGCCCGCCACGCTGCACTTGAGGTGATTGAGGGCAGCTGCAACGGTCCCAAGTGTCGGTCGGCGAGCGCACGGGAGGGGCGTGTGGGCGATCGTGGCGGCGCCTGCGCCGGCCGCATCGAGATCGAGCACGCGTTGAGCGTCCCGATCTCGGTGCGCGGGAGGCTCTGGGGCCGGATTCACCTGGTTGCCAAGGAGCACGGCGAGCTTGATGACTCCGATGCGGATGCGCTCGGCCTGCTGGCGAGCTGGGCGGCGATCGCGATCGAGCAGGCTCGCATGCACGCTTCAGCGAGGGCGCGCCAGGAGGCGCTCGGGCGCGCAGTCTCCAACCTGCAGGCAATGCAGGAGATCACGCTCGCGCTCGTTGGCGAGGCCGACCCGGCGCGAACGCTGAGCCTGGTGGCTGAGCGCGCGCGCCGCCTAGTCGGCGCGCGCAGCGTGTCAATCATGCTGTTCGAGGGCGCGGAGCTCGTAGCCGCGGCGGGCGCAGGCGATGCGCAGGATCTGCGTGCAGCACGCGTTGCCGCAGGCCAGCATGCGCTCGAGGGCGCTCATTCTCCACTCGTCGTGCCGATGCTCTGCCGTCAGGAGCGTCTGGGCTTGCTGATCGCCCGCGATCACGCAGAGCGCCCTTTCAGCCCTGAGGATGAAGATTCGCTTCGCTCGCTCGCGGCCACGGCCGCGGCAGCGGTCGCAGGCGCCAGGCTGATCGCCGCTGAGCGCCTGCGCGCTGTGCTTGAGGCCACCGAGAGCGAGCGGCGCCGCTGGGCACGTGACCTCCATGACGAGACACTACAGGCGCTCGGCGCGCTCAGGATGACCCTCGCGTCGGCGCGGCGCCAGGCGGACCTCGCTGCCTGGCAGAGGCTTGGCGCGACCCTGCTTGCGCAGCTCGAGCGCGATTTGGCGAGCCTGCGTGCGATCATCGCCGATCTGCAGCCGCCGATCCTTGCGAAACACGGCCTCCCGGCAGCGATCGAAGCGCTTGCGTCGCACCACCAGAGCGCTAACGGGCTGTCGGTCAGATGCGACCTATCGCCCGGGCTTGACGTGCTCAGCGATCAGCTCAAGAGCGTCGTCTTCCGCATCGCTCAGGAGGCGCTGACGAACGTTGTCAAGCACGCGCAGGCGCGCAGCGCCCTGATCGAGATCGCCGCATGCGACGAGGAGCTGATGGTCGCGGTGAGCGATGACGGGGTCGGCTTCGACTGCACGGCGCCGAGGGGCGGTTTCGGCCTTGAAGGGCTGCGCGAGCGCGTTGCCATGGTCGGCGGCGCGCTCACGATTTGCTCCGGCAGCCACGGGACGAGCGTGCGCGCAGCGATCCCGCTGTCGGGCGCAGACATGCACGTGCGACCGGCGCCTGGCGCGCAGATGGCTCCAACGCCCGCGCGGGGCGCGGGCGCACGCCAGCCAACTGTGGAGAATGCGGTCGCAGCGCCCGCCGGTAGGAGATAGGTGATCAGCTTGGCGCCGAGCGCCGAGCGGCTGCTCAGGCTCTAGGCATCGGGCGGCGCGGCCTCGCTGTGGGCTCCGGGCCGCCAGAGCTCCTCGGGCCGCTCCTCGGCGGCGCGGGCGAGGATGAAGAGCAGGTCAGAGAGCCGGTTGAGGTAGCGGATCACCTCCGGGTTGACTTCCTCCTCGATCGCCAGCGCGCGCCGCTCAGCGCGCCTGCAGACCGTTCGCGCGAGGTGCAGATGCGCCGCAAGCGGGCCACCGCCAGGCAGGATGAAGGAGCGCAGCGGGGCGAGCTTCGCGTTGACCTCGTCGCAGGCCTGCTCCAGCCAGGTCGTGTAGGAGGGCTCCACCCGCAGGCGGGTGCGCGCTTTACCCTTGCGCTCGCTAGCGCCGGCGGTGCCCGGAACGCAGAGGTCGGCGCCGAGGTCAAACAGGTCGTTCTGAATGCGCGCAAGCCAGCGCTCGAGCTGCTCGGGCGCCGCCCCTAAGGAGCGAGCCAGGCCGATCGTCGCATTGAGCTCGTCCACAGTCCCGTAGGCCTCCACGCGCGGATCGGTCTTGGCGACCCGGCTCATGTCGCCCAGGTGCGTCTCGCCCTGATCGCCAAGGCGGGTGTAGATGCGGGTCAGGTTGACTGTCATCGCCCCTCAAGTGTCGCAGAGCGGCCCGTGCGATCGGCGAGCGCCTGCGCGTGGCGCGGCCGGACGCCACTTTTTCGCGCGATCGGGTAGCTTCCGCGCCCACATGCAGGTGGGAGTCCCGAAGGAGAGCGCGCCGGGCGAGCTGCGCGTTGCCCTTGTGCCCGAGGTGATCGGGCGCCTGAGGGCGCGCTCGATCGATGTGCTCGTGCAGGCCGGTGCCGGTGAGGGCGCGCTGATCCCTGACGACCTCTACAGAGAGGCGGGCGCGGAGATCGCCGCCGACCCCTCAGCGGCCTATGCCAGCGACATCGTCGTCAAGATCGCCCCGCCCAGCGAGCAGGAGATCAAAGCGCTGCGCTCCGGCTCGCTGCTGATCGGCTTCCTTGCTCCACTGACCTCGCCGCAGACCACGCGTGCGCTTGCCGCTGCGGGCGCCACCGCGCTTGCAATGGAGGCGATCCCGCGCATCACCCGCGCGCAGGCAATGGATGCGCTCTCCTCGCAGGCAAACGTCGGCGGCTATCGCGCGGCGCTGCTTGGGGCGCAGACGCTTGGGCGCTTCTTTCCGATGATGACCACCGCCGCCGGGACTGTTCCGCCCGCGAAGGTGCTGGTGCTGGGCGCGGGCGTCGCGGGTCTGCAGGCGCTTGCCACCGCCAAGCGCCTGGGCGCGCGCACGACCGGCTACGACGTGCGCCCGGAGGTGGCGGAGCAGGTGCGCTCGCTGGGCGCCGACTGGCTTGACCTGGGAGTGGAGGCAGCTGGCGAGGGCGGCTACGCGCGCGAGCTCTCAGCGCAGGAGCGCGAGGCCCAGCAGCAGGCTCTGACGGAGGCGATCAAGGGCTTTGACGTCGTCATCACCACCGCCCTTGTGCCAGGGCGCGCCGCGCCCCGGCTGGTGACCGCAGAGGCGGTCAGGGGCATGCGAGCGGGCTCTGTGATCGTCGATCTTGCTGGCGAGAGCGGTGGCAACTGCGAGCTCTCGGAGCCCGGCGAGACGGTCGTACGCGAGGGCGTGAAGATCGCAGCGCCGCTCAACCTGCCCGCGTCGATGGCAGAGCACGCCTCCGCGCTCTTCGCGCGCAACGTGCTCGCGTTGATCGAGCTGCTCGTCGACAAGGACGGCAGCCTCAAGCTTGACTTCGAGGACGAGATCGTCGCGGGCGCCTGCATCGTGCGCGCCGGCGAGGTGGTCCATGCCGGCGCCAGAGCGGCGCTCGAGGGGGCCGCATGATCCTCGCAAGCACCCTCACGACCAACCTTGCGATCCTGGTCCTCGCGGGCTTCCTGGGCTTCGTCGTGATCTCGAAGATCCCGAACACGCTGCACACGCCGCTGATGTCGGGGACGAACGCCATCCACGGGATCGTCCTGCTCGGGGCGCTGCTCCTGATCGGTCTGCCTGCGAGCGGCCTGGTGGGAATCGATGCCCTCAGCAAGGCGCTGCTGGTGATAGCGGTCGCCTTCGGAACGATCAACGTCGTCGGCGGCTTTCTCGTCACCGACCGCATGCTTGAGATGTTCAAGCGCAAGCCTCAGACCAAGGAGGAGAAGGAGCAGGAGGGAGGCTCGCGATGAGCGCGCTCACCGGCAGCGGCGCCGCGGCGGCGCACGTCGCCCTGCTCCTCTCGCGCCTGGCGGCGCCTGCGACGATCTTCCTGCAGTCGCAGTCCTTCATCTACGTCCTCTACATCATCGCCTTCACGCTGATGATCCAGGGGCTGCGCGGGCTTGCGGGCCCGCGCACGGCGGTGCGTGGCAACCGCATCGCTGCGGTCGGCATGGCGGTTGCGGTGATCGCGACGCTGCTTCAGCCCCAGGAGGGCAACTGGGGGCTGATAGTGCTGGGCGTCGTGATCGGCACCGCCGTCGGCATCCCCGCCGCGCGCAAGGTGCGGATGACGGCGATGCCGCAGATGGTCGCGCTCTTCAACGGCGTCGGCGGCGGCGCGGTCGCGCTGATCTCCTGGGTCGACTACCGCAGCCACGGCTCCTCCTACGGCACGCACACGATCGTGCAGAGCGCGATCGTGCAGGTCCAGGTGCCAGGCGTGGCGACATACGTAGCGATCTTCTCGGTCGCAGCGGCGATCATCGGCTCGATCTCCTTCTGGGGCTCGAACATCGCCTTCGGCAAGCTGCAGGAAGTGCTCCCCGGACGACCGATCACGCTCGGGCGCATCCAGCAGCCGGTCAACCTGCTGCTCGCGGCGCTGGCGCTCGCTGCGGGGATCGCGCTGATCGACGGCGTTCACTCCGAACTGCTCTTCATCGGCATGCTCGTTGCCGCGGCGCTGCTTGGGAACCTGATCGTGCTGCCGATCGGCGGCGCGGACATGCCGGTCGTGATCGCGCTCCTGAACGCCTTCACAGGCGTCTCCGCAGCGGCGACAGGCATGGCGTTGAACAACCCCGCATTGATCGTCTTCGGGATGATGGTCGGCGCCTCAGGCTCGATCCTGACGAAGCTGATGGCGGATGCGATGAACCGCTCGATCCCCGCGATAATCGCCGGCGGCTTCGGCGGTGGCGCCGAAGTCGCCCCCTCCGGCGCCACTGCAGAGCACGGCTCGGTGCGCTCGATATCCGCCGCGGACGCCGCGATCCAGCTTGCATATGCCAGCCGCGTGGTGATCGTCCCCGGGTACGGCATGGCGGTCGCCCAGGCCCAGCACGCCGTGCGCGAGCTGGCCTCCGAGCTGGAACAGCGCGGCGTTGACGTCAAGTACGCGATCCATCCGGTCGCCGGTCGCATGCCCGGCCATATGAACGTCCTGCTTGCCGAGGCCGACGTCCCCTACGACCAGCTCAAGGAGATGGATGAGATCAACCCGGAGCTGCCGCACACCGATGTCTGCCTGGTGATCGGGGCCAACGACGTCACCAACCCCGCCGCTAAAAACACACCCTCCTCGCCGATCTACGGCATGCCGATCATCGAAGTCTCCGAGGCGGGGTCGGTGATCGTGATCAAGCGCTCGATGAACCCGGGCTTTGCGGGGATTGAGAACGAGCTCTATTACGACCCCAAGACCTCGATGCTCTTCGGCGACGCAAAGGGCGCGGTCGCAGAGATCGTCGCAGGCCTCGCCGAGATCTAGCGCGCGGCTTCTATGCTGACGCCGTGATTGCACGTCAGGATGCGCTCGCGGCGCTGGCAGCCGAGGAGCTTGACGTGCTGGTGGTCGGCGGCGGCATCACCGGAGCCGGCGTCGCCTTCGACGCCTCCGCGCGCGGCTATGCGGTCGGGCTGATCGAGCGCTCGGACTTTGCCGCCGGGACGTCCAGTCGCTCGAGCAAGCTCGTGCACGGCGGCCTGCGCTACCTGCAGTCCTTCGATCTGGGCCTGGTGCGCGAGGCACTGCTCGAGCGCCGCCTGATGGTGCGCCTGGCGCCACACATCGTCCAGCCGCTGCCGATCGTCGTGCCCTCCTTCGGCGGCGCGCGCCCGGATCGGCTGGTGGGGGTCGGTCTGAACCTCTACGACGTGATGGCCGTCGAGCGCTCACGGCTGCGAGTCGCCAGGCGCGCGCGCGCACGCCGGCGCGCGCGCGCCGGCACAGCGCCACCCTCGCCGCTTCTCGATCAGGGCAGCGCGGAGCCCGCTGCGGAGAGCGCCGGCGCCGAAGAGGAAGCCACCTTCGGGCCCGCCCGGCACCGTCTGATCGGCGGCGAGGAGGTGGGTGAGCTGCTGCCCGCCCTGGCGGCGCGGGCCCCAAGCGGCGGCTACCTCTTCTACGACTGCCAGACCGATGACGCGCGGCTGGTGCTGACGGTCCTCGGCGAGGCCGAGCGCTTCGGGGCGATCATCGCAAACCGACTTGAGGCGACCGGGTTGCTCGAGCGCTCCGGTCGTGCCTGCGGCGTGCGCGCACGCGACGTGCTGACCGGTGCGGAGGTCGAGATACGCGCGGCAAACGTCGTTAACGCGACCGGCGTCTGGGCGGACCGTCTGCGGCCACAGGAGCTGCGCGACGAGGCGGAGGTGCCGAGCATCCGGCCGAGCCGGGGCACGCACATCATCTTCGAGCGCGCGCGCCTGCCGCTGATCGCCGGGGCGATCGTGCCGGCGGGCGGCGGGCGCTCGATCTTCGCCCTGCCCTGGCTGGGGGCGACGCTGATCGGCACCACCGACAACGACTATGAGGGGCCGCTCGAGCATGTCGCTCCGGATGTCACGGAAATCGACTATCTGCTCGAAGCGGTCAACGAGTTCTTCGCGACAAGCCTCGAGGTGCAGGACATAGTCGGCGCCTACGCCGGCGTGCGGCCGCTGATCTCCAGCGCGGACGCCAAGCGCTCGGTTGACATCTCGCGGCGGGCGGAGCTCTATGAGACCTCGAGCGGGATGCTGACGATCACCGGCGGCAAGCTCACCACCTGGCGGCGCATGGCGAAGATGACCGTTGATCGGCTGGTCGAACGCGAAGGGCGCGAGGCGCCCTGCCGCACCCACGAGATCCCGCTCGGGCGCCCGGTTGCGCCGAGCGCCCTGCCGCGGCATCCCGCGCTCTCGGACGCCTCCTATGCTCACCTCGCCTCCCGCTATGGCCGCGCTGCGCGCGAGCTGGTCGCGATCGCCAGGGAGCGCCCGGAGCTTGCCGAGCCGATCCTGCCCGACCATCCGGATCTCTTGGTCGAGGCGACCTTTGCGGCCCGCTCTGAGCAGGCGCACTCGCTGGCAGACGTGCTGCTGAGGCGCACACGCCTTGGCCTTCTCGCCGCGCGTGAGCTGCTCGATGCGCCGCGCAGCGGGGCGCCGGAGGAGGACGGGGAGTCGCGCGGCGAGCCACGGACAGCGCGCAGGGGCAGGCTCGGCCTGCGTCGTCGCCAGCACGGCAGCGGACGGGCGGCGTTGGGCGGCCTTGCGCTTGCCGTCGGCAGCGAGCTTGCCTGGAGCAGGCGCCGGCGCGAGCAGGAGGTGGAGGCCTTCTACGCGGAGGCGGCCGCGGAGGGTCTGCTCGCGGAGGAGCGCTAAGAAGCGCGTAGGATGTCGGACGCAAACATGACCGGAAGGAGCAATCCCAAGCTATGACAGTCCTTGACCGCACCGAGCTGCAGGCAAGCCCGCTCGCCGACCTGCACGCGATCGCCAACGAGATGGGCATCGACGGCTACCGCCTGCTGCGTCGCGAGGAGCTGATCGCCGCGATCCTCGCGGGCGGCGCGGTGACCGCGCGCGATCTCCGCGAGCGCGCCGCAGCGGTCAAGGAGGACGAGCTCGCGGAGATCGAAGGCGAGGGTGCGCGGACGCGCACGGGCGCCGGCAGGTCGCGCCGGGCGCCCCGGCGCGCGCCGCGTCGTGCGGCGGCCGAGCCCGCGGCTGAGCCGGCGCAGAGCAGCTTCCGAACCGGCGAAGTGGTGGAGGGCGTGATCGAGCTGCGAGCGGGTGGCGCGGCGGTGCTGCGCGCCAAGGCGCCGGACGGCGGCGAGGAGGAGGTCGCGATCTCGCCCTCACAGGTCAAGCGCTGCGAGCTGAAGAATGGTGATCGCGTGAGCGGACCGGTGCGCCGCCGCCGCCGCACCCAGGGCAGCGCCGCGCTGGTGCGGGTGGAGACGATCAACGGCGTTCCTGCCGACCTTGCCGTCCAGGCGCCGCCGCCGGCGCGCGAGCGTGGTCGGCGCGAGCGCGCGGCGCGCACAGGAGGGCCGGCCTTCCCCGAAGAGCGCCTGGAGCTCGGCGGCGACCCGGCGCTGCGCGAGCTGGAGGCGCTGGCGCCGCTGGGCTTTGGCTCCCGGGCGCTGATCGCAGGGCCGACGCGCGCAGGCAAGAGCGAGCTCTTGGCGCACATCGCGCAGGCGCTTGCAGGCCGTGGCGATCTCGACTGCCAGCTCGTGCTCTCCGGGGTGCGCCCAGAGGAGATCGGCAGTCGCGCGGAGGGTGCCCCGGCTCCCGTAAGCGCTCTCACCTTCACCGCCTCTGCGCAGGAGCGTCTGCAGGCGCTCGAGCCGGTGCTTGCGAAGGCCGAGCGCGTCTGCGCATCGGGCGGGCGCGCGCTGGTGCTGATCGACACCTTGGACGGCCTCGAGGCCGGGGAGGCCAGGCGCGTGATGGCGCATGCTCGCAACGAGCGCGGCGCGGGCTCGCTCACGATCATCGCCACGGCAGGCGCGCCGTTCGGCGGCGAGACCTCGGTGGTGACGCTCAGCGGCGAGCACGCTCCCGGCCAGCCCTTCAGCATCGATCCGCAGGCCTCCGGCACGCTCAAGGTCGAGCTTTTGGTCGGCGAGCAGGGCGCGGCGGCGATTGCGCGCGAGCGCGCCGCGAGGCTGCGCCGCCGACGCTCGCTGCTATCGCGGCTGCTCGGCCGCTGAGGGGGCGGCGCTGGGCGCGGCGGCCGCGGCGCAGGCCGCACGGCGGACGGCTCAGATGCTGCTGCCGGAGTGACCCGGGCCCGAGTGCGTGGGCAGGTAGGCGACGCGTCGCCAGGAGGGCGGGGAGGCCAGCTCGATCGCCTCGCCCGGTCGCTCCGGCGAGATGTAGGTGAAGCTGCCGTCAGACTCCTCGAAGCTCACATCCAGCTCGCCCTCGCGGACGCGCTGGTCAAGCCACGCTGAGCGGAAGATCAATCGCCGCAGCCAGTGCACCAGCGATCGCGACGCCGGTCCGACGAGCTCAGGCCAGCAGTCGTTGACATGTCGCCCGAGCGGCGAGATCGGCTCGCTGACGGAGCCGTTGACGGTCAGGTTGACGAGGTCTTCGCGCTCGCCCTCGCCGAGCTGGCCGCCGATGAAGGCCAGGCGGATCGCCGCCTGCTCGCAGCGCTCGGTGAAGTCAAGCTCGTTGAAGGTGAAGCGCAGGGGGCCGTACTCGAGCACGAAATCCTGCCCCGATTCATAGTTTCCGCGACGCGTCCGTTGCATGGCAAGAGAGCCGTTCCTTTCTGTTGGGCTGGTGGCCCCGCCGTCCGTGGCGACTGCAAGAACCGACCGTCGCCATCGTAGGTGGATTTCCTGCCTGCGAAGCGTGCTGAACGGCATCTTGCAGTGACCGTGTGCCGCAGCGATCAGGGCGTGAGGCTCAGCACGACCGCAGTGCGCTGCTCGGAGCCGATGCGTCCGACCCCGAGCGTCAGCGACGAGAGCGAGTAGAGGTGAGGAAGCACCGTCGCAAGGCTCGGGCTGCTGTTGGCGCCCAGCAGGCCGAGGATCGCGGTGAGCTGGGGGAAGGAGATGAGCAGGCGCGGCGAGAGCCCTTCGCCAAGCGCGCTCTGCGCGCTGCGGTAGGCGGTGGCGGAGCCGAGCGGCACGCTTGGCGATAGCGCCTCGGTGATCGGCGCCGCGCCGAAGCCCGCCACCAGCTTGCCCTCTCCGGCGGCGATCTGAAGCCCGCCGGGCAGACCCGCGAGAGCGACGGCGATCGCGCTTTGCGCCCCGGCGACGGAGAGCGGCTTGACGGCAATGTGGGCGCTGCGGAAGAGCGCGCCCAGCTGCGCGACAGCAGCGCGCGAGCGGGCTTCGTCGCGGGAGCTGATGACAATCGCTCCATCGACTTCAAGCAGGCTTGTACCGCTGAGGAAGAGTGCTGCGGGACCCATCCAGCCGGCGAGCGCCTGGCGCAGAGCGCGGGGATGTGCGCCAAGCGCGCCCACGAGCTGGCGAGCCGGCGCGATCAGACCGGCGAGCGAGGAGCCACCGAGGCCAGCGAGCGTGCCGAGCAGCGCCTGCAGGCCGGCGGTGAACGGCAGAGGAGCCGAGCGGAAGCTCGCTTCGCTGCCGCTGGCGGCACCCTGCGGGCTTGGCGCGGCGCCGCTGAGGTAGGCAAGCGCGGGGGCGAGCGCAAGCACCTTGTGAAGCGCATCGGGCAGATTTTCAAGCGCCGCAGCTACCCAGGAGCTTTCAGGCAGCGAGGCGAGCAGCTGTTGGGTGCTCTGCTGCTGTTCGCTTTCGGAGGTGCTCGGCGGATCGGCGCTTTCGCCGCGCAGCCGATCGACCACCAGCCGTATCGAGCCAGAGCGGGGCACAAGGCTCACGTACAGAGCGCTGCCCGGAGGGCCGATCAGCTCGCGCAGGTAGGGCGGCTCGCCGGCACTGGCGGGCGCGCGGCCACTGCTGCGCGCGCCCTTGGCCGCCTTAGGGTTGGCGGTGAGGCTGCCTGAGCTTTCGCTCTGCGCGCTGCTCGACTGCGCTTCGCCTTCGCTGCCCGCTTCGGAGGCTTCGGCTCTGCTTGGCAGGCGCAGATAGACGGCTGCCACCGCGCCCGTGGGTGCAGCGGCATGCATCGCTGCGAAGGGGGAGGCGGGCCGCAGCGCCGGCGCGCCGTCGATCGTTGCGATCGCGGAGCGCACGCCGGCGATATTTCCCATCAGCAGGAAGGAGCGCGCGACCGCGGCGGCCTGACCGTCGGAGAGGATCGTCATCTTGACGCCGCCGAACGGGAGGATGCGCGCGTGCAGGCCCGCGCTCTGCCTGCGGATGTAGGCGCGGGCGCCACCGGGGTCGGTCACGTCGGCGATCAGCGCGCCCGGCACGGCGGCGCCCGCAAGGTGGCGCAGCCCGCCTTCGAGAATCGAGCGCGCGAAGGCGATCAGCGCTGCGGGAGAGCCGTTGGCGGCTTCCAGTGGCGGCATCCTTTCCAGGAACACGCCTGCCTGCGCGCCGAGGAACGGGAGCACCGCTGAGCGCGGTGCGCTGCCGCCGCGCAGCGAGAGCAGCCGGTAGAGGAAGCCGTAGGGCTGCTTGGCCCCCGTGACTCGAGCTGCGTCGGTGCGCGTCAGACGCGCGAGCGCACCTTCCTGGCTGACGTCCAGCGCGATGTAGAGGGGCGCACGCGCGGGGACCGCGCCGGCGGGGCTGGGCGCCGGCGGGGCGCTTGCGGCGCAGCCGCCGAGCATCGCAGCGGCGAGTGCTCCTGTCAGGGCTGCGCCGATGACGCCCTTGCGCTTTGCTGGCAGCGAAGCCACCGCGGGATCGTATATCCGGGCCGCTCTCGAGGGCTCCTGCAAGAGATGTTGCTGCAAGATCGCGCGCAGGTGACGGTTTTGCATGTGATGTTGCGCTTACCGCCGCGATCCGCCAACCTGCAATCGAGTGAAAGTCCCTGCAATTGGGTGGTTTTCCAGGAGTGTTCGAGGGTCGTTGCAGCGTGTCGCGAGTGTGCTTGCAGGATCTACTGGTGGGAACGGGTGTGCGAAAGGGGTTCCGTTGTGGGCGAAAGTGGGATAAGGTGCCCGCAGCGAGCCCGGGTGGAGGGGCTCCTCCCACCCCTCCATCCGGGCTCTCAAAGAGCGATCGGGTCCCGACAGAGCAAGCGAGCAGCAAGCGATGGCCTTCCGCGGCATCTACGAGCACACTCTTGATTCGAAGAAGCGGATCATGCTGCCGCGCCAGTACCGGCCGGCCTTCGGCGAGATCGACATCGTCCTTGCGATACCGCCGGACATGCGCCCGTGCATCTGGATCGCACCGGCGGCCGACTACGAGTCCTACACCCAATCCGCGCTCTCAGAGCTCTCGCCGCTGTCGGCCAAGCGCATTGAGCTGGAAAGATTCTTCTTCGGCAACAGCCACGACGCACGGCTGGACACGCGCGAGCGGCTGATGCTGCCGGCGCCGCTGATCGCGCACGCCAACCTGCGCGAGCGGGTGCTGATCGTGGGTGCTGGCGCGCGCCTTGAGTGCTGGGACCCGGAGGGCTGGGGCAGCTACCGGCCCGAGCTGCTCAACGGAGCAAAGGAGCTGACAAGCGGTGCTGGCGACCAGCGCTGAGACCGTCTGTGCGGGCGAGCGCTCGCGCCGGCGAGCGCGTGGCGGCGAGCGCGCCGCTGTGGCCCGGCGCGCGCGCGCGGCAGGGAGCGGCCGCCTACAGGTCGGCGCCGATCGCCACGTGCCGGTGCTGTTGCAGGAGCTGGTCTGTCTCCTCGACCCGCGCCCTGGGGAGGTGGCGATCGACTGCACCTTTGGCGCCGGCGGTCACGCCCAGGCCCTTGGCGCGCGGCTTGGCAAGGATGGGCTGCTGATTGCAATCGATCGCGATCCGGCGGCGCAGCAGCGCTTCGAGGAGCTCTCAAGCTCGCTTCCCTGCGCCACCCGCTTCATCCGCGCGCGCTTCGGCGCCGCTCTCGACGCTCTTGCTGCGGAGGGCCTGCGGGCGCAGATCGTCTACTTCGACCTTGGCGTCTCCGCAGCCCAGCTGGCCCATGCGCAGCGCGGCTTCGCCTACTCCTACGACGCTCCCCTGGACATGCGCATGGACCCCGAGCACGGCGAGAGCGCGGCGGATCTGCTTGCCGGCTGCACCGAGCGCGAGCTGACGCTGCTCTTTCGCCGCTATGGCGAGGAGCGCAGCGCGAAGGCGATCGCGCGCGCGATCGTCGCCCGCCGAGCGCAGCGGCCGATCGAGCGCACGCAGGAGCTGGTCGAGGTGATCGCTGCGGCGCTGCCCGCGCCCGTGCGCTTTGGCGGCGGGCATCCCGCCAAGCGCGTTTTCCAGGCACTGCGGATCGCCGTCAACGACGAGCTGGGCGAGCTCGAGCGGGCGCTCCCGCGCGCCTGGGAGCTGCTCGCACCTGGCGGCCGGCTGGCGGCAATCTCCTTCCACTCGCTCGAGGATCGGGCGGTCAAGCGCTTTCTCGGCGCGCGCGCGCGCGGGTGCATCTGCCCGCCCCAGCTGCCCGTCTGTGCCTGCGGGCGTGAGCCCGAAGCGCAGCTGTTGGCGCGCCGGGCGATCGTCGCGGGCGCGGCTGAGGCAAGCAGCAATCCGCGCTCGGCCTCCGCGCGCCTGCGGGCGGCAAGGAAGATCGCAGCGCCGCAGTCTCCTGCGGGCAATCGCTCCGCTCGGGCGAGCGCGGGCAAAGACGCTAAAGCGGAGTCTGAAGCCCATGAGGGGAACGTGCGATGAGCGTCGCCCAGGCGGCTGGCGCTCCGGCGACCGCGGCCGGCGAGAGGCTGAGCGGTGCGCAGCGGAGGCAGAGCGCTCCGCGCGGGGCGATGCGGGTCTCGGGGGCCGCACGCATCTCAGGGCGCGGGCGCTCTCATAGCGCGCACGCCGTGGGCGCTGGCCGCTCGGCAGCGGCGGTGCGCAGCGCGCGCGCGCGCCGTACGATCCCGCGAGGCGGCGCAGGAGCCGCTGTCATCCACGGCGCGGTGACGGGAGCGCTGGCGCTCGCGCCGGCGCATCTGCCGGTGCCAGCACGGGGCGCCCCGACGCGCCCGCAGCGCCCGCGCCGAGGCGCTGGCGCCGATGCGCGTCGGCTGCCGGGGTGGCTTGGCGCGTCGCTTGCCCGCCTGAGCTCGATCGCGCAGGGGCGACTGTGGATCGCGATGATCAGCGCGGCGCTGGTCGGCATTATCGGTCTGCAGGTGGCGATCCTGCAGGTCAACGAGCAGGTGGGCCGCTCGCTTGAAGCGCGCAGCGCGCTGCAGCGCAGCGTCTCGCAGCTGCAGGTTGAAGACTCCGCGCTCTCTGCAAGCGCACGTGTCGAGTCTGAAGCGGCCCGGCTGGGCATGGTGCCGCTAGGCGAAGGGCACACGACCTTCCTCGCCGACCGCAGCGACGCGCCGACAGCCGCCGCGCAGCTTCTTGCGCGCGGGATCAAGGCCGGAACGGCGGCGTCTGCCGGCAGCGCCGAAGCGCACGGCGAAGCAGCGCAGCCAAGCTCCGCAGCGCCGGCGGGCTCCACAGAACAAGCGCCCTCCGCCGAAGCTGCCGGCTCGCAGAGCGCCGGCGAAGCGCCAATCGCCGCCGAAAGCACGGCGGGTTCAACCGCTGCGGTCAGCTCACCGGGCGAATCGCAGGCGGCGCCCGAAGCGCCCACAGCGGGTGGCTCACAGCAGGGCGCTGAACAGGTGAGCGCCGGGGCCACCACCGGCAGCCAGGCTCAGGCGCCAGCCCCGGGCACGAGCGGAGGAGGCACCGCTGCCGGCGGTTGAGCGCAGGATCGGGCTGCTCTTTGCGTGCTTTGTGCTCGCGCTTGCGGCGGCTGCCGCGCGCGCGGGCTATCTCGGCATCCTGCGCGCGGCGGCGCTGCGCCGGGATGCAAGCTCGCAGCAGGTGAGCATTGAAACGGTGCCCGCCCAGCGCGGCGAGATAACCGATCGCGACGGGTCAGCGCTTGCGATCTCGGTGCCGGCCTACAACATCATCGCCGACCCCTTTCTGATCCACGAACCGGATGCGGCGGCGGCGAAGCTTGCGCCGCTGCTTGGATCCTCGCAGCCGAAGGTCGCCGAAGCGCTCTCGCAGCAGACGGGCTTCCTCTATCTCGCTCAGGGCCTCGAAGCGAACAAGGCCAAGCAGGTGCTGGCGCTTGGGCTGCCCGGCGTGGAAGCGAAGCTGGCGATGAAGCGCGTGCACCCCCGCGGCACGCTCGCCGGTCAGGTGCTCGGCGCCCTCTCAGCCGAAGGCCAGGGCCTTTCAGGAGTGGAACTGGGCTTCAACTCGGTCCTCGCCGGAGTTGGCGGGCAGCGGCGCATCGTGCGTGACGGCCTGGGCTCGCCGATCGCGATCAGCACGCTGCGCCAGGAGCAGCCCGGTCGCTCGATCGCGCTCACGATCGACGCGAACATTCAGCAGCGCACGGAAGAAGTGCTCGCGGCGGACGCCTCTGTCTTCCACCTGCACCGAGCCGCTGCGATCGTGCTTGAAGCTCAGAGCGGTGCGGTTCTCGCGGCTGCCAGCTGGCCGCCGGTGAACCTCGAAGACCAGGCCTCATTGAGCCCGGAAGCGCTTGCCGACCTGCCGGTTTCCTTCAACTACGAACCCGGCTCGACCTTCAAGGTGGTGGCGATGGGAGGGGCGCTGCAGGAAGGCCTTATCACCCCCCAGTCGGTATTTGAAGTTCCCGAAGCAATTGAAATGGGCGGCCATGTCATCCACGACGCTGAGGCGCATCCGACCGAAATGCTGACCGCCTCGCAGATTCTCGCGCGATCCTCCAACGTCGGCGAGATCAAGATCGCGTCGCTGCTGGGCGCTCAGCACTTCTACGAATGGGCCCACCGCTATGGCTTCGGGTCTGCCCCGGGCGTCGGCCTGCCGGGCGAAGAAGCCGGCGTGATGCCGGAACCATCGAGCTACTCGGGCTCCTCGATGGGCAACCTGCCCTTTGGGCAGGGAGAGATGGTCACGCCGATGCAGCTCGCTGCCGCCTATGAGGCGATCGCTGATGGCGGCATACTGCGCGCGCCGCACATCATCGCACGCATCGGGCAGCGCGCGGTGGCGCCAGCGCCCGGGCGCCGGATTCTCTCTGAATCGGCCGCCGCGCAGCTGCGGCAGATGCTCAAAGGCCCGCTTCAGCCCGGCGGGACCGCAGCCGAGGTGACCGTGCCCGGCTACCAGGTCGCGGGCAAGACCGGCACTGCAGAAGTGATCAGCTCGCGCACCGGCGAATACTCCAAGTCGCGCTTCGTGGCCTCCTTCATAGGCTTTGCGCCTGTCAGCACGCCGAAGGTGCTGGCGGTGGTGGTCTCCGACGAACCGACCTCCGGCTCGATCTACGGCGGTCAAGTCGATGCGCCGGCGTGGGGAGAGATCCTCTCCTTTGCGCTTCCCTACCTTGGCGTCGCTCCCGAAGGCGGCTCCTAGGGCCACCTGCCCGCTGGTCAGATCCCGATCCGGCCGCTGGTGATCACGGTCTGCCCGTCGGGGAGATGGAAGTACTCGGCGGGGTCCGCCGCGTTGCGCGCAAGCGCCAGGAAGATGCGCTTGCGCCAGCCCGCCATGCCGGGGGCGCTGGTGCGGTTGATCGTGACCTTCGAGAGGAAGTACGTTGCGTGCTCGATGTCCGGCGAGCCCGGGATCTGGCCCTCCGCGACAGCACGCCGCAGCGCCGCGGGCACATCGGTGCGGTCGCGGAAGCCGTAGTGAAGCGAGAGCGGAATGATCTGCTCGGCGGTGGCTGCAAGCGGGTCGCCGGTTGCGCCGGAGTAAAGGTGGCGCTGTCCGAGCCGCACGCGCTGGGTGTCGGGGATGTGCGCGACGCGCTCGACCGCGACGCTGACGATCAGGACGGTGTCGTGGATGGCGTGGTTGTGCTCGATGTTTGCGCGCAGCGCAAGCGGCGTTGACTCAAGCCGCGGATTGAGGAAGACCGCGACGCCCGGGACGTGGTTGATGCTGTAGTCATGAGCGGTGATCTCCTCGACGAAGTCCTGCAGCGATCCTTCCAGGCGATGGCGGTTCTCGGTCACGATCTCGCGCCCGCGGTTCCAGGTCGTGAAGATGGTGTACGCGCAGGCGGCGACCGCCAGCGGCAGCCATCCGCCGTGGATGACCTTGGTCAGATTGGAGGTGAAGAAGGCGATATCGACGGTCAGCAAGACGCCGCCGCCTGCCGTCACCAGCGCGCGTCGCGTGTGCCAGAACAGGCGCGCGATCGAGAGAAAGAGCACCGTTGTCAGGACGAAGGTGCCGGTGACCGCGACGCCGTATGCGGCGGCGAGCCCGCTGGAGGAGCCGAAGGCGAAGACGATCGCAAGGACGATCACAAACAGGATCGCGTTGATCGCGGGCACGTAGATCTGGCCGATCTCCCGTGCTGATGTGTGGCGGATGGTCAGGCGCGGCAGGAAGCCCAGCTGCACCGCCTGCTGGGTAACCGAGTAGGTGCCGGAGATGACTGCCTGGGAGGCGATCACGGTGGCGACCGTCGCCAGGAAGACCATCGGCAGCTGCGCCCAGGAGGGCAGCAGCAGATAGAAGGGGTTTGAGATGTCCTTCGGGCTGCGCAGGATCACCGCTCCCTGCGCCAGGTAGTCGAGGGTGAGGGCGGGGAACACGATCAGGAACCATGCGCGGCGGATCGGCGCACGGCCGAAGTGGCCCATGTCGGCGTAAAGGGCCTCTGCGCCCGTCACCGCAAGCACCACGGCGGCCAGCGCAAGGTATGCGACGACACCGTGTTCCAAGAAGAAGCGCGCGCCCCAAGTCGGAGAGAGCGCCTGCAGGACGGATGGGTGGCGGATGACCTCGCTGCCGCCGAATAGCGCAAGCGCTGCAAACCAGATCAGCATGATCGGACCGAAGAGGCGCCCCACCACGTGCGTGCCAAAGCGCTGCAGCGCAAAGAGGGCGGCAAGCACGACCGCTGTGAGCGGCACGACCGCCGATGAGACGCCCGGCGCTGCGACCTTCAGCCCTTCCATCGCCGAGAGCACGGAGATCGCCGGCGTGATCGTGGAGTCGCCATAGAAGAGGGCAGCGCCGAGGACGCCGAGCAGGACGAGCGCTGTGATCAGGCGCGTGCGGGCGATGCGCGAGTGGCGCAGGATCGAGGTGAGCGCCATGATGCCGCCTTCGCCGCGGTCATCGGCGCGCATGATGAAGATGACGTACTTGACGGAGACGACGATCGTGATCGTCCAGAAGACGAGCGAGATGACGCCGAAGATCTCCGGGCGGACGGGATGCACCGCGTGGCTCTGGTCTTCAAAGACGGTCTGGATGGAGTACAGCGGCGAGGTGCCGATGTCGCCGAAGACGACGCCGAGCGCGCCCACCATCAGCGCTGCGCGGGCGCTGCGCTGAGCTTGCCCGGCGGATGCGTGCGGGGGGCCCTCGGCCGGAAGCGTCTCGGCTGCGCTTGCGTTTGCCATGAGCGCTGAACTTATCGGGGCGGACGGCGCTTGGGGCGCGCGCATGGCCTGAAGGCGACCAGCGCGCAGAGGAGCAGTCGCGAGCGCCGCGCCGCGCCTGGCGCCGCGGCCTCACCGACGCTCTACGAGCAAGCGCTTGCCGGCTTTGGCTGTGGTGATCGGACCGGCGGCGATCAGCGCCGCGGCGCGAGGCTCATCGGTGCGAGCCGCACCCGAGCGCGGGCGCTCGGCGCCTCACCAGCGGTACCAGCGCCTGCGCCCCAGCGCGGAGTCAACGCCGCCAACGAAGAAGCCGAGCAGCCATAGCAATACCGCCAGGATGAGGACCAACCAGAGAATGTGCAGGGCAAAGCCCAAGCCGCCGAAGACGGCGAAGATCAGCAAGAGCACGAAGAGCGCGACCATCCGGTCTCCTTTCGAAGGTGTCGAGATGGAGATACCCGCCGGCCTTGGGACGCAAACACCGGCTGCGAGCCGCTCGCTCTGCAGATCTGCGCTGCGCGGCACTCCGGTGCGCGGCGTATGGTTAATGGTTAATGGGCTCTGGGCGCGAGGCTCTTAAATGCAATGTTTGAGAGAGCCCGAGGTTGGGTACAACCGAAGCATGTCGCATTTTGCTGATGGCCACAGCTGCGTCGAGCGCCCGATCCGCTAGCCTGGCATTGAGCAATGAGCCTCGAGGTCAAGATCCACATGCTCGCGGCGGGAGGGCTGCAGGCGCCGGCTGAGCCGAGAAGGGGTAGAGCGGCCCTCGCGGCGCCGCGTCTCTGATCGCCCATGCCCTCGGTCGGCACATCGATACTGCTGATTGCTGCCGGTGCGATCTTGCGCTTTGCAGTCACCGCAAGCGTGGAAGGCGTCTCGCTGCGCACGGTCGGTCTGATCCTTCTGATAGTCGGCATCGTCGCGCTTGCCATCTCCCTCTTCTACATGCTCTCCTGGGCACCGGCGCGGCGTGCTCGCGTGACGACGGCCGTGCGCGAAGAGCGCGACCTGCCCCCCGAAGAAGGCGGCCCGTACTAGACCGGCGGCTGCGGGGCGCACGCGCCCCTGGCGAGCTGGTCGCCAATGTGGCCGATCCGGCCAAGATCGGCTGCTGATCGCCTGCCGTCTCCCGCGTCACCCTGACGGCGACGCAGGACTGCTATAGTTTTACGCCACCATACGTTCACAGCTTTCGCAGCTGACTTCGCGAAAGCCCCAGGGAGCGGCCCCAGACCTGTATGGCGCGGTTGTTGGAGGGCTGCTTTGGCGTGAAGCCAGATTCGCATTGACGCCATTGGCGCCGTCTACCGCCGCGCGCAAAGTGCCAAGAAGGAGGTCGGACGATGGCTCATGGAGAGAACGGCGATGTTGCGCTGCGCGCAACCGAGCGCGCGCTGTGGGAGATCAACGTCGCTCGCGAGTGTCGACGGAGGGGCGCGCCCGCCCCAGCAAGCGGTGAGCTGCAGCGGCGTGCACAGCGCGCGCGCGAGGAGCTTGTGCGCCGTTACACCCCGCTTGCGCGCAGCCTTGCCGCGCGCCACGTAACGCCCGCGGAGCGCTTCGAGGATCTGCTGCAGGTGGCGCTGCTAGCGCTGCTCCAGGCGATCGAGCGCTTCGACCCCACCCGCGGCACGCCGTTCACGGCCTACGCCGCGCCAAGCATCGGCGGCGAGCTCAAGCGCCATCTGCGCGACAACACCTGGGCGTTGCACGTCCCGCGTCCTGCGCGCGAGCGCTCGCTTGAGCTGTGGCGGGTGAGCGCTGCGCTCGCGGACGCCCCGCACGGCGAGCAGGAGCTGCGTGCCCAGCTTGCCCAGGCTCTTGCCGTAAGCGAAGAAGAGCTGCGCGATCTGCGCTGCGCGGCGAGCGCCTACCTGGCGCTGCCGCTGGAGGGCGCCGGGCGCTGCGGCGAGGGCTTCGAGGAGGAGCGCCTCGGCGGGGAGGATCAGGCGTTGCGAGGGGTGGAGGCGGCAAGCCGGCTGCGTTGGCTGCTTTGCGCCCTGCGACCGCGCGAGCGCGAGGTGGTCTTCCTGCGCTTCGTCTACGAGCTCAGCCAGTCAGAGATCGCCTCCCTGCTGGGAATCTCCCAGATGCACGTCTCACGCTTGCTGCGCGCTTCGCTGGCTCGCCTGCGCGAGCGCGCGCACTCAGAGGAGGGCGATCCGCGCGCTGGCGCTGGTGGGGTGCCGAAGGGCAGCCAGTGGGCCTGAAGACCGTGGGCCCGGCGCGTTGGCGAGCGGTCGCAGCCGGCGGCAGCTGCGATGGGCCTCCGCCGCGTTTGCAGCTACCTTTGGCCGGTGCCAAACATCAACAGCCCTGAATTCGACGAGCCGCGCGAGCGGCCGGGCTTCTGCTGCAAGCGCGCGCGAGTCGGCGCTCAGGCCGGCTGCGAGCGCCTGGGACTGAGCCTCTGGGAGCTGCCCGCGGGGCAGGCAGCGTACCCCTACCACCACCACCTTGCCGAGGAGGAGCTGCTCGTGATCCTGAGCGGTCAGCCCAGCCTGCGCACCCCCGATGGCTGGCGTGAGCTCGAGGAGGGCGAGGTGGTCGTCTTCCCGCGCGGCGAGCGCGGCGCACACCAGCTTGTCAATCGCAGCGCCGAGACCGTGCGCGTGCTGGCGTTCAGCAGCAGTGGTGAGCCTGACATCGTGATCTATCCCGACTCGGCCAAGCTCGGCGCCTACGAGCGGCTGCCCGGCGGCGGCGGGCTGCGCAAGCTCTTCCGGCTGGGCGATGCAGTCGACTACTACGAAGGCGAGCGGCCGCCAGATCCGGTTTAGCCGGGCTGAGCCGGTGTTTGCGCGCCAGCTTTTGGCGCCAGCTGGCCGAGGCCGGCGTCCGCCGATCGACAGGGTGGCGGCCGACGCGTGGCGCCTTGCGGTTGCTACGCGCGCAGGCGCACGGGCGTGAAGGAGAGCACCTGCGCCGGCGTCTCGAAGCGGCGATCGATATGCGCCGCTGCCGCCTGGTGCTGCTGGGCGCAGACTGCGATCAGCAGGTCGGGGATCGGCACGCGATGCTGGCTTGAGGCGACAGGCGCGCGTTGCGCGCTGTGGGCGATCGCGCCCGTCTCGGCGTCGGTGCGCGGGGACCGCGCTCAGCTCGATGCCCGGTCGGAGCGGAGCAGCTCGGGGTCAACTAGCGCCTGAACACGATCGAGTGCCGCCTGCGCAGGGCCAGAACGCTTCTCGGCTGCCGCCCGCCGGTCGCCGCAGCGCACGGCGCCGTGACCCTCCTCAGCCAGCTTGAGCAGCAATGCCCTGCGGTCGGTGATATCTGGCCAGCGCTCCTGGGCCGAGACCAGGAGCTCACGCAGCCACTCGGTGGCAGTGAACGCGTATCGCCGCCTGGTCGTGGGCGTCGAGAGAGGTGTAGCGCTTCAATGAGCAGGTGCGACTCTGTGCCGGCGACCGCTCATCGGTTGTCGTGTTGCTAAGGCGCAGTAAGCTTTTGCACCCGGTCAGCATGCCGATCGCCCCTCTTGCCGGGACGCCCGGGGCCACAGGAGCTCACAGATTCAAGCTGATGAACGTCGCGATCCTCCTCTATGACCGCATGACCGCGCTTGACGCGATCGGCCCCTATGACGTGCTGCGCAGGCTGCCGGGGGCTGAGGTCTCGTTCGTCGCCCAGCGTCCGGGGCCAAAGCGCGCCGAAGGCGGGCTGTCGCTCGTCGCCGAGCGGGCGCTTTCCGAGATGCCTTCGCCCGAGATCGTGGTTGTGCCGGGGGGCTCGGGCCAGTCGGCGCTGATGGATGATGAGACGCTGCACGCCTGGCTGCGGGCGGCGCATGAGACCTCGATCTGGACCACGTCGGTGTGCACCGGCTCGCTGATCCTCGCTGCGGCGGGGCTGCTTGAAGCCAAGCGCGCAACCAGCTACTGGCTGGCGCTCGAGAAGCTCGGTGAGCTTGGAGCTGATGTCTTGCAGGAGCGCGTGGTCTTCGACGGCAAGGTCGTTACCGCCGCGGGCGTCTCTGCGGGCATCGACATGGCGCTGGCGCTGGCGGCGCGGATCGCGGGCGATCAGATCGCGCAGGCGATCCAGCTGGCGATCGAGTACGACCCGCGGCCGCCCTTCGCGGCGGGCTCCCCGCAGAAGGCGCCCGCGGAGGTCGTGGAGCTGCTGCGCGCAAGGAGCCGCTTTGCCGACGGGCGATAGCGTCGGCGGCTTCAGCGGCGCTCACTCGATCGACTACGACCGCTGCGCGACCGCTTGCCCCGCCCGCCGTCGCGCCGACCCGCGGATCGCTGCGCGCATCTGTGCGGCGCTAGGCGAGGCCCGCAGCGTCGTCAACGTGGGCGCGGGCTGCGGCTCCTACGAGCCCGAGGAGCGACATGTGATTGCGATCGAGCCCTCCGCAGGGATGTGGGCCCAGCGCCCCGCGCAGCTGGCGCCGGCGATTGCCGCCCGCGCAGAGGCGCTGCCGCTTGGCGATGACTGCGCTGAGGCGGCGATGGCAGTCACCTGCGTTTACCACTCGACGATCAGCGCGCCGGTCTGCGCTAGCTGCGCCGCGTGGCGCGTGGCCCGGTGGTCGTGCTGACATTTGACATTGATGCGCTCGCCCGCTACTGGATGATCACCGACTACTTGCCCGAGGCGCTGGTCGATGATCAAAAGCGCTTCCTGCCGGCGGCGGAGGTCGCCCGGGTCCTCGGCGGCGCCCGGATCGAGCCGATCGCGATTCCGGCCGACTGCGAAGACGGCTTCTTTGAGGCCTATTGGGCACGCCCGGAGGGGAATCTCGATCCAAGCGTGCGGGCGGCGCAGTCGGTCTGGCCGCGCTTGCCGGAGGGAGTGCAGGAGCGCGCGCTCGCCGCGCTCGAGCGCGATCTCGCCTCGGGCGCCTGGGATGAGCGCCACGGCGCGCTGCGTAGGTGTCGCGCCCGCGCTCTGATCTGGGGGGAGCGGGGAGGAGCTTCAGCCCGAGCTCTCCGCCGCCCGCTGCACGACGGCCGCCAGGCGCTCGCGCACCTCTTCTGCGATCGGCGCCAGCTGCTTGTTGCCGACGATCGAGAGCATTCGCTCGGCGTTCACAGCCGCGATGTGAGTGCGCCCTTCATGCTCATAGACGACGACATTGCAGGGAAGCAGCACGCCCAGCTCCGGCTCGGCCTCCATCGCGCGGTGGGCGAGGCTCGGGTTGCACGCGCCCAGGATCACATAGGGATCGCGCTCAATGCCGAGCTTGCCCTTCAGCGTCGCCGCTACATCGATCTCGCAGAGCACGCCAAAGCCTGCGCTCTGCAGCTCTGAGCGCACACGCTCGGTCGCCTGCTCGAGCGACAGATCGGTCTGCTTCGTGATCGCGTAGGCGTCCGAGGAGAGCCTCCCGTGCGCTCGATCGCTGTCGGCGGCCATCTCCGTCTTGCTCATCTGACTGCTCCTTTCATCTCGTCTTCAACCAAACGCTTGGTCGCTCGTGCGGCCTTGGCGCGGTGCGCCTCCACGGCGTGAGGATCGGCGCTGCAGCTCTGCTCCAGATATGCGCAGATCGCCTCCTCGCCCGCGATCACCCTGCCGTCCGGGCAGCGCAGCGCCGGGATGCTCCGCACTCCACAGACACGCTCTAGCTCCGTGCGCTCCTCCCGATCGACGGGCACCTGGTGCAGCAGGCAGTCGAGGCCAAGCTCGGTCAGGCGCTGGCGCACCCGGTGGGAGGCCGGGCACCACTCGGTCTGCCAGAGCTCAAGCACCTGGGCGCTCATCGAACACAACTATACCACTGAGCAGTGATACTGCCTTTGCCGGCGTGCTCTGCGCGGGTCGCGCAGGCGGCAGAGGGCGCAGCCGCCGCCCGCGGCTGCGCAGCCGCAGGCGACGCAGCTTCGGGGGCGCCGCTCAGCCCGGCAGCGCCGCGCCGTGCAGCCCTTCGCGCGGGCGCTCGCGCGCCTCCCACCACTCGTTGATCTTTGCGATCGCGCCGCCGACCACGCCCTCGCGGAAGGCTGAGGTGTCGTTGGTCTGCGGCATCGGCTCCTCCGGCACGGGGACTTCGAGAAAGTCGCAGACCGGCTCCCAGCCTTCGTATGGGTCCCAGACGAGCAGCCGCTCGGGCGCGATCGTGCGCTTGACCTCGTCGTTCCAGCGCTCCATCGCCGCGATCAGCCCCTCGTCGCTGAAGGTTGCCTCAAAGGGCGCCAGCGGCCCCGTCACATCCGCCCAGAGGATGCTTGTCATGATCTTGATGTAGCGCGCCCAATCGGGGTCGAGCAGCCCCTGCGCCTGCGAGAGGTAATAGGTCATCTCGCCCGGCGCGTACACCGCCCAGACGGTCTGGCGCATCGAGCGCGCCCAGCGCTCGCCGTCACGCACGGTCAGGATGACCTTCGACTCCGGGTAGTAGTCGGCAAGCTGCTTGTAGAAGCGCGCTGAGGGCCAGTCGCAGGTGGACTGCGCCGCGCCGAAGATCGCCGGCCAGTCGGGCAGGCCCTTGGCCGCCGCTTCCCACTTGGGCAGCTCCTGGGCCATGTTCCCGAGCACGTCGCGCATGTGGTAGCAGGGGCCGAAGCCGAGCTTCTCAAAGACGATCATCTGGGTCGTGGTCGCGGTTCGCGGCAGACCCGCCCCGATCACTTTCATTGCGCCTCCTTTAGGTTTCTGTTGCGCCTCTGTTTGCGCCTGGCTCTGTTTACCAGAGTGCCCGAAGCGATGTCGCACCGCGAGCTGCGGCGCCCGCGCCGCAGCGCCCGGGGGCGGCGAAACTAGACTGCGCGCTGGTGCAACCAGAGCAGACAACAACCCTTGGCGGGCTCCTTGTGGCCTGCTTCGGCGCCGATGGGCGCTCGCTGCGGGGCTGCGCGCGGCTGCTGGAGGGACCGGCGGCCGAGAGCTCCGCCACGCCGATCAGCGCGCTCGACTATGACTCGCGCGCGGTGCGGCCGGGCGCGCTCTTCTGCTGCATCCCCGGCTACCGCTCCGACGGCCATAACCACGCCCCGGCGGCGCTTGACGCCGGCGCAAGCGCGCTGCTCGTGGAGCGCCCGCTTGAGCTGGGCGTCCCGGAGGTGCGCGTGGACTCGGTTCGCGCGGCGCTCGGCCCCCTCTCCGACGCCTTCTTCGGCCACCCCTCGCAGGCGCTCTCGCTGGTGGGGGTAACCGGCACAAACGGCAAGACCACGACGACGTTTTTGGTGCGCGCCCTGCTCGAGCAGGCGGGTGTCGGCTGCGGGCTGATGGGCACCGTCAAGCGCATCGTCGGCGCCCGCGAGGAGCCGGCGGCGCGCACGACCCCGGAGGCGCCCGACATCAATCGCGCGCTTGCTCAGATGGTTGCCGGCGGCAGCGGCGCCTGCGCGATGGAGGTCTCCTCGCATGCACTTGCCCTTTACCGCACCGACGGCCTCGCTTTCGCCTGCGCGATCTTCACCAACCTGACCCAGGACCACCTCGACTTTCATCGCTCCATCGAGGAGTACTTCGCCGCCAAGCGGCGGCTCTTTGAATCTTCTCCGCGCAGCTCCGTGATCAACGTCGGCGATCGCTTCGGCGCTCGACTGGCCGCCGAAGCGCCCGCTGCGGTCACATTCGCCCTTGTGGACGACGCGCCCCCCGAGCTGGGCACCGCCGCCGCGCAAGCGGACTTCCGCGCGCGCATCATCAGCAGCGGCCCGCAGGGCTCGCGCTTCCAGCTTGATCATCCGGGCGGCTCTGACACCGTCACGCTCTCATTGCCTGGACGCTTCAACGTCGAGAACGCCCTTGGCGCGCTGGCTGCGCTGCACGCCCTGGGCTTCGAGCTCCAGCCGCTCCTGCCCGCGCTCGAGCGGCCGCTTGTCGTGCCCGGGCGGATGGAAGCGATCGACGTCGGTCAGCCCTTCACCGTCCTGATCGACTATGCCCACACCCCTGACTCGCTGGCGCGTGTGCTCGCCGCCGCGCGCGAGCTGCTTGAGAGCGCGCCGGCGCGCACGGCGGGCACCGCGACAAAGGGTCGCCTGCTCTGCGTCTTTGGCGCCGGCGGGGATCGCGATCGCGCCAAGCGCCCGCTGATGGGAGAGGCCGCAGCGCGCGGCGCCGATCTCCTGATCGTCAGCTCCGACAACCCACGCTCCGAGCGTCCGGAGGCGATTATCGCCGAGATCATGGAGGGCGTTGAGCGCGCCCGGCGCAAATCGGGTGCACCGGATACCGAGGTGATCGTCGATCGTGGTGCGGCGATCGAGCAAGCGATCGCGCTCGCGGAGCCGGGGGACATCGTGCTGATCGCCGGCAAGGGACACGAGCGTGGCCAAGAGCTTGAGGGGGGACGCATCATTCCCTTTGACGACGCTCTCGTGGCCCGCGAGGCGATCGAACGCGCAGCGGCGTCAGGAGCCTGGCGCGACCCAGAGCGCGGAGCGGGAGGCGCCGATCTGTCGCTGGCGGGGGCGCGGCCCGGGAAGGTGCGGCGCTCGTGAGCGCCGATCTCAAGGGCACCGCGCCGCAGGAACGCCGATCGGGGTGTGACTTCGATGCGCGGCGCATCGCGGGCGCAAGCGGCGCGAGCGTCCTGCGCGCGGCGCCAGGCACCCCCAGCGGCTATGCGATCGACACTCGCGCCCTTGAGGAGGGCGAGCTTTTCGTCGCGCTTCCCGGCAGTCGCACCGACGGCGCGCGCTTTGCCCGCGAGGCGCTCGGCCGCGGCGCCTGGGGGGTGCTGCTGCCCCCGCCGCAGGCGCAGACGCTGCTTGCGCAGTCGCGGGAGGAAGCGATGGCCGGGGCGATCATCGCGCACCCCCAGCCATTGCAGGCCCTGAGCGCGCTTGCGCAGGCCTGGCGGCGGGAGCTCGCGGTGCCGGTGGTCGCCGTGACGGGCTCCGCCGGCAAGACGAGCACCAGGCGGATGATCGCGGCGCTGCTCTCAAAGCAGATCCAGGTCACCGAGTCGCCTGCCAACTACAACACCGAGATCGGCCTGCCGCTCGCGATTCTGCGCGCGCCGCGGCGCACCGAGGCGCTGGTGCTTGAGCTGGCGATGCGCGGCGCCGGTCAGATCGCGCAGCTTACCTCGATCTGCGAGCCCGATGTCGGTGTGATCGTCAACATCGGCCCGGTTCATCTGGAGCAGCTGGGGTCGCTGGAGGCGATCGCGGCGGCCAAGGCCGAGCTGATCGCGGGCATGCGCGCCGGAGCCGCGGCGGTGCTGCCCGCAGGCGAGCGGCTGCTCGCGCCGCATCTGCGCGCGGACCTTCGCACGATCACTTTCGGAGAGGAGGGCGATGTGGCGCTACAGCGCCGACTGCCCGACGGGTCTCTGGAGGTTCGCAGCCTCAGCGGTCGGTGCCTGCGCCTGTGCCCAAGCTTCACCGAGCCTCACAATCTGCATAATCTGCTCGCCGCCGTGGGGGCGCTGGGCGCTCTTGGCATCGAGCCGGAGGGGGAGCTTGCGGTCGACTTCGAGCCGCTGCGGGGCGAAAGGCGCGCGCTGCCAGAGGGGATCACCCTGATCAACGACTGCTACAACGCCAACCCGCTATCGATGCGCGCCGCCCTTGCGGCGCTGGGTGAGGAGCGCTCCGGGCGCCGTGTGGCGGTGCTCGGCGACATGCTCGAGCTCGGTCCCCAGGAGCTTGCCCTGCACGGTGAGCTGAAAGGCGCGGTCGCCGATGCGCAGCTGGCGCTGCTGATCGCCGTTGGGCCACGTGCGGCAACGCTTGCGCAGCAGGCCCCCTGCGAGGCGCATGCCTGCGAAGACGCGCAACAGGCCGCGCAGCGACTGCTCAAGCTCCTTCGGCCCGGCGACACCGTCCTCGTCAAGGGCTCGCGCGCGCTTGGGCTCGAGCGTGTTGCAAGAGATCTGGAAGATGCGCTGCAGCCGAGCTGAGCACACGCGGTCTGGAGCATTGCGGCCATGAGCGACCTCTGTCGGCGTGTCGGCGTCTTGCACTCGAGGCGCTGCTGATGGGGCGCGTCCTGATCGGGGGCACCGCGGCGCTTCTGATCTGCATATTTCTCTCGCCCAAGTTCATCGCCTTTCTGCGCGAGCGCGAGTTTGGCCAGCAGATCCGCGAGGAGGGCCCGGTCGGCCATCGCACCAAGGCCGGCACGCCGACGATGGGCGGGCTGATCATCCTTGCTGCGCTCTCGATCTCCTTCCTGATCCTCTCAAACTATGAATCACGGTCGCTTGCTGTATATGGCGCGACCGTCGCCTGCGGTCTGCTCGGCTTCGCCGATGACCTCGTCAAGCTCACGCGCAAGCGCTCGCTGGGGCTGCGCGCACGCACGAAGCTGTTCGTGACGATCGCGGTCGCGCTCGGACTCTGGCTCGTCGCCACGCAGGTTGCAGGCCTGCAGCCGACGCTCGAGCTGCGCTTCTTCAGCGGCGAGCTTGACCTCGGGCCCGCCTACCCGCTGCTCATCTACCTGGTCGTTGCCGGCACCACGAGCGCAGTGAACCTCACCGATGGCCTCGACGGTCTTGCGGCGGGCTCGGTGGGGATTGTCGGTTTGGCCTACGTCGGGATGACCGCATACACTGGCCAATACGATCTTGCGCTCTTCTCCGCAGTTCTTGTCGGCGCCTGTGTGGGCTTCCTGTGGTTCAACGCCTACCCGGCGACGATCTTCATGGGAGACACCGGCGCGCTTGCGCTCGGCGGCGCGATCGCGGGCCTTGCAGTGATGACCAAGACCGAGATCCTGCTGATCCTGCTCGGCGGGATCTTTGTGATCGAGGCGCTCTCGGTGCTGATCCAGGTTGCCTACTTCCGCCTGCGCGGCAAGCGCGTGTTCCTGATGGCGCCGATCCACCACCACTTCGAGCTGCGCAACTGGTCCGAGACTAAGATCATCCTGCGCTTCTGGATCGTCGCGGCGGTCTGCGCGGCGATCGGCTTTGTCATCTACAGGCAGTCGGTCCGTGGCTGAGTCGGGCTCCCCGCGCGCAGGGCGGCGCCCGCCGGCGCCGCCCGGTCCCTATCTCGTGCTCGGGCTGGCCCGGTCGGGCGCTGCCGCCGCGCGTGCGCTGGCGGCGCGCGGCGAGCGGGTGATCGGCGTGGACGCGGGCATGCCGGTGCGCGCAGGGGCGCTGCGGGAGGCGGGGATTCAGCTGCACCTCGGCAGCGAACCGGAGCGCCTGCTCGAGGGCATCCGGACGCTTGTGAAGAGCCCGGGCGTTCCCCAAAGCGCGCCGCTTGTCGATGCCGCGAGAGCGCGCGGCATTGGCGTTATCGGCGAGCTGGAGCTGGCCTGGCGCACGCTCGATCTGCCGGTGGTGGCGGTTACAGGCACCAACGGCAAGACGACGACAACAGAGCTGATAGCGCACATCCACCGTCATGCCGGGATCGCGGTGGCAAGCGCCGGCAACGTCGGCAGCGCGCTGAGCGAGCTGCTGCTTGCCGACGCCCACTCTGCGCTGCCGCAGCGGGTGATCTGCGAGACCTCCTCCTTTCAGCTGGAGGACGCAAGCGCCTTTGCGCCGGAGGCGGCGGTGCTGCTGAACATCGCCCCTGATCACCTCGACCGCCACGGCTCCTTTGAGGACTACAAGCGGGCGAAGCTGCGGATCTTCGCCAACCAGCGCAGGGGCGACATCGCGCTGGTTCATGCGAGCCTCGCCGATGAGGTGCGCGCGCTCGGGCGCTCGGCGCGGCTGGTCGTCTTCGGCGGGCGCTCGAGCTATGTCTTCGCGCGCGCTGGGCGCATCTACTGGCGCTGCGACGAGCGTCCCGGCGCCCGCGCCCGCGCTCTGCTGGAGAGCTCAGAGCTCTCGCTGCGCGGGGCCCACAATCGCGACAACGCCTTGGCGGCTGCCGCCGCATGTCTTGCGATCGGGGTGCCCGCGGAGGCGGTGACCGCGGGCCTGCGCGACTTCCCGGGCGTGCCGCATCGCCTCGAGGAGCTGCCCGATGCAAGCGGCATCCTTTTCGTCAACGACTCCAAGGCCACCAACATCGCCTCGACGCTCGTTGCGCTGCGCGCATACGGACAGAGCCGCGAGGGCGCTGCGCCACGCATCCACCTGATCCTCGGCGGGCAGGGCAAGGGCCAGGACTTCCGCGCGTTGCGCGCGCCCCTCGCGCGCCATGTGCACACCGTCTACCTGATCGGCGAGGACGCGCCGAGGATTGCTGCGGAGCTGGCCGGCGCGCACGAGCGCATGATCGCCTGCGCGACGCTCGAGCGCGCACTTGGAGAGGCGCGCGAGCGCGCACGCGCGGGCGACGTCGTGCTGCTCTCCCCTGGCTGTGCGAGCTTCGACCAGTTCAGCTCCTTTGAGGCGCGCGGGGAGCGCTTTCGCGAGCTGGTGCGCGCCGCTTCCTGAGCGGGGTTGCGCGACCCTCGCAGGGCAGCCCGTGGCCTGCCGGGTCGAGCCCTCCAGGTGGCAAGGCCCTGCTGCTCGGGTTGCCATCCGGGCAGCCCGGCGGCGCTGAGCGCATAAAGTCTTTCCGCTCCCTAGATCATATGCCGAGCTGCTGATTAGTACAGCTGTCAACCCGCTGTTCGAGCGATACCCGGCGCCGCGCGGCAAATTCATGACCCGTTCGACCTGGAGGCCACCCAAATAAAAGAGAGCTTGCCCAGACCTTCGCCAAAGGCAATAGCGCGATTGGCGGCGCTGCCGCCGTCCTTGCCCTTGGCATCGCCTCGCTGATCTCGCTCGCGTTCCCGACGGGGGCCCTGGCAGCAGCACCGACGCCTGAATGGTCGGTGCAGACCCTCAGCACCAGCCCCTCGGAACGCGAAAGCGCCTCCATGGCCTACGACCCCGCCACCGGCAAGATGGTGCTCTTCGGCGGCTACACGGGAACCAGCGAGAGCAACGAAACCTGGACCTACAACGGCTCCACCTGGGAACAGCAGACCATCACCACCAGCCCGTCGGGCCGTGTCTCTGCCTCCATGGCCTACGACCCCGCCGCCGGAGAGATGGTGCTCTTTGGCGGCCGCGCGGAGATCAGCGAGAGCAACGAAACCTACCTCTTGGCTCCCTTCGTCAAGTCCGCCCCGACCCTCGCCACCAGCGCCCCGGCGGCGATCAGGCTCGGCGCCAAGGTCAAGGACGAAGCGACCCTTGCAGGAGGGGAAGCCCCCACCGGCTCGATAGTCTTCCGTCTGTACGGCCCCGAAGATGAAGCCTGCACCGGCGCCCCCGCCTATACCTCCCCGCCCGTGGCCGTCACGGGCGATGGCGCCTACTCCTCGCCTGAATACGCTCCATCGGCGCCCGGCGCCTACCGCTGGATCGCCACCTACTCCGGCGATGCGAACAACAGCGAAGTGGCAGGCGCCTGCAACGCCACCGGGGAGTCGGTGTCCGTCGGCAAGGACAGCCAGACGATCAGCTTCGAAGCGCTTGCAAACCACACGCTCAGCGAAGCGAGCGTCGCGCTCAGCGCAAGCGCGTCCTCGCACCTTGAAGTGAGCTTCAAGTCGCTCACGCCAGCAACCTGCAGCGTCTCCGGCGCGATCGCCCGTCTGATCGCCCCGGGCACCTGCACGATCGAAGCGACGCAGGCGGGCAACGCCGACTACGAAGCGGCACCGTCCATTCAGCGCTCCTTCCAGATCGAAGCTACGACAACGAGCACCACGACGACCACCTCAAGCAGCTCGAGCATCACCTCACAGACGACCACCAGCACCACCACGACAACCACCCACGCAACGACGACGCCGCTCTGCCCCAAGCTCGCCGTCAAGATTGCAGGCATTACGCCCAAGCGCTCACCGCTCTTTGTGGGCAAGCGCCACCTGCTCGGGCTGCGGCTGCTGGTGGGCCTCAGCGCCCCGGCAACGCTGAGGATCACGCCCGAGCTGCGCTTCCACCTGCGGGGCAAGGCCAGAGGCCGAGCGCTGCGCGCGCTCTCTGTCTCCGTAAGGCGCGCGCGGAGGCTGCGCATCGCCCTGCCCAGGGCGCTTGCCGCCCGCCTGCGCATCGGGGAGGCGCTGCGCGTCTCGCTGCGGGTGAGCGCGGTGCCAGAGGCCGCCGGCGGCTGCTCGCCTCAGGTCACGGAGCTGCAGCTGAAGGCGACGGTGCGGTCGCTGCTGGTGCCGCGGCGCTGATCCCGCCGGGGCGCCCGCAGCGCAGCTCTCGCCGGCGTGGCGGTGGCGCTGGCAAGGCATCTGCGCTCCAGCGTCGAAAGGGTCGCGGATGGCACGTCAGACGCGCACCCAGAGCACCGAGCAGCGGATCCTGCTGACCGCGACGCTCTGCCTGCTTGCCTACGGCGCGGTGATGGTCTACTCGGCCTCCTCTGCGACCAGCGTTCTGGAAGGTGGCAGCGGCACCTCCTACCTGGTCAAGTTCATCCTCTTCGGCGGCGTCGGCCTCGCGATCATGGCGCTAGCCTCAAGGCGCGGTATCGAGCTGATCCCGCGCATCTCCGGACCGCTGCTTGTCCTCGCCTTCGTGCTCGTGCTCGCGGTGCACATCCCGCACATCGGCGTCTCCGTCAACGGCGGGCGCCGCTGGGTGGGCGCCGGCCCGCTGATCTTCGAGCCCGCCGAACTGATGAAGCTTGCCCTGATCCTCTACTCGGCGACGCTGATCGCCAAGCGGCCTGCTCGCGTGATGAGCATCAAGGAGCTGGCGCGCCCGCTGCTGCTGGTCTGTGGCGCAGGGGCCGCGCTGGTCGCCTCCGAGCCGGACATCGGCTCAGCCATGGTGATCGTCGCAACGATCTTCGCGATGCTGCTCGCCGCGGGCATCCCGCTCTCGCATCTGGGCCGAATCGCGGGCGCGCTCGCGCTGGTCGTCCTGCTCTATGCGCTTGCCCAGCCCTATGCCCGCGCGCGGCTGACCTCGTTCCTGAACCCCTGGGCGCACGCCGCCGGTTCGGGCTTCCAGGAGGTCCAGGCCCAGATCGCGGTGGGCAACGGCGGCATCTTCGGCGTTGGCCCCGGGCAATCGGTGCAGAAGGCCTTCTACCTGCCCGAGGCACCGACCGACTTCATCGTCGCGGTGATCGGCGAAGAGCTTGGCGTGGTCGGGCTCTGCGCGCTGCTCTCCCTCTACGGCATGATCGCCTATGCCGGCCTGCGCACGGCGCGCAAGGCGCGCAGCCTCTATTCAGCGATGATCGCGGTGGGCTGCTGCGCGCTGATCCTCTCGCAGGCGCTGCTGAACGTCTTTGCCGTGCTCGGGCTGGCGCCGCTGACGGGCGTGCCGCTGCCCTTCGTCTCCTACGGCGCCTCCTCTCTGATCGTGATGTGCTGCGCAAGCGGGCTGCTGCAGGCGGTCGCCGGCGGCGCGAGCGCTCATGTTCGCGCGCTCCCCGACCGGCGCCCGCGTCAGCGATCGCCGCACCGCTTGGCGGCAGGGGCCGGCGGCGTGGGCCGGGGCGCCGGGGCGCGAGCGGCCGGCACCGCTGGGGCGCGCGCGCAAAGATCCGCGCGTGCACGTTCAGCCTGAACAGGATCCGCGAGCAGAGCCGCTGCGCGTCGCCGTGGCGGCGGCGGGGACCGCTGGCCACGTTCTGCCCGCGCTGGCGGTGGCAGACGAGCTTCGCCGTCGTGGCGCGCTCGTCACGGTCATCGGCGGCGATCGCGCGGAGGTGCAGCTGGTCCGGGAGGCGCGCTTCCCTCTGCAGCGCATCCCGGCCGCCGGCCTTGACCGGCGCAACCCGCTGCGCGCAGGAAGGGCGCTCCTGCGCTCCGGCGCGGGCGTCATCGCCGCAGCGCGCGCGCTGCGGCGCGCGCGCTGCGATGTCGTGCTCGGGAGCGGCGGCTACAGTGCCGGCATCGTCGGCGCCGCGGCGATCCTGCTGCGGCTGCCGCTCGTGCTGACTGAGGCCGACAGCCACCTGGGGCTTGCCAACCGCATCCTTGCGCGACACGCGCGGTGTGTCTGCCTTGCCTTCCCGATCGCCGGTGCTCGGGGCGGACGGTTCGTCGTGACCGGGCGACCGCTGCCCGCGGCGCCGATCGCGCGCGAGCAGGCGCGCGCGCAGCTTGGCTGCGTTGAGGGCCAGCCTTTTGTCGTGATCTTCGGCGGCTCGCTCGGCTCGGCGCGGATCAACGCTGCCGCGCTCGCTGCGAGGGCGCCGCTGGCCGGCGCCGGCGCGCGCGTGTTGCACATCGCCGGCGCGCGCGAATACGCGCAGCTTGCCCGTGGGCTTGGCGAGGATCGGCAGGGCTCTGGATATGAGCTGCGGGAGCTGCTTGAGCCCCAGGCGCTCTCGCTCGCGCTCTCCGCGGCGGATCTTGTCGTCTGCCGCGCGGGCGGCTCCGTTCTGGAGGTGGCAGCGCACGGGGCGCCGATGATCCTCGTGCCCTATCCGCACGCCGCAGCCGATCACCAGCGCGCCAACGCCGCGCGCATCGCCGCGGCGGGCGCGGCGGTCGTGATCGAGGATCGCGAGCTGAGCGGCGAGCGCCTTGCCCAGGCAGTGCTCGAGCTGCTCGGCGACCGCAAGCGCCTGGCAGGGATGGCCGCGGCGGCGCGCTCGCTGGGCAGAACCGATGCGGCTGCGCTGATCGCGCAGGAGGTGGAAGCTGCCGCTGCCGCAACTGGGGGCAGGAGGCGATGAGCGCTCGGATCGGATCGCCGTCGGACGATGGCTCAGGCGCTGCGCCCAGCGCCTCCTTTGCGGGCCGGCGTATCCACTTCATCGGCGCAGGGGGGGCGGGGATGAGCGCCTATGCGCGCGCCTGCGCCGCGCTCGGCGCCACGGTGAGCGGCTCCGATCGTCAGGCCTCAGGCTACTCCGAGGCGCTTGCGCGCGATCAGGTCATGACGGTCGTGATCGGACACAGCCCTGCGAACATCCCGGCGGGAGCGGACGTCGAGGTTGTCGCATCCAGCGCCATCGCGCAGGACAACCCTGAGCTTGCCGAGGCCAGGCGGCGCAACCTTCGCTGCCGCTCCCGCGCGGAGCTCCTTGGCGAGCTCTCAGCGCTCAAGCGCACCGTTGCGATCGCCGGCACGCACGGCAAGACGACAACCGCGGCGATGTGCCTGCATGCCTTTCGCGCCGCCGGCCTCGACCCCTCATGGCTGATCGGCGCCGCGCCGGGCGCAGGCATCGCCAACGGCGGCTGGAGCGATGGAGAGTGGCTGATCGTCGAGGCGGATGAGTCCGATCGCTCGCTGCTTGCGCTGCGCCTCGAGATCGCGGTGCTGACCAACGTCGAGCTTGACCACGCCGATGCCTTCGCCTCGCTCGCGGAGCTGCGCGAGCTCTTCGCGAGCTTTCTCGAGCGTGCGCCCAAGGCGGCGATCTGCAGTCGCCCGGAGCTGCTTGCGCTGCGCAGGGGCGACGCTCTTGCCTACGCGCCTGAGCAGCTTGAGCTCAGCAGCTCAGGCGCGCACTTCTGCTTTGGCGAGGTGCGCGTGCAACTGCGCGTGCCCGGAGCCCACAACGCCTGCAATGCCGCGGGCGCGCTCGCGGCCGCAAAGCTGGCAGGGGCCGACCTCAAGCTGGCAGCCGCCGGCCTCGCCTCCTTCAGCGGCGCTGCACGCAGGCTGCAGCTGGTTGGCAGCAGCGGCGCGGGAGCGCTGATCTACGACGACTACGCCCACCACCCAAGCGAGGTGCAGGCCACGCTTGCAGCGGCGCGGCCGATCGCAGAGGAGCGGGGCGGGCGGCTCGTCGCGGCCTTCCAGCCGCACCTCTATTCGCGCACCGCGCTCTTCGCTGACCGCTTCGGTCAGGCGCTTGCGGCTGCGGATGTGGTCGCCTGTCTCGATGTCTACCCCGCGCGCGAGCGCGCGCAGGATCATCCGGGCGTGAGCGGCCTGCTGGTGGCAGCGGCCGCGGCGCAGGCCGCGCGCGGGCGGACCGTCTACTGGCTCCCGCGCCAGCGCGAAGCCCTGCAGGTTTTGGCGGGCGCCCTGCGTGCGCGCGACGTCTGCGTGGTGATGGGCGCCGGGGACTGCGATCGGCTGGCGCACGCGCTGGCTTCGGCGGGGCTCCAAAAGGAGCTGGCAAGCGAGCGCGACCGCGTCGCTGCGACGGCGCAGAGCGAGCCGCGATGAGCGGCGAGCTGCCCTCCGGCGTGCAGCGCGACGTGGCGCTTGCGCCGTACCTGACGATTCGGGCGGGCGGCGCGGCGGAGCTCTTTGCGCGCGCGCGCTCCGCAGCGCAGGTCGTGACGCTGCTGGCGTGGGCCGAGGCGCAAGGCCTCCCCGTGGCGGTGCTCGGCTCGGGCTCAAACCTGCTCGTCGCCGACGCCGGAGTCCGCGGGCTGGTGATCAAGCTTGGCCGCGAGCTTGCCAAGATCGAGGTGCACGACACCCGCATCGACTGCGGCGGTGCGGCGCGCCTGCCCGCGATCGCTGCGCGCGCGGCGCGGGCGGGGCTTGCAGGGATCGAGTTCGGCGTGAGCATCCCCGGCAGCGTTGGCGGAGCGGTGCGGATGAACGCGGGCGCCTACGGCGGCGAGTTGGCTGAAGCTCTCGATCACGTCGAGATCGCAACCGCACAGGGTCTCGCGCGCCGCGAGGCCTCCGCGCTGCGCTTCGGCTACCGCTCCTCAGCGCTTGCCTCCGGCAGCGAGATCGTGACCGCCGCTTGCTTCCGCCTGCGAGAGGAGGATCCTGAGGCGATCGCGGCACGGATCGCAAGGATGCGCAGGAGCCGTCACGACGCCCAGCCGCGCGGCATCAAGACCTTCGGCTCGACCTTCAAGAACCCATCCGCTGAGCTGGCAGACGGCAGGAGCGCCGGCCAGCTGCTTGAGGCCGCAGGCTGCCGGGGGCTTGCCATCGGCGGTGCGCGCTTCTCCATAAAGCACGCGAACTTCATCGAGAACACGGGCGGCGCCTCGACGGCGGACATCCTTGCGCTGATCGCCGAGGGGCGCAGACGCGTGCAGGAGCGCTTTGGCATCGAGCTTGAGACCGAGGTGCGCACGCTCGGCGAGATCGAGCTGCCCTGAGCGCTCGAGCGCAGGCGCCTGGCGCTCGCCGGCAGGGCTTGCGCGCGCGGGCGCGAACCCATAGTCAATGGATTCGGTGTTGGCGGCACGCCTGGAGCGGCTGCGCGCGCGCAGAGGCGCGCGCTCTGTCGCCGGCAAGCGCGCTCGCGCGGGCGCGGGCGGCGCTTTTGCGCTGCAACTTGCGAGCAGCTGGCGCCTGCGCCTGCTGGCCGGCCTCGCGGCGGCTGCGCTGCTCGGCGCGGCGTTCCTCTGGTTTCGCAGCTCACCGCTCGTGGCGGTCTCCGAAGTGCGGATCAGCGGCGTGCGTGGGCCGCAGGCGTCCACGATCGAAGCGACGCTGCGGGCGGCCGCGCGGCGTCAGAGCACGCTTGCGCCAAGCGCCGGGGCGCTGCGGCGGGCGCTCTCAGCGTTCCCGCAGGTGCGGTCGCTCGCCATATCGACCTCCTTCCCGCACGCGATGCGGATCAGCGTCCAGGAGCAGCTGCCTGTTGCGATCCTGCAGGCGTCCGACGGGGCACGCAGCGCGGCCGCGGCCGACGGCGCCCTGCTTGGCGGCGGCCTTGCGCGTAGCGCGCTTCCCGTGCTGCAGGTGCCAGCGCTCAGCAGCGCCGACACCCATGAGCAGCCGCTCGACTCCTACCTGACGCTGCTGGGGGCGGCTCCGGAAGCGCTGCTTCCGTATGTGGGCTCGCTGCAGGACGGCGCCAAGGGTGTCACGGCGACGCTGCGCGATGGCCTCACCGTCTACCTGGGCGACGGCGAAGCAGCACGCGCGAAGTGGCTTTCGCTGGCCCGAGTGCTGCTTGCCACAAATCTTGCCCAGCTGCGCTATGTCGATGTGCGCGAACCGCAGCGCCCGGCTGCCGGCATGCTCGCAGGCAGCGAAGCCGCCGGCGCAGGCGCCGGCAGCGCGAATGGCGCCGTCGGCTCCGCGGCTGGATCGACGGCTGAGCAGGCCGGCCTGGTCGCAACGCTTCAGCGTGCGCTCGGCGCCGGTCCCTCTGCCAGCCCCGAAGCGCTCTCGCCGAGCGGCGGCGGGGGCGGCTCCGAAGCAGCAGGCGCGCAGGCCGGCGGCGAAGCGCCCGGCGGCGAAGGCGCACCCGCTACGAGCAGCGGAGCCGAATCGGCAGCCGGCAGCACGCCCGGCGCCGAAGGGGGGAGCGCCCCAGGGGGCTGAGAGACTAATGCTGAAGCTGAGGTTTAGAGCTATGCCCGAAAGGCGATTCTGAGCCGAGATCCGAGCCCCGAAAGCGTGCAACGCGCCTTGCGATATTTTGTGTAGCGGTTGACGTGGCGAAGTTCCCCACGTATCGTCAACGCTTCAAGATCGCATTCAGACGCGGGATGTGCGACCCTTAACAGTTAGTGGAGGCTTCAGACAGAAAAATGGAGAGCGGCGGCTACCTGGCGGTGATCAAGGTCGTCGGAGTCGGCGGCGGCGGCTCGAATGCGGTCAGCCGCATGGTCGATGCGGGCCTGCGCGGCGTGGAGTTCATCGCCGCCAACACCGACGCCCAGGCGCTCGAGATGCTCGAGGCCGACATCAAGCTCAACATCGGCCGCGAGTCCACGCGCGGCCTGGGCGCGGGCGCCAATCCGGAAATCGGGCTGCAGGCCGCCTCCGAGTCGCGCGATGAGATCAAGGAGGCGCTGAAGGGCGCCGACATGGTCTTCGTGACCGCGGGCGAGGGCGGCGGCACGGGGACCGGCGCCGCGCCGGTGATCGCGGAGATCGCCAAGAACGAGGTTGCTGCGCTGACCGTCGGCGTCGTCACGCGTCCCTTCGAGTTCGAGGGCGCCCAGCGCGCCAAGCAGGCGCGCGCGGGCATCGAGCGCCTGCGCGAGGTAGTCGACACGCTGATCGTGATCCCCAACGAGCGCCTGCTCTCGGTGGTTGAGCGGCGCACCTCGATGCTCGATGCCTTTCGCGCCGCCGACGATGTGCTGCGTCAGGGCATCCAGGGGATCACCGACCTGATCACGATCCCGGGCCTGATCAACCTCGACTTCGCTGACGTGCGCACGATCATGCACGACGCCGGCTCGGCGCTGATGGGCATCGGCAACGCCAGCGGCGAGAACCGCTGTGCGGAGGCGGCCAAGGCTGCGATCTCCTCGCCGCTGCTTGAAGAGTCGATCGACGGCGCAACCGGGATCCTGCTCAACATCACAGGCGGCACCGACCTCGGGCTGTTCGAGGTCCACGACGCCGCCGAGGTCGTGCACTCCGCCGCCGATGCGGAGGCAAACATCATCTTCGGCGCGGTGATCGACGAGTCGATGACCGAGGAGGTGCGGGTGACCGTGATCGGCACCGGCTTCGACCGCCGCTACAGCGGCCGCTCCGCCCGCTCGCGCGGCGAGCGCTCAGGTCGACCCGACCGCTCGCCGCGCATCGACCGTGGCCAGATCTCCTCGCTTGAGATCTCCGAGGAGGAGATCGAAGTGCCGCCGTTCCTGCGCTGAGCGCGCCCGCCCCGGCCGCCGTGCGCAGCGCGCAAGCGACAGCCGGGGAGGGCAACGCCCTCAGGGCAGCGGCGTCAGCGGGTTGCCCGGAGCGATCGCGCCACAGTCCTGGGGCGCCGGGAAGCCGATCAGGCGGCCGACCATCCAGGAGACTGCTTCCGGGAGCCACTGCAGCGCGGCGAGCACGTGGCTCAGATGTTCGTATTCGACGTAGTCGACAGGCACGCCGCGGCTGCAGTACTCGCGCGCGAGCGTGCGCACGTCGCCCGCGATCATCACGCCGTCGCCAGGGCCGATGCCCGGCTTGTCACCGGGCGTGCCTTCCAGTTCGCCGCCCGCGCCCTGGCCGATGAAGAGGGGCACCGTCGGTGTGCCGCCGCTGCCCATGATCAGCCGGTTGGCGTCTTCGACGTAGGCGGGGATGCTTTCCGGGGTGGGGTACTGCGGCTTCACGAGCTGGCTCCAGGTGAGTCCGGGGTACTGGCCGAGGACGTTGATGATCGATGCCCGCTGCAGCTTTTCGTAGAGCTGCAGGCCGTATTCGCTCAGGTAGGGCTTCAGATCGGTGTGGAAGGCGCGCCCAACGCCGATCAGCGCCATCGGGATCACGCCCGCCCAGGTGCTGGAGCCTTCGACGTAGCGGAGGTTGTGGGCGGGGTCGACAAGCGTGCCGCCGAAGGCTGCCCCGACGATCAGGCGGTTGACTTCAGGCGTGTAGCGGGGGGCCAGCTCCGCCGCCCACTCGGTGGCGATCGCGCCGCCCGAGTAGCCGATCAGGCCGATCTTGCCGGTTGCTGCCAGCCCGGTCGCAGGGGAGGAGAGCGCCGCGCGCAGCCCGTAGATGGTGTTGAAGCCGTACTCGGGCCCAGCTGCGAAGTCCGCGCCCTCACCCTCGGTGTCCGTGACCACCACCGCGTCGCCGCCGAGCAGCGCCGGGGCGATCAGGATCGACTCCACATTTGGGATCAGGCCGCCGAGCGTGACCCCGCCCGAGATCGCATAGGAGGGCTCGTCTTCGGGGTTGAGCGAGTCGTAGAAGGACTGGTAGGAGATCACCGGCGGCGGGCCGAAGTGCCAGGTGGGCTCAAGCACCGAGGTGACGTTGACGGTCGCTTCGCCAAGCTCGCCGACGGAGCGGTAGAGCAGCTGAACGGCCTTCACAGGGGTTTCTATGCCGAGCACGTGGTAGGAGAGCGTGCGCGTCTTGAGCACCGTGCCCGGCGCGATCGCGCCAAGCGGCGTGGCTCCTTCATAGCGGTAGAAGGGATCCTGCTGCGGCGGTGTCGCAGCCTCGGCGGCGGGGGCGCCCGCAAGGACGCAGGCAGCCAGCGCCGCAGCGATCGTCGCGCACGAGCAAAGGCCCACGCGCGCTCTGAGCCGATTGGCCATCTTCAACCTCCTCTTGTCGCTTTTGCCCCGGCTTGCGCACGGGGCTCCGACGCTACAAGCGGCAGCGCCGGCGCTCATGCTCCCACACACAAGGCGCCGTTGCAAGACCCCTCGGCGCGCCGGTCGCCACACCGGTAGCCTGGGCGTAGATGACAGCGGGCGGCGAGAAGACTCTGCCGGCGGCCAGAGCGGCAGGCGACGTGCACGAGCGGCCTATCGACGGCAAGCTTGCACGCACGCCGCTCAGCGACGTTCATGTTGCGGCCGGCGCGAGGATGGCGCCGTTTGCGGGCTTTTCGATGCCGCTGCACTACCCCGGCGCCTCGCCGCTGCGCGAAGAGCACATGGCGGTCCGCGAGCATGCGGGCCTCTTTGACGTCTCGCACATGGGCGAGATCGAGCTCTCCGGAGCTGGGGCGCAAAGGCTTCTGCAGCGGGTGCTCAGCAACGACATCGAGCGCACCGCGGGAGGGCGTGCGCTCTACGCGCTGCTTTGCAACCGCGAGGGCGGGGTGCTCGAGGACCTGATCGCCTACCGCCTGGAGGATGAGCGCCATCTGCTCATCACCAACGCCGCCAACCACCGGCGCGATCTTGAGTGGCTGCGCGCATGCGCCACCGAGCTTGAGCTGCGCGGCGATGAGCTTGAGATCGAGGACGCGGCCGACCGCTACGCGCTGCTGGCGCTGCAGGGACCCGCGGCGCGGCAGCTGCTGGCGCCGCTCTGCGACGGGGAGGCGCCCGCGCGCATGCACGCTCGCCCGGGCACCGTTGCCGGCGTTCCCGCTCTGATCTGCGCTACCGGCTACACCGGCGAGGATGGCTTTGAGCTGCTCTGCGCGCCCGAGCTGGCGCCGGAGCTCTGGCGTGCGCTGATCGGCGCCGGCGCCCGGCCGGCCGGGCTGGCGGCGCGCGACTCCCTGCGCATCGAGGCCTGCCTGCCGCTCTACGGCAACGAGCTCAGCGAGGCTCGCAACCCGATTGAAGCCGGTCTGGGCGCCTTCTGCAAGGAGGAGACGGGCTTCATCGGCGCCGGCGCAGTGCGGCGGGCGCGCGAGCAGGGGACCGCCGAGCGCCTTGTGCCCTTCCGCCTCCTGGAGGCGGGCATCGCGCGCGCGGGCAACCCGATCGCCGGCGGCGGGGTGGTCACGAGCGGGACCCTCTCGCCGCTGCTTGGCAGCGGGATTGGGCTCGCCTACGTTCCCAGCGAGAGCGCGAAGGTCGGCAGCGAGCTTGTGATCGACGTGCGCGGGCGCCTGCGCCGCGCGGTCGTCGCCGCGCGCCCTCTCTTCCGCTGACGGTCGAGCGGCAAGGCGGCTGCCGGCGCAGCGGGGGCCGGAGAGCCTCGGCGGCCCAGCAGCTCGAACGCCATGCGGTGGCGCGGCCGAATCGCCAAGGAGCTTCGTCGATCGAGCCTCACGATCGTGCCGGCGTCAACTCGCTGCGCAAGCGCTCGGATCGGACTTTTCCGCTGCATGCGGGCAAATGCGCGGATGTGCGCGGCCGGCTCTGCCAGCGGCCGCCCGGTCTGCGAAACTTGCCCCGATGAGCGACTCTGCTGCCGCCGAGCACTATCCGGACGACCTTCTCTACCACCCCGAGCACGACTGGGCGCGGATCGAGGATGGGGAGGCGACGCTCGGCATCACCTGGTACGCGCAGGACACGCTCGGCGAGGTGGTCTTCTATGAGCCGCCCGCCCTCGGCACGCAGCTGCGCCAGGGCGAGATGTACGCGGAGATCGAGTCGGTCAAGGCTGTCGCGGAGGTTCTCGCGCCGCTGTCAGGGGAGATCATCGCGGTGAATGAGACGCTCGGCCAGGACCCGGGGCCGATCAACGCCGACCCCTACGGGGCCGGCTGGCTGGTGCGGATCAGGCTTGCGGATGAGGGCGAGCGCGAGGCGCTCATGGACGCGGAGTCCTACCGCGCGCTGCTTGCCGGCGGAGGGGCGAGCAGCGCTTGAGTCGCTACACCGCGATCACCGACGCCGATCGCGCGGCGATGCTCGCGGCGATCGGCGTGGACAGCGTCGAGGAGCTCTTTGCCGCTCAGATCCCCGCGGAGGTCGCCTTGCAGCGCGAGCTCGCCCTCGGAGACCTGCAGGAGGGGCGCTCCGAGCAGGAGGTCTACGAGCACCTCAGCGCGCTTGCCGCGCGCAACGTCTCCGTCGAGCAGGAGGTCTCATTCTGCGGTGGCGGCTTCTACGACCACTATGTGCCCGCCTTCATCGACATGCTCTGCGAGCGCTCCGAGCTGCTCACCCCCTACACCCCCTACCAGCCTGAGGTCTCGCAGGGCAATCTCCAGATCATGTTCGAGTACCAGAGCGCGATCTGCGAGCTGACCGGATTGGAGGTTGCAAACGCCTCCCTCTACGATGGCGCCTCGGCGCTCGCCGCTGCCGCCTACATGGCAAAAGGCCAGCGCGGGGAGGGCCCGATCCTGGCAAGCGCAGGGCTGCACCCGCATGCGCTGCAGACGCTTGCCACCTACGCCCGCGGCTATGGCTGCCCGCTGGTCGAGGTGCCGCTCGCCGAAGACGGCTCAGGCCGCACCGACCTCAAAGCGTGGCGGCAAGCGCTTGCGGGCGCTGCGGGCGCGCGGCCGATCATCGCGCTCTTCGCCCAGCCCAACTTCTATGGCGTGATCGAGGACGCCCCCGCGCTGTGCGAGCGCGCTGGCTCCTCAGAGGCGCCGCTCACCTGCGTATCCGTCGACCCGCTCACGCTGGGGGTGCTCGCGCCGCCGGGCGCCTACGGCGCGGACATCGCCTGCGGCGAGGGCCAGCCGCTGGGCGGGCGCCTTGACTTCGGCGGCCCCTCCTTCGGCTTCTTCGCCGCCCGCAGCGAGCTGCTGCGGCGGATGCCCGGGCGGATCGCCGGGCAGACCACCGACAACGCCGGGCGCAGCGGCTACGTGCTTGCCTTCCAGACGCGCGAGCAGCACATCCGCCGCGAGCGGGCGACCTCGAACATCTGCACCGCCCAGGCGCTCAACGCCCTGGCGGGCCTGCTCTACCTCGTGTGGCTCGGGCCCCGCGGGCTGCGCGAGCTGGGCGAGCTGCTGCTTGCGCGCACCGCCTACGCCCGCTCGCGGCTGCTTGCGATCGAGGGCGTGAGCGCTCTCTACAGCGGCCCCTGCTTCCGCGAGCTGGCGCTGCGCCTGCCCGCGAGGGTGGAGGAGGTGCGCTCGCGGTGCATCGAGCAGGGGATCAACCCGGGTCTTGCGCTGGCGGGGCTGACGGGGCGCGAGGGCGATCAGGAGGGGCTGCTGGTGGCGATCACCGAGCGGCGCACACGCGCGCAGATCGATGCCCTGGCGGGCTCGCTGCAGGATGCGCTCTCTGACATCGTGCCCCTGCGCGCAGGGGGGCCGCTGCTGAGCGGTGCGCACCGATGAGCGCGACGGTCTTTGAGCGCTCGCGGCCGGGCCGGCGCGCCTTCTCGCCGCCGCCGCTTGAAGTGCCCCCCGTCGACCCCGCCCAGCTGATCGAGGATCGCCTGCTGAGGCGGGCGCCCCCTGCCCTGCCCGAGCTCTCCGAGCCGCAGATCGTCCGCCACTACGTCCGCCTCTCCAAGCTCAACTACGACCTCGACTCGGGGATCTACCCGCTGGGATCGTGCACGATGAAGCACAACCCCCGCTTGCACGAGCGGCTTGCGGCGCTGCCCGGCAACGCGCGGCTGCACCCGCTGCAGGACGCCCGCCGCGCGCAGGGCGCGCTCGAGCTGATGTGGCGCCTGGAGCGCGCGCTCGCGGAGATCGCGGGCCTGCCGCACGTCTCGCTGCAGCCCTCAGCAGGCTCGCAGGGCGAGCTTGCGGGCGTGCTGCTGAGCAGGGCCTACCACGCCGAGCGCGGCCAGGAGCGCCCGCTGGTGCTGATCCCGGAGGCCGCCCACGGCACCAATCCCGCCACGGTCGCGATGGCCGGCCTGCGTCCGCTCACGATCAAGAGCGACGCGGAGGGGATGGTCGATGTTGCCGACCTTGAAGCCAAGGTGAGCGAGCAGGTCGCTTGCCTGATGCTGACGAACCCCAACACGCTCGGCATCTTCGAGCGCCGCATCGCGCAGATCGCCGAGATCATCCATGGGGTCGGGGCGATCCTCTACTACGACGGCGCCAACCTCAACGCGATCCTCGGACATGCGCGCCCGGGCGACATGGGCTTTGACATCGTTCACTTCAACCTGCACAAGACCTTCACGCAGCCCCACGGCGGCGGCGGCCCCGGCTCGGGGCCGATCGCGGTCTCGGAGCGCATCGAGCCCTATCTGATGGTGCCGCGCGTGACCCGCGGCGAGGATGGCGCCTTTGCGCTCGACTACGATCAGCCGCGCTCGATCGGGCGGCTGCGCTCCTTCCACGGCAACTACGGCACCTTCGTGCGCGCGTACGCCTACATCTGCTCGCTTGGCGCGGCGGGGCTCAAGGACGTCGCCGAGGCGGCGGTGCTCAACGCCAACTACCTGCTCGCGCGCCTGTCGGATGCGCGCGTCGCGCAGCTGCTGCCGCTCGCCTACGGCAAGCTCTGCATGCACGAGCTCGTGCTCTCCGGGGCGCCGCTGCGACGCGAGCTGAAGGTCAAGACGCTCGACCTCGCCAAGCGCCTGCTCGACCACGGCGTGCACCCGCCGACGATCTACTTCCCGCTGCTGGTCGAGGAGGCGCTGATGACCGCGCCCACCGAGACCGAGACCAAGGAGACGATCGACGAGCTCGCGGACGCGATCATCGCGGTCCTCGATGAGGCGCGCAGCGAGCCGGAGCTTTTGCGCAGCGCTCCCCACACCACGCCGGTCGGGCGCCTCGACGAGGCGCGCGCGGTGCGCGAGCCGGTGCTCCGCTACCGCCCTGAACAGAGCGCCGCGCAGGCGCAGCGTGCGGCCGATGGCTGAGTCGAGTGGGCGCGCCGGCGGGGCGCGGCGCATCTTCTCCGGCATCCAGCCCACCGGCAGCAAGCACCTCGGCAACTACTTCGGCGCGATCCGCCAGTACGTCGCAGCACAGGAGGAGGGCGAGGCGATCTTCTGCATCGTCGACCTCCATGCGCTGACGGTTCCCTACGACCCGCTTCGTCTGCGCAGCTCGCTGTACGACCTCGCCGCGCTGCTGCTCGCAGCCGGGCTTGAGCCGCAGCGCTGCATCCTCTTTCGGCAGTCAGACGTGCCCGAGCACAGCGAGCTCACCTGGCTGCTCGCATGCCTGACCGAGCTCGGTCGGCTGCAGCGGATGCATCAGTTTCGCGACAAGTCGCTAACGCAGCGCGAGCTGGTCTCCGCGGGGCTCTTGCTCTACCCGGTGCTGCAGGCGGCAGACGTCCTTGCCTATCGCGCCGAGGTGGTCCCCGTTGGCGAGGACCAGCGCGAGCACCTCGAGCTGATGCGCGACGTCGCGCGTCGATTCAACGCGCGCTTCGCAGGCGGCCGACAGGCGCTGGTGGTGCCCGAGCACAGGATCCCGGCGGTGGGCGCGCGCATCATGGACCTGCAGGAGCCGACCAGGAAGATGACAACGACCGGTGGCAGCGAGGAGGGCACCATCTACCTGCTTGACTGCGAGTCGGCGATCGCCAAGAAGGTGCGCCGCGCTGTCACCGACTCCGGCCATGAGATCACTCGCGCGCCCGATAAGCCCGGGGTCTCGAACCTGATCGAGATCCTTGCTGCCGCGCGCTCCTGCAGCAGCGAGGAGATCGAAGCGCAGATGGCCTCCGCGCGCGGCTATGGCGAGCTCAAGGAGGCAGTCGCCGCGGCGCTCTGCGAGCTGCTTGAGCCGATCCGCGAGCGCTACGGCCCCCTGCGCTCAGACGAGGACGCCCTCGAGGAGATCCTCGCGCAGGGGGCGGCAAAGGCGCGTGCGATCGCCTCCGAGACGCTGGCCGACGTTCGCGCGCTGATGGGCGTCGGCGCGCCGAAGCGCCGCCCGTCCGGCGATCCCGCTACGGTGGCGCAGTGAGCGCACCGACAGCACCAGCCCCGGAGGGCCTGCGGATCGAGCTCGACCTGGAGGTCTTTAGCGGCCCCTTTGACCTGCTGCTTGCGCTGATCCTGCGCGAAGAGCTCGACCTGCTCGAGCTCGACCTGGCTGCCGTCGTGCTCGCCTACCTCGAGCACATCGAGCAGCGCGGCGAGCTGGACCTCGGCTCCGCGGTCGAGTTCATCCTCCTGATCGCCGCCCTGCTGGAGCTCAAGTCGCGGCTGCTGCTGCCCGGCGAGGAGGTCGAGGAGCTGCTCGAGCTCGGCCCCGAGGAAGCCGCGCAGGAGCTGCTCGAGCGGATGCTCTCGCTGCGCCGCTTTCAGCACGCCGGTGCCCACCTGCAGACGCTGCGCAAGGCGCAGGCGGGCATGCGCTTCCGCAGCGCGCCGGTGCCCAGCGAGCTTGCCGCCCCCCGCCGGCGCCCGTTTGGCGCCGAGGGTCAGCGCGCCGCCGACCCCGCGCAGCTCGGCAAGGCGCTGGGCGCGCTGCTGCGCGAGCCCCCGCAGATCGATGTCCGTCACATCCTGCGTCCGCGCGTCTCCCTGCAGAGCTGTCTCTCACGCCTTCGCTCCCTGCTCGCACGGGGGCGCTTCCGCTTCGAGGAGGCGGTGGCGGGCGCCGATCGGATGACGATTGCGGTCACCTTCTTCGCCCTGCTCGAGCTCTACCGCTCAGGCGAGGCCGACTGGGAGCAGAGCGAGCCCTTTGGCGAGATAACCGTGCTGGCCCCCGGCGCCCCGGCCGCCGGGGGCCAGCGCTGCGCGGCGCCCGCCCGCCAGGCGCAGGGCGGCGTGGCGATTGCGGCATGAGCGAGCTTGCGCGGATCATCGAGGCGCTGATCTTCCTCTCGCCGGAGCCGCTCTCCACGGCGGAGCTGGCAAGCGCTGCGCAGCGCGATGAGGAGGAGGTCCGGCAGGCGCTGCGCGAGCTCTCAGAGCGCCATGCCGATGGGGCCGGAGGCATCGTTCTGCGCGAGCTTGCCGGCGGCTACACCTTCGCAAGCGACCCGATCGCAGCCGAGGCCGCCAGGCGTCACTTCGGGCGCGAGCGGCGAGCGACGCTGACCGGGCCCCAGGCCGAGACGCTTGCGATCGTCGCCTACCTGCAACCGGTGTCACGGCCGGAGATCGCGCGCATCCGCGGGGTGAGCGCCGACTGGGCGGTCAACGCGCTGCTCGAGCGCGACCTGATCGAGGAGTCGGGACGATCGGAGCTAGGCGCTACCCTATACAGAACGACGCGGACCTTCCTCAGGCACTTCGGGCTCGCCTCGCTGCAGGAGCTGCCGGACATCAGCGACTGGGACCCCACGCCCGAGGAGGCAGGCGAGCTGCGCGAGCGCCTGCTGCGCGCAGGCGATGCACGCGCGGGCGCCCTTGCGCAGGAGCTTCCGCACGGCGCCAGAGGCGAGCGTGAGCAGGGCGAGACGCAGGCCCAGCTATCGCTCCAGCCGCAGCTCTCCGCGGAGGATCCGCAGCGCCCCGAGCGCCGGGCGGCGAGCGCCGAGCCGGGCGCCGGTCATAGCATCGCGCTCGACCGCTGGGAGCGCGAGCTGCTCTCCGACTAGCTGCTCAGCGCCGATGCGCCTTGCGAAGTACCTTGCGCACGCTGGCGTCGCCTCGCGCCGCGCAGCCGAGCGGCTGATCGCCGAAGGCGCGGTGGCCCTTGCAGGCGAGGTGGTGCGCGACCCCGCGCTCGACGTCGGGCCGGGCGCGCCGGTGACGGTGAACGGGCGCGCTCTAGCGGGCCCGGAGCGGCGCGTCCTCTACGCGCTGCACAAGCCCGTGGGCGTGCTCTCGACCGCGCGCGACCCGCAGGGGCGGCGCACCGTGGTCGAGCTGATCGGCGCGCGCGAGCGCCTCTATCCGGTCGGGCGGCTCGATCGCGACTCCAGTGGGCTGATCCTGCTCACCAACGACGGCGCCCTCGCGCACCGCCTGACGCATCCATCCTTCGAGGTGCCGAAGACCTACCGGGTGCGCGTCGCCGGCGGGCCGGTAAAGCGGGCGGCGCTGCGCGCGCTGAGCGAGGGCGTGATGCTCGATGACGGCCCGACGGGGCCTGCCCGCGTGCGCAAGCTCACCGCGACGACGCTTGAGATCGAGCTGCGCGAAGGGCGCAACCGCCAGGTGCGGCGGATGTGCGCCGCGGTCGGTCACCCCGTGGTTGCGCTCTGCCGCGTTCGCATCGGCGCGCTGACGCTCACGGGCCTTGCGCCGGGTCGCTGGCGGAGGCTCTCAGAGGCCGATGTGGCGGCGCTTGTGGGAGGCGCCCATTGAGGGCCGCCAAGCAGCCCCGCGTGGGCCCTTTGCACAGATCATCACAGCCGCGTGCTCGGCGGTCAAGGTTCGTGCCGATATTGCCGATCACATCCGTGTCGACCCGGACGCACCGGAGGAGGCGCGGAGGGCGACCGAGGAGGCATTCCCTTGAGCAGGCCAGACAACGAACTTGAGCGATCCGCAGAGGTGCTGAGCGACGTCGGCGAGGCGCTTGCGGTTTCGATTCAAACCGATGTGATGATCACGCTGGTCGCCCAGCGGCTGGTGCCGCGCCTGTGCGACATCTGCGTGATCGACCTGATCGCACCCGATGGGCGCATCGGCGAGGCAGCGGTCGCGGCGCTCGATGAAGTGAGCGCGCTGCGCCTGGAGGAGATCAGGCAGCGCCATCCGGTGGACCCCGCCGGCGCGCACCCTGTCGCGCGCGCGATCCGCTCGGGCGAGCCGGTGGCACAAGATGAGATAACGGAGCAGGACAACCTGGCGATCGCACAGTCAGATGAGCACATGGCATTCATCGTCGAGCAGCGCTACACCTCCTCATATGTCGTGCCGCTGCGCTCCGCGACCGAGACGCTTGGGACGATCTCGCTGCTCGGCACGGGCGCTCGTCCACCGCTTGAGGCAAGTGCACGCGTGATCGCGCGCGATATCGCAAGGACGCTTGCGCTGGCGATCGAGAAGGCGCGCCTCTTCGAGCAGGTCCGGCGCAGCGAACGCTTCCTGCAGGCGGTGCTTGCCGGCCTCTCGGAGGCCGTGGCCGTGCTCGACTCAGAGGGGCGGATCGTCTTTGCAAATCAGGCTGCCGCGGAGCTGCTGGACTTCGGATCGCCGGCGGAGCTCTGCGGTGCGCCGCCGGAGGCGATCGACCGCCGGGTCGAGTTCTTTGACGTGGATGGCGCCAGCGTGCCGCTCGAGGAGATGCCCTGCGCGCGGCAGCTGCGCGGCGAGGATGCACCGCCGATGCTCACGCGCGTGCTCCAGCGCTCAAGCCTGCGCGAGCGCTGGGCGCGCGTCAGCGTCACCCCGGTGGTCGAGGAGGAGCCCCGCGGCGAGGGCGAGCGCTACCTGGTGAGCGTGATCGAGGACGTCACCGAGCTGGTGCGCGCCGGCGTGCTTGCCGAGCGCTCCAGCCCGGCGGCCTAGACTGCGACCGCCGCGATCTCTGGCAGAATCGCGCAGCGATGGCCGCAACGAGAGTGATTGCGCTGCGCGGGGCAACGAGCGTCGAGCACAACGACGCCGATGAGATCCTGACTGCGACCGGAGCGCTGCTGCGCGAGCTGATCAGCGCCAACGATCTCGACCCCGCTGCGATCATCAGCTGCATCTTCACCGCGACCCCCGACCTTGACGCCGCCTTTCCCGCGCAGGCTGCGCGCGAGCTGGGGCTGACGCAGGTGCCGCTGCTGTGCGCGCAGGAGATACCCGTGCCCGGCTCGCTGCCGCGGGTGATCCGCCTGCTGATGCACTGCTACGGCAGGGAGGGCGCCGCTGCGCGCCACGTCTACCAGCGCGCGGCGGCCGCGCTGCGCGAAGACCTCGGCGGTGCGCAGTGAGCGGCGCACGCACGGCGCTTGCAGCGCTAGCGCTGACGCTGGGGCTCGCTGCGCCGATCAGCGCCGCCGGCGCCCAGCCGTCCATCGCTCCCTTCGCTCAGGCGCGCGCGCTTCAGCCCGGCTACCCGCACATCCGCGGGCTGATCGCAGTTCAGGACGGCTCGTCGGCGAGCCTGGCGCGCGATCGGGCGATCGCGGGCGCCGAGGCGGCGCTTGCAAGCGCGCCGGGCACGCCCGCTGCGAGCGCTCCTCTCGGCGGCTCCTCGCTCACGCCCGACTGCGCGAGCGGCGAAAACCCGGGCGTGAACCTGTGCTGGTGGGGAGGGCCGGTCGTGCGCGGGGCGATCGTGCACCTGATCTTCTGGCAGGGGCCGGGGAGCGCGCATGAATTCACCAAAACCTACATCGAAGCCGTGGAGCGCTTCTTTGAGCGAGTAGCGGCTGCAAGCGGTCAGGAAACGAACGTCTTTGCCGTCGACGCCCAGTACGGCGGCAGCGACGGACCGGGCGAATACCGCATTGCCTTTGATCCCGCCGAAGACGTCTACATCGACAGCGAAAACGCGCTGCCCGCCTCTGGCAGCGAACCGCACCAGTGCACGGACGCCGCAAGCAAGGAAATCGCCGCCGGCCCCTGCGTCACCGAAGTCGATCTGCGGCGCGAGGTGGAAGCGGCGCGCACGGCGATGAGCGCGCAGCACCCCGCAAGCTGGGGCCTAGCGCTGGAAGACGTCTATCTGGTGCTCACTCCTCCCGATGTCGGTGGCTGCATCTATGGCGCAGGCGAAGGCGCGGGCGCAGAAAACGCCTGCGCGTTTGCGCCCGGCGGCTACTGCGCCTATCACGCAAGCTTCGGGAGCGAAAAGGCTCCTGTCCCGCCCGAGCTGGCAAGCCTGCCCGACGATGTCGGCGTCGAAGGCTGCGAAACCTACGAGAACCCGCCCGGCGCCGAACGTGCCGCGGCGACGCTCGACTCCGCAAGCCACGAGCTCAGCGAGATCATCACCGACCCGCTCGGCAGCGGCTGGCACGATGAGCTTGGCTTCGAGGCCGGCGACAAGTGCGTGCCGCCGCTCGCCTTCGAAGCGGTTGGCGCCTTCATCGTCGGCGCCTACGGCGGGCCGCTCGGCGGCGAACCCTCGCATCTGGGCTCAGGCTCGGAAGTGATCTCCGGCACCCTCTACAACCAGCTGATCGGAGGGGCGGGCTACTGGCTGCAGGATGAGTGGTCAAACAGCGCCAGCGCCGCCGGCGGCAGCTGCGTGCAGCGGATGATCCCCGTTGCGCTCACGCCGCCCGGAGGCGCTCTCGCCGGCGTCCCTGCGACATTCAGCGGCTCGGCGGGCGAACCCTCCGATCCGGCCGACTACTGGGTCTGGAGCTTCGGCGACGGCGCTCAGGTAGGCAGCGCGCAGCCGAGCGTCGCGCACACCTACGCTACGCCCGGCACCTACACCGTCACCCTGACCGAGTACGACCGCTACGGCAACTCCAACACGACCACCGCAGCGCTCGCAGTCGGCCCCGCGCCGCCGCCGGCCACGGCGACGAGGAGCGCAAGCACGACCGTGACGACGATCACCACCACGACCACACGCCGCGCCCGGCGCTACTCGCTTGCGGCGCTCGTCAAGGAGCTGGGGATGCCGGCGCCCGGAAGGAGGCTGGCGGGCGCAGGCGCGATCGCGCTCGGCCATGCCACCTGCCCGCCGGCGTGCTCGCTCACAGCCCGCATCTATGCCCACGTCAGCCGTCGCCGCCACGGCCGGCGCGTGCGCCGCGCGGTGCTGATCGGCTATCTGCACGTGGTCGTGGCCGCCGGGCGCAGACGGGCGCTGGCGCTGCGGCTGAACGGCGTCGGCGCAAGGATGCTCTCGCAGCTGCACAGCCTGCCCGTGGAAGCGGCGCTGATCGTGACCGACGCCGAAGGCGGCTCCTTCAGCATCCGGCGCTCCTACACCCTCAGCGCTCCGCCGCGGCGCCGTGCCCGGCGTGCTCGCGCTGCGCCACAATAAGGCGATGGCGCTCGAGTTCGCAGCACGCATCTCCCGCATACCGATCTATCCGGCCGCCGAGAGCTACGGCCGCGAGGATCTGGTGCTGCTTGCCTCAAATGAGTCCCCCTACCCGCCGCTGCCTGCTGTGATCGAGGCGATCCAGGCGGCGGCCCCGGCGCTCAATCGCTATCCGGACCCGACCAACAGCGCTCTGCGCAGGCGCCTCGCCGAGCGCCACGAAGTGCCGCCTGAGCGGATCGCGATCGGCAACGGCTCCTGCGACATCCTGCTTGCCGCCGGCGAGGCGCTGCTTGAGGAGGGGGCGGAGCTGATCTACGCCTGGCCCTCCTTCTCGGTCTACCCTCATCTTGCCGCTGCATCTGGCGCTCGCGCCGTGACGGTTCCGCTCGACGATCAGGAGCGCCACGACCTGCCCGCGATGGCGCGCGAGATCACCGTCGCAACACGCCTGATCCTGATCTGCAACCCCAACAACCCGACCTCGACTGCGCTGCCGCTCACCGCGATCGAGGAGTTTCTCGAGCAGGTCCCCGATCACGTCTGCGTGATCCTCGACGAGGCCTACTGCGAGTTCAACCTGCTCGACGACGCAAGCGCCTCCGTGGCGCTGCTGGCAAAGCACTCCAACCTGGTGCTGCTGCGCACCTTCTCGAAGGCCTACTCGCTCTGTGGCGCGCGCGTCGGCTACGCCCTCTGCGGCTCCGAGCGCCTGGTGGCCGCGCTAAACCAGGTTCGCCAGCCCTTCTTCTGCAATCTGCTCGCCCAGAGCGCCGCGAGCGCCGCACTCGAGCACGGCGATGAGATCGAGCAGCGCGTCGCGATGACCGTGGCAGAGCGGATCTCGATGGGGGAGCGCCTCGCCGCGCTCGGCCTCCAGGTCTCCGACTCACAGGCCAACTTCTGCTGGGTCTCCTCCGATCTGCTGCGTGAGCACGAGCGGGAGGTGCTCGAGCGCCTGCGCGAGCGCGGCTTCATCGTGCGTGCGGGCAGCGCGCTGGGATCGCCCGGGCATCTGCGCATCAGCTACGGCACGAGCGAGCAGGATGAGCGCTTCCTCGTGGCGCTCGCAGATGTCCTAGAGCAGCTGCCCGCCGGCGAGCGGCTTGCCCGCTGAGGCTCGATCTGCTACAACAGCCTTGCGATGCGTGACGCACATCTGCCCACCGATCGACTCCGGTCCCCCCTCGCCCGGGGAGCCGTGGGCGGGCGTCCGCAGCGCAGGACGGCTGCGCGCCCCGCGCAGTGCGCCGTCTCCGGCGCGGAGGCGGGTTCGCTCCGCAGGGCAGGCGCACCGTCCGCATGCAGCTATTGCCCCTGGCGATTTAGCTAGGCGCCTCGGCCGCCTTCGCGGGCACGCGCGGAGGGCCGCCCGCCGGGCGGAATGGCCGCAGGGGCTGCAGCGCTGCCGCCGGCGCGGCCTGCATGCAGCCGGGCGCCTTGCCAGCTCGAAGGGCTCGCGCGGGCTGCCCGACCGCGCGCGCCGTGCGCCTCGCGCGCTCTGACTACGGCTAAGTTTGAAAGGATCAAGGAGATGATGATCGTGATGAAAGAGACCGCCTCGGAGGCGGAGATCGAGACGGTGGTGGAGAAGATCGAGCGCGTCGGCGCCCACGCGCACCGCAGCAGCGGCGCGCGCGTGACCGTCATCGGCGCGATCGGCGACGTCGAGACCGACGCGCAGGTCGGCGCGCTGGGGCTCGAGGGCCTGCCCGGGGTCGATCGGGTGGTGCCGATCCTCAAGCCCTACAAGCTTGCCTCTGCTCAGATCCGTCACGGCGAGCCGAGCGTGATCGAGGTCGGCTCGCGCAGGATCGGCGGGTCAAGCTTTGCGCTGATCGCCGGTCCCTGCACGGTCGAATCGCGCGAGCAGGTGCTTGCGACCGCGGATGCGGTCAAGGCCGGCGGCGCGGCGCTGCTGCGCGGCGGCGCCTACAAGCCCCGCACCTCGCCCTACACCTTCCAGGGGCTGCGCGAGGAGGGCCTCGCGCTGCTTGCCGAGGCCAAAGAGCATACGGGCATGCCGATCGTCACCGAGCTGATGGACGTCCGTGACCTGCCCGCCGTGCTCGAGATCGCCGATGTCATCCAGATCGGCGCGCGCAACATGCAGAACTTCACGCTGCTCTCCGAGGTCGGCCGCGCGGGGCGCCCGGTGCTGCTCAAGCGCGGTCTCTCCGCGACGCTCGAAGAGCTCCTGATGGCGGCCGAGTACATCCTCAAGGAGGGCAATCCGCATGTGATGCTCTGCGAGCGCGGGATTCGCACCTTCGAGAGCGCCTACCGCGCGACCCTCGATCTGCAGGCTGTGCCGGTGCTCAAGGAGCTGACGCACCTGCCTGTGCTCGTGGACCCCTCGCATGCTGCCGGCCGCCGCGAGCTGGTGCGGGCGATGTCCCTCGCCGCCGCCGCCGCGGGGGCGGATGGGATCATCGTCGAGGTTCATCCCAAGCCCGAGGAGGCGCTCTGCGACGGCCCGCAGGCGCTGCGCACCGAGGACTTCGCCGAATATGCGCAGGCGGTCCACGCGGCAGCGGCGCTCGCCGGCAAGGAGCGCCCCAAAAGCCTCGCGCGCGCAGCTTGATGGCGGCGGGCAGCGAGCGCTCGGGCGAGCGCCCCGCCGCCCCGGCCGCTGCCGGGAGTGCGGAGCGCGACGGCGCCGTGCAGGTTGCGATCATCGGCGCCGGGTTGATCGGCGGCTCGCTGGGGATGGCGCTGCGTGCCTGCGTGGGCGCACAGGTGCGCATACATGACCGCTGCGGTCAGAGCGCGCAGCGCGCGCTCGCGCGCGGCGCCGCGGACATCGCTGCGCCCACCATTGCCGAGGCGGTCGCCGGCGCCCAGGTGGTCTTCATCGCGACGCCACTGCGCTCGCTTGAAGCGTGCTTGCGCGAGGCGCTGGAGCACGCCGGATCACAGTGCGTGCTGAGCGACGTCGGCTCGACCAAGGCCGCCCTGGTCGAGGCGATTGCCGATCCGCGCTACATCGGCGGCCATCCGCTCGCGGGCGCGGAGGGCGCGGGCATCGAGGCTGCGCACGCGGAGCTCTTTGCCGGCGCGATCTGGTATCTGACGCCGCGCAGCGATGCCACGGGCGTCCTCTACGAGCGCCTGCACCGGCTGATCGCTGCAATCGGGGCCCAGCCTGTGGCGCTGCAGGCGCAGGTCCACGATCGCCTGATGGCGTGCGTCTCTCACCTTCCCCACGTGCTTGCAAACGTGATGATCGAGCAGGCCGATGAGCTGCGCCGCTCCGACCGCCGCCTGCAGGCGGCCTTCCCGGCGGCCGCGCGGGGCCGCTCCTTTCGCGACATCACGCGCGTGGCCGGGGCAAACGCGGAGATCTGGTGCGACATCTTCGCCGCCAACCGCGACGAGCTGCGCGCCCGGATCGACGCGGCGATCGACGCCCTCGCTCGCGCGCGCGAGCTGATCGCAGCCGATGACTCCCAGCGGCTGCGCAGCTGGCAGCAGGCGGTGGCCGAGGTGCGCCGGGAGCTGACCGCCTCCGCGATGGGGGATGCGCGCGCGCAGGAGCTGCGCGTGCAGGTCCCAAACCGTCCGGGCGTCGTCGCTCAGGTCGCCCTGGCGCTCGGTGACGCGGGGGTGAACATCGCAGATCTATCGCTGCAGCCGGCGGCCGACAACAGCGCGGGCGTCATCTCGCTGTGGGTCTGTGGAGCGCAGGATGCCGAGCGCTGCCGCGCGCTCATCGCCGAGCTGGGCTTTCCGGTCCTCTCATGAACGTTCGCTTCGATCCCGCCCGCAACCTGCGCGGGCAGCTGCGTGCGCCGGCGGACAAGTCGATCTCCCACCGCGCAGCGCTGCTGGGCGCGATGTGCGCCGAGCCGGTGCGGATCGACAACTTCCTGAAGGCGGCCGACACGAAGGCGACGCTTGCCAGCGCGCGGGCGCTGGGAGCGCTTGTCGAGGTGCACCTGAGCGGAGTTGTGATGCGCGGAGCCGGCCTGCGCGGGGCCCGCTCGCCGCAGGGGCCGATCGACGTCGGCAACGCGGGCACGCTGCTGCGCATTCTGCCCGGCTGGCTTGCCGGTCAGGAGGGCAGGTGCTTCACGCTCGACGGCGACCAGTCGATCCGCCGCCGCCCGGTCGACCGCATCATCGCCCCGCTGCGCGCGATGGGCGCTGAGCTGCAGGCGCGGGAGGATCGCTTCGCGCCGCTCTCGATCCGCGGTCGGGCGCTGCACGGGATCGAGTATGACCTGCCGGTCGCAAGCGCCCAGGTCAAGTCGTGCATCCTGCTCGCCGCCCTGTTGGCGGAGGGTCGCACATCGGTGCTCGAGTCGCTGCCCAGCCGCGACCACACCGAGCGGATGCTTGCTCGCGCGGGTGCGCCGATCACGCGCCGCGATGGCGCGATCGATCTCTGCCCGGTCGATGAGCTTGAGCTGCCGGCGCTCACCGTCCCCGGCGACATCTCCTCGGCAGCCTTCTTTGTCGCCGCTGCGATCCTCGTTCCGGGATCGCGCCTGCTGATCCGCGATGTCGGCGTCAACAGCACCCGCTGCGGCTTCCTGCAGATCGCGCAGCGCATGGGCGCGATCGTGCTTGCCGACCTGGAGCGTCCAGATGCCGATGGCGCGATCGCGCCCGAGGAGCCTGTCTCAGACATCGATGTCGCCCATGGCGCGCTGGAGGGGACGACCGTCGAGGGGCATGAGGTGCCGCTAGCTATCGACGAGCTGCCGCTGGTGGCGCTGCTCGGCTGCTTCGCGGAGGGCGAGACGACCGTGCGCGGCGCCGGGGAGCTGCGCGTGAAGGAGTCCGACCGCATCGACACCGTGGTCCGTGGCCTGCGCGCGCTCGGCGCCCAGATCGAGGCGACCGCTGATGGCTTCTGTGTGCAGGGCACCGGCGCCCTGCGCGGCGGCGTGCTCGACGCCCATGGCGATCACCGCCTCGCGATGCTTGGCGCGATCGCCGGCCTTGCCTCGCGCGATGGGGTGGAGGTGCGCGGCTTTGAGGTCGCGGACGTGTCATATCCGCGCTTTCGTGAGGATCTAGCGTCGCTGCTCAGTGGCCACGGTGATGCTGATATTCACCTTGTGTCACAATGAAAGCGATGGCAGGCGTCGCAAAGAGACAGCGGCGCTACAGGGGATTGACGGCTGCTGAGCGCCACAGGCAGCGGCGTGAGCTCCTGCTTGACGCGGGGCTTGAGCTGTTCGGCACGCTCGGCTACGCGGCAAGCTCTGTGCGCGCGATCTCACAGCAGGCCGGGCTCAACTCCCGGTACTTCTACGAGTCCTTCGCCGATCGCGAAGCGCTGCTGATCGCCGTCTACGAGCGCATCGTCGCCGAGATCGCCGACGCGATCGTCGCCGCGACCAAGGATGCGCGGACGATCGCCGACCAGGCGCGCTGGGGCCTTGACGCCAACTGGGCGATCCTCACCGGCGACCGGCGCAAGGCGCGCGTGCTGGCGATCGAGGTTGTCGGCGTCAGCGAGCGCCTGGAAGCGCTGCGCCGCGCCTACCGCCACGCCTTTGCCGACCTGCTCGTGCAGAACTCGGCGCTGATCGTCGGCAAGGGGCTCGAGACCAAGCTCGACCCGGTGCTGGTGGCGCGGGCGCTCGTCGGCGGCTCGATCGACATCCTCGTCGACTGGATCAACGGCGAGGTGAGCCACGATCGGGAGACGATCGTCGAGCACTTCACCGTGCTCTATACGGCCGCGGCAGCGGCGGCGATCGGCGAGACGCAGGCGAAGTTCATGCGCCGCGCACGTACGCTGCCGGCCGGCTCCAACGGCCTTGGCGCGGTCCGCGTGCAGATCGAGCAGGCGCGCGAGCTGGCGCTCACGGCCGGAAGGCCGCGCGGTGCGCGCGCCAAGGGCGACGAGGTCAAGCGCTCAGCAGTGCGGGAGCAGCGCAGGCGCGGTGCCACCGGCAAAGGAGCGCGCGCCGGCTAGGCTGCAAGCACGGGCAGGCCTTCGCGGGCCGCCTTCGAGCGGTACATCGCCTCATCGGCCCTCGCGATCAGCGACTCCGCGTCGTCGTCGGGCCCGGTCACCCACGCGACGCCAAGCGATGCGACCATCGCGAGCGGGCCGCCGGCCAGGCGCAGTGGCTCGCGCAGCGACGCCGAGATCCGCTCGGCGACGCCCATCGCAACCTCTGGCTCGGGGACCCCGCGGATCAGCAGCAGAAACTCATCGCCGCCCAAGCGACCGATCTGGTCCTCGCTGCGCGTCGCATGGCGCAGTCGCTCGACGACAGCGACCAGCACTTCGTCGCCGGCTGCGTGCCCGAGCGTGTCGTTGACCTGCTTGAAGTGATCGAGGTCGACGAACACGACCGCCGTCTCCTTGCGGCTTGCGCCCGCCAGCTCGCGCTGCAGCGCCGCAGTGATCGAGGAGCGGTTGAGGCAGTGGGTGAGGGCGTCAAAGGTAGCTCGCCGCTCGAGCTCCGCCCGCGCGCGCGCGGAGTCGGTGATGTCAAGCACGGTGATGATCGCGCCGTTGACCTCGCGCTCGGTGCGACGCAGCGCACGGAAGGAAAAGAGCGCTCGGCGCCATTCGCCCTGCGCGGCCTGGAAGTCCGCCTCAAGCTCCTCGTCGACGCCCTCTGCAAGCACGCGCGCCAGCGTCATGTGGAAGGCGATGCTCCCGGCCTCAGAGAGCGTGCGCAGCAGCTCGCCCAGACAGACTCCCTGCTCTGTGCCGCCCTGCTCCTGCTCAGCTGCTGTGCCCTGCGCGCTGCGCGGCGGCATCGCGCGCGCATGCAGGATGTCAAGCAGACGGGCGTTGTGAAAGCGCACGTGCCGATCGCGATCGACGTGCAGAACGCCATCGGGCATCGCGTCCATCAGCCTCCGCAGCAGCTCCTCGCGTTCCTGCACCGCTTCCTGCGCTGCCATCTCCGCGGAGACGTCGATCAGCTCGACGAGCACGTGGCGGCGCTCGGGGTCGTGCAGGAAGTTGTGCATCGTCACATCGACCCACAGGTAGCTGCCGTCCTTGCGCCGGCGGCGCATGCGCGCCTGCTGCATGCGCATCGTCGAGAGCATCGCCAGCCAGCCTTCGACCGCGCGCGGCTGATCGTCGGGGTGGATCTGGTCGAGCACGTTCTTGCCGATCAGCTCCTCGGCGCTGAAGCCGAACATGCGCACGAAGGACTCGTCGCAGTCGAGCACCGCGGCGCTTTCGTCCTCGATCAGCGTTGCAAAGCGCGGCATCGCGTCGGCCTGCGCGCTTGCCAGCTCGGTGAGGTCGGCGACCTCCTCGGTGGGCACGAGGATGCAGACAAGAACGCCGTGGCGAGCGCGCACGTCGACGAAATGCAGGCGCATCCAGCGCTCGGGGGCGCTGATCAGCCGCACCTTCGCCTCGGCCAGCCCTTCGGTCATCGCCTGGCGCCATGCGACCACGACGGTGCGGCGGTCCTCGGCGATCACATGGTCGATCATCGCGCGCCCATCGATCCCTTCCTGGCCCCACAGCTGCACGGACTTGGGCAGCGGGGTGATCAGCCCGTCGGGCGCCAGCGCGCAGACAAGGGCGTTGGGATGCTCGCGCAGGATCGCCTCGGCCGCCATCTCGACCGTGCGGTCCGGGCTTTCAGTGTGCTTGTTCTGGTCGCTTTTGCTGTTCTGGGACATGGCGGGCAAGCTCTCCTCTTGGCGGGGTGTTCCAAGCAGCGCTGCAGTGGGGACGGAATGCGGGCGACTAAAGCGCTCGGTTGACATTCGCTGCTCTCTCCATCGGGGTCATCGCGTGATCCATCGGCGCGTCGGTGTCACGCTCTGAAGCGGCTGGTGGCGCCTTTGGACGGCTGATCGAGCACCTGCTCCGGCGCCTCCTGCGCAGGTGCGGACCGATGTTTGAGCACGGCGGCTGGCTTGCCCCCGCAATGGCGGGGGAGACCCGGCCGTATGGCGTCGGCGCACAGGCTTCCCCAGCAGCGAGAGCGCGGGGCGCTGGACGTTCGTGCGGGCGCGGGCGGCCTTCGGCGATGCGGCAGATCAGCTGACTATGCTGCGGGTGATGGCTCGTGAGCCGGCATATTGCGAGCGCTGTGAGGCGGGCGCGCCTGCGCATCACGGCAGCCCGCTCGCGCCGCCGGGGGCCGAGGCGCCCGCCGCCATCAGCGTTGCCGTAGCGCTCGCGGAGGGAGCTGCCAAGGCGCGAAGCGACGCGGAGATCTGGCCGTGAGCGGGCCGGCGCTGGGCCTTGCTGTCGCGGTCTTTCTTGCCTGCGCAGTCGAGGCGGTCGAGGCGCTGACGATCGTGCTGGCCGTCGGGGCGACGCGCTCCTGGCGCTCGGCGCTCGCCGGCGTCCTTGCCGCTGCGCTTGCGCTCAGCGCGCTGGTGGGAGCGCTGGGGCCGACGCTGGTGCTGCTGCCGCTCTCTGCGCTGCGGCTGGTCGTCGGCGCGCTGCTGTTGCTCTTCGGCCTGCAGTGGCTGCGCAAGGCGATCCTGCGCTACGCCGGCTACAAGGCGCTCCACGACGAGCAGGAGGAGTTCGAGCGTGCGCGCCAGGAGGCGGCGCGCGCCGGCGCGCCGGCGCGCGGGCGCCTGGATGGCTACTCCTTCGCGATCTCCTTCAAGGGCGTGCTGCTGGAGGGGCTCGAGGTCGCCTTCATCGTGATCACCTTTGGCGCCAACCAGCACCGCGTGGGGCTTGCGGCGGCCACCGCCGCGGCAGCTGTGGCGGTGGTGGCGCTGGCCGGTGTGCTGGCGCGCAGGCCGCTTGCGCGCGTGCCTGAGAACGCGCTCAAGTACGGAGTCGGCGTGATGCTCTGCTCCTTCGGCAGCTTCTGGAGCGCGCAGGGCGCGGGCGCGCGCTGGCCCGGCTCAGACCTCTCGCTGCTGTTCTTGATCGGCGGCTATGCGCTCTGCGGATACCTGATGGCTCGGCTGCTGCGCGCGATCGGCGCGCCTGCGCCGATGCCCGAGCGAGAGCTCCTGATGGGGGCGGAGGTGGTGCGCTGATGAGCATCCGCCGCGCGCTCGCAGCGATCTATGAGTTCGTTGTAGGGGATGACCCCTTCAGCGCGCTGGGCGTGGTGGTCGCGCTCGGCCTGACGGCGGCGCTCGCCGCCGCCAAGGCAAGCGCCTGGCCGGTGCTGCCGCTGGCGGTCGTGCTGCTGCTGGCGCTCTCGCTGCGCCGCGAGCGCCTGCGCCGGCGCAGCGGGCCTGCCCGAGCGGCCGCGCTGCGGCGGGAGTCGTAGACTTGGGGGAGCGCGTGCGCCGCTGCGCACGAGCGCGTGCGCACGCCACAACCGCGACCGACAGGAGGCCAGAGATGGCAAGCGCAACCGCCCAGGAGCAGAGGGTCCACGAGCAGCTCTTCATCGACGGGGAGTGGGTGAAGCCGAGCGGCAGCGGCCGCATCGAGGTCGTCAACGCCTTCACCGAGCAGGTGATGGGCAGCGTGCCGGCGGGAGATGCCCTCGACGCGCAGCGGGCTATCGCCGCGGCGCGCAGAGCGTTTCCGGAGTGGTCGGCAACGCCGCTGTCCGAGCGCCTGGCGCTGACTACCAGAATCGGCGAGGCGCTGCGGTCGCGCTCAGAGGAGATCGCGGCGCTGATCGCAGGCGAGCTCGGCATGCCCCTCAAGCTTGCGGAGATCATCCAGGTGGGCCTGCCGGCGACCACCTTCTCCTCGATGGCGCAGGTCGCGGGCGAGGTCGCCTGGAGCGAGCAGATCGGCAGCTCGATCGTGTTGCGCGAGCCCCTCGGCGTCGTCGCCGCGATCACGCCCTGGAACTACCCGCTGCATCAGATCGCGGCAAAGGTCGCACCGGCGCTGGCGGCCGGCTGCACGGTGGTGCTGAAGCCTGCCGGCATCACGCCGCTCAACTCCTTTGTGCTGGCGGAGATAATCGCCCAGGCGGGCGCGCCCGCGGGAGTCTTCAACCTAGTCTCGGGGAGCGGACGCGAGGTGGGGGAGACGCTTGCCTCCCACCCGGACGTCGACATGGTCTCCTTCACGGGCTCCACGCTCGTCGGACGGCGCGTCAGCGAGCTTGCCGCTCAGACGGTCAAGCGCGTTGCGATGGAGCTCGGCGGCAAGTCGGCGAACGTGATCCTCGACGACGCGCCGCTCGAGCGCGCGATTCCGGACGGGGTCGCGAAGTGCTTCCTGAACTCCGGGCAGACCTGCTCGGCGCTGACGCGCATGATCGTCCCGCGCAGGATGCTCACGCAGGTCGAGGAGCTTGCAGCGGCCGCCGCCGCCGCCTACACGCTCGGCGACCCCTTCGATGCGGCCACGCGGATGGGGCCGCTCGTCTCCTCAGAGCAGCGCGAGAGCGTGCGCGAGCTGATCCGTGCGGGCCAAGCTGAGGGCGCGAAGCTGATCTGCGGCGGCGCGGAGCCTCCAGCGGGGGTCGAGCATGGGTACTTCGTAGCGCCCACGATCTTCTCCGAGGTGACCCCGGAGATGAGGATCGCGCGCGAGGAGATCTTCGGGCCGGTGCTGGCGCTGATGCCCTACGAGAGCGAGCAGGAGGCGATCGAGCTTGCCAATGCCACGATCTACGGCTTGGCGGGCGGGGTCTGGTCGGCGGACAGCGCGCGCGCCCGGCGTGTTGCCGATCAGATGCGCACCGGCCAGGTCGAGATCAACGGTGGCGCCTTCAACCCGCTGGCCCCCTTCGGCGGCTACAAGCAGTCCGGCAACGGCCGCGAGCTTGGGCGCTTCGGGCTCGAGGAGATGCTCGAGGTCAAAGCGCTGCTGCTCTAGCGGGGGATCCATCGCGGCTCTGCTCGCCGGCGCCGCCGGCAGGATTCCGGCGCGCGGCGCAGAACCGTGATGGTCATGGAGCACACCGAAGAAGCACAGATACCGCGTGTCATCTCGGTCGCCCGTCGCAGCCGCCTGCCCTGGCGTCGCCTGCGCAGGCGCAGGGCGCAGTCTCAGCGCTTGGGGCTGCTGCGGCCGATGCAGAGCAACAGCGGCGCGGGCGGGCGGGCTCGCTCTGGATCCCTAACGGTCTCGGCGCGCTGAGCAGCGGCTCCGCGTGGCCCCTGGCTGCGCCCGGGTCGGGGCCTAGGGCACCTTCACCTCCGGGAAGCACTCGGCGCAGTGCCGGCGCAGCGTCTCGCGCACCCAGGCGCGCTCGGCGCGGCTGGCCATCCGCAGGCGCGCGAGCAGATCCCGCTGGCGCTCGATCGGCGCGCCGGCGATCACCCAGCGCACCGCCAGATGCTCGAATAGCAGCTCTAGCGCGCGCTGGCTGCTGTCCTCGATCGTGCTTGCCGCAGACTGCTCGGCGCCGGCGAGGGTGGCGGCGTAGCGGGTGCGGGTGGCGGCGGTGAGCGAGCCGCGCAGGCTCAGCACGTTGCCCTCAGCGTCGCTGTAGTCGCTGGTCGGCGCCTTGAGCTTTGGCGCCTTCGGCCGTCTGGGCTTGCGCTTGGCCATCGGGCGCAGCCTAACGGCGGATTTCGTCTTCCGGCGTGCCGGCGACTGGCGACGGTTGCGGGCACGCCGCCAGCGCTTCCAAGCACGCGCGGACATCGCCGATCAGCGGCCGTGCATGACCCGCCCAAGCCGCCGCCGGCTCGAGCGCGGCGAGCTTGAGCAGGCTCTTGCGCGCCTGCTCGCTGTCGTAGTTGTAGACGGCCTCGGGCAGCTTCGCGGCGCAGTCGCGGCCCCACATGTCGATCGTGTAGAAGGCGTCGCTCACGAGCGCCAGGCGGTCGGCCTGCCGCCAGAGCGCGATCTGCCCGGGGGAGTGGCCAGGGATCTCGATCACGCGGAATCCGGCCACCACGTCATCCTCGCGCAGCACCTCCTCGATCCGCACCGGCCCACCGTCCCATGCCAGCCGGTGCAGCGCACGGTGGATCTGGCGCTGGGGGGTGGGCAGCCCGCAGAGGCCCTTGGGCCAGTAGCGGAAGCCGCCGCTTCCTTGCGCGTCGTTCACCTCCTCGGGATGGCAGTAGACGGGCGCGCCAAGCGCGGGGGCGCTGCCGCGGTGGTCGGTGTGGCCGTGACCGAGGATGATGCGCCGGATTCCGCCCAGCTGCTCTCCTGCGCGCGCGATCGCGCCTGCCATCGTGCGGGCGCCGGCATCGAAGAGGCTCACCGCGGAGCCCTCGGCGATGAAGTAGACGTTGCAGCGCCCCGGCTGCCCCTGCAGCACCCAGACGCCCTCGGCGATCGGGACCGGTCGCCGGCTGCGCACCTCGATCAAGCGTCTGCGCCGGTGGATTACCCCGCCCATCGCCTCACGGTGCCCGCACCCGGTTGCGCAGCGTGCCGATGCCGCTGACCTCGATCTCGACGCTGTCGCCTGCGCGCAGGAAGCTGCCGCGCGCGGCCCCCACTCCGGCCGGGGTGCCGGTGGCGATGATGTCGCCCGGCAGCAGCGTCATCGTGCGCGAGAGCCAAGCGATCGTCGCGGCGACCGAGAAGATCATGTTTGCGGTGGTGCCCTCCTGGACCGTCTTGCCATTGACCTTGGCGCGCAATGCGAGCGCCTGCAGGTCGTCGAGCTCATCGAGCGTGACCAGCGCCGGCCCGCAGGGTGCGAAGGTGTCGAGCGCCTTGCCTGCGGTCCAGAGCGGGTTCTCGAACTGGAGGTCGCGGGCGCTGACGTCGTTGAACGCCATCGCGCCGGCGATATGGTCCAGAGCATCTTGCTCATCGATCCGCTTTGCGCTGCGACCGATCACGACCGCGAGCTCGGCCTCGTAGTCGACGTGGTCGGGATGGGTGGACGGCAGCACGATCTCCGCTTCATGCCCCACAAGCGAGTTGGCGAACTTCGCAAACCACATCGGGGCGCCCGGCAGCGGCTGGCCGACCTCCGCGGCGTGGTCGCGGTAGTTGAGGCCCAGGCAGATGATCTTCTGGGGGTCGGGCACCGGCGGTAGAAGGCGCACGTCGGCTAGCGGCGTGCCGCGGCCGGCGCTTTGCGCGCGCTCACCCAGCGCGGCTAGGTCGGGCGGCGAGAGCGCCTCGAGCAGCGCTCGCAGCGAGCGCGCCGGTGCGCCCAGCGCAGCGGTGCAAATCACGTGCTCACCGATCTGGATCCCTGCCTGGGCGCCGGAGCCATCGTCATATGTGACCAGTCGCATCGCTTCAGCCCTCCATCGGGATTGATTATGGAGCTGGCGGTGGCTGCGCGAGGCCGGCATCGGCCGAGGAGGCTGCTGGGCTCCCGCGCAAGCTCCCCCATCGCGTGCTGGGTCGGCGCTCGGATGCGCCCGAGTGGACTCGATTCACCACGAAGGAAATAGCCCACGAGGCGCTCAACCCTATTGGCGGGGTGTAGCTGCTTAGAGCGGCGTCCAGGTCGACGAGCTAGCGAGGATCACGAGACGATTGGACGCATTTGACGTTATGGCTCGGGATTTTGTCACGGCAGCCGGGATGCGCAAGGCCGAGCTGCGCTGGAGTCGATCGACGGCATTCAGATTGCGACGGTCAGGCCGATCCACTGCTCCTGGTGCGGCCAACGGCTGAGCTGGTGCTCGATCCCGGCGAGAATTGCGGCGAACTGGCTGTGGTCGAGCGTCCAGATGAGGATCAGGCCAGCATGGGATCGCTGCGCTTCGGCCCATTCGCGCGCGAGTGGCGCGAAGTCGGGGCTGTTGCGTGTCATCAAGACGCGCCCTTCGGAGGTGGCCAGCTCGAGCACCTGCGGGTCGGGGAGTCCCTCGTACATTGCGCTCTCGGCGAGCGCCAGCACGTCGTGACCTCGCTCGCGCAGCTGAGCAGCGAGACGGCGTGGCGAGAGGTTCGCGTCGAGCAGGAGCCGCAAGCGTGGCTATGCCGTGGCGGAGAGCTGGATGAAGGGGTAGAGCTCGTGCAGCTCTGTGGCTGTGCGACGGTTCTGCGCCACCGCCTCTGCAATCTCCTCGGGGTAGCTCTCGCGGTAGGCGATGGCGAGGCGCACCTGGGGCTCGCTGAGCTGCCTCTCCTCGACAAGCCGCTCGATCGAGCCAAAGTCATCGAGCATCTGGATGATCTCCCAGATGTCGAGGCCCGAGCCGATCACCCACGGACGCCGGGCGGCGTCGTCGCCACGAAAGCCGATGCCCGCGAAGCGGCGCATGCGGATCGCCTCCTCCGTCAGGGACTCCACGATTGCGCTCTTGGAGCGGCGAGTGCGTCGCGCTTCCTCCTCGACCATGCTGTCGGTGGGTCGCGTGAAGCGAACGCTGAAGGGCTCGCCCTTCGGGGTCTTGCGCTGCGCTCCAGATTGCATGCGCATCGTGCAGGACACAAAACTTACGGTGTATTGGACGCCTCTTAGATCGTGCGGTTAGTCACCATGCCCTTGCTGAGATGGTTGGTGGCGAATCGAGGTTAGTGTGAGTGCTTGATGCCAGTTTGGCTGCCATGACTCGCATGATCCGATACAGGCGCACGCACCACTCGGGTAGCCCGAAGTGGTGTAACCGGCTCGGCGGCGATATCGAGGATGCTCACGCTGCCCGGAGCGCGAGCACCTCCTCGCGAGCATCTGCACCTGCCGGGTCACCGCCAACGGCTTTGGCCCTTGCATGCTCCCGGTCGGCCGGCTGCGCCGTCGACTCCACCGCGAGGCTGCGCCGGCGTGCGTCCTGAGCGGCTTTCCGGCTCGTGAAGCCGCGCTTGCTCGTCAAGGATCCGTCGGAGCGCTCGAGCGGGAAGCGCCACCCGGTCGCAGAAGGGGTCTTGTAGGGGTAGACCCTACCGCCGCTGCCGTATTGCCTACGCGAGCGCTTGGCGGCCACGCGGTCATGCGTCGGCATGTCGAGGTCCTTGGCGACATCTTCGCTGCGGAAGCGTCGAGAGCGCTGACGGCCCGCCACATCACGCCATCAGGCTCCCTGCGGTCCTTGGCGATGCGGCAGCTCACCGGGACCGGCGCGGGGACGCGGTTCGTGGCACTGGGATGTACGGGAGAATGCACGACTTTGTCAGCTACAGAAGTCCGTCCACTTTCCAGAGCGGGCTCGGATGGTCCCCGGCAATGAAATGCTCCGGTTTCCAGGGCTTTCGGCATGCATTTGAGTGGACGGCTACCGAACCCTTCGCAGGCTTTAAAGGCAGCTCTCGAGCGGCCCAACGGCCGGGGGAGGCCATGCCGTCCAACAGTCTTGGCGCCGGCACCGAGGCGCTTTGGCAATGGGGGTGGTCCAGCGAACCGTCAAGTGTCCTCGCCGCGAGTTACAGGCCTATGCGCGTCTGCGAGTTCTATCAGGACGTGGAGCAACTGCTCGGGCGCCGGGTATCCGTCGAGTCCTTTGGTTGGAGCTCGCGAACCCGGTGTCGATGCCAGCCAACCCGATTTGAGCGCATGGCAGGCGGCTGGCATCGACTGGAGCCCGGTGGAGGCCGGTTCGTGGGGAGGTGGCAATCGCCGCGGCGATCGGGGCTCGCCCGCTCAGCGGGAACCCGCGGGCGCGCGAACACCCAGCTGCCGGCAGATGTCGCGAGCAGTCGGCAGCTTGATCTCACTGTGCCGAGGGATGGTGGTGCGCTGGCCGGTGGCGGGGTTCTCCCAGAGCTCATGCCTGGCAGCCTGGCGAACGATCCGTCAGCCCTCGCGTGCGAGATGTCGTTCGAGCTCGCGCTTCTTCACGCAGCGATCTCGACGGGCTCCACGAGCGCCCACCCAGTGGTTGGGATCTGCTCCCCGCGCAAGCGGCGCTCACCCAGCACCAGCTCGATCGCTTCGCGGACCATGGAGCGTGCCTCGTCGAGGCTCTCGCCCTGCGTGTGCACCTCGGGCAGCTCAGGCACATGGGCATAGACCCAGCCTTCGCCAGCATCCTCGTAGACCACGTTGAACTTGAGCGCGTCCATGCCAGCAACGGTAGCGCACGCACGCGAGTCCAGCCCACCGCAGCCACGCTTCATTCGGGTTGCCCCACGGCGCGTGTCCGCTGAGTGCGCCCGGCCCCGAATGGCCCGGATCTATGCTTCAACCGGTCGGAAGCTCTTTGTAGGTGTTGGCTAGGTGGCAGTAGCGCGGCTAGCCGGGTTGCCAGTATCCGACGAATCGTGCCGCCGGTTCGAGCGCACACAACCCGCGGCGGCAGTGTTCACTCGCTGTAGTTCCTTCGCAGTGGCAACCCTGGCCGAACGTCGTCGCTTTCGGCTCCCCACCCGTGCGTCCTGATCCCCGCCGTACAGCTCGCCGCGCTATGCTGGCGGCTCGGCGGCACTCCTATCGGGATGTCCCAGCGCACGAAAAGGGGGCCAATGCGCCCGAGTGGACTCGAACCACCACGGACCGTAAGGTCCACAAGGCCCTCAACCTTGCGCGTCTACCAATTCCGCCACGGGCGCTTAGCGCGCCGAGTATAGCCGCGCGTGGATCTCGTTCGCTCTCGCCGCATGCCCCAATCCGTCCCCCCGACCCTCTATAGTACGAACAGGTGTTCGCAGAGTGGAGATCTAATCGATCGTGCCGCGCCGGCGGCGATGCGGCGCAGCGGCCAGGCTGATGCGCCTTGATCCAAGGAAGGAGCGTGCCCAGTGACACTGACCAAGCGCCAGCGCGAGATTTTCGACTTCATCCGCGGCTACTTGCAGAAGCACGGCTACCCGCCGACGGTGCGCGACATCGGTACCGCCGTCGGGCTTGCCTCCTCCTCGACGGTCCACACTCACCTCGCCAATCTTGAGCGGCTCGGCCTGCTGCGGCGCGATCCCTCCAAGCCGCGCGCGATCGAGCTGCGTGACCGCGCGGATGGCGCGCTGGGGGCGAGCGTCGAGCAGCGAGCACTGCCACTGGTGGGGGCCGTGGCCGCTGGCGCGCCGATCCTCGCCGAGGAGAACATCGAGGAGTATGTGCCCGTGCCCAAGTCGATCGGCGGCGAAGACGGCCACTACCTGCTCCGCGTGCGCGGCGAGTCGATGGTCGAAGCGGGCATCCTCGACGACGACATTGTGGTCGTGCGCGAGCAGGAGAGCGCTCGCAACGGCGACATTGTCGTGGCGCTGCTCGGCGAGGAGGCGACGATCAAGCGCTTCTTCCGCGAGGATGGCCACGTGCGGCTGCAGCCGGCGAACGCCGCGATGGAGCCGATCATCACGCGCGATGTGCGCGTGGTTGGGCGCGTCGTCGGCCTGCTGCGCAGCATGCGCTGAGCGGCTGCTGCGCGTAAGCCATACCGCTGCGCGCCACTGGCGGCCGATGCGAGCGGCGCACCGCGCTGCGCTACCCTTGAGGAGCAGGTCGAGCAGTCGCGGCGGCGCGCGAGCGCTGTCGAGGAAAGTCCGGACATCGCAGGGCAGGGTGGTCGAGTGATCGACCCGGGGAAACCCGCGGGAAAGTGCCACAGAAACATACCGCCGATGCGCGCCGTCCCACGTGAACGGCGCGCAGGCAAGGGTGAAATGGTGCGGTAAGAGCGCACCAGCGTCGCGGTGACGCGGCGGCTGGGCAAACCCCACCCGATGCAAGGCCAAGCAGGACCGCAACCAGGTTGCCCGCCGAGGTCCAGGTGGGCCGCAGAGATGGATGGCTGCTCAAGACAGAATCCGGCTTACAGACCTGCTAAGGAGAAGCCCCGCGAAGGCGGGGCTTCTCTATGGATCCAGTCGCGGAGCTATCGACTGGGCAGACGTTGCCGGCTTCTCGGGGGCGTTCTCTATGAAATCGCTCGGCGCGGATGCCCAGAGGCCGCATCCGGCAGCTATCCGTGTCAACGGACCCCATTCATTGGTCAGGCAGTTGGGGTACAGATCACAAGGTTGCGCGGGCGCAATCTTGCCGGGCACGGCGCTGGCGCTTTGAGAGACCAAAACGCGGTGGCGGGCCCGCCGCGTATCCTGTTATGCAACCGTCCAGGGCTTTTGGGGAGGTTCATTCGACACTCTCGGTAATTCCCAGTGCAACGTCAAGCACTGGCGCGACGGGGCCATGCGCTTGCGCCGGACCGCCGCCCGGATGAACGAAGCGGCGGCGCACTTCAACCGCGTCGAAGGCTTCCGCGACCTGCCAGCGCTACACGCAGCGATCCAGCGGGAGCTGCGCGCTGACAGCTCAACGCAGGAGGCCGACAGCTTTCAAGTTGCATCGAGATCACCTTCCGGAACGTCACCGAGCCTCTACTGCGATCGGGACATCCTCGATCTCCCCGCCCGCGGGCCAGCCATCATGGAACTCGATCCGACGCCGGCGACCCCTCAGCTCACATCCCCGGCTCAGTCAGCGGCGTCGTCGCCGACTCCGCGCGCCGGGTCGCTCAGGATCGCGTTGATATGCGCACGAGCCTTGGGCAGCTCGCCCTCAACGACATTCCACACCAGCGCGAGGTCTACGCCGAAGTAGTCATGCACGAGCTTCTCGCGCATGCCCGCCATCTCACGCCAGGGCACGTTGGGTGCCTGCGCCTGCAGCGACGGCGAGACACGCTTTGCCGCCTCACCGACGATCTCGAGGTTGCGTACGACCGCGTCCTGCATCATCGGATCGGCGAAAAAGGCGTCGCGGCCAGGGTCCGTGTACTGCAGCACGCGATCGATCGCGTCGCGCATGTGGAGGATGTAGACGCGCTCGTCCTTCAGAGCGTCACCGCCTCGGCGAGAATGCGCTCGCGCAGATATGGCGAGAGCCCATCCTCGCTGACGACGTCGACGTCAACGCCCAGGGCCTCGCGCAGCTCGTTAGTCACGGCGATCAGATCAAGCAGGCTTCGCCCGGCGGCCATCTTGACGAGGATGTCGAGGTCGCCCGCCTCGACCTCTCCCCGACCCGCCGAGCCAAAAACCCGGACATTGCGCGCACCGTGGCGCGATGCGATCCCGGCGATCTCCTCCCGCGAGCTGGCGCTCGACAGCACTTTTTCGATTGCCGACTCCATGGACAGCATATTAGGCGCGTCGGCCGCGGTGGATAACTGGCCGTCCGTGGCATCCTATTCGAGCGCAGCCGCCCTGCCGCCTCGGCGTATCGGACAATGGTCGTGGTCATGATTGTCTGTGTGAGTCGCCGGCCCCGCACAGCGACGAACAGCGTCCCGAGCGCGTCGCTGCCACGCACCGCCACGTAGTCGAGGACGAGCGGGACCAAAGAGGGGGTTGAGCGGGCCAGTCTGCTTCGACCCCTTCCACGTGATCAGGCTCGCCCAGCGCGCCGTCGATCAGATGCGCCGCGATGAGTGCAGCGCACGCGATCGCTCGCACACCAAGAGCGGGAAGTGGATCAAGGGCACGCGCTGGTCGCCGCTGAAGCGGACCGAAAAGTAGACCGCCAAACAGCGGGCGCTCTTGGCCTCAGTCCAGCAGGCCAACCGCTCTCTCTACCGCGCCTTCCTGCTGAAGGAGGAGCTGCGGCTGCTCTACCAGCTCGAGGATTCCCGATCGGCGCCCGAGCATCTCGATGCCTGGTTGGCCTGGGCATCCCGATCCAAGCTCGACCCGTTCGTCAAGCTTGCGCGCGCCATCCGACTGCACCGTCACGGCATCCTCGCCGCGATCGCCCTCGGCCTGATCAACGGACGCCTGGAGGGACTCAACAGCCGCATCCGCCTGATCTCCCACCGCAGCTTCGGCTTTCACTCCGCCGGCCCCGTGATCGCCCTCGTCTACCTCTGCTGTGCGGGCATCACGATCAAGCTGCCGCGATGACGAGCTCACCACCAAGGGGTGCGAAGCACCCTCCGTTCTCGCCAGCGCGCGCTCCTTGAGCGCGAGGTCGGCGTGCGGGTAGATCTGGGTGGTGTCCACCCGCTCGTGGCCGAGCCACAACGCGATCACGGTAGTCTCGACGCTGGCGTTCAAGAGCTGCATCGCGGCGGTGTGTCGGAGCGCGTGCAGCGTCACGTGCTTGGTCTTGAGGGCCGGGCAGCGATCGCCGGCAGTGGCGAGATGCTTGGCGAGACGGCGCTCCAGCCCGTCGCGGCTCAGCCGCCTGCCGCGGCTGTTGGGGAACAGCGGCTCGCGCGGCTCGCCTTGGCGCTCGGCGAGCCAGGCGCGCAGGACCGCGCCCGTAGTCTTGGTCAGCGGCGTGACGCGCTCCATTCGCCCCTTTCCGCGGCGGCCCACGTGCGCGCCGCTCTGGAGGTGCGCGTCGCCGCCAGGCGGGCGCCCTGATGCGCCGCTCCGCGCTCCTCACCGCGGTTTCTAGGGATTTCTATCGCAGCAAGTTCTCTCGATAGAAAGTGCTAGAAAGACGGGCGTGCAGAAGCGCGAGAATCCCTATACGCCCGGCGCGGGCCGTAAGCCGCCGATGCTCGCCGGGCGTGACGGGGACCTCGAGAACTTCCAAGGCCTGATCGAGCGGCTGACAGCGGGAAGATACGAGCGCAGCCTGATCTACTCGGGGCTGCGCGGCGTTGGCAAAACGGTCTTGCTGATGGAGCTGGACGTGCTCGCCAGCGAGGCCGGCTGGGCGAGCACCGACGTTCAGGAGGTCGGCTCCCAGCCGGACTTCCGCGTGACGTTCGCGCGGATGGCCGCACGGCTGCTGCGCGAGATGAGCCGCCCACACCGGATCAAGGAGCGCGTGGACCGGGCGCTGAGCGTCGTCAAGGCGTTTAGCATCGTCGCCCCGGCAGGCGTCCAGTTCAAGCTCGACGTGGACGCCGCCTCCGGGGTCGCTGACTCGGGCGATCCCGAGCAGGACCTTTCGGACCTGGTGCAAGAGATCGGCGAGGTTGCGCAGGCGACAAGCGCTGGGGCCCTGTTCCTGATTGACGAGATGCACAATCTCGACTCCGCATCGCTGGCGGCGATCTGCATCGCGTTCCAGGCCGTCAGCCGGCGCGGACTGCCCGTTGCGCTCGTAGGCGCCGGGCTACCCGACCTCCAAGTCCGTTTGATGTCCGCCAAGCCATATGCCGATCGGCTATTTGAGTACCACGAACTGGGCCGCCTCAGCGACGCTGCCGCGCGAGCGGCGCTGATACAGCCCGCCGCGGCTCGTGGCGTCGAGTTGGAGGAGCAGGCAGCCCAGGCGGTGTTGCACGAGTCGGCCGGCTACCCCTACTTTCTGCAGGAGTACGGCTTGGAGCTCTGGAACCACGCCGAAACCTCGCCGATCACGACCTCAGACGTCGATGCCGTGCGCGAGATCGTGACCGACTCGCTGGCGCGTAACTTCTTCGGCACCCGCTTCCAACTCGCTACCGACGCCGAGCAACGCTATCTCGCCGCGATGGCCTCGCTCGGCGAACCGCCATACGCGACCGGCGAGGTCGCCCGCGCCTACGGCGCCAGAGACCAGCGCGGCGTTTCCATCCTCCGTGACGCACTGATTCAGAAGGGCATTATCTGGGCACCACGCCGGGGACGACTCGACTTCACTGTGCCGCTGTTCGCCGAGTACCTACGCGAGAACCATCCGCTGAGCGCCTTCGGCGAAAGCTAGAATCCGGCAGCATAAACGTTGTCAAACGGCTGGTGTCGTAATCGGGCGCACCGTACAGAACGCTGCAACTTGGACTCTCCGATGCGCCGAGCAGCTCCCTCAGGCATTACGCTCCCGGCTGAAGCCAGATTGCCCCTTCGCGCAGCTCAACGGGGAAGGTTTTGAGCGGACGTGAGCCGGTCGTCCGCTTGACAAGGCCGCCCCACGGCTTGAAAATACCCCGGGGACCGCGCGTCATCTTGCCGGTCCTGGTGTCAAAGCGCGCGGCGTGCCAAGGGCACTCCAGGCAGCCATCCTCGGCGATACGGCCATCGTCGAGCTTGGCAAACAAGTGTCGGCAGCGGTTGGACTCAGCAAACGGCTTGCCCGCGCTGATTCCGACAGCTAGTGTTCCATAAGGCGTCTCGACAGCAGCCACCTGCCGCTCGTCGAGGCCTTCAACGCCGATCAGGCGGATCGGCTTGATGGGGATCTTGACGACCGTCTCGGCCACGTTGGCCTCCTTCGGTGGGGGAGGGGAGCAGAGCCCTTCCGTCCGGTGAAGCGTGGTCGGAGGGATGCCGGTCGACACGGCGCGTTAGTCTCATGAGTCGACCAGCCGCAGCGCGTAACTTTCTGATTATCTCGAAGTCGAGGTAGCTACGCAAGACGGCCTTGCGATCATGCCGGCCTCAAGGCGTAGCGTGGATCTCTGCGCTCGCCTACGGAAACGCTTGGTGTTGCGCCCACGGACGTGGTGTAAGCCCCGACCTCGCTGAATGGGCCAGCACGTAGTGCGGCCACCGCCGGGTCCTTCGTAGATCAAGAAACCAAGCAGAGGAGATCACCACGATGACCGCACCACCGCTATCGGAGTGCGGGGACTCTCTTGTCCGAAGTCCAATGCGGGCCATTGTCGAGGCAGCCTGGGCATGGCGCTCGCCGTGCTGTGCGGACATCACCGGCTCTACGACAGCGCGCGTCGCTGCCGGGGGGCGCCCCGAACTCCGCGCCGCGCCGCTCTCCTGCTGCTATTGCCAAGCTGCCCCTACGGCGCTGCCAGCGCAGCTACCCGCCAACCGAGCGCCGCTGCGGACGCGCACCTTGTGGTGTCGTAAGAGACAAAGCAGCCGATTTTGTTTTTCGCCTGCTCCGCCGCTGCCAAGTGCAGCGCGACGAGCGCTCGATTGGGTGGAGAGAACGCGTGGCGCGCGCTGCGCAGCACGTCCGGCGCCGTCGGCAGCGGGCGGATGCCGGCAAGCGGCTCATCGGCCTCGAGCGCGGGAATGCCCTGCCGGTGGCAGACGCATGTGGCTCAATGCGCGGCACTGCGCTTGAGACGCGCAGCGGCCAGCTCGAAGGGAACGACAGCAACGCTTCGCTCTCCTGCTCGGCGATCAGCGGCTTGACCGCCGCTGAACCATCCAGATAGATGGTCGCCCTGGCGAGTGGGCCGCTGCGCGCAGAGCTTGCGATCGGCGCGGGCCGCGTGCCCACCGCAGGCTCTCGCTTGCGCTTTCGCGGCCGGCGGAAGGTCCGCGGCGGCGTAGCAGCCGGCGTGATGTGGCAAGTAGATCCGCCCGAGCCGGAGTCGCGCCAAGCTGATCGAGCGCCGCGCTTGCTCGGCGCAGGCGCCCACTCGGCGCTCCGATCGAGTTGGCGCCGAGCAACGTGAGCTAGCGCAGCCTCGCTGCCTGAGAGGTGCCGCGCAGATCGGACGCGGCCAGCTTCAAGGCATCGTCAAGCTCCGGATCGAGCGGCACACCGAAATGTCGGTAGCGAGTAGGCACAGCAGAATGTGTAACACCAGCCCACTGCTGTGTGCTACACCGCGAGCGTCGCGCCGCACCCTCGGGGGGACGCGCTGGGCGCCCGCAGGCTCTGCCGCCGATCCAACGGAGTCGCACTCCGCTCAGCAGCCGGTTGCGTCATAGCCTGGGCAGAGCGCCGTCATCTGCAGCGTCGACCTCGTCGCCTCGCACCGGATCGCGCCCGGCGCCGCTCGCCGCGGTTGACCGCGTCGCCGAGCTGATCGAAGACCATGACATCGCCCGAGTCGTCGTTGCAGCGCTCGGGGCCCAGACAGCCGCCTGACCCGTCGCGACTCGGACTGTTGGCAGCCTGCGCTCCTTGTTGCGGTTCAGCGGGAGGTCAGACGCTAGCGGTGCGCGCCTGGCGCAGCTGCCCTGATGCTCAGCGGGACGAAGTCGGAGCGAGGCTCCCATTGCGGGCGGCGGCGTCTCGGTCGCTGGCGTTTGCCCGCGTCGACTCGGCGCGCAGCGCGCTCGCAAACGCGCGCACGACTCCGGGATCAAACCATGCGCCGGTCTGGCCTTCGATCGCGGCGAGCGCGCTCGCTGCGCCGGGAGTGCAAGAGCCGTCCCCGCCATCTCGGGCGAAGCTGAAGTAGGCCTCACAGACAGCGATGATGCGCGCGCCCATCGGGATCTGCTCGCCGCTCAAGCCCTCCGGGTAGCCGCTGCCGTCGTAGCGCTCGTAGCTGCTGCGCACGATCGGCGCCAGATCCGAGAGCGACGGAGCGGAGCTGACGATGCGGGCGCCGATCAAGGGGTGGCGGCGAATGAAAGCGCGCTCGTCCTCCTCGAGCTGCTGCGCGGGCTTCGCAAGCACCGAGTCAGGGATGCCGAGCTTGCCGATGTTGTAGAGCCTGGCGGCAACGCCGATCCGTGCCACCTCGGCGCTGTCGAGTTCGAGCTCCTCGGCAGTTCGACGCGCAAGCTCGCATATCTCGGTGGTCTGCTGCTGCGGATCGGCTTCGTGCTCCGCCATCGCCGCTGCAAGCGCAGCGGTGAGCTCGCCAACCACCGTCGCGCGCTTGCTGCCCTTCTGTCGGTATAGGCGCTGATCGGCAAGACGCAAGGCGTCGGTTGTCGTGCTTGCCTCCGCAGGCAGACAGCAGCAGCCAAATGACGCTGCGATCGTGAAGCGCTCGCCGGCCTCCGCAAGCGCTGTCGCGACGCGCTGGGCCACCTCCTCTGCGCGGCTCTCGTCGCACGCGGCAAGCAGGCAGAACTCGTCGCCTCCCATGCGGTAGACGGTGCCGATGCCCTCCGCCGCCCGACGCAGATTGGCGCCGAGCCTCATGAGCAGGGCATCGCCGGCCTGGTGGCCGAAGGTGTCGTTGTAGCTTTTGAAGCCGTCGAGGTCATAGAGGGCGACCAGCAGGCTGTCGCCATCCTGCAGCCCTGCCAGCTTCGCCTCGAGATCACAATCCAAAGCGCGCCGATTGCCGAGTGCTGTCAGATGGTCGGTCACCGCTTCCTGGCGGCTCTTGGCAAGCAGCCCCTCGACGCGCTCGTGGAGCCTTTGCGAGCGCCGGAAGTAGAAGGCGAAGGCAAGCAGCAGCAGCGCGATCACGGCGCTGGCGCCCGCGATCTCCTCGCCCCTGGCGGTCTCGGCGCGTGAGCCGTATGCGCGGTTCACCTGCGCGAAGCCTTCCTGGGCAGCCGAGCCGGCCACTGCAAGCCGCTGCGCGATTTCAACCGCGGTGGTCGAGGGGTGGCCGTCGACGGCTTCTTCAAGCGATGTGGGATGCAGCCTCAGGTTCTGCAGCCCAGCTTCCTCGGCCGCGACGTACTCGCGGATGCCGCGCGCCAGCGCGCTGATGCCGCTGACGTGTGGCAGCGCCCGCAGCTGTGAGCTCGCCGGTCTCAAGGATGTCAGGCCGCTCTCGACCGCCTGCGTGTAGCGATTTGTAATCGAGGCTGCACCGACGCTCTGCGAGAAGCCCGTTGCGGCGCTGACCGCGCCGGCCTCCACGCCGTTGAAGGTGTCCTGAATGCGCGCCAGCGCCAGCTGTGCCCGCCGGCTGGAGTCCGCACGCGCCGAGAGATCAACGACGACGATGGCTCCGGTCGCCGCAAGCAGCAGCGCAACGATCAGCGGCAGCCGCCGTATGAGGCCTCGCATCGCGCTGCGATCATGCGCCCTCGGCGTCATCGACGATGCTCCCGAGCTTCACTATGCATCACGTCGTGCCTCGGCGCAGTGAGCGCCGCGCTAGCACCGACAGCCGCCTGAGTGGACGAACGTATGAGGGGCGCAATCGGCCGGCTGGATGACGATGGCCACATGTTCTGAGCAACGAAGTGGGCGGGCGCTCAAGCGTGATTTGGCAACGCCGATACAGACCCGCGCGCGACACAACGTCCGTCTAGTGGGCGCAATCGTGTTCATGGGCGCTACAGAACGTGACGATCAACCCCTGCGAGGTCTCGAGGTTATGAACGGAGCATTTACATCCCCGCCATTCGCTGCGCTCTCGCCTCCTGCTACGTGTTGGAGGCACGCTGAGCGCTCTGACAGGGCCCCATCTGCCAAATGATGTCAGCGCGCTCTAAGCACAACGTCCAAAACGTCGAACGCGCGATGGAAGCATTTCTGCGCGAGCATCCCGACGCGCTGGTGTGCGGCCTTCAGAGCGACGGTCTGATTGTGCCAGTGCCGCAGTCGGTGGGACTTTGGGGCCAGGGAGCCATCGAGGGAAGATCCGTCACCGACGTCGTGCTCGCCGAAGATCGATTGACGGTCGTTGAGGCTTGGCGACGCGTTCTGGATGTTGGTACCGCAGAGGCGAGGGTGCGCCTTCTCTCAAAGCCCTCGCACTGGGCGACGCTGTACTTCATCGACATCCGCGAGGTCCACGGCATCGTGTTGGCCGGCCTGCTGCCCGACACTGTCGAGGCAGCGAACGGGACGGATGAGCAGCCTGGTGACTTCGAGAAGCTCGTGCCGCGGTCTTGCTGGATCACGGAGGCGGGGGATGGCATCGTGCTCGACATTGACGACGCCTTCACGGACATGTTGGGCTACGGCCCCGAGGATGTGATCGGCAAGCCCATCCTCGATCAGGTCCACCCCGACGATCAGACGATCACCGTCGAGTATTGGATCGCGATGCTCTCCACTCATCGCCCTCAGCGATTTCGCTCTCGGCGCAGGCGCAAGGACGGACAGTACGTCTGGCTTGAGATTACCCTGCACAATCACCTCAACAATCCCGAACGCCAGCATGTGCTGCTTGAAATGGTCGACGTATCAGCCGAGATGGCGGCGATCGAGGAGCTGCAGGCAAAGAGCGAGCTGCTGCGCCGCGTCGTCGAGGGCAGCCCTGACGGGCTCCTGCAAGTGGATCGAGAGCGCAATGTCGTCTACTACAACAGCCAGCTGCTGGAGATGCTCAACGGCGGGCTCAGCGTCGGCGCGGGCAGCACGGCAAGCCGCAGCGTGCCGTCGGTCACCGCCCAAAGCAAGCATGGCAGCTCCCTTCGTGAGCTTCTCGGCTCGCTGAGCGAGGAGTCGATCAAGTCCTTTGAGGAGACGCTCGAGCGCGCGCTGGGCGGAGGCGAAGACCTCACGGCCGAGGTTGACGTGGGCGTGCGCACCGGTGGCTGGCGTCGAGCACAGACGGAAATCAGGGTGCTTCGCGACGGCGCCCGCGAGGTGAGCGGAGCCATCATCAGCTTCTTTGACGGCGGCGGCGCACGCCGCTCGGCGAGTACGCCCGAGCCGCGCCCGAGCCTTGACCCGCTCACGCGCTGCCAGCCGCGGGATTCGATCCTCGCTGAGCTGCAACGCGAGCTCGAGCGCAGGGACTCCAGCTGCACCGCCCTCATCTACGTTGACGTTGACGACCTGCGCTCGGTCAACGAAGCGCTTGGGCACAGCGCGGGCGACGAGCTGCTGGCGCTGACAGCAGAGCGCCTGCGCAACGCCGCGCGCGAGCAGGATGTGATCGGGCGTCTCGGTGGGGACGACTTTCTCGTGCTGCTGCCGGACGCAGGCACGCCGGCGGCCGCTGAAGGCGTGGCGCGGCGCATCGCGTCCTCCCTGGGCGTGAAGGCTGAGCTCCTCGGCGGCAGCGTCACGCCGCGAGCAAGCTTAGGCCTCGCGTTCTTTGACGGCGAGTCGCTCTCGGCGAAGGAGGCGGTGAAGCGTGCTCGCAATGCCATGGCCGCCTCCAAGCGGCGCCAGGGAGCCGACGTCGTCTCATGCTGGGAGCAAGCTGCCGGGCGGCGGGGGGTGATCAGGGCTCTGGAGCGTGCGATGCGCCGCAGCGGATATCGAGGGAGTCGTCGGGCGCGCGGCCGGATCGAGATTGTCGCGAGCGCGGCGCCCGATGCGCGTGAGATCGACAGACGGCTCAGCCAGCACGCGCGCCAGCACGACGCCGTCGCCCAGCTTGGGCAGCTTGCGCTCCGTGAGCACGATCAGGGCGTGCTGCTCGACGAGGCGGTCGCAGCTGTCGCCAAGTCTCTTGATGTCGAGCTATGCACGGTGCTGCGCCTGCGTGACAACGGGCAGGCCCTTGACATGATCGCAAGCGTCGGCTACAGCCATGGCCCCAGCGTGGTACCTGCCGGGGCGCGCACGCAGGCCGGGTACACCTTGAACATGCGATCAGCCGTCGCGGTCGCGGATCTTCGCAGCGAGACACGCTTTGACCCGACGCTGCTGCTTGAACAGGGAATGCTCAGCGGCATCACGGCGATCATCGAGGGCCCTGAGCAGCCCTTCGGCATCTTGAGCGCACATTCAAGCCGCCGGCGCAGCTTCAGCCGGGACGACATCAATTTCATGGTCGCCATCGCCAACGTGATCTCTGCGGCGGCGGAGCGTGAGCGCAAGGAGGACTCTGCCAAGCACGCGGCGCTGCATGACAACCTCACCGGCTTTCCAAATCGAACGCTTGCGCTCGACCGCATCGATCGCGCACTGGCGCGCCGTCGTCGCGACGGCATAGACGTCACCGTGCTGCTCCTTGACATCGATCGCTTCAAGCTCATCAACGACTCGCTTGGGCACGGCGCCGGCGACCAGGTGCTCGTCGCGCTGGCCGCCCGTCTCGATGAGACGCTTCGACCCAGCGACACGATCGCACGCCTCGGCGGCGATGAATTCCTTGTCGTCAGTGAAAGCGAAGACGGGCCGCGCAACGCGGTTGAGCTTGCTGAACGCCTCGGCAGCGCGATCCGGCGCCCACTGCCGCTTGGCGAGGCGGAGCACCAGCTGAGCGCAAGCATCGGCATCGCCGTTGCCGACGGCGGCGACGACACGGCTGCCTCGCTGCTCCGTGACGCAGACGCTGCGGTGCATCGGGCCAAGGAAGCCGGACGTGGTCGCTATGAGCTCTTCGATGCGACCATTCGTGATCAGCTTGTCACGCGGCTGCGCACCGAGAACGAGCTGCGCCATGCGCTCGACCGCGGACAGCTCGAGGTCCACTACCAGCCGATCATAGATACGGCAAGTGGCATCCCGGTCGCGGCCGAGGCGCTCGTGCGCTGGCGCCATCCTGAGCACGGGCTGGTGCCTCCGCTCGAGTTCATTCCGATCGCTGAGGAGACCGGCTTGATCGGGGAGCTCGGGCTGCACGTGCTCGAGCAGGCTTCTGCGCAGTGTGCGCTCTGGCAGCAGCGCTACGCTACGCCACTGCGGATCTACGTCAACGTCTCAGGTGCGCAGCTGGCTGACATCAAGTTTCCCGCGCAGGCGGTGGAGATAGCCAGACGCAGTCGTCTGCTGCCGAACACGCTTGGGCTTGAGGTCACCGAGAGCGTGCTCATCGACGGAACGAAGTCCTCGCTCGATGTGCTGCGCGAGCTCGATGCGCACGGGCTGCCGCTGGTGCTGGACGACTTCGGCACCGGCTACTCATCGCTCAGCTATCTGCGGCGCTTTCCGCTGAGCGCCGTGAAGGTCGACCGCTCGTTCATCGACGGTCTTGGCACAAATACGCAGGACGCAGCGATCATGCGAGCGATCGTCGAGATGTGCCGGGCGCTCGGGTTCTCCGTCGTGGGCGAGGGCGTTGAGACGGATGCCCAGCTGCGCGAGCTGCAGAAGCTCGGCTGCGACCATGCACAGGGCTACCTGCTCTGCCACCCGATGCCGGTCGAAGAGGTCACCGAGTTTCTCGATCGGCGCTTTGCCGCCGGCGCGCTCGACCGCGCGGCGTAGGAATCGGCAGCCCCCAAGCCCGAGCAAAGACACATTCACCATCGGCGCAAGCCGGCAACCAGATCTCAGCTTGCACCGCGGGCCGCATCTGGGACGATGCGACGGGAGGATCGGCCGAGGCGCCAAGCAGTATATTCAGCGCTGTACTGGCAGGCGCACATGAGTCGTTCACGTTACGGGAGCAGGGAAGCTGCGCAAACCACGCCGCCGAGCGGTGCAACGCTATCCGCTACGCTGGCTCGGAATGCCAAGGAGCGGCCAGGCTCGCTTGCTGTGCGCTTCATCGAGCCGGGCGGCAGCTCGCTGGCCGACTCAGCCGTAGTCACGCTAACCGCGGCGCAGCTTCACGAACGGGCTCAATCGATCGCCGACGTCCTGGCCGAGCGGGCTGGCATCGGCGCGCGGGCGCTGCTGCTCTGTCCGCCGGGACTTGACTACATAGCGGGTCTGTTCGGCTGCTTCCAGGCGGGCGTGATCGCCGTGCCGGCCTACCCGCCCACCAGCGCCGGCCTCGATGAGCGACTTGCCCGAGTGATAGCCGACAGCGGCTCGAGCACGATCCTGACCACGACTCCGCTGGCAACGGTCTGCGAGCCGCTGCAAGAGCTCCTTGTGCGCTCAGACAACGATTCTGGGTTGGTGCTTCTCGACGACCTCAAGCGGGCTGGGGAAACCCGCAACCGGCACGAGCCGGCGCCCGCGGATCTCGCGCTCCTGCAATATACCTCGGGCTCGACCAGCGACCCAGCTGGGGTGATGCTGACACACGCTCAGCTGCTTGCGAACGTGGCATCGATCAGGGAGCGCTTTTCGATCGGAAGCAAGGATCGCAGCGTGGTCTGGCTTCCCCCTTACCACGACATGGGGCTTGCTGGCGCAATCCTCACGACCATCGTATACGGCATTGAATCGACGGTGCTTTCGCCGCTGTCCTTTTTGGCGCGGCCGCTGCTGTGGCTGGAAGCGCTCAGTCACTATCGCGGCACGCATTCGGGCGGTCCGAACTTTGCCTATGACCTCTGCGTGCGCAAGGTCTCCAGTGACGAGGCCGCCGAACTCGACCTGTCCGCGTGGAGCTGCGCGATCAATGGCGCAGAACCAATTCGCCTGGAGACGATGGAACGTTTCACGGCCCACTTTGCTCGCGCAGGCTTCAGGCGCTCAGCGTTTATGCCGGCATATGGGCTGGCGGAGGCGACACTGCTGGTCTGCACGAGCAGGCTCTCCGAACGTGCCACGCCGGTGGACGCCAGCGGCGAGGGCGGCGACTGGGCAGGCGATCGCGATCAGAGCGCTGACCAGAAGGCTGTGTCGGTTGGCGCCGTTGATGCCGACGCAACGCTGCTGATCGTCGATCCGCAGACCAGGCGCGCACTTCCAGAGGGCGAGCAGGGCGAGATCTGGTTCAGCGGCCCCTCGGTGGGAGCGGGCTACTGGGGCAACCCCGAGAAGAGCAGGGCGACGTTCGAGGCCACCCTTGCTGATGATCCTGAAGGGATGCGCTTCTTGCGCACCGGCGACCTCGGGGTGCTCCGGGACGGCGAGCTCTATGTGCTCGGCCGACTCAAGGACATGATCATCGTGCGCGGTGACAACTACTTCCCGCAGGACATCGAGCTGGCGGCGACGCGTGCCGACTCGCATCTGCGTGCAGGCTGCCTGGCAGCTTTCGAAGTCGACCGCGACGGTCGCCAGGAGGTGATCCTCGTCGCCGAGCTGGCGCGCGAGATCGAGGAGGGCGCACGCGATGGGATCTTCGCGCGCGTCCGCGCGGGCGTTGCGCAGGCGGTCGGCCTTGCGCTCGATGAGGTTGTGCTGATCGAGCGGGGGGCGATCCTCAAGACCAGCAGCGGCAAGATCCGCCGCGCCGCGACCCGCGCAGCGCTCTTGGCGGGGACGCTGCCGATCCTCGCCCGCTCGCGCCTCCCCGCGCAGGCGGCGGCTGTGCATGCCCGCGCGCCGAGCGAGCACCTGCGCGGCGTCGTGCTGGCTGAGCTCGCGGCGCTGCTCGGCCACCCCTCAGCGGAGGAGATCGCCACCGCGACCACCTTCAGGGAGCTTGGCCTGGAGTCTCCTGCCGCGGTGGAGCTCAGTGTGCGGCTTGGTGCGCGGACCGGGCTCAAGCTGCCCGAGACGCTCTGCTTTGACCATCCAACGCCTGAGGCCCTCATCGCGCACCTGCGCGAGTGCCTCGAGGGCGCCGCCTCTGATCAACATCAGGTGAGCTCCGCCGCCGGTGTATCGGCATCGGAGCCGCTGGCGATCGTCGGCATGGCGTGTCGCTACCCGGGTGGCGTGGACTCTCCCGAGAGCCTCTGGGACCTGGTCGCGCGCGGCGGCGATGGGATCTCAGGCTTCCCGCGCGATCGGGGCTGGGACCTTGAGCGCCTCTTTGCCGGTGCAGCCGAGCAGGCCGGAGCAAGCCGCGCGCGCGAAGGCGGCTTCCTTGCGGATGCGGCCGGGTTTGACGGGGCCTTCTTTGGTATCGGCGGGCGCCAGGCGGACACCATCGACCCCCAGCAGAGGCAGCTGCTTGAAGTCGCCTGGGAGGCGCTTGAGGACGCCGGCATCGACCCGACCTCACTGGCGGGCAGCGCAAGCGCAGTGTATGTCGGCGTCAGCTCGGTCGATCACGTGATGAGGCTCGGCGCGCGGCGCGCGCGCGAGCTCGAGGCGCAGCTGTTGACCGGTGCCGCCGCCAGCGCCGTCTCGGGCCGCGTCGCCTACACGCTTGGGCTGCGCGGCGCTGCGGTCACGATCGACACAGCCTGCTCCTCATCGCTCGTTGCCCTGCACGAGGCCTGCCGGGCGCTACAGGCGGGCGACTGCTCGCTGGCGCTCGCGGGCGGCGTGACCGTCCTCTCAACGCCGGCGATCTTCACCGGCTTCTCGCGTCAAGGCGCGCTTGCCGCCGACGGGCGCTGCAAGCCCTTTGCGGCGAGCGCCGACGGCGCTGGCTTCGCCGAGGGCGTCGGGCTGCTGGTGCTCGAGCGCCTGAGCGATGCCGAACGCAACGATCACCGCGTGCTGGCGCTGGTGCGCGGCAGCGCGATCAACCAGGATGGCAAGAGCAACGGCTTCAGCGCGCCGAGCGGCAGCGCTCAGGTTGAGGTGATCACAGCGGCGCTGAGCGCTGCCGGGCTGCGACCGCAGGACGTCGACGCTGTCGAGGCGCACGGCACAGGCACGCCGCTCGGCGACCCGATCGAGGCCCGTGCGCTGATCTCAGCCTACGGCCGCGGACGCAGGCGCCCGCTCTGGGTTGGCTCGGTGAAGAGCAACATCGGGCACACCCAGGCCGCAGCGGGCGTCGCCGGCGTGATCAAGATGGTGATGGCGATGCAGACCGGGGTGCTGCCCGCGACGCTCCATGCCGAGGAGCCCTCCTCGCATGTCGACTGGCAGGCTGGCGCTCTGGCCCTGCTCACCAACGCGCGCAGGTGGCCGGCCACCCGGCGCGTACGCCGAGCGGGCGTCTCCTCCTTTGGCATCAGCGGCACCAACGCGCACGTGATCCTGGAGGAGCCTCCGCGCGCTGAGAAGCGTGCGCGCAGCGCGCCGCCGGCGACAACGCCCTGGCTGCTCAGCGCAAAGAGCGAGACGGCGCTCAGAGAGCAGGCGCGGCGACTGCGCGCGCACCTGCAGCGCCACACGCGGCTGAAGGGCCTTGACGTGGCCTACACGCTCGCACGTGGCCGCGCGCGCATGTCCCACCGCGCTGCGATCGTCGGCGGCAAGCGCTCGGCGATGCTGCGGGGTCTAGACGCGCTGATCGCCGGGAGCAGCGCCGACGAGCTTCTCCGCGGCCACGCTCGCGAGTCGGCGAAGGTGGCTTTTGTCTTCGGCGGACAGGGCGGCCAGTGGGAGGGAATGGCACGCCAGCTGCTAGAGACCTCGGCGATCTTTGCCCAGCACGTGCATGCCTGCGCGGAGGCGCTCTCGCCGCATGTCGAGTGGTCGCTCGAGGATGTCCTGCGCGGCATGGAGGGCGCGCCGCCGCTGGAGCGCGTCGATGTTGTCCAGCCGGCGCTGTGGGCGGTGATGGTCTCGCTGGCAGAGCTCTGGCGCTCCTACGGCGTCCAGCCTGCCGCTGTGGTCGGTCACTCGCAGGGCGAGATCGCCGCAGCCCAGATCGCGGGTGGCCTCTCGCTTGAGGACGCCGCATGCCTGGTGGCAGTGCGCAGCCAGGCGCTGCGCGCGCTTGCGGGCAGCGGCGGGATGGCCTCGCTTGCGGCAGGAAGCGAGCCGGTCGAGCGGCTGATCGCCCGCTGGCAGGGTTCGATCACGATCGCTGCGATCAACAGCGCGAGCGCGACGGTCGTCTCCGGCGCGGATGGGGCGCTCGATCAGCTGCTTGCGCACTGTGCCGCCGAAGGGATCGCCGCACGGCGCATCGCGGTCGACTACGCCTCGCACTCGCCTGCGGTGGAGCGCGTTCGCGAGCAGCTAATCGGCTCGCTGGCCTCGCTGCGTCCGCGCCCGGGCACGATCCCCTTCATCTCCTGCGTCGATGCGCAGATCATCGACACCGCGCGCCTTGACGGAGAGTATTGGTACCGCTCGCTGCGGGAGCCCGTGCGCTTTGCGCAGGCAACGCGTGCGCTGCTCGATGCGCACTGCTCGGTCCTGATCGAGATGAGCCCGCAGCCGGTGCTCGCGCTGCCGATGCAGGAGACGATCGAGGAGCGCGCCGTTGGCGAGGAGGTCGCGGTGATCGGGTCGCTGCGCCGCGGCCAGAGCGACGAGGCAGCCTTCACGAGCGCTCTTGCGCGGGCCTTTGCGGAGGGCGTCGAAGTCGATTGGAGGCCACTGTTTGCAGGGCGCGGGGCGCGGCTGGTCGGCCTGCCGACCTACCCCTTCGAGCGCGAGCGCCACTGGCTTGAGGCATCGGTCCAGGAGAGCGAGCAGGAGACGGCCGGCCCTCTGCGGGCTGCCCATCCGCTGCTTCGCGCACGCGTCAACCTGGCCGACCGCGACGCGTGGCTGCTCTCCGGTCGCCTCTCGCTGCAGAGTCAGCCATGGCTGTCCGATCACACCGTCCACGACGTGCCGGTGCTGCCGGCGGGCGCATTGCTGGAGATTGCGCTTCAAGCCGCCAGCGAGGTGGGTTGTGCCGAGGTCGAGCAGCTCGCGCTGGAGACGCCGTTGGTGATCCCCGAGCAGGGTGCGATCGAGCTGCAGGTGAGCGTCGGTGAGCGCGACAAGCACGGGCGCCGCTCACTGCTGATTGCCGCCCGCCCCGAGTCTGGACCAGGAGAGGTGGGAGGGGAGTGGAAGCGGCTTGCCGGCGGCAGCATCCTCCCGGGGCAGAGCTTGGCGCCGGGTCAGGAGGGCATCACGCCCTGGCCGCCGATGGGAGCGGAGAGGATCGAGCTTGGCTACCTGCACGATCGCCTGGAGGAGCTTGGCGCCTCGTTCGGTGAGGCGCTTGAGCGCGTGCAGTCGGCCTTGCGGCTTGGGGCAAGCGTGTATGCGGAGCTTGAATCCGGCGAGGGCGAGATAGCGCTTGGCACGCTCTTTGATGCTGCGCTACTGGAGGCGATCGTTGCGCTCGCCTCTATGCAGTCTGCAACGCCCGCGGGCGGGAAGCTGCGCCTTCCGCTTGCCTTCCACGGGGCGCGGCTACATGCGGTGCTCAGCGGGCGGCTGCGCGCCACGCTGGCGTGCGAGGGAGAGGCGCTCTCGCTGGCGCTGAGCGGCGAGGACGACACGCCGGTGCTCTCCGTGCGGCGCATCGAGACAGCCCCTCCGAAGGCGGGCGCGCTGCGCGATGCAGCGAGAGCCGCCGAGCGCGAGCTGCTCTTGGGCCTGCGCTGGGTGGCGGCTGAGCCCGCCATGCGCCCAGCGGCGATCGGCGAGGTGGGGGTGCTGGGCGAGGGGCGGGGCGCCCTCCCTGGCGCATCTGTCTATCGCGACCTGGATGCTCTCGCGGCGGCGCTTGCCGACGGCAGGGCGCCGCGGACGCTGGTCGTGGAGGTCGGGGGCGATGATCGCTCCGCTGCGGGCATACACAAGGCCGCCCACCGCGCCCTCGCCCTTGTGCAGTCGTGGCTTGCCGACGAGCGCCTGCAGGGCCTGCGCCTGCTCCTGCTCACAAGAGGCGCGGTGGCAGCGCGCGAGCAGGAGGCGCCAAGCCTCGCTGGCGTCGCCGTCTGGGGGGTTATCCGCAGCGCCCAATCCGAGCAGCCCGGGCGCTTCGCGCTTGTGGACGTCGATGAGAGCGAGCGCAGCAGGCGCGCGCTGCTGCAGGCGATCGCCATAAACGAGCCCCAGCTTGCGATTCGCGCCGGCGAGCTGCTCATCCCCCGGCTCGCGCCACGCATCGATCCGGACGGCGATGCCACGCCCGACATCGGCGGCGGCACCGTGCTGATCACGGGCGGCACCGGGCAGCTTGGAATGCTCTTCGCCCGCCACCTGGCGCGTGCGCATGGCGTTCGCCACCTCCTGCTCGCCAGTCGCCGCGGGCCGGCGGCAGAGGAGGCCCCGGAGCTTCAGGCCGAGCTTGCCGCCTGCGGCTGCAAGGCGCATGTGGTCGCCTGTGATGTGAGCGATGCGGCGGCGCTTGAGCGCCTCCTTGCGGAGATCCCGGCGAGCAGGCCGCTGAGGGCTGTCATCCACGCTGCCGGGGTGATGGATGACGCGCTGATCCAGGCGCTGGATCGCGATCGCCTCGAGCGGGTGCTTGCCGCGAAGGTGGACGGGGCGCTCGCGCTCGATCGGCTGACCGCCGGATGCGATCTGTCGGCGTTCGTGCTGATCTCCTCGGCAGTGGGGATCCTGGGCGGCGCCGGGCAGGCTAACTACGCTGCCGCCAACTGCGTTCTCGATGCGCTTGCCTGCTCACGGCGCGCTCGCGGGCTGCCCGCTCAGTCGCTTGCCTGGGGGCTCTGGAGGGTTGACTCAGGGCTGTGGCAGCGCGATCAAGGCGCCGAGGAAGCGGCGCGCATGGACGCCCTTGAACAGCTGGAGGCGCAGATCCGCGTGCGTCTGGGGATGCTGGCGCTAGAGCCCGAGCGCGGCCTCGCCCTGCTTGACGCGGCACTGGCGGCGGGAGATCCCTTCCTCATGCCGATCCGCCTTGACATGAGCGCGCTGCGCGCCAACGCTCAGGTTGACGCGATCGCACCGCCGCTGCGCGGGTTGATCACTTCGCCGCGCAGAGCCGTGGATCGCGCCGGCACCCTGCGCAGGCGGATGCTTGCCGCGCCGCCGGAGGGCCGCGAGCAGATCGCCCTGCAGCTGGTGAGCGAGGAGGTTGCAAGGGTTCTGGACCTCGATTTCGGCGCGATCAGCGCCGAGCGCAACCTTGTCGAGCTGGGCGGCGAGTCGCTCGATGCGCTGGAGCTGCGTAATCGACTGGAGGCGCGCACCGGGGCGCGGCTGCCGATGCGCCTTTTCTTCGGCCGGCCGCTGCGCGCGCTTGCGGGCCACCTGCGCGCTGAGATCGAGGAAGGCCACCCGCGGCGCAGCGCCGCGAGCAAGCGGGTGACGGCGCTGCGCGCGCTGCTGGATGGCGCTCGCGAGGCCGGCCGGGTGCCGGAGCTGGTCTCGACCCTGCTCGAGGTCTCGCGCCTGCGGCCGGTCTTCGAGACAATGGCCGAGTCGCAGCGGGCGCTGCAGCTGACCTCAGCGGGCGCGGCGCCACAGCTGATCTGCATTCCCTCCTTCATGCCAGGCTCCGGCGCGCAGCAGTTCGCTCGCCTTGCCAGGAGCCTTGAGGGGCAGCGGCCGCTGAGCGTCCTGACGCTGCCCGGGCGGCTGATCGAGGAGCGCGCCCCCGCGAGCTGGGCGATCGCCGTCGATGCCCTGGCCGCAGCGGTGCGCACCGCAGCGGGCGGCGAGCCATACGTGCTGCTCGGCTATTCGAGCGGCGGCGCGCTCGCGCATGCGGTTGCGGAGCGCTGTGAGGCGCAGGGCGGCGGGCCTGCCGGTGTGATCATGATCGACTCCTATGCGGTGCGCGAGGATGGCGCGGAGCTGATCGCAGCAATGCTGATCGAGATCATCGATCGCTCCCGCGAGGCGCAGGAGATCGATGACGCGGAGCTGATCGCGCTCGGCACCTATCTGCGCCTTGCCTCCGAATGGCGGCCCGGCATCGTCAGCGCGCCGGGGCTCTTCCTGCGCGCCACGCAGGCGCTTGCGGCGCTGCCTGGCCCGCAGCTGCTGCGCGCGCCCTTCAGCTCAGCGCCGAGCGATGCGCCGCTGAGCGCCGATCACTTCACGATCATCGAGGAGCACGCGCCGGAGAGCGCAGCTGTGATCGAGAGCTGGATCCGCAGAACGGTCGCCGACGAGGCACTCGCAGCCGCCAACGGCAGCCCGCCGGCGCGCACGAGCGCGCCCGTTGCCGCGCGCTCGCTACAGTCAGGTCTCTAACGGCTCGGCAGCGATGGGGACCTCCACTCAAGAGCTTGAAGTCGGACACGCAGAGGTGCGCCTGGGCATCGTGCTGGCGCTGCTGTGCGCGGGCATGTTCCTGGTCAGCGTCGACCTTTTTGTCGTCAATGTGGCGCTGCCCTACATGGCGCGCGACTTCGGCGCGCGTGCGCTGGGGGGTCTCTCCTGGGTGATCAACGCCTACACCATCGTCTACGCCGCTCTGCTTGTGCTCGGCGGCAGGCTCGCCGACAATGAAGGGCACAAGCGGGTCTTCCTGCTTGGCGCAGCGCTCTTCGTCTCCGCCTCGGCGGCTTGCGGCGCGGCCTCTAGCGTGCCTGCGCTTGTCGCCTACCGTGTAATCCAGGGCGCCGGCGCGGCGCTCCTCTCCTCGGGCTCGCTCGGGCTGATCCTGGCGTTTGCGCCGCCCGATCGCAGGGAGGCTGCCGTGCGCACCTGGACAGCTGCGGTGGGGGTCGGCGCCGCAGTCGGGCCGGTGATCGGCGGGCTGCTCGTCACCGTGAGCTGGCGCGCGATCTTCTTCATCAATGTTCCGATCGGCCTGATCACGCTGCTGCTCGGCATCCGCTTGCTGCCCGGCTCAAAGCGCGATGCCGGGCCGCGCCCCGATGCCCTCGGCGCGGTGCTTGTGACAGGCGGGGCGGCGGCGCTGACGCTCGGCATCGTCCAGGGCGGCAGCTGGGGCTGGGGGTCCACCGCCACCGTCGCTGTGCTTGCCGGCGCCGCGCTCGCGCTCGCCAGCTTCGTGCTGCACTGCCTGCGCCATCGCAATCCGCTGGTGGAGCCGGGGCTGTTCCGCTCACGCGCCTTCTCGGGCGTGGCGGCGGCCGCGACGATCCTGATGATGTCCTTCGGCGGCATGCTGCTCTCGATGGTGCTGTGGGTGGAGGGCGCATGGCACTACTCGGCCCTGACAACCGGCCTTGCGATCGCGCCTGGCGCGCTGATGGTGCCGATCGTCGCGGGGTTGCTCGTGGGCCGGGCGATCGCTCGCCTTGGCGCCGGCGTGGCAAGCGCACTCGGCGCCGGTGTGTTTGGTCTGGGCGTGCTCTGGTGGGTGCTTGCGATCGGGCCACACCCCGACTATCCAGCGGCGATGTTGGGCGGGATGCTGCTGGTCGGCGCGGGCTTCGGCCTCTCGCTGCCGACCTTCCTCGCCGCCGCAACCGGGCCGCTGCCGCCGCAGTCCTACGCCACGGGCGCAGGCGTCATCAACATGCTGCGCCAGATCGGCACCGCTGTGGGCGTGGCCGTGGTGGTGGCGATCCTCGGTGGGTCAAGCGGCGTGCACGCAGGCCTCGGTACCTTCCGGACGAGCTGGATCGTGATCGCGGCGCTCGCCGGGTGCAGCGCGGTGGCGAGCCTGATCGTGCTGCCGCGCATGACTCTGCGAAGCACCTTGAGCGCTGAACCATCCGCGCCGGCGCTGCAGGCGTCAGGCACCGTCGACTGAGAGCCAAGGCACTGGCGGCCGGCGTTCGCTCGCGCCGGCCTGCCCGCCACCATCGCGGCCATACGTGCTGCAGTCGAGCGCAGACTACGGCACTGCATCGCCCTCTGAGGTGTCGTGGAGTCGGCGAAAGACGTGACCGTCCAGTAGGTCAGCGGGACGTCGGGCCGTACGTCGAGCGCAGTGGTGCGGAGCGGTCCGAGGCGGAGGTCATCTACGTCGCCGGAGGCGAGCCGCTGGTCAAGGCGCTGCTGCGAATCGGTCGCCCGATCCAGCGACTCGAAGCACGCCTTGGGACACTCGGCACCCATCGGCCTGCGCATCGGGGCGTAAGGTTTGGGCATGTCGTCGCGAGCACTAATGAGCTGGGAGGGCGAGAGCGCGCAGCGACTTGAAGAGCTTTTTGAAGCGCACAGGCGCATCGGGGGGACCGGACCGGGTCGACGCTATGCGACGAAGCAGATCGATGCATCCTTGATCCTCCAGCTCGCCGCGCATTTCCAGCTCTTCTGCAGAGACCTCCATTCGGAGGCGGCCGACGCCCTCGTTGCAGCGGCGCCGAAAGGCTACCAAGCGGTGCTCGCGATCACATTGACCGAACGGCGCAAACTCGACACGGGGAACGCCTCCGACAGCTCGATCAGGCAGGATTTCGCGCGATTCGGCGCAGACATCCGGGCCGAATCGGAATCGGCGAGGAGTCTGACCGCAATTAGGCGCCGGCGGCTCAGTCAGCTAATGATTTGGCGCAATGCGATCGCACATCAGGATTTCACTTTCACCTCGCAGCAGCGCAAGATCCTTGACGATACTTCGATCACGCTTGGGTCCTTCCGAGCTTGGCGCGGTGCGTGCAACGGGCTGGCCCAAACGTTCGACAAAGTTGTGGCAGCGCGCATAATCGCGATCACAGAGAGCTGACCGCGGTGAGCTATGCTCGGTCCATGGCGCGGGAGAAGCAAGAATTTCACCGCGGCACAAAGGTCGGCGTTCGCTTTGGCGGGAGGGTCGTTCCTGCCGTTGTGGTTGAGGACCGCGGCGTCTTCCACGGGCATCGCATCGTCCGCGTGCATCTCGGGGATCCCGATGACCGCGAGGGAATTGAGTTCGAGCTTCGTGCCGAGGAGCTGCAGTCGCTTCCGGCGGCCGCGTGAACGCCGCCAAGGCTCTGAGACGACAGCAATCTCGCGTGGCTTGGCAGCGCAGGCGGACGGATGAGCTCGCCGTCGGTCGTGCCCATGCAGAGCTCGGCGCTCCGATGCCGCTCGCGCATCGCGCCCTCACAACGCAAAGTGGAGCTTGCCGAGCACGCTGGCGCAGGGCGACCGCGCAGCTCACGGGCAAAGCGGCGCCCGCCGCCCGCTCAGCCGCCCGCCACGTCCCGGCGCAGGAAGGTGAGGTAGGCGATCGCCAGCGCGGGGAGGCCATAGAGGGCGCAGACCCAGGCCGAGTGGGCGACCGGTCCCCAGTCGGTGGGCGTACGCATCAGCCCCTGCCAGGCCTGGAACTGTTCGGTGAGCAGGTAGGGATGGGTGCCTTCCAGGCCCGGGATCTGGCCGACGATCAGCAGCACGATCGGCGCCGCCACGGTCGCGAGCACCGCTGCCGCGCTGTTTCGCGTTGCAACCGAGAGCATCAGCCCGATCGCCGCCAGCGCCAGCAGCGGTATCAGGTAGCAGGCGTCGGCCGCGACGATCAGCAGCAGCGCACGCGGGGCGGAGACGAAGGTGCCCGAGAGCGTCTTGACGCTGTTGAAGCCCCAGGAGGCGACGCCCGCCGCCGTCGCCACCGCGCTGGCCAGATAGACCGCGGCGATCGTGTAGAGGAGCGCTGTGATCGCCTTGGCGCTGAAGATCTGCCCGCGCTGCGCCGAGCGGGTCAGGATCGTCTTCAGCGTCCCGTTGCCGTCCTCGGCGGCAAAGATGTCTCCCGCGACCAGCGCCGCGATGATCGGCAGCAGCAGGAAGGACTCAAAGAGCAGCATCAGCACCGGCATCGCCAGCCCGGTGCGGGTGATCTCGCGCGCAAAGACATTCTGCGCGCGGTGCGGCCCCTGATGGAGGTTCCAAAAGATCACGAACACCGCGGGCGGCAGGATTGCCAGGCCAAGCCCCAGGTACGTGCGCTTCTGGGCGCGCAGCTTGCGCAGCTCCCAGGCGATCAGCGAGCGCAGGCGCGCGCTGCGCCAGGAGCCCGCAGCTGTCGGCGCCGGCCTCGCCGTGGCAGGCTCCACGGTCGCCTGTCTGCCAAGCGTGCTCACAGGCCCACCCGACCCTGATCCGCGCCTGCGCCACCGATCGAGAGGGCGGGGCGCGCATCATCGTCGTCCTCGGTGAGGGAAAAGAAGAGGTCCTCGAGGGTCGCCTGCAGCGGTGCGAGCAGGTAGAGCGCGATCCCAGCGCTCCCGAGCGCTAGCGAGAGCTCGCCCACCTGCGCCTGGGTGGCGCTGATCCGCAGCTCGCCGTCCTCGCTCTCCAGCAGCTGCGCCGCGCCCTGGGCGCCGATCAGCTCGGCCGCCCGAGCGTTGTCTGAGGTCTGGAGACGATAGGCGCGATCGGGGCCGCCGTGCAGCTGTGCGATCGCGCCCGTGTAGACGATGCGCCCGCGGCGGATGATCGCGACTTCGCGGCAGATCTCCTGCACCTCCGAGAGCTGATGGGAGGAGAGCAGGATCGTGATCCCTTCGGCGCTCAGGCGCAGGATCAGCTCGCGCATGTCGCGGATCCCGCCCGGGTCAAGGCCGGTGGTCGGCTCATCCAAGATCAGCAGGCGCGGCTCGCGCAACAGCGCCGCTGCGATCCCAAGTCGCTGTCCCATCCCGTGCGAGTAGCCGCCCACGCGCTGCTTTGCCGCGCCGCTCAGCGCCACCAGCTCGAGCAGCTCGTCGATGCGCGCCCGAGCGCTGGTGTTTCCGTCGAGCGCAGCCATCATCTCGAGGTTGCGCCGCCCGGAGAGATAGGGATAGAAGCGCGGCGCTTCCACAAAGCCCGCCACGCCTGCCAGCGCACGCGCGCCCTCACGGATCGGGTCGCGCCCGAACAGCAGCGCGCTGCCCGCGCTCGGCATGATCAGCCCCAGCAGCATGCGCAGGGTTGTCGTCTTGCCGGCGCCGTTGGGGCCCAGGAAGCCAAACACCGCCCCCGGCGGCACGGTCAGGTCCAGGCGGTCGACCGCCAGCACCTCGCTGTAGCGCTTGGTCAGTCCGCGCGCGCACACCGGCACCAGCTGCGGGTCGAAGTCTCGCTGCGGCGCCCCTGCCATGCTCAGCGCATCTGGGCTCATCGCTCTGCGCGGGTCGCCGTGGCGGCAGGGCGACTGCAGCCCACCCCTGCGCTCATCGGCCCGCTAGCCGTGGGCTGCGGCCGCTTGCAGTGCGGCCGGCTGCAGGGCGCCCGCGAAGACATACTCGTAGCCGTTGCGCTCGAAGGTCAGGATCGTTCCCAGCTCTGTTGCCAGCTGGTGGGCGACGACGCCGTCGAAGCTCACCCTTTCCCCGCCCAGCGAGTGCGCCTGCGAGCCGCTTGCGCCCGCCTTTGCCGGCGCCTTGAGCTCGAGCACCGCGGTGATGCCGGAGCCAATCCGGCTGATCGTCGGCCGGCCGGCGGCCGAGCCCTTGCCCGACCCTCGTGGCAGCGGCCCGGGACCTGCCGGCGTCGAAGCGCCTGTGGCAGCGCCGCTGCGGTTGAGCTCGACCACCTTGGCTTCGGAGGGTATCGGGAGCTTGAAGAGCGCTTCTGCGATCGGCGCATAGCTGACTTCCGAGAGCGCCAGTTCAAGCGCCGGCGTCGGGTTGCCGGTCGCATACAGCGCGGTGCGCAGCGGGGTGCCGTAGGTCGCATCGAAGGCAAGCTGAAGCTCGCCGATCAGGCTGCCGCCTTCCTTGGGGGCGACCTGCACCATGTAGGCCGCACGTCCTGAGACGTCGATCGGCTGTGCGCCTGAGAGCTGCACGTGACGGGAGATGCGCGCAAGCGCGCTTTCGATCTGGGCGAGCGTCGGCGCGCTGCCGCCGGCGCCATGGTGCCCGCCGGCTTCACTCTCCGCGGGGCCTTCCGCCTTCCCCTGCGGCAAGGAGAGGCGGTAGACGGAGTTGGCGGCGACGTCGTATATCGTCAGCTCGTGGGCGGCAAGCACGATCTCGGTGTCGCCCTGGCTTGATTCAAGGTCGATGCGCAGATGGTCGCCGGAGATCCAGATGCGCCCGCCTGCGCCCTTCACCAAGGGACTTGAGGCAAGGCCGCCGCCCTGGCCGCCTTCGCTCAGCGAGGCGCCTTCGAAGAGGTGGTCTGAATAGGTGACCCGTGCGCTGAGGGCGGGCGGATGCGCGCCGTGAAGGATCGCGTAGAGCGCTTGCGCCAACGGCTTGCGCGCCGGCACCGGGCCGGCTTCAAGCGCCGCGGCGCCGACAGCGGCAAGCGCTATCACCGCGATCACGCTGGCGCAGAGGGCCACCAGCCGCGCGGTTGATATTCGACGCAGGATTCCGCTCATCGTTTCCGCTGCTCGCTAGGTCCGGGAGCTCTCACCCAGCGGGTGCAGCTCCGACAGGGCCACTGTAGCGCCGAGCAGACGCGCCAGCCGCCGCTTCGGGTATGTTCCCGGCTGACATGGTTGATGCAGGGCTTGTGATCCTCCTGGCCGCGCTGGGCCTGCTGAGCGCGATGATCCTCTTCCAAGGCGGCCCGCGCCGAACGCGAGAATCGCTCTTCGCCGGCTCGCTGCCCGCGCGGTTGGCGCTGCAGGGGGCGATCTTCCTCGCCTTCGCCTTTGGGCTGGCGGTGCCGGCGGTGATCATCGTCTTCAACGGTGAAGACCAGGCGGCGACCGCGCCCGGCGGCGTGCACCTGAGCGCGAGCGAGCAGAAGGGCCGCGTGCTCTTCGCGCAGACATGTGCCTTCTGTCACACGCTTAAGGCCTCAAACGCGGTCGGCAGAACGGGCCCCAATCTCGATGTGTTCGTCCCGACCGTGGGCTCGACGATCGCCGCCCGCAAGGCCTTCATCGAAAGCGTGATCAATGCGGGCTTCGCCGGGCGCTACGGGCAGATGCCGGCTGAAATCTACCGCGGGCGCGAAGAGCAGGAGGTGGCCGAATATGTCTCTGCCGTCGCAGGCAAGTAGACTGTCGGCCGCCGTCTGCCGCTGAGCGACTGACGGCGCCGCAGGAGCGGCGGGCCGCTGTCTGTCCGGACGCAGGCATACGATTCGCGGATCACAATCTGTGCGGATGCGGCGGCCGAGAGGTCCTCGCGGCAAGGAGAGACGCAAATGACCACAGAGACGCTGGAGATATATGACAGCGCTGTCGAGTCGCCGCAGCAGCGCGAGGCTCACACGGGCGCGTGGTGGCTGGAGGTGGCCGAGCTGCGCGAGCGCATCGAGCGGCGCCGGGAGAGCGAACGCGAGCGGCGGCTGGGCGGCCAAGGGCGCCGCCGCGTTGCAATCGAGGGTCGCGGCGCCGATGCGCCCGCGGCGCACGCTCCCGCATCCTGGCCCGCTCCGCGCGAGCGCGCGCGGAGGAGCGCCTCGCCAGGCAGTCGCAGAACGGCGAGGTCGCTGCGCGGGCCTAGCAGCGGCGCTGACTGGCTTGCGGCCAAGCCCGACCGCCTTGCGGCCTGGGCGGTCGCGCTCGGCTTCCTGCTTGTGATCGCTGGATTGCTCAGCGCGCACTAGCGCCCGTTGCCCCAGTGACCCCGCAGCGTGCGCGATCGACTAGGGTCCGCGGGAGGTGAGCAAGAGCGCCGAGCAGGAGCGCGAGCGTAGCGCTCGAGAGGTTCTGGAGCAGGTCCGCGAGCGGCGGATCCGCTTCGTGCGGCTTTGGTTCACGGACATCCTCGGGCAGCTGAAGTCCTTTGCGATCAATGCAGCGGAGCTCGAGCGCGCACTGGCGGAGGGGATCGGCTTTGACGGCTCCTCGATCACCGGATTCAACGCGGTCGAGGAGTCCGACATGATCGCGCTGCCTGACCCCCAGACCTTCGCGGTGCTGCCCTGGCGCCCGGTCGAGCAGGGGGTGGCAAGGATGTTCTGCGACATCCTGACTCCGGAGCGGCGCCCGTATGAGGGCGACCCGCGCTACATCCTCAAGCGCGCGCTCGAGCGCGCCCGGCAGATGGGCTTCGAGGCCTTCAACGTCGGCCCGGAGCTCGAGTACTACCTCTTTCGCGACCGCGGCGGGACGGAGGTCTTAGACGAGGGCGGCTACTTCGACCTGACCACGCTCGACGCCGGCTCGGACGTGCGCCGCGAGACGGTGCTCGCGCTTGAGCGCCTCGGCATCCACGTCGAGTTCACCCACCACGAGGTCGGGCCCTCCCAGCATGAGATCGACATGCGCTATGGCGATGCGCTGAAGATGGCCGACGACTGCATGACCTATCGGATCACGGTCAAGGAGTATGCGCTCAAGAGCGGCTGGCACGCCACCTTCATGCCCAAGCCGCTGCCCGGTGAGAACGGCTCGGGCATGCACACCCATCAGTCGCTGCTGGCGGCGGGCCGCAACGCCTTCTTCGATGCCGAGGACCCCTGCTACCTCTCCTCGGTCGCGCGCGGCTTCATCGCCGGCCAGCTTCACCATGCGCGCGAGATCTGCGCCGTCTTCGCGCAGTGGGTCAACTCCTACAAGCGCCTGGTGCCGGGGTACGAGGCGCCCGTCTACCTGGCATGGTCGCGCCGCAACCGCTCAGCGCTGGTGCGCGTGCCGCTCGACCATCCCGGCCAGGAAGGGGCCGCCCGCATCGAGCTGCGCGCGCCCGACCCGGCGTGCAACCCCTATCTGACCTTTGCCGTGCTGCTGGCGGCGGGACTGGAGGGGATCGAGCGCCGCTACGAGCTGCCCGAGCCGATGGAGCAGAACCTCTATGACCTGAGCGCCGAGGAGCGCGCGGCGCTGCAGATCGGCGAGCTGCCGCAGTCCCTCGGCGAGGCGGTCGAGTGCGCGGCGACCTCAGAGCTGTTGCTGCGGACGCTCGGCGAGCACACCTTCGATCGCTTCATCGCGCTCAAGCGCCGTGAATGGGATGAATATCGGGTGCAGGTGACGCCGTGGGAGCTCGAGCGCTTCCTGCGCGTGCTCTAGCGCGCGCTCTCCCTGCGCTGGCGGCGCTGCTGGCGCTGATTGCGCAGTCGCCAGCCGCTGGCGCTGCCATTCGGTCCGGCGGCGGCGCCTCCGGGCCGCAGGCCACGGGCAGCGCGCCGGGCGCAGGCGCGCATGGCAATCGCAGCAAGGGCTCGCGCAAGCGTCAGGAACCGCCCGCTCAGCTGCCGCGCGGGCGCGACCGCAGCCCGCTCTTTGCGGTCACAATGCCACCGGTCGGGCTCTCGATCGAGTACCCGGTGCTCGCCTCCTACCTCGGCGGGGGCTCCTGCCCACCGCCGGCGCTGAGCGCGGTGCTGCGCGCCCTCGGCTCGCCGCCGCTTCGCATCGGCGGCAACAGCCAGGACATGGTCGCGCCGGCGGGGGCGATCAGCGGGACGCCCGACTGGGAAAGCGCCATCCTCTACAGCCTGCCCGCTAGCTTCTGGTCGGCGCTGCACTGCCTGCTGGTCGGCAGCCCGGACCGCATCGAGGTCGGCCTCAACGCCAAGCAGGGCGGCCTGCCGTGGGCGCAGGCGATGGTCGCCGATGCCACAGCCGCGGCCACTGCGGGTGTGGAATTCTCGATCGGCAACGAGCCCGACCTCTACTACCTGCCCAACTTCGCATCGCTTGGCTCCTACCAGTACAACGAAGCCGGGCTGGCCGGGACCTATCTGCAGGTGGCGCAGGCGATCCGTCCGGCGATCGGCGCCGTCCCCCTGATCGGGCCGGAACTGGCGCGCGCCAGCGACTGGCGCCACCAGCTGCCGCGCTACATCGCCGCCATGCACCCACAGACGATCGGGGTGCACCTCTACCCGCTCTCTGCCTGCGGGAGCAGCTCGCCAACGATCGCGCAGCTGCTCTCCGCGCAGGCGATCGATGCGCCGGAGCAGATCGCCTGGGTGGCGAGCATCGCCGCGGCCGCGCACCTGCCGGCGATCATCTCCGAGGCCAACTCCGCCGCCTGCGGCGGGGCGCCGGGCATATCTGACGCCCCTGCCTCGGCGGTATGGGCGATCGGCTTTGTGCTCTCCGCGCTGGAGTCGGGCTTCCGCGAGGTGCGCTTCCACTCCAGTGGTGGCTATTACGACCCCTTCGTAATGCACGGAGGGGCGCTGATTGAACGACCGCTGCTGCCGGCGCTGGAGGCGCTCAACGCGCTGCTTCCGATCGGCAGCGCGGTGCAGGCGTTGCCCGGGGTGCGCAACCTGATCGCATCGGTGATCCACCTTGCAGGCGGCAGGCAGGAGCTGGTCTTCATCGACGATCACGAACACGCGCAGCGCCTGCTGCTGTATGCGCGCACGCCGGAGGATGCCGAGGTCTTCGACAGCGAGCGACCCGGCGCGCAGCGCGTGCGGCTGCTGCCCCATGCGGGCAGGATCGAAGTGCGCCTGGCGGCCGAGAGCGCGCTGATCATCACCTCGTAGGCGCGCCGTCGCGGCCGACGCTCGCTCGGGCCCGCTGGCCCGCTTACGCAGGCGCCGCCGGCAGCGCGCAGGCAAGCGGCGCCGGTGGCGAGAGCGCGCGCTGGATCGCAAGCAGGCCGTAGCTGAAGGCAAGCGGGAAGTGCTCGGCGGGCTCGCGCAGCAGGGCGAGGGTGCCGAGCGCGATCTCGGCGGCCTGCTCGTGGTCGCACAGCTGGGAGAGGCGCAGCAGGCCGAGCGCGGCCGAGGCGTTTCCGGAGGGCGTGGGGTTGTCCTCGATGTCCTTGCGCGCAGCAAGCTGTCGCTGCTGCACCTGCGCGGTGAAGAAGCCGCCGTGCTCGGGGTCATGGAAGCGGGCGATCATCACAGCCGCGATCTCCTGCGCGGCGTGGAGCCAGCGCTCGCGGCAGCCTGCCTCAAAGAGCGCGATCAGCCCCTCGAGCAGGTGCGCGTGATCCTCGAGGAAGCCCGGGGTGCTGCTGTGCCCGTCGATGTAGGTGCGCATGAGGCTGCCGTCTGAGGCGCGCATCGCGCCAATGACGTGCTCGGCGGCTGCCTCGGCCGCCTGCAGGTAGGAGGGCTCGCGCAGAGCTTGCGAGCACTCCGAAAGCGCTGAGATCATCAGCCCGTTCCAGCTTGCGATGCGCTTGCGATCGAGCGCCGGGCGCTCGCGCTGCTCTCGCGCCGCCGCCAGCCGCGATCGAATCTCGCGCTCAAGCGCCGGCTCGGGGCGCGCTCCGGTGGGGATCAGCACGTTTTGGCCCCGCTGCTCGCCTTGGGGGTCGGCAAAGTTGCCCTCGTCGCTCACGCCAAGCCAGGCGCAGGCGTCCTGCGCATGCGCGCCCAAGAGCGCCTGCAGCTCCGAGGCCTGCCAGAGGTAGTAGCCGCCCTCCTGCCCCTGCACGTCGGCGTCGATCGAGGAGTAGAAGCAGCCCTCCGGCCCGCGCATCTGCGCAAGCGCCCACTGCAGCGTCGTGTGCGCGACCTCGGCGTAGCGCTCGCGCCCGAGCTGCAGGTAGGCTCGCGCGTAGAGCCGCGCAAGCAGCGCATTGTCGTAGAGCATCTTCTCGAAGTGGGGGATGCGCCATGCGCGGTCCACCGCATAGCGGTGAAAGCCGCCGCCGAGAAGGTCATGTATGCCTCCCTGCGCTATCGCATCAAGCGTGGCCGTGACCATCGCTGCGGCCTGAGAGTGCGGCCCCTGCACGGCGCTGCGCTCAAGCAGAAGCTCAAGCAGGCAGGGCTGGGGGAACTTGGCGCCGGTGCCGAAGCCACCGTGCTCGGAGTCAAAGGCGCGCTCGATCCGCTCCTGAGCGCCCGCCAGCAGGCTCTCGTCAAGCCCCGCCTGCGATCCCCGCAGCCGCGCGCTCGCGCAGAGCGCCTGCGCAAGGCGCGCCGCCAGCGACTCGAGCTCATCGCGCTCCTGCCGCCAGGAGCTTGAGATTGCGCGCAGCACCTCCGACCAGGAGGGCATCGCGCCGCGACGCTGAGGCGGATAGTAGGTGCCTGCGAAGAACGGCGCGCCGGTGGGGGTGCAGAAGGCGTTCAGCGGCCAGCCGCCGTGCCCAGAGAGCGACTGGATCGCATCCATGTAGATCGCGTCGAGGTCCGGGCGCTCCTCGCGATCGACCTTGACGCAGACAAAGTGGGCATTCATCAGCGCCGCGACCTCCGGGTCGCTGAAGGACTCCCGCTCCATGACATGGCACCAGTGGCAGGCGGAGTAGCCGATCGAGATCAGCAGCGGGAGGTCGCGCTCGGCCGCCAGAGCGAGCGCCTGGGCGCCGTATGGCAGCCAATCGACCGGGTTGTCCGCGTGCGCGCGCAGGTACGGAGAGCGCTCGGCGGCAAGCGCGTTGGGCATCTCCGCAGCGTAGCCCGTTGGGGCTTCGGGCGGCCGCATGCGAGGGTGCGTACAGGAGCAGGAGCGGGCGCGGGAGGGCGCCTCATGCGATACTGCGGTCCGCGCCTCCACGACGATCCGCGGCGCCGGTGGAGGCCATCATCGCTGCGGGCGCATCACCTCGTCGCTATGCCCTCAGCCTTGGCGGCGCGCGAGACTTTGTGATCAAAGGAGACGACCTCCGCACGCAGGTGCTTGGCCGTCGCCAGGAGATAGCCGTCGGGGGAGGGCTGGTGGGATGTCGCGCTCCCAGCCGCGGAGCATCCACAGCGATCGCCTCGTTTGGTGTATGGATCCTCACGCCAAGCGTGGCGATCGCCTCAGGAGCGGTGCGCAGGCGCTCTCGATCTGATGCTGGCGCTATCAGGATCTCAGAGAGGTTGACAACGCTCATGAGCGTGTCGGCTCCCAACTCGCGCCAGGCGATTTAACAGCCGCTGTGCCTGCCGATGGTGCGCGTTCGCGCCCTCGAGCGCGCCGATCAAGACGTCGGCGTCGAGCGCGAGACTCAACGGCGCTCGTCTTCGGCGTCGAGCCGCTTGAAGTAGCCCGGCGGATACACGGTCGTCAGGGCGCCGAAGGCCGCCTCGAAGCTGCGAGCGCCACGACGGATGCGCAGCTTGCCATCGTCGACTGCCTCGGCGAGCACCTGATCGCCGGGATGCAGTCCCGCCTCTTGCAGGGAGCGTACCGGGATGGTGACTTGATTCTTGGTGGAGATGCTGGGCATGCCTTTACCTTGGCAGTAAAGGTGCACGCTCAGCCTCGCAGCGCAGCTCAGCGCTCACGCCAAGCCCCACAGCCGCCGGATGGCGCCGCTCGCTGTGCGCTGCAGGGGGCTCATCGTCTCCGTCCTCCCCTCGCGCCAGCTCGTCTAGCGGGCAGCGCGCCGCAGGCCTGCCGGCAGCAGCTGCGCGTACTGCGGAAGCGTCAGCAGCGCCGCCTGCGACCAGGCGCGTGCGTCGTGCAGCGCAAGCGGCGTGCGCAGCCCCCCCGAGCGGGACAGCTCGGCGGTGGCGATGTGGACGTCAAAGCGATGCCCGCCGAGGTCGCCGCTGACGCTGCCGCTGGCGCTGATCAGGATGCTGCCGTGCGCGGCGGCGGCGCCGCCCACCTGCAGCGGACGCTCGAGGAGCTTGCCTGCGCGCACCGGCAGGTCGCCGCTCAGCGTGACGCCCGGAATGAAGGAGAGGCGCACAAGGCGCACGCCGGTCGCGCTCAGGCGGGCATAGCCGCCGTAGAGGCCGCCGAAGCTCACGCCGCTGGGCAGCGACCGCTCTGCCTGCAGCGTCGCCGCGATGACGATGCGGTCAAGCGCGAGGAAGGTGTCGAGCGCTGCGGTCACGGTCTGGCCCGCTCGCCCCGCGACTCCGGGCTGGCCGCGCAGGCGGTTGACGCTCTGCGGCGGTATCGGCGTCGGCGCGAAGGGGTTGCGCGAGGCCGGGCAGCTGCCGACCGGCGCGCCCGCGAAGAACAGCGCAACCGCCCCCTGCGCACAGCCGGAGAGGTCGCTGCCGAGCACAGAGTGGCCGGTGTAGGGGACGACAAGCAGCTGCGCGTCAGGGATCTGAGCTTTAACCCTGCGCGCCTGGGAGCTCGGCGTGCGCAGATCCTGCGCGCCGGAGAGGATCAGCGTGGGCACGTTCGGCAGCGTGCCCGTCGCAGCCGGCGGCGGATCGACGTTCGGCCAATCCACGCAGCCGAGCGTCGGTCCGGCCTGGAGCGCGACCTGCCTGAAGAAGGGCGCGAAGTCTGATTCGGGGATCGCCCGCAGCGCCTGCTCGGCTTCGGCCGTGCGTCTCGCAGGCGAGGCGCTGCGCTGCCAGGGGAAGCGCTCCTCTTCGCAGGTGGTCGCCCAGTAGAGCGCTTCGTCGATCGGTTCTTCGCTCACTTCGACATGGTGGCGCGGCAGGCTGGGGATCAGGCCCTCGGCGATCGCCTCCAGCTGCAGCAGGGGGGCCGGATGTGAGCGCAGCGCCGCGCTCAGCGCAGCCGGGAAGAGCGCGCGCAGCGCGGGGTTGAGGTCGCCCGCGAGCAGCAGGTCGAAGAGGCCGGTCGCATCGAGGCTGAGATGCTCGCGAACGCCCGCGCCGTTGTAGACGCTGCCGCGCAGCGGCGCGCGGCGCAGGGCCGCGACCAGGGCTCTGAGCTCGCCGATGATGTCGGGCGCGATGCGATCGCAGGCGCCGCCTGAGCAGAGCTCGTCGAGCACCGGCTTCAGCGCCCTGAAGCTTTCGAGCGCGAAGGGTTCCGGCCCGTCCGTGGGCACGACTGAGTCGAGCACCAGCGCTTCCACGTGCTGCGGGTAGCGTTCGGCGTACTCGAGCGCGACCTTGGTGCCGTAGGAGGTGCCGAAGAGCACCAGCTTTTCGTAGCCGAGCGCTTCGCGGATCGCCTCGATGTCGGCGACCGATTCTGCTGTGGTGAACGCCCCGCGGCTGGGGCCGAGCGCGTTGGCGCAATCAAGCAGCGCCTGCTGGAGGGCGGCGATCGTCGAGATCTGGGCGCCGAGGGATGCGCAGGAGAGCGGGCCCGATTCGCCGGTGCCGCGCTGATCGAAGGTGATCAGGTCACGCCCGGAGAGCGCCGGCGCCATCTCCTGGGCGAAGACGTCCGCGAACGGCAGCGCCGGCTGGCCGGGGCCGCCGGCCAGCGCGAGCACCGCGCTGCTCGCTGGTGCGCCAGAGCTGCGCAGGCGCGCGATGTGGAGCGCGATGGTGCCGCTCGCAAGACCGGCTCGGGAGAGCGCAACGGCCAGCGTGGCGCATTCAAAGCCGCTGATCCGCCCGCACGTGGAGAAGGTGACGGGGAGTGCGGCGGTGGCGGGGGGCGCTGAGCAGAGCAGCGTCAGCGCGAGCGCGCACAGGATGGCGGTCGCCGCGCCGCGCGGCGCGCGCAACGGGTGATCGCGCAGGTGGCGGGGGTGGCGCATCGAGCGCCAACACTAGCCGCTGCAAGCCGCAGTCCGGTAGGGTTGCAGCTCCGATGAGCAGGCGTGCGACGATCACCGCCGCCGGCGCTCCGGCGGCGGTCGGCCCCTACAGCCATGCGGTGCGCTCAGGGGAGCTGATCTTCTGCTCCGGGCAGCTGCCGATCGACCCCGCAAGCGGGCAGATAGCCGGCGCTGGCGCCGGCGCGCAGACGCAGCGCTGCCTTGAGAACCTGCAGGCGGTCGCGGAGGCCGCCGGCTCAGAGCTCGCGCGTGCCCTGCGCCTCACCGTCTACACCACCGCGCTTGAGCAGTTCGCGCAGATCAACGAGGCCTATGCCAAGTTCTTCGCCGCGGAGCCGCCGGCGCGCGTGACGGTCGGCGTCGCCGCGCTGCCGCTGGGCGCGCTGGTCGAGATCGACGCGATTCTGCCGGCATAGGGGCGCTCAGCGATCGCTCTGGCGCAGGGCGGCGCGGATCACCTTCCCCGAGGCGGTCTTCGGCAGCGCCGGGGCAAAATCGACGATGCGCGGGTACTTGTAGGGGGCCGTCTCGCCCTTGACGTGATCCTGCAGCGCGCGGGCAAGCTCCTCGGAGGGCGCAAACCCCTCGCGCAGCACAACAACGGCGCGCACGACCGAGCCGCGCTCGGGGTCGGGCGCCGCAACCGCCGCCGCCTCCGCGACCGCCGGGTGGCTGAGCAGCGCCGACTCGACCTCGAAGGGGCCGATCCGGTAGCCGGCGGAGATGATCACGTCGTCGGCGCGCCCCTCGAAGTGGAGGAACCCCTCCTCGTCTTCGCGCACACGATCGCCGGTGCGCCACAGCGAGCGCCGGCCGGCGTCCGCAACCTGCCAGCCGCCCGCGGCAGCCTGCACGCGCCCCCCATCCGCACGCCTCACCTCTTCGCCGATGTAGCCGAGGCAGAAGGTCGGCACGCTGCGCGGGTCGCAGAGCAGCTCGCCATCCTCGACCCAGGCGCGCACCCCCGGCAGCGGCCGGCCCATCGAGCCCGCGTGGAGGCGGCCATCGTCGCGCACGGCGGTCAGCTGCCCGGTCTCTGTCTGCCCGTAGCCGTCGCAGATCACAAGCCCCGTTGCCTCCTGCCAGCAGTGCAGCACCTCGGGGTTCAGCGCCTCCCCGGCGCAGACGAGGTGTCGCAGGGCGCTCGGCGCCGAGGGCTCGGCGCGCCGCGCGATCACGCGGTACTCGGTCGGCGCCATGCAGAGCACGTTCACGCCCTCTGCCGCCAGCAGCTCGAGGCGCTCAGAGGGGTCAAAGCGAGCATCGTGCAGCAGCGCCGAGGCGCCGGCAAGCCAGGGAGCGATGAAGGCGTTGCGCGCCGACTTCGACCAGCCCGATGCGGCCGTGCACCAGACCAGCTCGCCCGCGCGCGGCGCAAGCCAGTGCTCGGCCTGCAGCCGCTGGCCGGTCAGGTAGCGGTGGCCGTGCACGACCGCCTTGGGCGCGCCCGCGGTTCCGCTCGTGAAGGTGATCAGCGCCGGCTCGTCCGGCGCGCAGGGCACCGCCGGCGGGATCGCGCGATCGTCGGCGCCCGCAAAGAGCGCCGCGTCAGGAATCAGCGCCACCGGACAGGACGGCGCAGCACGCTCGAGCTCTGAGCGATTGCGCTCGTCGGCGACGATCAGGCTCGGCTGCGCGACCTCGATGCGCGCGCGCAGATCCTTCGCGCGCAGCTGCTCGTTGCAGGGCAGCGCGACATATCCCTGCCGCCAGCAGGCGAGCAGCGTGATCACCCACTCCGGTCGGTTGCCGATCAGCGTCATCACGACATCGCCGCGCCTTACGCCAAGCTCCGGCATTCGCGCCGCAAGGCCTAGGACCGCGCGGGCGATCTCGCCGAAGCGCCACTCGCGCCGCTCGCCGCTGCGCGAGCGCTCGACCAGCGCCAGCGCCTGGGGGTCGGCGCCCAGCACCGCCTGCTCGAAGAAGGAGGCAGCCACCACGGGCCTCGCTCAGAGGACCATCTGGGTGCAGATGAAGTTCGCGACCAGACGACCGTCCGCCGGCCTCTTTGGCGGGCCTGGTGCCCGCTCTTGCGCGCCTGCAGCCGCAGGCTGCGCTTCTGCCTGCCCGGAGCCGATCTTGTAGACCCGGACCTCCCAGACCTGCGTGCGCGAGCCTGCGTGCAGCAGCTCGCCGATGCCCTCAAGCAGGTCGCCGCTGCGGCCGGCGCCAAGCACGTTCATCTTCAGCTCGGCGGTCGTGAAGCCACGCTCGGGCGGGAGGTTTCGCATCGTGCCCCAGGCTGCGACCGTGTCGGCGAAGGCCACCCAGCAGCCGCCGTGGACGTAGCCGCCCGGATGCAGGTGGCGGCGGTCTACCGCCATGCGCCCGCGCACGAGCGCTCCCGAAATCTCGATCAGCTCGATCCCCAGGTAGCCGGGGAAGGTTCCCGCCAGCGCCGCTTTGCTTGCCGCGACTGTGATCGCGTCGTTGTGACCCCTAGCTGCCGGAGCGCCCGCTGCCATTGCGAGCTGCAGTCTGCCAGCTTTGCCGCCGCCCTCGCCCCGCGGTGGCGCGCGCAGGGCCGCATGGCGTATCCTGCAGGCGAGCAGAGGCGGCAATCAGCAACAACGGGAGCGCGGAGCATGGCAGTGGCATCAGACATCTACAGCGAGAAGACAGACGAGCAGCGGGCGATCACGGAGATGGTGCGCCAGTTTGCCGAGGAGCAGATCATCCCCAACGCGGAGCACTACGACCACGAGGACCTCTACCCGGAGCCGATCGTCGAGCAGATGAAGGAGCTTGGGCTCTTCGGCGTGACGATACCCGAGGAGTACGGCGGCATGGGGCTCGACCTGACCACCTACGCGATGATCGTCGAGGAGCTCTCGCGCGGATGGATCTCGATCTCAGGGGTGATCAACACCCACTTCATCGGCTCCTACCTGCTGATGCGGTTCGGCAGCGACGAGCAGCGCCGCAAGTACCTGCCGCGCATGGCCACGGGCGAGATCCGCGCGGCCTTCTCGCTGTCGGAGCCGGAGCTGGGCTCGGACGTGCAGGCGATCAAGACCTCCGCGACCAAGCAGGCCGACGGCAGCTACGAGATCAACGGCCAGAAGATGTGGGTGACCAACGGCCTGATGTCCTCGCTTGTCTTTGTGCTTGTCAAGACCGATCCGCAGGCCCAGCCGCGCCACCGCGGCTTCACCTGCTTCATCGTCGAGAAGGAGGCGGGCGCCCAGGAGAACACCGGCCCCTATGCGGGGCTCAAGGTGCCGCCCAAGATCAAGAAGATGGGCTATAAGGGCGTCGAGTCCACGGAGCTCGTCTTCGAGGGCTATCGCTGCCCGGCGGAGAACATCCTCGGCGGAGAGGAGCAAGGCTTGAATCGCGGCTTCGCGCAGATGATGGACGCGCTCGAGGTCGGCCGCGTGAACGTCGCTGCGCGCGGCGTCGGGATCGCCCAGCGCGCGCTCGAGCTGGCGCTGCGCTACGCACAGGAGCGCAAGAGCTTCGGCAAGCCGATCGCAGAGCATCAGGCGATCCTCTTCAAGCTTGCCGACATGGGCACCCAGGTGCAGGCTGCGCGGCTGATGACGCTGCGCGCGGCGCGCATGAAGGATGCCGGCGAGCGCTCTGACATGGAGGCCGGCATGGCAAAGCTGTTCGCCTCCGAGACCGGGCGCTTCTGCGTAGAGGAGTGCCTGCGCATCCATGGCGGCTACGGCTACTCCAAGGAGTATGAGATCGAGCGCCTCTATCGCGACGCGCCGCTGCTGCTGATCGGCGAGGGGACCTCGGAGATCCAGCGGATGGTGATCGGGCGCAAGCTGCTGGAGCGCAACCGGATCTAAGGCACGACGATGGCGGACGACGCCAAGGCGCTGCTCGAGGTCGCCGTCCGGCGCTTTCTCGAGGAAGTGCCCGCGCTCAAGCCGATCAAGCTGGTCGTCTCGGTGGAGCTGCGCGGTCACGGCGACGTCCAGCACTTCCGCCTTGCGCTGCCTGAGCTCGCGGTGACCCGCGAGCTTGCAAGCGACGCACGCGTCTCGGTCTCGATGCGCCGGGAGTTCTTCAACGTGATGGCCGCGGAAGGAAAGCTGCCCGACTGGATCGAAGCCTTCACCTACGGTCGCGCGACCGCCACCGGACCCAGCCAGATCCTCAAGCTGATCGCGACCGTCGTCGATCGTGCGATCGAACGTCAGCGCGCGCGCGTGCGCCGCCGACGTGCCGAGCAGCCCTGAGCGCTGCGGTGCGCCTCACGGGCTGGCGGCTGTGCCACGGCTCATGCTCGCCTCGGGAGCCCGGGATCCTGGGCTGCTCAGTGGTAGGTGGCGAACTGGTCGGCCAGGAAGGCCAGCGAGATCACCAGGAAGAAGCACATCACGATCAGCGAGAGGTTTTCGCGCATCACGCCCAGGCTATCACCGCGCACTGAAGACGTTGGAGCTCCCCAGCACCTTGCCGCCCGCGCTGAGCGCCTGCACCTGGAAGCTCTGCTCGCCGCCGGGCACTGCGATCGCGGTCTCGAAGCCGCTCCTGCTCGCTGTTGCGATCGGCGCAAGCGGCGCGCCGGCGCGCGCGCCGAGCACACGCCAGGCGACAACCTGTGTGGCGCCGTTCCAGCTGGCGAAGACGGTCGTCGCACCCGCGCTGTTGCGCGCCGCCCCCGCCGGTTTGCTGAGCGGCTCGCCCACCCAAGGCTCGAGCATCGTTCGATAGCTCAGATCAGGGCCAGGGAATTCGCCTTCGAGCAGCACTTCGCCCTTGGGCCCGTACTCGGTGAAGTACGGTTCGGAACCCCAGCCGACGAAGGTGTCGCCGCCGGCGAGCGCCTCGGCGTCGCCCATGTAGGCGGCGTCGATCGCGGGATGGTGGTTGAACTGCGCAACCAGCGTCGCCGTATGCGTGGCGAAGTCAAGATGCAGCTCCAGCCCACGCGAAGGAGCCGACGGTTCGACGTACTTGCCGCCGCTGGTCAGCTGGCAGCAGTGGTCGTCAAACATCGTCACCGTGCTTGACCCAGCGAGGGCGACATCGTGCTGCCACTGGAAGTCCGCCTGCGGCCCGAAGCTGAAGCTCGAGTGACGACCGCCCAGCTCCCAGAGGATCTTGCCGGTTTTGATCTGCACGAGATAGGCCGCCCAGGTGTTGCGCAGCGAGACCAGGAACCTCCCATTGCCAAGCACGTCGATCGAGTTGATGTGGTAGGCGTCCCAGGGAAAGCCGTTGGTGGGCAGCGCCGCCTCGGAGTCCTGCAGCGGGACGTGCTTGAGCGCGTCCCAGTTGTAGAGGAGCCGGCCGGTGCGCAGGTTGTACTCCTGAACTGCGACATCGATCAGCGTGCCGTTGTAGGCGCCGCCGAAGGGGGAAAGGTCATAAGCAACGTTCTTGTTCGCCGTCACCCAGGCGTCTTCGCCGCTGATCGTGAAGGAGTGCAGCGTCAGCACCCAGCCGTCGGCGGCGTGCAGGCGCGCGATCACCTGGTAATGGCGATTGGCGACCACGTATTCGCCCCTTTCGGTAGCGCCGGTGTTGGTGACGAGCCCCTGCCACCAGGCGAGCACCGCTTCGCCGTGATAGTGCTGGAGGCTGAGGTTCGCCGCGACGTAGCGCTCGGGCACCGGCAGGAACCAGACCGGCTGCAGCCTGTCGTCGAGGATCAGCGGGCCGCTCTGGCCCTCGATCGGCGGCTCGCTGAGGTTGTAGAAGCTGGTCGTGAAGATGTAGCCGGGAGCCAGCTGCGCGCCGCCTTCGCCCCCTTCGGTCAGCGCTATCTTCGGCGGGTGCAGGCTCGGCGCCGAGGCGAAGGAGTAGGCGTTGCGCAGCACGTAGGCCCCCAGTGGCGCGCCGTGCGAGCGCGCGAAGGCAAACGTGAGGCCGGCGTAGGCAGCGAGCACGATCGCGAAGGAGAGGACAAAGCGCCGCAGCGCTCTGCCGCCTGCCGGTGCGCTCGAGCGCACCAGCGTCAGCGTCCCGAGCGCCGCCGCCGCGCAGAGGCCTGCGCCGATCAGGAAGGCGAGCCTGAAGCCCGAGGTCAGCGCCACGGGCACGCCGTGGCCGTGGGCGATCAGGTGCGTCGTCTGCTGGGTCGCCAGCGTGATCAGCACCGCCAGCCCCAGACCGCCGCCGACCTGGCGCGAGGTGTTCACAAGGCCGGAGGCAAGCCCGGCCTGGCCGGGGGCGGCGCCCTGGGTCGCGGCGATCGTCGAGGAGACGATCGAGAGCGCGATGCCGGCGGTCACGAGCATGCCCGGGATCAGGATCTGCGGGATCGCGCTGCCCGAGGGGCCGATCCGCGCCAGCAGCAGGAAGCCGATCGTCATCAGCGTGAGCCCCGCGGCCAGCACCGCGCGCACGCCGAAGCGCCCCACCAGCTTGCCCGCGTTGCGCGCGCCGATCAGGATCACGACCGTCATCGGCAGGAAGGTGAGCCCGGTCTGGCCGGGCGAGAGCCCGAGCACCTGCTGCAGATAGAGGGAGGAGACAAACCACATCGGGAAGAGCGAGGCGCTGAAGAGCAGCACGATCGTGTTGGCGATGCGCAGCTGCTTGGAGAGCCGTGCGAGCGGGATGATCGGGTTTGACGCCACCCGCTCCTCGATCACGCCAAAGAGCGCCAGCAGCGCGATGCCGAGGATGATCGGCAGCAGCGCCGCCGCCGAGCTCCAGCCCTTCAGGCCCGCTTCGACGACGCCGTAGACCAAGATCACCTGGCCGGCCGTCAGCGTCAGCGCGCCAAGCAGATCAAAGCTCGCGCTGGGCGCGCGCCGCAGCTCGCGGACGACGCCCCACGCCAGCAGGGCGGTGACGATGCCGATCGGCGGGTTGATCAGGAGCACCCAGCGCCAGGAGAGCTGTTCGGTGATCACCCCGCCGAGCACCACGCCGGCGGCGCCGCCGGCGCCGTTCATCGAGGCCCACAGGCCGATTGCGCGGTTGCGTGCGGCGCCTTCGGGGAATGAGGAGGTGATGATCGCAAGCGAGGTCGCGGCCATCAGCGCGCCCGCAAAGCCCTGCAGGCCGCGCGCGACGATCAGCGTGCTCTGATCGGGCGCCAGGCCGCCCGCGAGCGAGCTCGCGGCAAAGAGCGCAAGCGCGATTACAAAGGTGCGGCGTTGGCCGAAGTGATCGGCGGCGCGCCCGCCGAGCATCAGGAAGGAGGCGAAGGTGATCGCGTAGGCGTCGACCACCCACTGCAGGGTCGGCGCGGAGAAGCCCAGAGCGTCTTGGATCGAGGGCAGTGCGACGTTGACGATCGAGAGGTCGAGGATGACCATGAACTGGGCGACGCAGCAGACCGCAAGCAGCCAGCCGGCGTGCGGGAGCGAGGCGACATCCGCGACGACAGGGCGCTCGCGACGTCCGATCAGCCTGCGTGTGCGCCCGCGCCGCCCAGCGGTCGCCTCTCCCGCCGCGGGCGCGGGAGCCTCGATCGCCGCGCTCGCGGCTGCGAGCGGGCCTGCGGGATCGATCGGGCGGCTCTGATCGTTCTCTTGCATGGGGACTCCTTTTGAGATCGGATGACTATACGTGTTGCTGGCGGGAGCGCAGCGCCTGCACTGCGTGGCGGGCAAGCCGGCGGCCGGCTGAGGCTCGCCGCGCCTCCCTGCGCGCGGCGGGGCGGCTGGTAGGCTGACTGCCTGCGCGCGCGGCTGTGCGTGGGATCGACCAGGAGACAGATGAGGCGCATATCGGTGACATTCGCAGCTGCAGCGCTCTGCGCGCCTGCGCTTGCAGCCTGCGGCGGCTCTTCCGCCGAGCACTCCCCGAGCACCTCGCTGCGCATCACATCGACCTCGCTCTCGCGCCATCCTGCCACCACCGTCGCGCCGCGCAGAGCGCGCGCGCTCTCGCATCGGCAGCGTGCCGGTGCGGGCGCGCCTGCGGGCGCAGCAAGGGCCTCGGCGCCGCCCTCCTCGACGCCCCCTGCGGCGCCCGCCACGAGCACCCCGCAAGTGCAAGCGGCAAGCACACCCGCGGCCTCATCCTCGCGCGAAGCAGGGCAGCGCCAGGCGCCGCCGCGCGAAGCTCGCACGCAGCAGACCCACAGCGAAGCGCAGGTGAGCAGCGAAAGCGTCGAAAGCTCCGAATCGGCGAAGGCGCCGAGCCCCGCGTACTGATCCGCCTCCTCGCCCTTGCCGCGCAGGGGAGCCCTGCTTTGCGGCGCGATGATAGGGTGGCGTGGCAGATGCAGCCGGCAACGGAGCAGCAACGATGAAGCGCGCGCTGGCGCTGGCGCTGGCGCTGGCCGGGATGCTCGCCGGCTGCGGCGGCTCCTCGAGCGGCAGCTCGCAGCACTCCTCAAGTCAGGTGACAACGACCACCTCGCACAGCAGCAGCTCCTTCTACCGCGCCCCATCGCACGCTCCCTCCTACTAGCCATAGAGAGCGCTGTAGGGGGCGACAGGGATCGTCTCAGAACTGCCGAGCACGCTGCCCGAGCGCGAGAGCGCGCTGACGGCAACGTAGGCGAACTTGCGCGGCAGGGAGGTCGCCGCTTCAAAAGCCTCGCCCGCCGGGATCGTCTCCTGGCGCGAGAGCGCGTCCCTGCTCTGCCCGGCGAGGATCTCCCAGGCAGCGACATCGGTCGCCCCGTTCCAGCTCATGTGGACGATCGTCTCTTCCTCGGTGCTGTTTTCATTTGCGCTCACCGCAGGCGGGCCGGCCGGCTGCGCGCTCCAGGGAAAGCGATAGCCGCGGTAGCTGGTCATGTCGAGCGGCAGGTGCGCATCGAACAGCAGCGTGCCGCCAGGCGCATACTCGCTGATCTGTGGAATTGAGCCGTACTCGACCACGACGCTCCCGTCTTCAAGCGTCTGCGCGTTGCCCTGGCTCACCGCAAGCAGCGGGCTGGGATGGTCGTAGACCGCCGAGAGGCGCGCTTCCATGGTCGCAAAGTCAAGGGCGATGCGAATGGCGCGCGACTGCGAGTGCACCGGGGGGTTGGCGCCGTCGTCGAAGAAGGTGACTTCGCCGCCAGGGAGGATCTGCCCGTCATGCTGCCAGGCGGTCTGCACCCCCGCTCCCAGCCTGAAGGAGCTCTGCGCCCCTCCCAGCTCCCAGAGGATCCTGCCGCTGCCCGCCTGCAGCTCGTAGCCGGCCCAGGTGTTGCGCGCTGAGATGAAGAGGTTGCCTGAGGGCTGCACATCGAGCGAGTTGACGTGCAGCCAGTCCCACGGCTGGCCGTTGCTCGGCGGCGCGGTGTGGGAGTCGCGCACGGGAATGTGATCGAGCGCGTGCCATTCGTAGCGCACCAGCCCGGTGCGCAGGTCGATCTCCTGGATTGCGTTGTCGAGGATCGCGCCGTCCGCGCTGCCGCCGATCGCCTGGAGGTTGCAGCGGATCGGGTTGAAGGTGCTCACATAAGCGACGCCACTTCCCGCAAGGTCAAAGTAGTGCAGATCCGCCTGCAGGCCGTTGCCCGCGCGCACGACCTTCACGATCTGGTAGTGGTCGTTCATGATCACGTCTTCGCCCTCGCCGAAGCCCAGATCGAGCACCTTGCCCTTCCAGAAGGTCAGGTCGCGCCGACCTTCGTAGCTCTGCACCGCGAGGTTCTCTGCGGTCTGGCCGGCAGGGAGCTGCTCAAACCAGATCAGGCGGCCGTCGGGGGCGTAGATCAGCGGTCCGTAGCGGCCGGGCCCGGGCCCGTTGGTGAGGAAGATGTCGCCCGCCGCCGGCGCGTGGTCGGGAACGCTGACGCTCATGACGGGCGCTTCCACGCCCGGCAGCGTGCGGAAGCGCTGCACGTCAGCAGGGGGAGCCGGCGGGTTGGGGAATTCGCCGACATCCGCCGTCGAGTAGGGGTGATCGACGCCGAAGTCAAAGCGCACCGCACGGCTGCCCTGCGCGGCTTCGACGCTCGCGCTGACTTCAACGCGCTCGCCGGGCTCAAGCGCTCGGCGCAGCACGAAGGAGCCCCCGTCGCCCTGAGAGTAGGGCATCAATGTGCCTCCGTGGAGGCCGCTCTGAGACCCTCTGACGGTGATGTCGCGAAGCCTTGCAGCGGGCAGTCCCAGAAAGCTGATCTGCGTGTCGGGGTTTGCGCTGACCGAGCCTGGGGCGGGCGAGACATAGAGCCCCAGACCGGCGATCTGCGCGCTCTTGACCGGAGCTTGGGGCAGGCAGGCGGGCGCGCGGGCTGCGCTGCGGCGGCCTGAGCCGGAGGAGAAGCTGCCGGAGGCTGCAAGCGCGATCAGCACGATCGCCAGCGCCAGCAGCGCGGCGGCTGGCAAGGCCTGCCGGGCGCTCACAGAAGCGCCCTCCGCTGCGCCCGCGTGCGAGCCCCCTGGCGGCGCCGTGCACGCTGATCGGCCTGCCGGGGCAGGCGCACGCCCCCGCGAGCCATCAGCGCAGTGTCGCTACCCTCTGCTGCGCTGGCGCGCCCGAGGCGTAAGCGGCGCCGATGGCCTGCCGGCCGCGCGGGCCTGCTGCGCCGATCTGCGCGCGACGCAGAAGCGCCAGGACCTGGTCGACCGCGTCCTCGAGGGCGGTCTGCGGGCGCAGGACCAGGTCGGGGGCCTGCGGGCGCTCATAAGGGTCGTCGATGCCCGTGAACTCCTTGATCTCGCCCGCGAGCGCCTGCGCGTAGAGGCCCTTGGGGTCGCGCTCCACGCAGGTGCGCAGGGGCGTGTCCACGAAGACTTCGATGAAGGTCAGCCCGGCCGCCTCGTGCAGCGCGCGCACGGCCGCACGCGCGCTCGCATAGGGCGAGACGAGCGCCACCAGCGCGAGCGCGCCGGAGTCCGCAAAGAGGCAGGCAAGCTCGCCCACCCGCGTCACATTGCGTTCGCGGTCCTCGCGGCTGAAGCCGAGATCTGCACAGATGCCGTGGCGCAGGTTGTCGCCGTCGAGCAGGTAGGCGCCGCGGCCTTCCTCGACCAGCCGGCGCTCGAGTGCGGCGCCGAGCGTCGACTTGCCCGAGGAGGGCAGGCCGGTCAGCCAGACGGTTGCGCCCTGGGACTCCAGGGCCTGCCAGCGCTCCGAGCGCGAGAGGCCCGAATGCTGCCAGCGGACATTGCGGTTGTCCGCTGCAGCGATGCGCTGCAGCTGCGCTGCCGCCAACGGCTCGCTCGACAGCGCGCAGCGCTGCGCGCTGCGTTCGGCAGGGTCATTGCGCTCTTGGGTCTCGCCGATGTTCACGTTGCGGGGGAGGAGCTCTGGGAGGGGATTGGCGCCGGCAGCCTGCCGACCCGACATATGTTAGAGCCTTGTTGAGACACATTGCCGCGCCTAACAGAGCTCTGCCGCATGCTGCAACACGCCCCGCGTCCTCCAGTTGCGGGACTGCGCGTCGCGCCCTGCTCGTCCCAGCGCCCTCCTCAGCGTCATCGCCCGGTTTGATATATCCACGCGCATGAGCGAGGCGCAGCCCGGCTGGGGCAGGGCGAGCCTGCAGTGAGCGGCGGCCCGGAGGAGGCGATTCTGCTTGCCGTGGCGCTTCTCTTTGCCTGGAATCTGGGCGCTCACTACACCGGCGCGACGATGGGCATGCCGTATGCCTCGCGATCGATCTCGCTGTGGCCGGCGCTCGCCATCGTCGCGATCTTCTCGCTGCTCGGCGCAACCTTCGCCAGCGGCAAGGTCGAGGCGACCGTCGGCCTGCGCCTGATCGCAGCGCGGGAGGTGAGCATCGTGACCGCGATCGTCATCGTCAGCTGTGGCTGCGCCCTGACGATGGCGTTCAACTATCTGCGCCTTCCCACCTCGACGATCCAGATACTTGTCTTCTGCCTGCTGGGCGCGGCCGTCTCGGCGGGGCTTGCGGTGCGCTGGATGACGCTCGTAGAGCTTCTGATCGCATGGCTCTGCGCGCCGCTTGCCGCCGCGCTGATGGGCTTCGTCCTGACGCGCGCGATCGACCGCGTCCTGGCGCCGTGGGCGGAGGCGGCGCCGGCTGCCCGTCAGCTCGAGCACCCCGGTGAGGGGCAGCCCGAGCGGCCCGCGCTTGCGGGCGCGGCTCTGCGGGCGGCGCCGGTTGCGCTGGTTGCAGTCGGCGTCTGCGCCTCCTTCGCGATGGGCTCAAACGATGTGGCGAACGCGACCGGTGCGCTGTTGCTTGCGCATCTCGTCTCACCCGAGGCGGCCGGTGCGATCGGCGGCGCCGGCCTCTTCCTCGGGGCGCTCACGTGGGGCCGGCGGATCCTCGAGCGGGTGGCGTTCGACGTGGTCCGGATGGACCTGGCGATGGCGAGCGCCGCGCAGGGCGTGCAGGCGCTGGTCGTCATCCTCGCTGTCAGCCAGGGCCTGTTCACCTCGATGAATCAGGCGCTTGTGGCGGCGATGGCCGGCACCGGCGCCGCGCGCGGGCGCCAGACGGTCGACCGCGCGCAGCTGGCGGGGATCCTGCGGGGCTGGCTGATCGGCCCCGCTGCCGGCTTTGCCCTTGCCTATCTCGCCGAGTTGCTGGCGCGCTGAGCGCCGGGTGACTCAGGCAAGCAGCGCCTCGTTGTCGTAGAGCTTGATGACCTTCACAGCCCCCGCTGGCGCCGTATCGAGGCAGAGGCGACAGAGGACGCACTCGTCGACATTCTCGGCGACGATCTCGAGCGCGTCGGCGCTGCCGCCGCTCTCCGCAGCCGCTGTCCGCAAGCGAAAGATGTCGACCGGGCAGACCTCCGCCAGACGGCGGGCGAGCTCCTGGTCGGCTGCGGCCTGCTCGGAGACCTCGACCGCGATGAACGTGCCGTCGACCCTCATCATGCGCTCCCTTCTGTGCTTGAGCCGGCGGCCGCCAGCGCGCTGCGCTGCCGCTGCGAGAGCAGCTCGCGCAGCATCTCCGGTATGTCCTCGATGCGCTCTGCGACCGCGATCCCGGCCGCCTGCAGTCGCGCGATCTTCTCCGCCGTCGTGTCCTCCTTGCCCTCGACGATCGTGCCTGCGTGGCCAAAGCTCATGCCGGGCATCTCGTCCATGAAGCGCCCAGCCATGAAGGCCACGATCGGCAGCGGGTCGCCGTTGGCAACCACCCACTCGGCCAGCTGGGCCTCCATGCGCCCGCCCGGCTCCGAGTAGATCACGATGCCCTCCGTCTGCGGGTCGGCCGCAAACAGCGGCATCAGCTCGGCGTAGGTCGATCCGATGATCGCATCGCCGCCGATCGAGACCGCCGTCGACTGCCCGAGCCCGGCGGCGGAGAGGGTGGAGGACATCTCGGTGGTCATGCCGCCCGAGCGTGAGATCACGCCGATGGGACCGGGGGTGTAGGCCTGCGCGGCGTTGCGTGCAGGGCCGCCGATACCGCCCATCTTGATGACGTCGGGGACGATGATCCCAAGGCAGTTGGGCCCGATGATGCGCGCGCCACGCAGCGTCGCCAGCTCGACCATCTGGGCGACGTCGCCGCGCGGGATGCGCTCGGTGACGATCACGATCAGCTTGATCCCGGCTTCGATCGCCTCGAAGACCGCATCGCGCGTGAAGGCGGGGGGGACGGTGACGACGGAGCCGTCGATCGGGGAGCCGTGATGGGCCACCACCTGCTCGACGGTGTCGAACACAGGCACCCCGTGCACCTCGCGCCCGCGCCGGCCGGGGGTCACGCCGCCGACGATCTGCGCGCCCTTGCCGTAGTCCAGGCACTCACGGGTGAGGTTGACCGCCTCGCGCCCGGTGATGCCCTGGACGATGAAGGTCGTCCGCTCATCGATCAGGATGCTCATCGCACAGCCTCCTCGTTCGCTCCCTGGATCTTCTCCACCGCGCGACGCGCGGCCTCGTTCAGCGAGACCGAGCGGTCGGCGTAGTCGATGCCGTACTTCTGAAGGATCTTGAAGCCCTCCTCCTCCCAGGCGCCCGGGATGCGGAAGAAGGCGATCTTCTCGGCGGGGTCGTAGCCGAGCTCCAGGCACGCCTTGATCACGCCCCGAGCGACGATGTCGACGCGCGTGTTGGAGACGATCGACATCATCACCGCGATGCGCTCCACGCCGGGCTTGGAGAGCACCAGCTTCGCGAGCCCGGCCGCCTTGCGCACAGAGGGGTTGCCGCCGATCTCGCAGTAGTTGGCCGGCCTGCCGCCGTGGGCGCGCACGGCGTCAAAGAGCGTCAGCGAGCCGCCGCCCGCGCCGATCACCAGGCCGAGGTTGCCGTCGAACTCGGTCACGTTGCCCGCCACCCCGCGGTGGTCGGAGGAGTCGACCTCCTCGCCCGCGATCTCAAAGGGCGTGGCCTCTCGCGCCTGGCGCGTCTCGGTGGGGTCAACGCCAAGCTCTAAGAGCAGCTCGCGCTGACGGCCGCGCGCCTCGTTCTCGATCTCCATGTGCGCGTCGAGCGCGACGAAGGAGCCGTCGGGGAGGCGACCGAGCGGGTTGATCTCCGCGAGCGTCATGTCATAGCGCAGAAACAGCTCCGCGAGCCTGCGCAGGATCGGCACGATCTTCGTCAGCTCGCCGCCGCTGACCCCGGCGCGCGCGATCGTCTCCTTGGCTGCGAAGTCCGAGAGCGGCAGAATCGTCGAGATGTGCCGGCGCCCGACCTGCTCGGGCTGCTCGGCGGCAACCTGCTCGATGTCGATGCCCCCGACCGGCGAGAAGATCATCACCGGCAGCTTGCGCGTCCCGTCCCAGACGACTCCCGCGTAGTACTCCTGCTCCACCTCGGCCTTGGGGTCGACCAGCACGCCGCGGGGCATGTGGCCGCCGATCTCCAGCGCGAGGATCGCCTGCGCGTGGGCCTCGGCTTCCTCCGGGGAGTCGGCAAAGCGCACGCCGCCCGCCTTCATGCGCCCGCCCGAGAGCACCTGCGACTTGATCACCACCGGGCCGCCGATGCGCTGGGCGATCTCCCGCGCCTCCGCGGGCGTCTTGGCAAAGCCGAAGTCGGTGACTGGGATGCCTGCGCGCCTTACGATCTCGCGCGCCTCGTACTCAAAGAAGCGCATGCTGGGCGAAACCGTAGCGCTCTGCGAGCTCGGGTTCCTTGCGGGCGAGCATCTCCGCAAGCTTGACCATCACCTGGCACTGCTTCCAGGTCGCGTCGTCCTGCATCTTGCCGTCGATCATGTGAACGCCGCGACCATCGGGTATCGCCTCGATCACCTTCTTGGCGAAGAGGACCTCCTCGGGCTCGGGCGAGAAGACGCGCTTGGCGATCGCGATCTGGGCGGGGTGCAGCGACCAGGCGCCGACGCAGCCGAGCAGGAAGGCCGCCCGGAACTGCGTCTCGCAGCCCTCCTCGTCGCGGATGTCGCCATAAGGTCCGTAGAAGGGCAGCGCGCCGACGGCGGTGCAGGCGTCGACCATGCGCGCGATCGAGTAGTGCCAGGGATCCTGCTGGTAGCTGGGGCGGGGCGCATCGGGCGCCTCCGGGTCAGGGTCGGCGATCGTGCGGTAGCCGGGATGGCCGCCGCCCACGCGCGTGGTCTTCATCCGCCGCGAGGCCGCCAGGTCGGCGGGGCCGAAGCTCATCCCCTGGATGCGCGGGCTTGCGGCTGCGATCGCCTCGAGGTTTGCCACTCCCAGCGAGGTCTCGAGGATCGCGTGGATCAGGATCGGGCGCTGCAGCGAGGCCTTGGCCTCCAGCTGGGCGAGCAGGCGATCGACGTAGTGGATGTCCCAGGGGCCCTCGACCTTCGGGATCATCATCACCTCGAGCCGCTCGCCGATCTCCGTCACGACGCGGGTGATGTCGTCGAGCACCCAGGGGGACTCGAGCGCGTTGACGCGCGTCCAGAGCGCTGTGTCGCCGAGCTCCATCTCGCGCCCGACCGTGATCAGGCCCTCGCGCGCGGCCTCCTTCTTGTCGACCGGAACGGCGTCCTCGAGGTTGCCGAGCAGGATGTCGACCTGTGGGGCGATGTCCGGGACCTTGGCGACCATGCGCTCGTTCGAGAAGTCCAGGAAGTGGATCATCCGTGAGGGTTTGACCGGTATCTCGCTGGGCGGCTGTGGGGCGCCGATCGCCAGCGGCCGTTCGAAATGGCGGGGGTTGTGCACCTGAGCTGCTCCTCTTCGTTCCTTGCTTTTGCTGAGGCCCATCGCAGGCCACGCTCAGCCCGCCCGCCGGGCACCTGCGGCGCGGCCGGCGGGCGCGTGCGCCCAAGACACTCTAGAGTTTCCCGCGGGTCGCGGTCCCGCGACCCCGGGGAGGCGGCGATCAGGCACGCAGAAAGGAGCAGGTTGATCACCGAAATGAGCAAGCAGAGCGCGATCGAGACCGATCAGGCCGCGCGGGAGGCCTCCGGCGCGCACCCCTACGGCCGCTACTTCGAGGAGTTCGAGGTGGGCGACATCTACAAGCACTGGCCCGCGAAGACGGTGACCGAGGGCGATGACCACCTCTTCTGCCTGCTCACGATGAACCACCACCCGCTGCACATCAACGACGTCTACGCCGCCGCCTCCCAGCAGGGGCGCAACGTCGTCGTCGGGCCGCTGGTCTACTCGCTGGCGCTGGGCATGTCCGTGAGCGACGTCTCAGGCAAGGCGATCGCAAACCTGGCCACCGAGGAGCTCAGCCACCCGGCGCCGGTCTTCCACGGCGACACGCTCTTCTGCGAGTCGGAGGTGCTCGAGAAGAAGCCCTCGCGCTCCAAGCCCGATCGCGGAACGGTCAAGGTCCACACCCGCGTCTACAACCAGGACGGCGTGCTGGTGGCGGAGTTCAAGCGCGTCGTGCTGGTGCCCAAGCGCGAGCCTGGCGCCTGAGCGCGGCGCGCGCGATCGCGCGATCCGGTATGCTGGTTTTATAAGCGGATACGGTGAGTATCCTGGCTAGGCTGCTTAGCCCTTTTTTGTCCAATGCACACGACCGAAGCCACAGGCAGCAAGCAGAGCGCGGCGCCGACCAGCTGCAAGGCGCTTGCAAAATGGGTGTCGGACGTCGCCGCGATGACCGAGCCGGCGGCTGTCCACTGGTGCGACGGCTCCAGCGAAGAGTACGAGCGGATCTGCGCGGAGCTCGTTGAGAGCGGGACGTTCACGCCGCTCTCCCCCGAGCGCCGCCCGGGCTCCTTCCTCGCGCGCTCTGACCCCTCCGACGTCGCGCGTGTGGAGGACCGCACGTTCATCTGCTCCGAGCGCGAGGATGAAGCAGGCCCGACCAACAACTGGCGCGACCCGGCTGAGATGCGCGCGACGCTGACCGAGCTCTTCACCGGCTCGATGGCGGGGCGGACGATGTACGTTGTGCCCTTCTCGATGGGCCCGATCGGCTCCGACAAGAGTCATCTGGGGGTGCAGCTGACCGACTCGCCCTACGTCGCGGCCTCGATGCGGATCATGACGCGCATGGGCAGCCAGGCGCTGGCGGAGATCGAGCGCCGCGACGCCTTCGTGCCGTGCCTGCACTCGGTCGGCGCGCCGCTCGCAGACGGGCAGGAGGACGTCTCCTGGCCCTGCGACGCCGACAACAAGTGGATCGTGCACTTCCCGGCCAGCCGCGAGATCTGGTCGTATGGCTCCGGCTACGGCGGCAATGCGCTGCTTGGCAAGAAGTGCTTTGCGCTGCGCATCGCCTCGGTGATGGCGCGCGAGGAAGGCTGGCTTGCGGAGCACATGCTGATCCTCAAGCTGACCTCGCCGGAGGGCAAGGTCAAGTACGTGACCGGCGCCTTCCCATCAGCGTGCGGCAAGACGAACCTGGCGATGCTTGTGCCGACGCTGCCGGGCTGGAAGGTGGAGACGATCGGCGACGACATCGCCTGGATGAAGTTCGGCGAGGACGGCCGCCTCTACGCGATCAACCCCGAGGCGGGCTTCTTCGGCGTTGCGCCGGGCACCAACGAGCGCACCAACCCCAACGCGATGAAGACGCTGCGCGATCAGACGATCTTCACCAACTGTGCCTTGACGGACGACGGCGATGTGTGGTGGGAGGGAATGACCGAGCAGCCGCCCGCGCATCTGATCGACTGGCACGGCAACGACTGGACCCCGGGCTCCGATGTACCGGCGGCGCATCCCAACGCCCGCTTCACGGTCAGCGCGGCTCAGAACCCGGCGGCCGCCCCCGAGTGGCAGGACCCGCGCGGGGTGCCGATCGACGCGATCCTCTTCGGTGGGCGGCGTGAGGGGGTGGTGCCGCTGGTGCGCGAGGCCTTCGACTGGGAGCACGGCGTCTTCCTGGGCTCGATCATGTCCTCCGAGACGACTGCCGCAGCGGCGGGTGCGGTCGGCAAGCTGCGCCACGACCCCTTTGCGATGCTGCCCTTCTGTGGCTACCACATGGCCGACTACTTCGCGCACTGGCTTGAGATCGGCGGAGCGACCGACGCCGCGAAGCTGCCCCGCATCTACTACGTCAACTGGTTCCGCAAGGATGCCGAGGGCCGCTTCCTGTGGCCTGGCTACGGCGAGAACAGCCGCGTGCTGGAGTGGATCTGCCGCCGCTGCGACGATGAGGCCGACGCCCGCGAGACGCCGATCGGGCTTGTGCCGACGGTCGAGGCGCTGAACACCGAGGGCTTGAGCATAGATCGCGAGCAGCTCGAGCAGCTCCTGGCGGTCGATCCGCAGGCCTGGAGCAAGGAGCTGCCGGCGATCCATCAGCACTTCGCGCGCTTTGGCGCCAGGCTGCCACAGCAGCTCCGCGACCAGCTCGCGCGCCTTGAGCAGCGGTTGAAGGAAGCCTGAGCGGGCGCGGCCGCTGCGCGCTCGCTGCCCAACGCCGCCGGGTGGCTAGCTCTCGCCGTGCTCGTGCGTCTCGCCCGCTGCCGCCGGCGGACGCGACTCCTCGGCCAGCGAGGTGATCGTGAGCTCGCCGCGGGCGGCTCCTTCAAGCACCTCCGTTGCCTCCTCCAGCGAGCGCGCGTAGAGCTCGACGAGCAGGTGCACGGTGATCGACTCGTCGGGCTCGTGCTTGTGAAAGCGCACGTGGGTGAAGAACTCGCGCACGCCGTGGTCGCCGAAGGCGGCAAAGGAGAGGGCGTCACCTGCTTCCGGTCCTGAGCAGGTCTCCACCTCCTCGCCATCCACCCGCACCGTGCAGGAGGCAACCCAGGGGGTGCCAGCGACCATCCGCTCCCAGCGGTCCTCGATCGGCTCGACGCGACCGTCGCGGAAGCCCAGATGGGGCTGGTCGTGCATGCAGTCCATGCACTGGATCACTGCCTCCTGCAGCTCGTCGACGACCTCAGTGCGCTCGCCGCTCTCGGGGTCGATCTTATGCACGCCCTCGTAGTGGACCTGGACCTCGAGGTTCTGCGACCAGCAGCGGTAGCAGCGCAGCCAGCTCTTGGCCGTGATCTGGGGGGCGGGTCCGTCCATCACCTTCATTCTAGGTGCGCAGCGATGTGCGCTCCATTGCATCGCTCGGGCGTCGAGAGCGCTTCGGCTGCTGAGAGAAACGCGCCCGCGCCCGCAATTATCTCGCGCCTCTCCTCGATGCTTGGCGTGAGCGCCGCGCAGTCGCCGCCCTCGCGCCTGTGCTGGGCTTGTTGGTCCAAGCGAAAGAGCTCGCGCTCAAATCGCCCGCCGAGCACGAAGCGCTTGCGGAAGAGCGACCAGAGGCCACGGTGTGAGCGGGCGCTCTCACCGACCTCTACAGCGCCGCACGCGCGGTGTAGGGCATCGAGCAGCAGGGGGCGCTGACCGCCGCCGAGCGATGGCCGGCGCTTGCGGGCAGCTCCGCGCTCGCCAGGCGATCCCGGGCGTGCTCGATGAGCTCGCTCGAGCGCGGGATCACGGTCGACCGCTCCCGCGGCTTTCGCTCGGATGCTGTTCCGGCGCGGTGCCGTGCAGCACGACCCGATCGCGGTCAACCTCGCCGATGAAGAGCAAGCGCAGCTCACAGCGGGGCCGCAGCCACGGCAGATCTTAGGTGCGCACGTCGCAGCGCAGTGGGTCTGCCCCGAGCGACTCAGCTGCAGCGTCTGCCGCGGCGATCGCACGCAACGGGTCAGAAGGGCGCAGGAGCCCGACCGGCACGAGCAGGTCGATGTCAGAGTCCGGATCGGTGGCCGGCCCGCGTGCGCGCGACCCGAATAGCCAGACCGCCACGAGCCGGCCGGCGAGCTCGAGCTTGAGCGCCTCGACGATGTGCTCGAGCACGGCGAGCTCATGGTCGCTGAGTCCTGTGCCAGGTGGCAGCGCGAGCCTGCAAGCGGCCATTGCAGGGTGAGCAGCGAGCCCCGGCCGGAGATCACCGGCCGGGGCTCGCTGGGGTCAGCGCGCCACCCTGCCCGCCCAGGGCGCGGCTCAATGCCGATGCTTGCCTCCGCGATGCCCCCTGCGCGCGGAGCGCTTGGGCTTGATCGTCAGGTGGTAGGTGCTGACCGTCGGAGTGCCGCCTAGCGCTGAGCGGTAGGTGAGGGTGGCAAGCGCGTGGATCGTCTTGCCCTTCCTCAGCGCGCTGAGGGCCTTGCCGGCCAGGTGGACAGATATCGTCAGCGGCTGGCCCGCGGTGCCATTTGCGCTTGTCTTGCCGACGACCGTCGTGCGCGGCAGGCAGCGGCGCTTGATCTTGATCTTGCCCGCCGAGCAGCGCTTGAGATGGTGGCCTCTGCCTTGCTTGGCGCGGTGGCGCGAGATGCGCGCCAACAGCGCATCGCGACGCGCGATCGTGCCGGTCGGGACGGTGACTTCAAGCGTCGCCTGACCGGATTGCGTGGGCACGAAGGTGATCGTGATCGTGCCGTTGGCGTTGGCGTGAATCGCCTGCACGGTGTAGGAGCTGTTCGGCGTCGGCGGGCGCGGGGTGAAGGTGACGCTTGCTGTGCCCGCGGGATCGGAGCTCTGCTGCGTTCCGTTGCCGGCAAGGTCGACATACATCTGGATCGTGTCGATGCCGGCGTTGTTGCCGACGTAGGCGATCTGCGCCTGGCCGGAGGCGTTCAGCGTCACCGCGCCGCTCTGCGGGTTGGCGCCGGAGATCGTGTAGCGCAGCACCTTGCCGGCGTAGGGCTGACCGGCGGTGTCGAGCGAGGTCACGTTGATGGCGGCCGTCTGTCCCTGCACGAGCGTCTGGTTGGCGGGCGCGATCTGCAGGGTGCCGGGAACCTGGGTGCGGTTGATGATCGTGTAGGTGACCTTGCCGCCCTTTGCAAGCGCCGTGTTGAGGTGTTCGTCCCACTCGACGCCGACCCCGTTGTCGATTAAGGCGGGATCGATGGTGTTGTTGAAGAGGTGCTGTTCGCCTTCGCTACCGACGCTCAGCGTGGCCGCTTCGCGAACGAGGTGCCAGATGCCCGCATCCGTCGTCGCTGCGCCTTCGCAGCGCCCTTCGGGCGTTGCGTTCCAGCAGCCCTCCTCAAAGGCAGACCACGGCGGCGCGGGCGCTGGGGCTTCGATGAAGCCGCCGATCACGCCGACGCTCGGGTTCTGCCCGCCGACGAACCGCGGCGGTCCGCCGAGGAAGAGCCCGACGCCGTAGTCCGATCCGGCGACATAGAGGTCGCCGGCGTAGATCGCGCGGAAGTAGAGCGGGCCGCCGGACGTGTTTTCAACGGTGTAGCTTGACGTAAACTGGGGCTGGCCGTTGATGTAGGTGGTGGTGTCGCTGACGCGCGCGAATTCGACTTCCTTTTCCGTTTCGCCTTCGCTCACGCCGGCGACGACCTTGAAGACCGTCGTCTGGGTGTAGGGGCTGGCTTCGCTGCCGGTCCCGCTGACCGCCGACCTTTCGACGAACTGATAATGCGATGGGAGGTTGGGGCCGGCCGAGCCAGAGAAGCCGTAGGTCTTTTCGGCCAGCGCAGCAGGCTGCCCGCTGCGGCTCGCTGTCGGCGGGAAGGCGAGGAAGAGCCCGCAGTCGCCGATCTGAACTGAGGGGCTGAAGAAGTTGAATTCAAGGTTTGCGTAGCTCGACTGGCACTGGCCGAGCGGACCGACATAGACGGTCAGCGGCGTGCCTGGGATCGTCACCGCTGTGGTCGGTTCTTCGGCCGCCGCCGGCGCGGCGCCGGTGAGCAAGAGCGCAAGCATGGTGGTGTAGAGAGCAATAAGACGCTTCCCCACAGGCGGTCTGCGCAGCGCTGCTCCACTTTTATGCTCTGACAACTGCATACTCCTTTCGTGGTTGGATCGCTTGCTGGTTCGGAGAGGCTGGCGCACGATACGGCCGTTCGCATCAGGGTTTATACCCTGATCTTTGACCTGCAACTGTCTTGCCTCCAAGCCAGCGCCCAGCGCAGGTGCGCCGATGCCGACCTTGCGCGGCACCCTACTGCATCGGCAGCGACCTGTCAAGGCTCAGGAGATAGCGGCGCGCAGAGTCGCCTCAAGGTCACCGTGCGGCGCCGGGCCTACGCATGGTGTGGTCGCGCCGGCGGCGCGGTAGCGCTCGATCGCCGCGCGCACGTCGCCCTGCTCGCCGATCCCCGCCAGCGCAGAGAGAAAGCGATCGGAGATCGCCGCGCGCATCGCAGCGGAGTCGCCTGCTCCGGCGGCCTGGTCGAAGGCGGCGATCTCCTGCGCAAAGCCCGCGCGCTCGATCATCGCGCGGTAGAAGGGCAGCCCGAAGTAGGTGAGCAGCTCGCCGCGGAGCCCGTCGAGCACATCGGCGGACTGCTTGCCCGCGGCGGGCACCGCACAGGGCACCGCCGGCACGATGTCAAAGCCCTCGAGATCCTTGCCCGCGCGCTCCCGTCCCTCGCGCACCGCGGGGATCACAACCGAGGCGATGTACTCGGGCACGCAGAGCCAAAGCAGCACGCCATCTGCGATCTCGCCGGCGGCGCGCAGCATCGCAGGGGAGAGGGCCGCGACGTAGATCGGCAGCTGCGGGCGCGGCTCGACGCCCATCAGGTGGAATGCGGTGCGCCATTTCTCCCCCGCCGGCGGGTCCTCGCCGGCGAGAATCGCGCGCACGATCGCGATGTACTCGCGCATCTCCGCGACCGGACGGTCGATCGACTGCCCGTGCCAGTGCTCGACGACGACGCGGTGCGAGACACCCAGCCCGAGGTTCAGCCGCCCGCCCGAGATCGCATCCAGCGTGAGCGCAGTCTGCGCCATCGTCGCCGGCGTGCGGGTGTAGATCGGCACCACGCCCGTTCCCAGGCGGATGCGCTCGGTCGCGGTCGCGTAGGCGGCAAGCACGGTCAGCGACTCAAAGCCCGCGATGTGGGTGGTGTAGAGCGCGTCGTAGCCGAGCGACTCGGCCAGGCGCACATGCTCGATCGCGCGCTCGATCGATCGCCCTGGCGTGATGAAGGCGCCCACCGCCATGCGGGCAGCATACGCGCTTCAGCGCCCGTGAGCCCGCCCGGCTCGCGTTGCGCGGCAACCGCGCGCTTTCGGCAGCGCCGCTACGGTCGCGCGCCGACAGAGGTCACCTTGACCGCCTTGCCGAGCCCGGCGAAGTCGGCGGGGTTTGCCGTGCACAGCGGCAGCCCCGCTGCCGCAGCGGTTGCGGCGATCAGGAGATCGAGAGCGCGGCGACCGCGCGCCTTGCGGCCGGCAGAGAGCAACTGGGCATAGAGACGTCCGTACGCTCTTGCGCAGGCTCCGTCGAAGGGCATCGCGTCAAAGCTCGCCTCGCTGAGCTGCAGACGCTGCAGGCGCCGTGCCCGCTCCAGCGAGTCAGCGCTGGCATGGAGACCGGCGGCAAGCTCCGCGAGGCTGATTGCGGAGATCGCCACCTGCGCCGGCAGCAGTGAAGCATCAATCTGATCCAGCGCGACCAGGGCCGATGTGTCGACGAGCCCGCGGCTCTCCGCGCTCTCGGCCACGGGGCGTCGGATCCTGATCCACGATGCTGACAAGATCCATGCAAAGCGCCTCGGCTGCAGCGGCACAGCGCCGGCAAACGCTTCCGCGAGCGCCTCGCGCGGCACAAATCGGCGGCGCTCGAGCGGCTTGAGCTCAGGCGACCGCAACGCCATTGCGGGTGACCACAAGGCTCTCCCCGGAATCGAGCGCGCGCATCACGGCGCCGCTTTGATTGCGAAGCTGGCGCTGATTGATCGTCCTGGGCGTGCATCGAGCGTCGCACATGTGCTCCGCTTGCGTTTCTGGCCCTATTGCTCTGCTTGCGAGGCCGCCAGAGCCAGCTCAAGCGCATGCGCAAGCTCGGCGCTGCTCGCTCCCGCGGGCTGGGAGGCGAGGATCGCCTCGGCCCGACGGCGGCCGCCGAGCGTGCGCACCCCCCGCTCGCCGTGCTCGCGCTCGAAGTCGCTCAGCGCCCCCGCGCGCCGGGCGCGCTCACGGCGCTCGGCAAGCGCACGCCCGCCGCCGGCGCGGAGCGCGCGGGCCTGCGCGTCGATTGCCTCAAGCAGCTGCTCGAGTCCGCTTGGTGGCTCAAGCGCCGAGAGCGCGATCACGCTTGGCGGCGTTGCGCCGGCGCCCTGACCGGTGCCGAGCGTCCGCAGCGACGCCTCAAGCTCTCGGGCGCTGCGCTGCGCAAGCTCCCCCAGATCGGCCTTCGTCACAACGATGATGTCAGGGATCTCCATGATCCCCGCCTTCAGAAACTGGAGCGTGTCGCCAGAGCCGGGCTGCACGACCAGCACGACCGTGTCCGCGACCTCCGCGACCTCGGTCTCCGACTGGCCGACGCCCACCGTCTCGATCACGACGAGGTCGAATGCGACCGCGAGCGCTTCGGCCGCCTGGCGCGTTGCGCGGGAGAGGCCGCCATGGCGGTCACCCGCTGCGCTGGAGCGGATGAAGACGCGCGGGTCGGGGGTGGGCAGGGCGATGCGCACGCGGTCGCCAAGCAGCGAGCCGCCCGAGCGCTTGGAGCTCGGGTCGACCGCCAGGACGGCGATCGAGCGCTCGCCTTCCGCGCGCAGGCGGCCGATCAGCGCCCCCAGCAGCGTCGACTTGCCGGCCCCTGGCGGCCCGGTCAGGCCGATGATCTGCCCCTGCGCCTCGCCGCCCAGCCGGCACGGCGAGAGCGCCTCAAGCAGCGCCTGCGCCTGATCACGGTCGCGGGACGCGGCGCTCTCGAGCAGGTTCAGCAGCGCCGGCGCTGCCGCGAGGTCACCTGCCTTGATGCGCTCGGCCAGGCTCACGCCCGGGCCGCGCTGCGTGGGCGCGCTAGCTGTCTGCGGCACCGGTCGCGCCGTTTGCGCCGTTTGCGGAGCGCTCGACCAGGCTCAGCACCTCGCGCATGATCCGCCCCAGGTCGAAGTCCTTGGGGGTGTAGACCGCGGCCACGCCGGCCTCCTTCAGCGCGGCGACGTCGCGCTCGGGGATGATCCCGCCGACGACCACCGGCACCTTGACGCCGCGGCGCTCCAGCTCGCTCATCACCTCGGGAATCAGCTCACGGTGGGAGCCGGAGAGGATCGAGAGGCCGATCACATGCACGCCCTCCTGCAGCGCCGAGTCGGCCAGCTGCGCCGGTGTCAGGCGGATGCCCTCGTAGACGACGTCAAAGCCCGCGTCGCGCGCGCGCACCGCGATCTGCTCTGCGCCGTTGGAGTGCCCGTCAAGGCCGGGCTTGCCGACGAGGATCTTCGGGCGGCGCCCGAGCAACTCGGAGAGCTCGGCGGCGCGAGCGCGCAGCTCCGCCAGCGCCGCCTGCTCGCCGGCGCCGTTTGACGCCGCTGCCTCAGCGACGCCGGTGGGAGCGCGATAGGAGCCGAAGACCTCACGCAGCGTCATCGCCCACTCGCCGGTCGTGGCGCCCGCCCGCGCCGCCTCAAGCGTCGGCTCCATCAGGCTCTCGTGTGCATCTGCGTCCGCGGCCACGCGCGCGAGCTCCGCCAGCGCCGCGCGCACCGCCTCCTGATCACGCTCGCGCCGCCAGCGCCTGACCGCGGCGATCTGCTCCTGCTCGACCGCGGGGTCCACGTGCAGGATGCCGCCGTCGGCCCCTGCGGTCAGCGGCGACTGCTCGCTCTCGATGAAGCGGTTCTGCCCTACCACGACCTGCTCGCCCGACTCGATGCGCTGCAGGCGCGCGCGCGCGGACTCCACCAGCGCCGCCTTCATGTAGGGGACCGCGGCGACCGCGACGCCCTGCTCGGCGATGCGATCCATCTCCGCGCGGGCGCCTGCGACCAGCTCCTCGGTCAGCCCTTCCATCACCTTCGAGCCGGCGAAGATGTCCGGGTACTCGAGGATGTCGGTCTCGTAGGCGAGCACCTGCTGGATGCGCAGCGACCACTGCTGGTCCCAGGGGCGGGGGAGGCCGAGCGCCTCGTTCCAGGCCGGCAGCTGGATCGCCCGCGCACGCGCGTCGCGCCCGAGGCTGACGGCAAGGGCCTCGAGCACGATGCGCTGGATGTTGTTCTCCGGCTGCACCTCGGTCAGCCCCAGCGAGTTGACCTGCACGCCGTAGCGAAAGCGCAGCGCGCGCTCGTCGCGCACGCCGTAGCGCTCGCGCCCGAGCTCCGACCAGATCTGCCCCATCGCGCGCAGCTTGGCGTGCTCCTCGATGAAGCGCACCCCCGCGTTGACGAAGAAGGAGATCCGCCCAAAGACGCGATCGATCAGCTCCTGCTCGGTGCGCCCGGCCCGGGCCAGGCGCTCGCGCACCCCGTCGAGCACCGCGATCGCGTTGCTCATCGCAAAGGCGATCTCCTGGATCGGCGTGGCGCCCGCCTCCTGGAGGTGGTAGGAGCAGATGTTGATCGGGTTCCACTTCGGCACGTGCTCGACCGTGTAGGCGATCAGGTCGGCTGTCAGCCGCATCGAGGGCTCCGGCGGGAAGGCATAGGTGCCGCGCGCGAGGAACTCCTTGATGATGTCGTTCTGCGTCGTCCCCTGCAGGCGCTCCGCCGCGACCCCTTGGCGCTCGGCGGCGACGATGTAGAGGGCAAGCAGCCACATCGCGGTGGCGTTGATCGTCATCGAGGTGTTCATCTCGCCCAGCGGGATGCCCTCCATCAGCGTCGCCATGTCGCCCGCGTGGCAGATCGAGACGCCGACCTTGCCGACCTCCCCGCGCGCAAGCTCGTGGTCGGGGTCATAGCCGGTCTGGGTGGGCAGGTCGAAGGCGACCGAGAGCCCGGTCTGCCCCTTTTCAAGGTTGCGCCGGTAGAGCTCGTTGGAGGCCTTCGCGGTGGTGTGCCCGGCGTAGGTGCGCATCACCCACGGACGGTCGGGCGTGGGCAGGCGGACGGTGCGCTCGTTGCTCATGAGCTGATTCTACGCCCGCCCGGCGCTCGGAGCGGGCCTGCGCAAGGGCAGCGGCACGAACTATCCTTGAGGGGTATGCCCGCAACGATCGAGAAGGTGCGCGGGCGCGGGCCGGGCAGCGACCTGGGCGGCGCCTGGCATGTGATCGTCAAGAACGACAGCCACAACACCTTTGACCACGTCGCACGCACGCTCGCGCGCTTCATCCCCGGCATCACGCTCGAGCGCGGTCACCAGATCGCAAACGTCATCCACACGACCGGCCAGGCGATCGTCTACAGCGGCGTGCGCGAGGTCGCAGAGCACTACTGGGAGCAGCTCAAGGGCGCCGGGCTGACGATGGCGCCGCTCGAGCAGGGCTGAGGCGGTGGCGCGCCCGCCGCTAGCCCTCTGCGACCGTCGCCTGCTCGAGCGTGAGGCGCCCTGCGGTCGTCCGCTGCCAGGGGCCGTAGAGCACGGGCACCTGGAAGCAGCCTGAGTAGATCGTGCGGAAGTCGGTCATCTCCGGCCCTTCCCAGTAGCGATCGAAGTCCTCGTGACGCGAGAACGTCGCCAGCTGCTGGAAGCGGTAGAGGTCCTCGAGCGAGCGGTAGAGCGCATAGTCGGAGGCGCCGTAGCGAAGCGCCGTCGGCGCCAGTCGCTCCAGCGCCCCCGCCAGCTCGTCGGCGCGCAGGCCGGTCGCATACCAGGGGATGATGATCGTCTCTGACATCAGCCGCCGACCTCCGCGTAGATCGCGCCGGGGCCCTCGGCGCTCTTGCCCAGGCCCTCGCGCTCGGCGCCGACCAGGATCGCGATCTTGCCCAGGTGCTTGTTTTCCATCATCAGCTGGTGGGCTTCGGCGACGCCGTCGAAGGGCAGCGTGCGCCAGAGCACCGGGCGGATCTGGCCTGACTCGATCAGCTCGTTGGCCTTCATGCACTCGTAGGCGTTGGCGAAGTGCGAGCCGATGATCTCCTTCTGCTTCATCCACAGGTAGCGCACGTCGAAGTCGAGGTTGTAGCCGGTCGTGCCCGCGCAGATGACGACCTTGCCGAACGGCTTGACCGTGAAGACGGAGGTCGGGAAGGTCGCCTTGCCGACGTGCTCGAAGACGATGTCCGGAGCGTCGCCGAGGATCTCCTTCACGCGCTTGGCGAAGGCGCGGGAGGCCACAAAGCGCTCCTTCTCCTGCTCGGGGCTCTCTTCGCCGGTGCGCATCATCCCCGCAAACTCATTGCGGTCGATGTAGTCGATCGCGCCCAGGCGCTTGACGAGATCGCCCTTCTCGGCTGAAGAGACGACACCCACGCAGTGCGCGCCGGCGATCGCGCAGAGCTGGATCGCAAAGACGCCCAGGCCGCCGGCGCCGCCCCAGATCAGCACGCGCTGGCCGGCCTGCAGGTTGCAGCGCGTCAGCAGCATGCGGTAGGCGGTGAAGTAGACCAGGCCGTAGGAGGCGGCCTCCTCCCAGGAGAGCGCCTTGGGCTTGGGCAGCAGCTGCTGGGCCTGAACCTTGGTGAACTGGGCGAAGGAGCCCCAGGTCGTCTCATAGCCCCAGATGCGCTGCGAGGGGGCGGCCATCGGATCCAGGCCGTGCACCTCCGGGTCCTCGTAGGAGGCCTGGTTGCAGTGGATGACGACCTCGTCGCCGACCTTCCAGCGCGTCACGCCAGGCCCGACCTTCCAGACGACCCCGGATGCGTCCGAGCCGCCGATGTGGTGGCCGTACTGCGGATGATCGCCGTAGCGCATGATCGAGACCGGCTCGCCCAGCGCCGCCCAGACGTTGTTGTAGTTGACGCCCGCCGCCATCACCCGCACGATCACCTCGAAGGCGCCCGGCTCGGGCACTTCGATCTCCTCGAGCTGGAATGCGTCCTTGGGCTCGCCCTCACGCTCCTCTCGGATCACCCAGGCGACCATCTTCTCCGGCAGCTCGCCCGGCTGGGCGGCGACCTCGGTGATGTTCTCGGTGAGTGTTGCCACGGCTTGCTCTGCCACCTCCATGTCGTTTTCAGGTTCGGCACCGCCTTGCGCGAGCACAATCGCCAGCTGCGGTGGGCGCGACCGACGCCGCTGCGCCGAGAGGCAATGCTACCCCAACGGCAGCGCCGCCACCGTTGCCGGCAGCAGCTCGGCCGGCCCGCTCTCGGCCGGATGCTCGGGAGCGCCCGCCTCGACCAGCACCTCCGCTCCCGGCTCGCACTCGCGGCGCAGCATCGCCAGCGCAAGCGGCCCCTGGGCGGGAGAGAGGCAGGAGGAGCCGACGTGCCCGACCGTGCGCCCCTCAATCAGCACCGCGGCGCCGCCGGGCAGCGGCGTGCGGCTGCGCAGCCCAAGCAGACGGCGGTTGGGCCTGCCCTTGTAGAAGAGCCGCGCGACCGTCTCCTGACCGACGTAGCAGCCCTTCGTGAAGGAGACCGCGCGCTCGTTGATCCCCGCCTCCTGCGGGATGGTGCCCCCGTCCATGTCGATCCCGAAGCGCGGTATCCCACGCTCGATGCGGAGCACCTCATAGGCGCTCTCGGTCACCGTGAGCGCGCCCGCCTCCAGCAGCGCCTCGCGCACCCGCTCTGCGTCCGCGGCAGCCGTCAGCACGTCGATGTCGCCGCGGGGCCCGGCGATCAGGCGCACCGGCGCGCCCGCGATCGACGCGGCGAGGTGCGCATGCTCGCGCTGGGCGGGGAGCGCGCCCGCTGCGCTTGCGGCGGCGAGCGCGCGCGCCGAGGGGCCCGCGAGCGTCAGCAGCGCGCACTGCAGGGTGCGCTTGTGAAGCTCGAAGGCATAGCCGATGCGGTGGCGGCGGATCATGTCAAAGAGCGCCTGCAGCGCCACCCGCTCGCAGTCCAGCAGCAGCTCGTCCGAGCCGGTCGCAAGCACCCGCAGGTCGCCGAGCATCTTGCCCTTCGCGGTCAGGAAGGCGGCGTAGCAGCCCTCGCCCGGCGCAAGCGCGAGGACGTCGTTTGTGACCTGGCCCTGCAGGAACTCGGCCGCGCCGGGTCCGATCAGCGCGAGCTTGCCGCGCTCGGAGCGGTCGATCAGCCCCGCACCTTCAGTCAGCGCGGCGTACTCGGCCTCGCTTGCGCTCTGCCAGGCTCGCTCGATCGTCGCCTGCTCGGACACGCATCGAGCATAGCCCGAGCAAGGCGCTAGGCTTTGCGCAAATGAGCCTTGCGGCCACCTTCGCGGAAGTGCTCGAGCTCCTGCCCGAGGATTGGACCGATCTGGAGCTCGATCTGCGCATCGCCGAGGAGGAGCGCTACATCGAGGCGGCGACGCTGCTTGTGACCTGCAATGCGCGTCCCTACTCCCGCCACGACTGGCACTGGCGGATCGCGGTCGCCCACCGCTTCGGCCATGCCGCGGCGCCCGAGGCGGTGCACGCCGCGCTTGCGGCGCTCGATCGCGCGCGCATCGCCGGCGAGCTGCGCGCTCGCGACGTCCAGGTGGGACGCGCCGAGGTGAGACAGCTGTGGGGCCTTCCCTACTCGGTGCGCGAGGAGCTGGCGCGCATGCGGGCGCAGTGAGCGTGCCACCGGTGGCCGGAGAGATCACACCAGCGCCGCGCGGGCGCAACCCCTTTGAGATGAGCGGCGTCGAGCGCGGCGAGGACGGCATCGCCCGCTACAGCGATCGCCCGCCCTCCCTTGTCGCGCTCCTGCGGGAAAGCGTCGAGCGCAACCCCGACGCGGTCGCGATCGTCGCGCCCGATGCCGAGGCGATGACCTACGGCGAGCTCTTCGAGCGTGCGGCGGCGGTCGCGGGCGGCCTGCGTGCGCGGGGGGTCGCGCGCGGCGATCGCGTAGCGATCCGCCTGCCCAACTCCGCCGCCTGGGTGCTTGCCTTCTTCGGCGCGCAGCTGGCGGGCGCGGCCGTCGTGCCCGTCAACACGCGCTTCACCGAGGCGGAGGCGCGCTACGTGATCGATGACGCCGAATGCGCCTACGTCTTCGCGCCGGAGGAGGAGCTGCCGCAGGGCCCACCGGCGGTGACCGAGGACCTGCAGCCCGGCGAGCTGGCCGCGATCTTCTACACCTCCGGGACGACCGGCTTCCCGAAGGGGGCGATGATGAGCCATGAATGCTTCACAGCCAACTCCGAGAGCGCGATCCGCGCAAACTACATCGATCGGGCGCAGGGACCCTCGATCGCCACGCTCGTCTCGGTTCCCCTCTTCCACGTCACCGGCGCCAACAGCCAGCTGATCCCGCTGCTTGACATCGGCGGGCGCGTCGAGATCCTCTCAAGCCCCTTCGACCTCGAAGGGCTCTTCCGCGCCGTCAACGAGCACGGTGTCAACCATCTAGTCTCGGTGCCCGCGATCTACTACGCGCTGATCCACCTGCCCCAGTTCGCGGAGCTTGACGTAACGGGGATCCGCTGGATCGCCTACGGCGGCGCGCCGATCGCGCCCGAGCTTGTGCATGCGCTGGCGGAGGCCTTTCCGAATGCGCGGCTGGGCAACGGCTTCGGGCTGACCGAGACCTCCTCGCTGGTCTCCTTCCTGCCCCATGAGGAGGCGCAGGCCCACGCCGACTCGGTCGGCTTCGCGGTGCCTGTCTGCGACATCTCAATCGACGAGCCTGAGGAAGCCAGCGGCGTCGGCGAGCTGCTCGTGCGCGGGCCCAATGTCGTCTCCGGCTACTGGCACAAGGAGCAGGAGACGGCGGAGGCATTCTGTGAAGGATGGCTGCGGACCGGCGACCTGGCGCGCGTCGATGGGGACGGCCTCCTTTACATCGTCGATCGCAAGAAGGACATGATCAACCGCGGCGGCGAGAACGTCTACTCGCTCGAGGTCGAGAACGTGCTCGCGGAGGCGCCGGGGGTGGGGGAGGTCGCGGTTGTGGGCGTCCCCGACGCGATGATGGGCGAAAAGGTGGGGGCGGTGATCGTGCCCGCGCAGAGCGCCAAGGTCGAGGTCGGCTCGGTGATCGACTTCTGCCGTGAGCGCTTGGCCGACTTCAAGGTCCCGCAGTACGTCGCGCTGCGCTCAGAGCCGCTGCCGCGCAACCCCAACGGCAAGGTGCTGAAGGCAAAGCTGCGGCAGGAGACCGACTGGGGAGTGCCGCTGCGATGAGCGCTGTGCAGACCGTCACCGGTCCCGTTGCGCCAGAGCAGCTCGGCGTCACGCTGATTCACGAGCACCTGCGCTTCCGCGACGAGGCGGTGGCCGCGCAGTGGCCGGAGCGCTACGACGAGCGCGCGGAGATGGCCGCGGCGGTGCAGGCGGTGAGGGCCGCAAAGGAGCGGGGGGTGCAGACGATCGTCGATCCGACCGCGATGTTCGGGGGGCGCGATGTGCGCTTCATGCGAGCGGTGGCGGAGGCCACAGGCGTGCAGATCGTGCCCTGCACGGGCATCTACAGCTACGACCACCTGCCGCCCTACTTCGCCAACCGCGACATCGACGAGATGGCCGAGCACTTCGTCGCCGACATCGAAGACGGCATCCAGGGCACGGAGATCCGCGCGGCCTTCATCAAGTGCGCCGCCGACGCCGCCGGCGTCAGCGCGAATGTCGAGAAGATCCACCGCGCCGCAGCCCGCGCAAGCCTGCGCACGGGCGTGCCGATCATGGCCCATTCGATGCCTGCCGTGGGAACAGGGCCGCGTCAGCTTGAGATCTTCCGCGAGGAGGGCGTCGAGCTCTCGCGCGTGCAGATCGCCCACTGCGGAGACAGCTCAGACCTGGGCTACCTCACCGCGCTCCTTGACCAGGGCATCTACGCGGGCCTTGACCGCTACGGGCTCGAGGTCTTCCTGCCGATCGAGCAGCGCAACGAGATCGCCGCCGAGCTCTTGCGCCGCGGCTACCGCTCGCAGCTCTTCCTCGGCCAGGACTTCTGCGCGAGCATCGACTGGTTTGCACCGGCTGCCGCGGAGGCGATGGTTGCGCAGGGGGCTGTCCGCAACTGGTCGATGACGCTGATCTTCGACGAGGTCCTGCCTGCGCTGCGTGAGCAGGGGGTCTTCGACGAGGAGACCTTCGCGGAGCTCTTCATCGCAAATCCGCGCCGCTGGCTGGCAGGCTGAGCGCAACGAGCGCGCCGTTCTCGATTCGCGGCGGCGCCTGAGCACCGAAGGCTCGGAGCGCCAGGCGGATCACGACGCCGTGGCAGATCACTAGCGCCGGCAGCGCTCCTGCCGACACCTCGACAAGCGCCGCTGCCACGCGCTGCTGCTGGGCGGCGAATGACTCCCCTTCGGGAAAGGCAAATGTCGGGTCGAGCTGGGCAAAGCGCCTGAACTCCTCCGGCCAGCGCTCGCTCACCTCAGCAAAGGGCATGTCGGTCCAGGCGCCCGCGTCGGTCTCCATCAGCCGCTCGTCCTCACGGACCGGGAGCCCGAGCGCCGCTGCGACGATGTCGGCTGTTTCGCGCGCGCGCCGCAGCGGCGAGGAGAAAAGCGCGGTGAAGGGCACCGCTGCGGCCTCGCGCGCGAGCGTCTGCGCCTGGGCGATGCCGACCGCGTCGAGCGCCACCGGCAGCCGCCCCTGAAAGCGCCGCTCGTGGTTGTAGGCGGTGCGCCCGTGGCGCGCCAGGTAGAGGGAGCTGCCGGAGTCGCTCACCGCCGCTCTCCGATCGGGCCTGACGTAGCGCTCGCAGGCCGGCCGCAAGAGGTCGGCACGTCGCTGGGCGGGATTGCGCGCGTGAGCATGTCGGAGCGAGGATAGGCGCTGGCGGGTGCGCATCTCGCCTACACTGGGCGCGTGCAACACCGGGTCACCTACTCGCGCAATCTGACCCTGTCGCTCTCGCGTACCTGCGCCTCCTACTGCAAGTACTGCTCCTTTGCCAGCCACCAGGCGCACCTGCGCGAGCCCGAGGAGGTGATCGCCCTGATCGAGCGCGGTGTGGCAAGCGGCGTGAAGGAGCTGCTGATCCTGACCGGCGAACGGCCCGACCACCACGCGCAGGTCGCCGAGCGCCTGCGAGCGCTCGGTCACCGCGACTTCCTCTCCTACGTCCTCTGGGCCTGCGAGCAGGCGCTCGAGCGGGGCCTGCTGCCGCACACAAACCTGGGAGCGCTGGAGCGCTCCCAGCTTGCGCGACTGCGCGAGGTGACCGCCTCGCAGGGAATGATGCTCGAGTCCACCTCCGAGCGGCTGATGTCCTCAGCGCATGCGGGCTCGCCCGGCAAGCACCCGGCGGTGCGCCTGGCCACGCTCACCGCCGCAGGGGAGCTGCGGATCCCCTTCACCACCGGGCTGCTCGTCGGCATCGGCGAGAGCGAGAGCGAGCGGATCGCGACGCTTGAGGCGATCGCCCGCGCTCAGCAGCGCCACGGCCACATCCAGGAGGTGATCATCCAGAACTTCATTCCCCATCCGCGCTACTACGGCGCTGACGTGGGGGAGATCGCTGCGGCGGCCACCGAGCGCTTCTGGTCGACGGGCGTGGCTCCCGCGCATGTGCAGCTGCCGCTGCCGCGGTGGGCCGGCGAGGGCGCCGGCTGCGAGCGGCCGCACGCCGTGGGGCTGGAGGAGCTGCGCAGCCTCGTTCAGGCCGCACGCGAGCTGATGCCGGAGGTTGCGATCCAGATTCCGCCGAACCTCGCCGACTGGTGGCCGCAGCTGATCAGGGCGGGCGCCAGCGACCTCGGCGGGCTCTCGTCCAACGGCGACCACGTCTCGCCCGAGCGGCCCTTCCCAAGCCCGCTGCAGGTGCGCCGAGCGCTGGCCGCAGAGGGCATCGCGCTCGCTGAGCGTCTCTGCGTGCACCCCCGCTACATCTCCCCCGAGTGGCTCTCGCCGGCGGTGCTTGACGTCATCAAGCGGCGCTTCTGGACGTTCATCCCCCGCGGCTCCCGTGAGCACAGGGAGCCCCCGTTTGCGATCACCGACGCGATCTTCGCGCGCGCCGTCGAGCGGGGGCGCGAGGGCGCCGCGCTCAGCGAGCAGGAGCTGACCGCGCTCTTTGCGGAGCGCCGCGCGGGAGCGGTGGAGGAGGTCCGCGCCGCTGCAGACGAGCTGCGCGAGCGCTTGGTCGGGGATCTCGTCACCTTTGTGGTCAATCGCAACATCAATGTCTCCAACATCTGCACCGTCGGCTGCGCCTTCTGCGGATTCGGCCAGGGCCGGCGCTCGCCGGAGGCCTACCAGCACGACGAGGTGGAGCTGCAGCGGCGCGTGCGCGAGGCGATCGACTATGGCGCCAGCGAGATCTGCATGCAGTCGGGCATCCACCCCGAATGGGGCCTAGACGCCTATCTGCGCTGGCTTGAGATCGCGCGCGACACCGCTTTCCGCGAAGGTGCGGACCTGCATCTGCACGCCTATTCGCCGATGGAGATCGCCCATATGTGCGACATCTCCGGCCTGCCGCCGAGCGAGGTCTTCGCACGGTTGATCGATGCCGGTCTCGGCTCCACGCCGGGGACCGCAGCAGAGATCCTTGTCGACTCGGTGCGGGCCAAGATCAGCCCCAACAAGCTGCCCGTGGGGCGCTGGCTGGAGATAGTCGAGGCCGCCCACCGCGCCGGCCTGCCCTCGACGGCGACTGTGATGTTCGGTCACATCGAGGAGCCCTGGGAGCTTGCCCGCCACATGCTGCTGATCCGCGAGCTGCAGGAGCGCACAGGGGGGATCACAGAGTTCGTGCCGCTCTCATTCATCCCCTATCAGACGCTGCTCGGCCGCACGCACGGGATCGAGGAGATCACGACCGCCGAGAACCTGCGCCACACCGCCGTCTTCAGGCTGGCACTCGGCGACAGCGTCCGAAACCTCCAGGCCTCCTGGGTGAAGATGGGCCTCGACGCCGCAAGCGAGGCGCTGCGCTGGGGGGTGAACGACCTCGGGGGCACCCTGATGGAGGAGTCGATCAGCCGCCTTGCCGGCTCCCATCACGGCGTGCGCCGGGAGCCCGCCGAGCTGATCGGCGCCGCCCACGCCGCAGGACGACCCGCTGCCGAGCGCTCGACGCTCTACGCGATCCGGCGCGACCATCCGCTGCCGGCCTCGATGCAGGGCCCTCACGCGATCGCGGTGAGCGCCCTCTAGCGGCTGATGCGCTCGCGTCTGCTGCAGTTTGGGGAGATCGCCACGCCGCTGATCGAAGCCGGTCCGGCGGAGTCCGCCGAGGCGGTGATCTTCGTGCACGGCAATCCCGGGTCCTCGACGGACTGGAGCGCGCTTGTCGAGTCAAGCGGAGCGCTGATGCGGGCGGTGGCGTTCGACATGCCGGGCTTCGGCAAGGCGCGCCGCCCGCGCTCCTTCAAGGTACATGTCGGCTCCTATGCGCAGCTCATCGAGCAGGCGCGAGCGGCACTCGGCATCGAGCGGGTGCATCTGGTGCTGCATGACTTCGGCGGACCCTTCGGTCTGGTGTGGGGGCTTCAGCACCCCAAGCAGTGGGCCAGCGTGACGCTCATCAACATCGGCGTGCTGCCGGGCTATCGTTGGCACAAGATGGCACGGCGCTGGCGGACGCCGCTGCTGGGGGAGCTCGTACAGCTCTACATACCGCGATCGCTCTGGCGGCAGGCGATGGCGCGCGCAAACCCCAAGGGGCTGCCGGCGGACTTCGTCGAGAAGATGTATGACGACTACGACCGCGAAACGCGCGCGACGGTGCTCAAGCTCTATCGCGCTACCCCCGATCGCTCGCTCGCGGCTGAGGAGCTGGGACGGGCGATCGCCTCGCTGCGCAAGCCCGCCCTCGTCATCTGGGGGGAGCGCGATCCCTTCATCCCCGCCCAGTTCGCCGAGCGCCAGCGCGATTTCTTTGACGTTCGCGAGCTCGTGATGCTGCCGGAGTCAGCCCACTGGCCCTTCCAGGACGACCCCGAGGCGGTGCGCAGCGCGCTCATGCGCTTCCTCGAGGCGCAGCGCGCAGGCGCGAGCGCTCCGCTCAGCGAAAGAGATCCTCGCCCTGAGCCCTGATCAGCGCCGCCGCGCCGCCGCCCTCCTGCTCGCAGACGTGGCGCTCCATGCCGCGCACGAGCACCACGGGCTCGCGTGAGGACTTGCTCCGCACAAGATCCGCCGCCGAGGCGATCTGGTCGGCGATTGCGACCGCTGTGGCGCGCAGGCGCCGGCCGGCGCCGTCGGGCGTTCCGCGCAGGTCCTCGAGCACGCGCAGGCCGGCGGCGCCGATCGCCACCTCCTGCTGCCCGATGCGCCACGGCCGCCCGAAGGAGTCAGTGATCAGCACCGCCGGGGCGACCCCCGCAAGCTCGCGCAGGCGCGCGCGCAGCGCACGCGCCGAGGCGTCCGGGTCCCTGGGCAACAGCACGAGCGTGTCGGGTGCGGGCGCGTTGGATGCATCCACGCCCGCATTGGCGCAGACGAAGCCATGGTGGGTACGCGCGATCAGCACCCCCGGCTCGGCGCGCACGATCTCTGCGCTCTCATCGATGATGACCTGCGCCAGTCGCGGGTCCTTCTGCGTGCGCCGAGCAAGCTCACGCGCTGCGGCGGAGACGCTCACATCGCCGAGCGCTGTTACCCGACCCTCCGCCTTGGAGATGACCTTGTGGGCGATCGCAAGCACATCGCCCGCGCGCAGCTGCGCGCCGCTGTCAACGATCAGACGGGCGATGTCTGCGCCGGCGCGCACCTCCGGGAGCGCGCCGAGCGCGTATGCCTCAAGCGCCATCGTCTACCTTCCTGCGCCGGCACCGCCTGGGGCGAGCACAGCGGCAGCGCAGACGGCAAGCATGCCCTCCAGCAGCTGCCGCGTCTGGCTGGCGGGGGCGAGCAGCGCACGCTTCCTGGTCAGCTCCGCCAGATCGGAGGGCGTGTCCACGTCCAGCGCGAGCGCCGGCAGCGCAGCGATGGTCGGCTCGACCCCGGCCGCCCGGGCCAGCGCCAGGTGGCGGGCGAAGCTGCCCTCGCCGAAGCTCGGCGCGATCACGTCCACCGGAGTGAGCAGCAGCGCATTGGTGCCCGTGCCGTGGCGATCGGGGACGATCGTGACCGCCGGTGAGCGCGGAGGTGCCGTGAGCGCGTGGAGGTCCTCTGCGCTGAGCGCCGGGCAGTCGCCGGGAAGGCAGAGCACCCGCTCGAAGCCCTCCTGACCGGCGCGCGCGATGCCAAGCGCCACCGCCGCGCTCTGGCCCCCCGGCAAGCGCTCGGCCACGACAGCGGCCCCATGAGCTGCCGCCAGCGAGCGCGCATCGTCATCCGCGCAGACCGCGATCACCGCTGCAATCGCCACGGAGCGCTCGAGCGTCGCCAGGACGTCCGCGGCCATCGCCTGCGCAAGCTGCGCGCGCTTCGCCGCGGGAAGACCCTCCGCCAGGCGGCTCTTGGCATGCGCGAATCCCTTCAGCGGCAGGATGGCAGCTGTTCGCATCGCAGGGTCAATCTAGTTGGAGCCTGGCGCTCGACGCCCGCTTCGCACCTTACGCCGCCTCGCCCTGCTGAAGCGTGCGTGCGAGCGCGAGCACCCGCCGCGCAACGGCCGTCCGGGAGTCGGCGTCGCTCATCAGCGTGCTTGCCAGGGCCAGCAGGCAGGGGCTCTGATCTGGCGCGAGCTCTTCGTCTGCAAGCATGCCCGCGATGCGGCCAGGAAGCAGCGATTGGTAGTAGTCGAGCACCCCGGCGGCGGTGGCCGGGCGGCCGACGGCCGCCATGAAGGCCGCGGTCGGCCCCTTCAGCACCGCTCCGGCCACGATCGGCGAGACCGCGACGATCGGCGCGGGCGCCTCAAGCAGCTGCGCCTTCAGCACGTTTAGGATCGGCGCGATCGAGATCACCGGGTTGCTTGGCCCGATCACGACCAGCGCTGCCTCGGCGATCGCTCTGGCGGCGGCAGGCGAGGGCGGCGGCGGCTGCTCGGAGCCCTGCGCGTTGAGGTAGCGCACGCTGCGTACCGCTGCGGCGGCGCCCGCGCGGATCAGATGCTCCTGCAGGCAGGCGCCGTTGACGATCGTCCGGTAGGGGTGGTCGCTCATCGGGATGACCTGCGCGCGCACGCCGATGCGCGCACAGAGCTGCGCATGAGCCTCGCTCGCGCTGGCCCCCGCCGCCTCCAGGCGGGCGCGCTCCAGGCACCAGGCAAGGTCGCGGTCGCCGAGGTTGAACCAGACCTCCACGCCCAGCTCGCGCAGTCCCTCCATCACCGCGAAGGTGTCGCCCGCGATGCCCCACCCGCGCTCGTCGATGCGGTCCGCAAGCCAGAATGCGATCAGGTCCGGGTCCGGCGAGACGCGCGCGCCGTAGATCTCGATGTCATCGCCGGTGTTCGCGATCACCGCAAGGCGATCGGCTCCCACCACCTCGAGCATCCCCCGCGCAAGCTTTGCGCCGCCGGTGCCGCCGGAGAGCAGAACAACGCGCGGCTGATCGCTCAGCTTCCCTCCCAGCGCTCGTCAGGGACGCGTGTCAGGCGGATGCCAGCGTGGGTCTTGTGGCGGGTGTTCACCGAGATCAGGAGGGCGGTCAGCGACTCCGTGATCCGCGCGAGCTCAAGGCGCCCGCAATCGATGCAGCGCAGGCCCGGAATCGCCTCGATCACACGCGCCGCGCGTGCCTTGTCGCCGCGCCGCTCGCCGCACAGAAGCACATCCTCGCCGAGCTCCTGGTCGAGGTCGCAGAGGGCGCGCGCGCTGACGGTGTGCAGCGCCCCGACCACCACCACGCCCGCGGGCACCATCTCCTGTGCCTGCTCGGCGGCGGAGCCCTGCCAGACGCCGAGCATCCGTGTCGCCTTGCCGGAGACCGCTGCCGCGAGCGGCACTGTGGTGTCGATCACAAGCTGACCGGCGCGCAGAGAGCCTTGCAGGTTGGTGAGGATCTCCGACTGGTTGCGAAATGGCACCGCCAGGATCACCACCGCCGCCTGCGCCGCGCCGGCGGCATTCTCGGCCGGCGAGATCTGCGCGCCGGGAACAAGCCGCAGGGCGCGCTCTGCTGTCTCCTCAGCGCGCTGCGCCGAGCGCGAGGCGGCGATCACAGCCGTGCCCGCTTTGGCGAGCCTCAGCGTGAGGCCGAAGCCAAGCGCCCCGGAGGCGCCGACGATGCAGACGGGCTCTCGATCGGGGCTTGCCACGGCGGCTGAGTATAAGGGCGCAGGTGCAGGCGCCGGCGATCAGGGCGCTCACGCCGCATCGCAGCGCACGCTGGCGTTACTCTTTCGCAGCGATGCGACTAGAGGGCAGGGTTGCGCTCGTGACCGGCGGCGCTTCGGGCATCGGAGCGGCGACCGCGCGGCGGCTTGCAGCCGAAGGCGCACGGGTGGCGATCGGCGATGTCGATGACGAGGGCGCGCGCGATGTCGCAGCGGAGCTGGACGGCCTCGGCCTTGCGCTCGATGTGCGCGACAGCCGCAGCGCGCGTCAGGCGGTGGAGCGCATCGAGGGCGAGCTTGGCGCGATCGAGATCCTCGTCAACAACGCGGGCACCGACCGCTTTGCGTTCTTCGTCAACACCGACCCGGACCTCTGGGAACACGTGCTATCGGTCAACCTCTACGGCGTGCTGGTGGTGACGCACGCGGTGCTTCCGGGTATGCAGGAGCGCCGCAGCGGGGCGATCGTGAACGTCTCCAGCGAGGCCGGGCGCGTGGGGTCGCAGGGATCCTCGATCTACTCCGCCGCGAAGGCCGGGGTGATCGGCTTCACGGAGGCGATCGCCCGCGAGAGCGCGCGCTTTCGGGTGCGGGCGAACGCGGTGGCGCCCGGTCCGATCGAGACGCCGCTGCTCAACGCCGCCCCCGAGATACTGGGTGAGCTGGGCGAGCGCCTGAAGCAGGGGATGATCAACGCCACCGCGCTCGGCCGCTCGGGCAGCCCCGAGGAGGTCGCAGCGGCGATCGCCTTCCTTGCCTCCGACGATGCCTCCTACATCACCGGCCAGACGCTCGGCGTGAGCGGCGGGCTCTCAATGTGGTGAGGCGCTCATGGCGCGGTCGCTGAGCGTGCCATCGTTGCCGGCAGCCGTCAGCGTGCGCGAGGTCGGCCCGCGCGACGGGCTCCAGAACGAGCCAGAGGTGATCGCAACCGTCGAGAAGGTCGCGCTCATCGAGGCGCTTGCGGCAACCGGGGTCGCCCGCATCGAGGTGAGCAGCTTCGTCAGCCCGCGGAGGATTCCCCAGCTCGCCGATGCCGAGGAGGTGCTGAGCGCTGCTGCGATCCCCGTTGGCGTGCTCGTAAGCGTGCTCGTGCCCAATCGACGCGGGCTCGAGCGCGCGCTGGCGCTGCGTGAGCGGGGGGAGGGGAGGATCGACCAGGTCACGGTCTTCCTCTCCGCCTCTGAGACCCACAACCGCAAGAACGTCAATGCGCCGGTGGCAGCATCGCTGGCAGCGGTCAGCTCGGTGATCGAGGCATCCCGCAGCGAGGGTCTGCGCTGCGAGGGTGTGATCTCAACCGCCTTCGGCTGCCCCTACGAGGGCCATGTCGACCCGCGCTCGGTGCTCGCGATCGCCCGGCACCTTGTGGATGCCGGCGCCCAGGAGGTCGCGCTCGCAGACACCACCGGGATGGCAAACCCCCGCCAGGTGCAGAGCCTCTTTGTGGCGGCACGCGAGGCGCTAGGGGGTGAGGTCGAGCTGACCGCCCACTTTCACAACACGCGCGGGGCGGGGCTTGCAAACGTGCTTGGCGCCCTGCAGGTCGGCATCGACTCCTTCGAGTCCTCCGTCGGCGAGCTTGGCGGCTGCCCTGTCCCGCCCGGAGCGACGGGCAACATCGCAAGCGAGGACCTCGTCTCGATGCTCTCCGAGCTTGACATCCGCACCGGCGTGGATCTGGACGCGCTGATCGCGTGCGCAGCGCGCGCGCAGGAGCTGCTCGGCCGCCCGCTGGGAAGCCACCTGCTGCGCGCCGGGCCGGTGCGCTGGGTGCCGGAGGAGCTCTAGCGCTCCGCCACGCTGAAGTCCGGCTGGCGCTTTTCCGCCAGCGCGCGGGTGCCGCGGTCGAAGTCGGCACTTGCCGCGCACGCCGCCTGCGCCGTCACCTCGAGCTCGAGCGACGCCGCGAGCGTCGGACGCGCCGCTGAGTCGATCACACGCTTGGCCGCCCCGATAGCGACGGGCGCGCAGGCAAGCAGCTCGCCGATAAGCTCCGCAGTGATCCGATCGAGCTCCGCTGCGGGGGCGACGCGGTTGGCGAGGCCGATGCGCTCCGCCTCGGCGCCATCGATCAGCTTCGAGGTCATGATCAGCTCCTTGGCGCGCCCGACGCCGACGAGCGCCGGCAGCCGCGAGCTGCCACCGACGTCGGGGATCAGCCCCACGCGCGTCTCGACCAGGCCGACGACCGCCTCCTTGGCGATCGTGCGCAGGTCGCACGCGAGCGCCAGCTCGAGCGCGCCGCCGATGCAGCCGCCGTGGATCTGGGCGATCGTCGGCTTGGGCATCTCTTCGCAGAGATTCCAGGCCGCGAGGATCCCCGCGCGCAGCTCCCGCAGCCGCTCGGGGTGCTCGGAGAGGGCGCGCAGCTCCGCGAGGTCCATCCCAGAGGAGAACATCGCCCCTGCGCCGCGCAGGACGACGCAGCGCACCGCCTGATCGCCTGCCGCTGCCTGCAGCGCGCCCCCGAGCGCCTCGATCAGCTCGCGATTGAGCGCGTTGCGCTTCTCCGGCCGGTTGAGCACCAGGTGCCGGACTGCGCCGCGGTCGTCGATCTCCACGAGGCTCATGGCTGCTCCGCAGGCTAGCGGGTCGCTAGATTGCGCGTATGGATGAGAGCGCGGCACTACGCGCCTCCGATCAGGAGCGCGAGCGCGTCGCAGGCCAGCTGCGCGAGCACTTTGCAGCGGGCAGGATCGATGCCGAGGAGCTCTCCGAGCGCCTCGAGCACGCCTACCGCGCTCGCACGGTCGGCGAGCTTGCGGATCTGATCGCTGATCTGCCCGCCAGCAAGCCGCTCCCCGCCGAGCGCAGAGCGCAGATCGCCGAGCGGCGCAGCCAGCTGCGCGCACGCCTGATCCAGCAGGCCGGGGGCTCGCTCTCGGTGTTTGCCCTCTGCTGTGCGATCTGGGCCGCAAGCGGGGCCGAAGGCAGCTTCTGGCCGGTGTGGGTCGCGATCGCGCCGGCGATGTTCCTCGCGCGCAATCTCTGGCGGCTGTATGGGCCCGCGCCGGAGCTCGACCGCGTCGAAGCCGCGCTCGGGCGCCGGGCGCGCCGCCGGGGCGGCAGGCACGCGGCCCGCCGCGCCATGCGCGAGCCGCGGGTCGGAGTTGCTGAGCGGCCGCTGGCCGCGCCCTTGCAGACCGACGACGGCAGGCGCCTTGACTGACCTTCGGGGCGCGCGTGAACGCGCGCTCGCGGGTGGCCCGCAGCGCCACCGTGAGAAGGCGCTAGCGCAGGGGAAGCTGCCCGTGCGCGAGCGGATCGCGGCGCTGATCGACCCCGACAGCTTCAGCGAGGACGGGCTGCTTGCAGGCAGCGACCAGGAGCAGGAGCTTGGCGCCGACGGCGTCGTGACCGGGATCGGGAGGGTCGACGGACGTCCGCTTGCCGTTATGGCCAACGACCCGACCGTCAAGGCCGGCTCGTGGGGGCCGCGCACTGTCGAGAAGATCCTCCGCATCCAGGAGCGCGCGCTTGCGCTCTCGGTGCCGCTCGTCTATCTGGTCGACTCCGCCGGCGCTCGCATCACCGAGCAGCTGCGCATGTTCCCGGGCAGGCGCGGAGCGGGGCGCATCTTCTACAACCAGGTCGCGCTCTCCGGCGTCGTGCCGCAGGTGTGCGTCCTGCTCGGCCCCTCCGCTGCGGGCGGCGCCTACATCCCGGCCTTCTGCGAGCTGGTGATCATGCACGAGCGCAACGGGTCGATGTACCTGGGCTCGCCGCGGATGGCAGAGATGGTGATCGGCGAGCGCGTGAGCCTGGAGGAGATGGGCGGCGCGCTGATGCACACGGGCGTCTCCGGCTGCGCGCACATGCTCGCCGGCGACGATCGCTCCGCGATCGCGCTTGCCCGCCGCTACCTCTCCTACATGCCCTCAAGCTGGCGCTCGGCGCCGCCAAGCTCACCCGCGCGCGCGCCCGCGCCGGCGGCGAGGCCGATCGCGGAGATCGTGCCCGATGCCGAGAACGCCGCCTTTGACATGCACGAGCTGCTGGCTGCGCTGCTCGACGAGGGCTCCTGGCTGGAGGTTCAGGAGCGCTTTGCCCCCGAGCTGATCGTCGGACTCGCGCGCATCGCGGGCGCGGTCGTGGGGGTGGTCGCCAGCCAGCCGCGAGTGAAGGGCGGGGTGCTCTTCTGCGACTCCGCCGACAAGGCTGCGCGCTTCATCTGGACCTGCAACGCCTTCAACGTCCCGCTGCTCTTTCTGGCAGACGTCCCGGGCTTCATGATCGGCACGAAGGTCGAGCGGGAAGGGATCATCCGCCATGGCGCAAAGATGATCGCCGCCGTCTCCCAGGCGGCCGTGCCGAAGATCTCGGTGATCGTGCGCAAGGCCTACGGCGCCGGGCTCTATGCGATGTGCGGCCCCGCCTTCGGGCCGGACTGCTGCCTGGCGCTGCCTGGCGCGAAGATCGCGGTGATGGGCGCGCAGGCGGCGGTGAACGCCGTCTACTACAACGAGCTGCAGGCGATCGCCGACGAGCAGGCGCGCGAGCGCCGCCGCGCGGAGCTTGAAGCGGAGTACGGCCGCTCGATCGACATCCTCACCCTCGCCTCCGAGCTGGTGATCGACGCGATCGTGGCGCCGGAGGAGCTGCGGGGCGAGCTTGCGCGCCGCTTCGCCGCCCTCGGCGTGCCCTGCGCGCAGGCCGGTGCGCTGCAGCGCGCGCAGACGGCCCCCTGCGCTGCGCCGGGCGCCGCCGCACGCATGCTTCCGGGTGGCTGGCCGCGGCGACGCAACCCGGTCACGCCGGTGTAGATTGCAGGCGATGCTTACGGCGGACATCGCCTACGCCGGGATCACCCGGCAGCTGCAGCTGCTGGGGCGCGGAGAGATCACCGCGCGCGAGCTGGTCGAGCTCTACCTCGCGCGGATCGAGCGCTACGACCCGCTGCTCAACGCCTTCCGCGTCGTACGCCCCGAGCGTGCGCTGCTGGAAGCCGACCAGGCCGACGCAAGGCGGCGAGCCGGCCGCGAGGGCGAGCAGGCGCGGCCCCTGCTCGGGGTTCCGGTCGCCGTCAAGGACGACATCGACGTCGCCGGGGAGGTCACGGCCTTCGGAACGCGCGCCAACGAGCGCCCGGCTGCCGCTGATGCGGAGATCGTGCGGAGGCTGCGCGCCGCCGGCGCGATCGTCATCGGCAAGACGAGCGTTCCCGAGCTCTGCGCCGTGCCCTGGACCGAGAGCCCGACCTACGGCGCGACGCGCAATCCCTGGAGCCGCGAGCATACTCCGGGAGGCTCCAGCGGCGGCTCCGCGGCTGCTGTCGCGGCGGGGCTGGTCGCTGCGGCGCTTGGCTCCGACGGCGGCGGCTCGATCCGCTTTCCAGCCTCCTACTGCCTGCTCTTCGGGCTCAAGAGCCAGCGCGGGCGCCTGCCGCTGGCGCCGCACCTCGACGCCTGCCAGGGGCTTTCCGTCAACGGTGCCCTGACGCGCTCGGTCGCGGACACCGCGCTGCTCTACGACGTGCTTGCCGAGGGCCCGCCCGATCCCGGCATGCGCGCGCTGGCGCCGACCTCCCTCCAGGAGGCGCTGCGCTCGGGCACTTCGAGCCTGCGCATCGGCGTAGCGCGCAACCTGCCGCCCTCGCCGCTTGCCAAGCTCGACCCCGAGCACGAGCGCGCGCTGGAGGAGACCGCGCAGCTGCTTGGCTCGCTCGGGCACGAGGTCGCGGAGTGCAGGCTTGCGCACGGCCCGATCGCGCCGGAGCTCGACTTCACGGTGCGCTTTCTGCGCGGGATGCGCGATGACGCGCTTGCGCTTGAGCACCCCGAGCGCCTGGAACGGCGGCTCAGGCAGACGATCGCCCTGGCGGGCGCCTTCGGCGGGCCGGTGATCGGCTGGGCGCGTGCGCAGGAGGAGCGCTATGCGCAGCGCATCAATGTGCCCTTCGAGCGCTTTGACCTTCTGCTCACGCCCGTCACGCCCAAGCCGCCGCCGCCGATCGCGCGCTGCGAGGGCCGCAGCTTCCTCTACACGCTCGCCTTCGCCGCCGCGACCGTCCCCTATGCCGCGCCCTGGAACGTGACCGGCCAGCCCGCGGCGGCGCTGCCCGTGGGGCTCTCTGAGCGCGGGCTGCCGCTTTCGGTGCAGCTGGTCGCACCGCCCGAGGGCGAGGCGAAGATCATCGCCCTGGCCGCTCAGATCCAAGCCGCGCGCGATTGGACCGACGCGCGCCCGCCGGGCTTTGAGTGAGCAGAGGGCCGCTGCGCTGCTCGATGTCGCGGTGGCGGCGGCGAGGGAGGCCGGCGGCGCGCTGCTCGAACGCTTTCGCGCAAGCGCCACAGGGGCGGTGCGCACCAAGAGCACGCCGACCGATCTGGTCTCCGAGGCCGACATCGAGGCGCAGCGCCTGATCCGCGCGCTGATCGCGCGCGAGCGTCCCGGCGAGGAGTTCGTGGGGGAGGAGGAGGACCAGACGCAGGTGGCGCAGGGGCAGATCGACGCCGGTGCGCCACGGGGCGGGCTGCGCTGGGTCGTCGACCCGCTCGATGGGACCGTGAACTTTCTCTTCGGCATTCCGCAGTGGTGCGTGAGCGTCGCTGTGCAGGAGCGCTCCGGGCGCACGCTTGCGGGCGCGATCTACGATCCCTGCCGAGAGGAGCTTTTCACCGCCGTCGCTGACGGGGAGGCGACGCTCGGCGGGGGCGCGATCGCCGGTCCGCCGCAGCGCCCCTTGGCGCAGGCGATGGTCGCCACGGGCTTCTACTACGACGCGCGCGTGCGCTCTGCGCAGGCGCAGACGCTCGTGCGCCTGCTCCCCGCCGTGCGCGACATCAGGCGCATGGGCTCCGCGGCGCTCGATCTGGCATGGACCGCCGCCGGCCGCTACGACGCCTACTTCGAGCGTGGCGTCAAGAGCTGGGACATCGCCGCCGGCGAGCTGATCTGCGCTTGTGCCGGGCTTGCCGTGCACGAGCTTGTCGAGCAGGCCTCGGGGCGCCTGCCGCGCGGAATCCTGGTTGCGCGGGCAGAGCTGGCGGGCGAGCTGCAGGCGCTGCTTGCCGAGCGCTGAGGCACGGGTCGAGCGCAGGCGCCCGTCGATCGGTAGGCGCCCGTCGTGGGCGTCGGCAGGTGCGGCGGGTGGGATTTGAACCCACACGTCCTTGCGGACAAGGCCTTTTGAGGGCCCCGTGTCTACCGTTCCACCACCGCCGCCGGTGCGGCCATTCTAGGCGCCCCGGCTAATGAAGAGCGGGGCTGCGCGCGCCACGGCTCTCGTCGATCGGTCGTTCGACCTCGACATTCCAGCCCTGCTGGAACCCCTGCACGGTGAAGATCAGAAGCAGGATCTGCAGCGGGATCAGAAGCAGCGTGAGAATGCCCAGCAGGTCGGCGTTGAGCGCCGGCGTGCTGTAGCCGCTCTTTTCATGTTCAAACCAGCCCGGCGCGGCGACTACGGCGAAGATGATCAAGAACACCGCCAGCGCTCCCGCCGAGGGCAGGGCGCCGCGGCTCCAGCGCAGGGCCAGGTAGGCAAGCAGCAGGTAGAGGGCGATGTAGCCGATCTCAAGCACTTCAGCACCCTCCAGCACCGACCAGCCGGCGGCGGTGATCAGCGTCATCAGCGCAGCGCTTGCCAGAAGCAGCGCGATCACCGCCGCACGCGTGCTGCGCACGACCGCCTTTTCGCGGTTGGGATGGGTTACAACCACCTTCCCCTCGCTGCGGGCGCTCTCCGTTGCCATCGCGCTCCCCACCTTACAATCTTCTCCGGAGCCCTTGCCCGTCGGCGGCGCCTGCAATGATGCCGGCGGCTCGGTCTGACTCAGGTGCAGCGCGCGGGCGTGGTGGAACTGGCAGACACGCCGGCCTTAGGAGCCGGTGGCCGCAAGGCCTTGGGAGTTCGAGTCTCCCCGCCCGCATCGCCGCGCGGCGCCCCGCTCCAAACTAGAAGACCGGCGCCTCGCGGTAGGAGCCGAAGACCTCCTGCAGGGCGGAGACGATCTCGCCCTCGCTCGCGCCCGCCCGTGCGCACTCAAGCAGCGGCTCCATCAGGTTGCGATCGGCATCGGCGGCGGCGCTTCGCAGGGCGCCGAGCGCCGCCTCGACCGCCCCGCTCTCGCGCGCGCCGCGCGCCGCGCGCAGTCGCTCGATCTGCTTGCGTTCCAGGGCGGGGTCGATGCGCAGGATCTCCGGCTGCGCATCGCTGCCCTCGCTGAAGCAGTTGACGCCGACCAGCGCGCGCTCGCCACCCTCGATCGCCCGCTGGAGGGCGTAGGCGGACTCGGCGATCTCGCGCTGCGGGTAGCCCGACTTGATCGCGGCGACCATTCCGCCGAGCTGCTCGATCCGGCTGAAGTACTCGTAGCAGCGGGCCTCGATGCGGTCGGTCAGGGCCTCGATGAAGTAGGAGCCCCCGAGCGGGTCCGCCGTGGCGGCGGCGCCGCTCTCATAGGCGATGATCTGCTGTGTGCGCAGGGCGATCCGCACGGCCTCCTCGCTGGGCAGCGCAAGCGCCTCGTCAAAGCTGTTGGTGTGCAGCGACTGCGCGCCACCGAGCACCGCGGCGAGCGCCTCGATCGCGGTGCGCGTGATGTTGTTGAGCGGCTGCTGGGCGGTCAGCGAGGCCCCAGCCGTCTGGGCGTGGAAGCGCAGCTTCAGCGAGCGCTCATCCTTGGCGCCGAAGCGCTCGGAGAGCTCGCGTGCCCAGATGCGTCGTGCTGCCCGGTACTTTGCAACCTCCTCGAAGAGGTCGATCTGGGCGTTGAAGAAGAAGGAGAGGCGCCCCGCGAAGGAGTCGACGTCCACGCCCCGCGCGCAGGCCTCCTGCACGTAGGTCAGGCCGTCGGCGAGGGTGAAGGCGAGCTCCTGCGCAGCGGTCGCGCCGGCCTCGCGGATGTGGTAGCCGGAGATCGAGATCGGGTGCCAGAGCGGCATCTGCATCGAGCACCACTCGATCATGTCGGTGCAGAGGCGCAGGGCGGGGTCGACCGGAAAGCACCACTCCTTCTGGGCGATGTACTCCTTCAAGATGTCTGTCTGGATCGTGCCCCGCAGCGCCGCCCGCGGCACGGCGCCCGCGCCGCGCTCCTCCGCGGCGACGACATAGAAGGCAAGCATGATCGCAGCCGGGGCGTTGACGGTCATCGAGACCGAGACGCTGCCGAGGTCGATGCCCGCAAAGAGGTCGCGCATGTCGGAGACCGTGTCGATCGCGACGCCCTCGCGGCCGACCTCGCCCAGCGAGCGGCGATCGTCGGAGTCGTGGCCCATCAGCGAGGGCATGTCAAACGCCGTCGAGAGCCCGGTCTGCCCGTGCTCGAGCAGGTAGCGGAAGCGCTCGTTGGTCTCCTCTGCGGTGCCGTAGCCGGCGAACTGGCGCATCGTCCACAGCCGCCCGCGATACATGCTCTCGTGGATGCCGCGCGTGAAGGGGTAGGAGCCGGGGGAGCCGACGCGAGCGCGCAGCGCGAGCTCATCGTCGAGGAGCCGCGCGGCGTCATAGCGCGGGGCGACCTCCTCACCGGAGAGGGTGCGCGCGGGGGCCGCGGCGCCCGGGCGCAGCTGCGACTGTCCACGCAGCTGATCATCTGTGGCGCTCGGCGACCTGATAGCGCTCATTATCCAAGAGCCTAACGGCTCCTTGCGCGACCCGCTACCAGGACGGGGAGGGAGCGAGCGTCTGGCGCTGGATGCGCCACGCGGCCCCCACCGGGCTCAGGAAGTGCGGCGGCTCGGCGGCGCGCAGCCGTTCGTCGAATTCGTATTCCTTCGTGTAGCCGGAGGCGGTCGTGGGCGGTTGGGTCGCATAAAAGGTTCCGACCGGGCCGCGGAAGATCTGGGCGATCGCGCCGTGCACGGTGAGCTTGCCCAGCGGTTCGCCGCAGTTGTAGTTGTCGACGATGAAGGACTGCGTGACCGAGAGGATCGCCGCCCAGATTTCGATGTTCGGAAGGTCGGCGCTGGTGTTGTTGCAGGAGCTGACGCGGTGGTAGATGCGCACGAAGTTGTTTGCAACCAGGCCAAAGAGGGCGTTGTCGGTTGCCACAGAGCCGCTGTGCGGCGTTGTGATGTTGCCGGTGATGATGATGTCGTTCTGGGCTGCGACCGTCAGCGACTTGGTGTATTCGCCCTTGACGTAGGCATCGCCGCAGCCGCTGTCGGAGCTATATGATTCAGATTCGTTTATCGGCTGGTATTCGTAGCTGCAGGCGGTGCTCGCCACGTAGACCACGCCGCCGGCCGGGATCGGCAGCCGGCCCACTTCGGTGCCTTCGTCGCGCACCTTCATGTACTGGCCTTCCAGCGTGATTTCGGTGTGCCCGCTGAAGAGCGCGCGTTCGCCGTGTTCTTCCTCTTCCTTGGCCAGCAGCTCCAGTTCGGTGTTGTTGGGCGGCGGCTTGACCGGAGGCACTTCGGCTGTGGGAATCTTGGTCCCCTTGAATACCGGCGTCGGCGTTCCCGAGCAGGCGCCCTCGGTGGAGTAGCCTTCGTCGCCGCCGACGGAGTCGGCGAATTCGATCCGGTCGCGAGTGTTGCGCCCGAAGATCGGGCTGCCGCAGATCGAGACGTGGTCCTGGGTGTGCATCGGTCCGCGCACTTCGTCGCCGGTGACGAAGGAGATCCGACCGCAGATCGACGGCCGTTCCTGGTAGAGGCGCCGGCACTGTTCTTCTTCTGCACCCGTCAGGCCGTTGACGATCGGCGGCAGCACCTCGAACTCGGTGTAGTAGACGAAGCTTGTGAAGCCGAGGTTGCGGAAGCTGGCCGTAACGGAGCTCACGTCGGGGTGCGTGCGGCCGCTCGCGCTCGCGAAGCCCGTCGCGATGATCCGGAAGGAGCCCGATGCGGCGCCTTCGCTCTCTTCGACCATCGATTCGACGATGTGCGTTTCGCGCTGACAGAAGCGCTCGCCGGAGGGGGCGCTCTTGGCGGGGACCAGCTGGATCGCATAGCGCTCGCCTTCTGAGCCGGGCACTTCGGCGCTGTGTGCGTAGAGTTCTTCAGCGCTCATCGGTGTTTCGGTCCCGCTCTTGTAGTACTGGTTGAGACCCTGCGCCCCCACCGGCGGCGTGGTACAGAAGTTCAAAAAGTTCGGTTCGTCGGTGAGGTCGTGCGCGTAGGCGTTGATGCCGGCGAGCGCGGCGTAGTAGGCGCGCTTGGCAGCGGTGTCCTGTGAGGTCAGCCGCACTTCCGACTGGGCCAGTGAAAAGGTGGCGGCGATCAATCCGAGCGCGATCACGCTCACGGCCATCACAAGCAGGAGCGCGACGCCCTGCTCCTCGCGCGCGCGGCCGAGGATTCCGATCAGGCGCTGGCGGCTGCTGCGGGCCAATATGGCAAGTCGTTCGCTCATGTGCATGGCAGCGCGATTGCTCCGGCTGCTACGGAGGTGGGGTCGACACGGAAGACGACGGAGTCGCTGATCGGCAGCGGCAGGTCCTTGCGGTTGGTTGCTTCATGGCCGCCTGGTTCGGTGGTGTAGGTCACAAGCACCTTGGAGACTTCGTTGCCGCGGCCTTCGCCGCGGGAGATCGCTTCTTCTTCTTCCCGGGCTTCGGTCTGCAGTTCGGCGTTGCTCATCGGCGTGGGGTCGAGCACGCCGCGTTCGGCTTTGCTGCCGACTTCCTTCAGTTCGGCTTCTGAGTAGTAGCGGTAGTACTGGAAGACCGGGATCGTCGCGCCGCTCGCGGTGAGCGACTGCGTCAGATGTGAGATGATCGTGCGGTCGCGGTAGGGCGCGGCCGCAAACGTCCAGTTGGGCGCCGTGCCGCCGGTGGAGCGGTAGGCGCGTTCGATCAGACGGTGGCCTTCTTCGGGGCTCGTTGCCGCCGCGTATTCGAATTCAAGCAGTTCGACCGGCCCCGCGATCGCTTCATTGGAGTGTGCGGTCACGAAGCGCAGCAGATTGGGACCAAAGCTGGAGTGAACGGCGGTGCCGCCCGGCAGCTTCACTTCGGCGGTGTAGGGCGCAAGCTCGATCGGCGTAACGTTCGGGGCGACGCAGCCGGCGTGCATGGTTGCGACGATTCTTTCCATCGCCAGCCGTGCGCGATGCTGGGCTTCGCTGCGTTCGGTCGTATGCGCGACGTTGGCGCTGACGCTCTGCAGCAGCGCCAACGCTGCGGTCATGATCACCGTCGTCAGCGCCATCGCGACAAGCAGTTCGATCAGCGACAGGCCGTGCTCCTGCGCAAGCCGCAAGCGGAATCTGCCTCTGCGCGCTACTTGCATGGTTCCTTCTTGATCACGTCTTTGCCCTGAGGGGTACTGATCGTTTCGGCGCGACCGCTGTTCTGATAGAGGTTGACTTCAAGCGCGCTGCTTGCGCTGTTGAGCGTGAGCGGGGTTTCTGAGCCGATCGTCGATGAGTAGGTCGTGCCGCTGCCCCACTGCGCGCAGATCGAGTAGCCGCCGCCGTATGCGGCGGCGATGTACGGAACGGTGCCGTGGCTGGCGGTGACGGCGGACAGGCGCGTCACAGGCAGCTTCGACGTGTAGCATTCTGAGCTGCCGCCGCTGGGCTGCTCCTTGATGTAGAGGCTGGGCGAGACTTCGGCTCCCGGCGAGGAAGGCTTGCCGGCGTAGACGCGCACAATCACTCCCGGCACCTGGAGGATCGCTTCGGCGGTCGCGTTCGGGCTCACCTGTACATGTTCCGAGGCGGCGCCGAACGCTTCGGGATTGTTTGCAGTGCAACTGCCGGCGTAGATCGAGTAGGAGGAGTCGAAGGGAAAGACGCAGAGCGGCGAGACGATCACCGAGAGGTATTCCTCGACCGCGGTGCCCGGGCAGGTGCCGCTGACGGATCGATGCAGCGTCGTGCTTTCCGGGTGCATCAGTTCGATCTTCGCGACTGCGTTGATCGCCTCGGCCGGCACAGGGCTTTCGCCCGAAAAGAGGGTGGTCCGGAAACCGACCTTGATCGCGCCGGGTTCGTCGAAGGTGTACTGCACCGGGGTGGCGATGCCGGAGACAAGGCGGATTTCGCCGTCCTGGAAGAACGGGTCTTCGCTCACGTTGGTGTGCCAGTCCTGGTCGACGAAGCCGAGGCGATCGGCGTTCGTCGCGTATTCGCCGCCCTTTTCAAGCTGGAGGATTGAGCAGCCGTTGCCGGAGGTGGCGGTCTGATAGGAGGTTCTTTCTGGATTGGGCCCGACCGCCGAGGCACTGACGCCTTCAAGCGGTTCGCCGTTGCGGTTCTTCACCTTGACGACCAGCTCCGTCGACGGCGGCGGGTTGACGATGCCAGTCTCCACGACACGCTGATTCGCCCTGCCGCGTCCGCTGCTGCCGGCGATGACATTCCAGGTGACTTCGGAGATCGTGCGGATGTAGGGCGCGCTGATCTTGCCGTTGATGCTAGAGCACGTCGTGGCGCCCGATTCTTCGACCGCTTCGGCGCGTTCGGTGAGCGTGAAGATCGTCCCCTTGTAGCCACTTGAGGGTTCGTAGGGCGCGCCGACGGCTGTGACCTGCCGCGTGCGGTTGAGGTTGAGCAGGTGGGTGGCCGGTTCGGAGCGCAGCTGCTCCTCGTTCTGCTGGGCGATCGCATCGGCCTGGCTGCGCGCGCGTTCGCGCGCTGTGTAGCCTTCGGCCTTGCTCAGCCCGTAGACGGTCGAGGCGGCGACCAGCGCCAGCACCATCGCAGCCACCAGCACCTCGATCAGGGTGTCACCGCGCTCGCTGCGCAGGGTGCGCTGCAGGCGCGCCAGGCGCGCGCGCAGACGCACGCCGCGCCGCCCTGCAAGCTGCGCAGGAGCGACTGCTGTGGGTTGGTCTGCGATGTTCGGCCTCTCGGGCATCAGCGCACGGCGATCGTGTCGATCCGCCTGATGCGATCGACTTGCTGGGCATGATCTCGGCAGAACGCTGCGCACCCTTGAGCAGGGCGCAATTTGCTAGGCGCAGGGATGATGGTGCCCGCTGGAGGAGCAGGGCGGCGCTGCAGAGGCCCCCTGCGCAATCTCTCTGCCACCCTTAGCGACATGGGTGCCGAGCATCGGGACATCGAGCGCTGGTTTGAGTCCGAGCGGGCGCGCTCCTGCGGCAACAAGCGCCGCTATGAGAGCGAGCGCGAGGCGCTCGACGGGGCCTACCTGATCCGCATGCAGGGGGGCGAGTCCCTTGACGCCTACCGCTGCCGCTTCTGCGGCGGCTGGCATCTGGGGCACTCGCGCCCGCCCGGGCAGGCATAGCCGGCGAGCTGCCTTGTGCCCTCGCCGCGAATCGGCAGCCGGCGCGGCTCAGTCCAAGGGCTCAGCCGCCGCCGTAGGTGACGATCAGGTCGGTCGCGACTCCCAGCAGGAAGCCGACCGAGAGCATTGCAAGGGCAAGCTCGCGGTGGCCAAAGCGACGCATCGCTGACCAGATCTCGCCGATCACGAACATCAGCGCTCCGGCGGCGAGCGCGTAGAAGAGCAGCTCAAGCGCCGCGGAGCTCACCTGGTAGCCGATCAGCGTGCCGAGGAAGGTCGGGCCGCCGCCGAGCAGCCCTGCGCCTACCAGCCAGCGCCAAGATGGGCGGACGCCGCCCAGCGGTCCCACGATCCCGAATCCCTCGGTCGCATTGTGGGCGGCAAATCCGATCACGAGCACCGTAGCGAGCGTCACCGCGCCCGTGGACGCGGAGACGCCGATCGCCAGCCCCTCCGCGAAGTTGTGCAGACCGATCGCGGCAGCGACCGTCATCCCCGTCTGCAGCGCCTGGGCGCGCGCTCGCTGCGCGGCGTCGCTCTGGGCGCCGCCGATCGCCGCCGCCTGCGGCTGCACGAGCACGCCTGTCGCGCCGCCCGCGAGCGGCTTGGCGCCACGAGCGCCGCCCCGCAGCGCCCGTTCGGCGCCCCCGATCCCCACCGCCCCCGCGCCAAAGCCGGCGCAGAGCAGCGCAAAGAGGCCGATCACCGAGAGCAGGGAAGCGTGCCCGTGCTTGTAGGAGAGCAGCCGCTCTTCGACCAGGCCGATGCCGTGAGAGGCGACGTCGACGAAGATGAAGGCGAGGATCCCGACCGAGAGCATCGCCAGCGCCAGGCGTACCCGCGGACTGAGCTTGCGCACGCGCCCGAGCGGCAGACCGATGAAGATTGTGATGCCTGCGATCGCGCCCAGCGCAAGCGTTCTGGCAAATGGCAAAGCGGTCAAGGCTCCAGTCCGTTCCTGAGGCCATCTTATTAGGAGCACCAAAGCGGCCGCTTGCCCGACCGGAAGGCCGCCTTCGGCGCCGGTCGGCGCCGTTCAGGGGGCGCTCTCGCCCGGACATCTGTCCAGGGCCGCAATTGCACCCCTAAAGGGCAGCCGGGCGTCGTCCGATGGGGGCTGTGCGAGCCAGGCTCCCGACTTCACGGAGCGCCGGGCCGCATTCCGAAGAAATCCGGAAAAAGGCACTCCCGTCGCGAGGCGGGGTCGCAAAGCTAGGGGTCTCTAGAAGATAGCCCAGCCGCCCGGCAAGTCCTGTGAAGTCCTCACTAAAGGAGCTCTTGCCGATGTCTCTAATCAAGAACCGTACCCGTCGTGCCACCATTGGCGCGACCGTCGTCGCGCTTGCAATGGCAGGCGGTGGCGCATTCGCGTACTTCACCACCTCTGGTGAAGGCACGGGTGAAGCCAAGGTCGAAAACCCGACCGCAAAGCTTGAAGTCACAAGCTTGCCGGTCGAACAGCTCGCCCCGGGCATCTCAAAGGCAGACAAGGTCACGATCAAGAACACAGCTGAAGGCCCTGAGCGCGTGTCGGTGCTGAAGGCCAAGATCACGGGCAACAGCAAGTCCGGAACCGGCTGTGAAACCACTTGGTTCAAGGTCAGCCCGGAAACGACAAGCTTTGGCGCGACCGGCGTCGAACTGGCGGCGGGCGCGACTCAGACTGCGGAAGTCACGGTTTCGATGATCAACGCAGAAGTCTCCCAGAACGCCTGCAAGGGCGCGACGGTCAACCTGCACTTCGAAGCCGAATAGCGGACGCCTCCGCATAACAAGCCACTACGCAGCCTCGGCTGCTAGAGGGACAGGGACAGGGCGGTGGACCACGGGCGGCGGCGTCAGCCGTCGCCCGCCACCGTTCATCGCATCTCGAAGTCCCGCAGCGGGCGCAAGCAGACCCTGATCCCCGGTCCCAGTCCTAGCAGTCCAAGCTGACCTGCCTCACCCGCGTTCGGGCAAAGGGCGGCGGCACCCGCAGCCGGGTGCGGCGCTTGCAAGAGCGAAGATGGCGCCGCTCGCGCCGATGCGTTGAGCGGTCCGGCAGGCTAAGGAGCTGAGAAGCATGTCTTGGAAGAATGCAGCGGCACAGCGCGACAACGTCGGGATCACGGCGCTTGCGACGCTCTGCGCGCTGGCGCTCTCGGCAGGCGGCGCGTTCGCCCTGGGGGGCGACAATGGTCTTGCGGCGAGGCGGCAGGCTCCTCCGGCGGCCCCCACGATCATCGACAAGCCGCTGCGCTACACAGATCTGCGCTGGGCGCTGTTCACATTTCACGCCAAGCAGAAGGACGCAAGCTTTGAATGCTCACTCGATGGCTCGCGCTTTGCGCGCTGCCCCAACCGCGTAGTCTATGGGCTGATCGAAGGTCGCCTCGCGACCGGCTCGCAGCGTTGCACGCGCGCGAGCGGCGGATCCGCGGCGGGCGGGCGCTCCGGCAAGGCACGCAGACGGCCATCGCGCTGCGCGGGTGCGAGGCGCTCTGGGCGCCGCTTGCGCTCAGAGCGGCGCACGCGCTCCAAGCGTGGCGCAAGGCGAAGCGTGCTTGCCTGCCCGCAGCAGCCGGCAACACGCGCTCGCCGAGCGGCAAAGAGCGGGGCGGCGAAGCGCGCGGGGCGTGCGCGCGCCCGCCGCTGCACTCGCGCGATCATCCTCGGCGCCGGCAGGGCGCTTGCCTTCGGCAGCCACACCTTCCGCCTGCGCGCCAAGCTGCGCGGCGGCAGGGTCAGCACGCCGAGAAGCTACACATGGACGATCCTCACCCGCGCGCAGCTTGAAGCCCGTGAACATGGCGCCGCGCCGAGCGGCCGGGGCTCAAGCGGCAGCGGGAGCACCACGAGCCCTGGCTCCGGCGGCGGCACCGAAGTCTCGGAGGGGGGCGAATCAAGCGCGCCGATCGTGCGCGCCCGCGGCTTTGAGATCTCAGGCTCGCCCGCGGGGAGGTTGTTTCCGGGCGGGCCGGAACTTCAGATCCCGCTTGCGGTCTTCAACCCCAACCCGGCGCCGATCCGCGTCGTCTCGCTGACGGTTGCTGTGGCCTCAAGCCCGCCCGGCTGCTCAGCGCAGGAAAACCTCAAGATCACGCAGTCGGACATCTCGCCGGCGCTGCCGCTTCGGATCGCAGCCGGTGAAACGGTCACGCTCCCCGCCCAGGGCGTGAGCGCTCCGACGATTCAGTTCCTGAATCTCCCCGTCAATCAGGACTCCTGCCAGAACGCCACCTTCCCGCTCAGCTACACCGGGAGCGCGAGCACATGAGCGCAGCTTGGAGCCGGTTCCTGGCAGCGCCCCTCGCGCTTGCGCTTGGGGCGCTCGGTCTGCTTGCGCCCAGCGCCTCCGCATACTGGAGCGGCACCGGCAACGGCGGCGGCAGCGCGCTTGTCACGACGCTCGGAACCCCGCTGCTCTCCGCAAGCGTGGAAGGCGAAGCGGTAAAGCTCAGCTGGAGCGCCGCCGCCACGCCAGAAGCGCAGTCGAGCGTCCTCTACTACGTCAAGCGCGACGGCGTCGGCGCGGGGGGCAACTGCCCCACCGAAGCGGCGCCCGCAAGCGTGCTCACGTGCACTGACGGCGGCGTCGCGGCGGGCGGTACCTACAGCTACACGGTGGTCGCGCGCTGGCGCTCCTGGCAGAGCGAAAGTGCGCCGGTGCAGGTCACCCTGCCCACGTCGCAGCCCGCCTACCTGCGGCTTGAAGCGGCGCGCAGCGCCATCCAGGCCGGCGAAAGCGACGCGCTGACGATCACCGTGCGCAACAGCGCCGGCGCCATCATCTCCACCTACAACGGCACACAGAGCGTCACCTTCAGCGGCGCCGCGGTCGCCGCGGGCGGCGCCGCCCCGACGGTCACCAACGCGACGGGCAGCGCGCTCAAGCTCGGCGAAGCCACCACGATCAATTTCAGCGCCGGGCAGGCGCGCGTCAACGGGACGGCCAACGGTCTGCTCACGCTCTATGCCGCCGAAGAAGCGCACATCGTCGCGCACATCGGCACGCTCAGCAACGAAGCAGCACCGCTTGCGATCAGGGTCAGCGCGGGCGCCTTTGCCTCCTTCGGCCTGATGCCCCAGCCCGCCCAGCCGCAGGTCGGAGTCGCCTTCGCAGTGAAGATCCGCGCCCTCGACCTCTACGGGAACCTTGTGACCGGCTACACCCGCAGCGGCGCGCTCTCCTACTCCGGCGCCGAAGCATCGCCCGCACCGGCCTCGATCGCTCCGCGCTACAGCAGCGAAACGACCCCGACCTTCCTCGGCGGCGAAGCGAGCGTGAGCGGCTTTGTCCTCTACAAGGCGGGTTCCACCACGCTGCGCGTGACCGAAGCGGGCAGCGCGCACAGCGGCAGCGCCAGCTTCAGCGTCGCCGCCGGGGAACCCGCGCGACTGCTGCTGGAAGCCGGCGCCAGCACGGTCAAGGTCGGCGAAGGCGACCCGCTCACGATCACCGCGCTCGACGCCTACGACAACGTCGCCACCTCCTTCGGCGGCGCCAGCGGTGAAAGCAAGGCGCTCACTTTCAGCGGCGCGCGTCCGGGCCCCAACGGCAGCGCGCCCGCCGTGAGCTCAGAATCCGGCGCGCTGGTGGCCTTCGGGGCGCCCGTCTCGCTGCGCTTCATCGACGGGCGCGCGAGCGTCGCAGGCAGCGCCAACGGGCTGCTCTACCTCTACCGCGTTGAAGCCGCAAAGATCGTCGCCGCTGACGGGACGCTCTCAAACGCCTCCGCGCCACTGGCTCTGAACGTGCTCCCCGGCGTGCCGCGCTCGCTGCTCCTCTCCGCCCCGAGCCCGCAGCCCGTGCAGGCCGGCAGGCCCTTCGCGATCACCATCACCGCGCTTGACGCCGGCGGCAACATCGCCAGCGGCCTCGGCGGCGCGCGCGGCGAAGCGCAGTCGGTCGCCTACAGCGGCGCTGAAGCCTCGCCCAGCGGAACCGCGCCGCTCTACCCGGAAAGCGCAACCAGCGTGACATTCAAGGAAGGGGTCGGCACGGCGACCGGCATAACCCTCTACCGCGCCGGCGCGACCACGCTGGTGGCGAGGATCGGCCAAGCAACGGGATCCGCCTCCTTCGCGGTGCTCCCCGGCCCCGCCAAGCGCCTGGCCTTCAGCGAACCGCAGGTATCTGCGGGCAGCATCGAAGCTGGCTGCGCGCTTGAATGCGTCGTCAACGGGCTGGGCTCGCGCGGCGCCTTCTCGGCACACGTGGCGATCAGCGACGAATGGGGCAATCCGCAGAGCGCCCATGAAGAAGCGCTCGCGGTCGAACTGCACGCGCGACGACTGCGGGGCTCCGGACTCGGCGCCTCCCTGAGCCCGAGCAGGCTGCTGATCGCGGCCGGCCAGGCGACCTCGCAGGAAGCCTTCACCTTCACGGCGCCGCTACTCTCTGGCTTCGGCGGCCGCCGCCAACGCCGCAGCGGCGAATACCTCTACGAAGTTCGCGCCTCCGCACGCGGAATCGCCGCACGCGACTCAGCGCGCGCGCGCCTGCACAGCTGAGCGCTCAGGCGCCTACCTCGAGCACTACCTTGCCTGTCGCCCGGCGCTGCTCGATCGAGATCAGGGCATCTGCGGCGCGCTCAAGCGGGTAGCGCTCGCCCACCAGCGGCATGAGCACTCCTGACTCGATCATCGGCGCCAGCGCCGCGCCGATCGCGCGGCAGACCTCCGGCTTGGCCACCGCATAGCCACCCCATGCCGCGCCGAGGATCGAGGTGTTGGTGAGCAGCAGCCGGTTGACCTTCACCTCGGGGATCGATCCGCCCGCGAAGCCGACCACCAGCAGCCGGCCCTCGGCGCGCAGGCTGCGCAGCGAGTCGATGAAGCGATCGCCGCCGACGGAGTCGAAGACGACGTCGACGCCGCCGTCGGTTAGCTCGCGCACTTCGTCCTTCCAGGGGCCATCGCTTATCAGCACGTGATCGGCGCCGAGCTGCTGCGCAACCTCGCGCTTGGCCTCGCTTGAGACGAGCGCGATCGTGGTGGCGCCGAGGCCGCGGGCGACCTGCAGCGCCGCCGTGCCGATGCCTCCGGCGGCACCGTGGATCAGGACGCGCTCACCCGCCTGCAGGTGCCCGCGCGTGACAAGCGAGAAGTAGGCGGTGTGGTAGTTGAGGATGAAGGAGGCGCCCTGGGCGAAGTCGAAGCGCTCGGGCAGCGCAAAGACGAGGTGCTCCGGGGCCACAGCGACCTCGGCAAAGCCGCCCAGCCCGCAGAAGGCCATGACGGGTGCGCCCGGTGCAAAAGCGCTCTCCGCCGGCGCCTCGCGCACGATCCCCGCGATCTCGCTGCCCGGGATGAAGGGCAGCTCGGGCTTGATCTGATAAAGGCCGCGCGTCTGCAGCAGCTCCGGAAAGGCGACGCCCGCGGCGCGCACATCGATCTTGACGCCCGCGCCGGCGATGAAGGGGCGCTCCCGGTCGGGCTCGGGGAGCTCGCTGACGCGCAGCGCGCTCGGGGGCCCGCTCAGCTGGAATATCTCTACCGCTTGCATGGGGCGCACGCTAGCGTCTTTGCGATGCAAGCGCTCGTTCGAGCACCGGGACCGAGAGCCGGGGGCGGGGAGCCCGAGGATGCCCGCCCAGCCCTGCCGCCTCTGGTGCTCGGGGAGATCGCAGATCCGCAGCCCGCTCCCCATCAGGCACTTGTGCGGGTGCGTGCGACATCGCTCAACCGCGGCGAGTGCCGCCGCCTCCCGGAGCTGCCGCCGGCGAGCACGACCGGCTGGGACCTGGCGGGCGAGGTGGTGCGGGAGGCCGCCGATGGCAGCGGCCCCAAGGAGGGCTCGCGGGTGGTGGGCCTGGTGGCCTCGGGGGCGTGGGCGCAGCTGGCGGCGGTCGATGCCGACTGGCTTGCGGAGCTGCCCGCCGGCGTCAGCTTTGCCGAGGCTGCGACGCTCCCTGTGGCGGGGCTGACGGCGCTCAAGGCGCTCGACCTCTGTGGCTCGCTGCTTGCGCGGCGGGTCCTCGTCACCGGCGCCAGCGGCGGCGTCGGCAGCTTCGCGCTGCAGCTGGCGCACCTCGTCGGAGCGCACGTGATCGCGCTATCAAGAGACCCGGGGCAGGCCGGGGCCCTGCAGGAGCTTGGCGCCGCCGAGGTGATCTACGACCTGGCTGGCTGCACCGTGGAGCCCGACGCGATCATCGAGGGCGTCGGCGGGCGCACGCTGGGCGCGGCGTTGGCGCGCGTCGCCCCCTGGGGAACGGTCGTCTCCTTTGCCTCAAGTGACGCTGCCGAGGTTGCCTTCCCCGCTCGCTCGCTGTTTGCGCGTGCCCCGGGCGCGACCCTGCACGGGCTCTTCATCTTTGCGACGCTCGCCCGCTGCGGCGGCGCGGGCAGCGAGCTTGCGCGCCTGCTGGCCCTCCTTGAGAGCGGTCGACTGCGCTGCCAGATCGCCGAGGAGCTCCCCTGGGAGCAGGCTGACGCTGGGATTGAAGCGCTGATGTCCCGCCGCGTGATCGGCAAGATCGTCCTGCGCATCGATTGAGGCGCAACGCGGCGCCGCCCGCCTGCGCAGCCGGCATCCGCGGTCGCGCAACTTCTGCGCGTCAATCCTGTTTGAATGGCTGCCATGTTCAAATCCACCACCTCCACCACTCCCCGCACCACCGCCGGGGCCGCCATCGGCAGCTCTTGGCGGCGCGCGCTCTGCGCGCTTGCGCTCAGCGCGCTTGTGCCGCTCGGCCTGCCTGCTCTTGCGAGCGCGGCACCGACCGTCGAAGCTCACGCCCGAATCCTCCCGATCCCTCACTTCGCGCATACCGGCAACATCCTCGGCGCCGGCGCGGAGCTTGAAACGACCTTCAAGATCACCGGCAGCGAATACGACTTCGGCCACCCCGCGCCGCTGCGGCGTGTCGAGGTCTTCTTCCCCAAGGGCACGAAGATCACGACCAAGGGCTTCCCGAGTGCCTGCACCGCGGCGATGCTCGAACGCGGTGGCGCGGCCGCATGCAAGAAGGAGCAGGCCGGACCGCCCGGCTCTAGCAACGGTGTAGTGAACATCGGTGGCGAACCGATCCCGGAGACCGTGACGGTCACGCCCTTCTTCACCAGCAACGGCCTGCTGTTCTGGATCGAAGGCTCCACGCCGACCAAGATCGAAAAGGTCGCGGTCGGGCACTGGACGCAAGCGGGCGCGCCCTACGGGCCGGAGATCGTAGTCGAAGTGCCGCTGATCGAAACGCTGCCAGGCGCGCCGGATGCCTCAGCTGAACTGATCAAGTCGATCGCCGGCGCCGCACGCCGTGTGGGCAGGAAGACGATCTACTACGGCACGATCCCCAAGAGCTGTCCGAAGGGCGGCTTCCCGGGCAAGGCCGTGCTCTCCTTCGGCGCCGGCGCCGAATCGACCTGGGAATCGGCCACGGCACTGGTCAAGGTCCCCTGCCCGACCCACGCCCTCAAGGGCGGCAGGGTCGTAGCGGTCAAGCATGGCGTCAACCGTCGCGCGGCTCTGCGGCATGCAAGCGCGCGCCGCGCCACCAGGCGCTCCAGCAGCGGGCTCAAGCGCAGGGTGCGCCGCCACAAGATCGTCAAGAGCCACCGCGGCAAGGCCAAGGGCCATGCCAAGAAGCACGGCAAGGGGAAGGCCAAGGGGCACTCCAAGGGTCCGAGCAGCGCCTACTGAGCGCCGCACCTCATTCTCCAGCACCCAGACGGCCCCGCTGCAGCGGGGCCGTCGTGCTATCTGGCCGCTTACCTCATCAGCTGCCAGCTGTGAGCGCGCCCCGCCTGCGCATCACCTGCTGCTGCCTGGGTGCGGCGCGGCAGCGATCGCTGAGCTAGTCTGCGTTGGCTGCGATGAGCCTCGCCTACATCCCCAGCCCGCCCTTCAACGGCTTTCACATCGGCCCGCTGTTTGTGCATATGTACGGGCTGATGTACGTGCTGGCGGTGATCGCCGCCGTCGCGATCACGGCCCGGCGCTGGGAGGCCAAGGGAGGGTCGCGTGAGCTCGTCTACGAGGTCGCCCTCTGGGGCTTTCCCGCCGGTCTGGTCGGCGGGCGGATCTACTTCCTGATCACCTCCTGGAATGAAGTGCCGCCGCACTGGTGGGGCCCGTTTGCAGTCTGGAAGGGCGGTCTTGGGATCTGGGGAGGTGTGCTCTTCGGCGCCGCCGCGGGGATCTGGCGCCTGCGCCGCCAGGACGCCAATGTGCGGCTATTCATGGACGCGGTCGCGCCGGCGCTGCTCGTCGCCCAGGCGATCGGTCGTCTCGGCAACTACTTCAACCAGGAACTCTTCGGCTGGCCGAGCAGGCTGCCCTGGGCGCTTGAAATAGACCGCGCCCACCGCGAACTGCTACCCGCCCCCTACAGCCACTACCTCACCTTTCAGCCCACCTTTCTCTATGAGATCATCTGGAACCTGGCGCTTGCCGCCTTGCTGGTCTGGCTTGGGCGCAGGCGGCGCGTCAAGGCGCCAGGGCTCTTCGCCCTCTATGTCGCCGGCTACTCCTTCATCCGCATCCCAGAGGAGATCCTGCGCGTCGACCCTGCCCATCACATCCTTGGCATGCGCCTGAACTTCTACGTGGCAATCCTCCTCTGCCTCGCCGGTCTGGCGTGGTTTTGGCGCATCCAGCGCGGCCCCGCGCCAAGCGAGGACCCTGGCGGGGGGACGCGCAGGCCGCAGGCCGCCCGCAGCGCTCTGCCCCGGAGCGAGATCGCCCGCAGCGCTCCCTAGCGGGGCTCGCGCGGGCCCGCTCCCCGGTAGGCTGAGCGGTCGATGCGCCTCCTGATCCTCTCCTGGGAGTATCCGCCCGTGATCGAGGGCGGTCTTGCCCGTCACGTCCGCAAGCTCTCTGAGGCGCTTGCGGCGCTCGACGTCGAGGTGCACGTGCTGACGCGCGCCGAGCACGATGTGGCGCGCTTTGAACGGCGCAACGGCGTCCATGTGCACCGCGTCCAGGAGCTCCCCAGACCGAGGGATCTCGACCGCTTCATCGCCTGGGTTGAGCAGATGAACGAGGACATGCTGCGCTTGGGCTCCGAGCTTGGCGAGCACGGCGAGTTCGACCTGGTTGCCGGGCATGACTGGCTGGTTGCGGCCGCGGGCGACCGCCTTGCGCTGCGCTTCGGATGCCCGCTTGTGATGACCATCCACGCGACCGAGTACGGGCGCCACCAGGGCTACGTCGACGACTACCCGCAGCGGCTGATCCACGCCACAGAGCGCTGGATCACAGGGCGCGCGGAGCGCGTGATCGCCTGCTCCCACTACATGCGCGACCACATCGTCGACGTCTTCTCGATCGAGGAGGGGCGCGTCAGCGTGATCCCCAACGGCATCGATCCGCTCGACCTGCGGCCGGTCGACGACCTTGACGTGCTGCGGGCGCGCTTTGTCGCGCCCGATGAGAAGCTCGTGCTGCTTGTAGGGCGCCTGGTCTACGAGAAGGGCTTCCAGGTCGCGCTCGAGGCGCTGGCGCCGATCATCGCCGAAGCTCCCGGGGTACGCTTCATCGTCGCCGGATCGGGCACCTTCGAGGCGCAGCTGCGTGAGCGCGCCCGCGCTCTAGGCCTCGCCGAGCACGGCCACTTCCTGGGCTGGATCGGCGATGACGTGCTGCACTCCCTCTACCGCATCGCGGATCTCTGCGTGGTGCCATCGCTCTATGAGCCCTTCGGGCTGGTTGCGCTCGAGGCGATGGCATCGGGCTGTCCTTGCATCGTTGCCGACACCGGCGGGCTGCGCGAGGTGGTCCCTCCGGGCGAGCGCGTGGGATTGCGCTTCAACGGCGGCGATGCTGCGCATCTCGCAGTGATGATCGAGCGCCTGCTCACCGACTCGGCGCTGCGCGACCGCCTCGTCGCCGAGGCCTCCGAGCATGTGCTGCGCTTTGACTGGGGCGATGTCGCCCACCAGACCCGCGCCCTCTACGCAGAGCTCCTCAAGCACGAGGCGCCCGACCGCCACAGCGGGGCGCGCGCGCTGACCAAGTGAGGCTGTCCCCCGATCGGGGCATCCCACCGCCTCCGCCGAGGTCGCCCTCTAACCTGAGCCTTGAGGCGATGCTGCCCGCCGGGACGACGATCGTGGGCGGCGGTCGGCTCGTCGGCGACATGGTCAATCGGACGCTTGGAAGGAGCTGCTGGTGCTCGAAGGATTGATGCAGGACTACCCCCTGACGCTCACGCACATGCTGGAGCGCATGCGCACCATCAACCGCGACGCTGTGGTCGTCACGCTCGGCGAGCACGGGCGCACGCGTGCCACCTTTGCTGATGTCGCCGCGCGCAGCGACCGGCTCGCGCACGCGCTGCGCAGCCTCGGGGTCGCCGACGGGGCGCGCATCGGGACCTTCGCTTGGAACAACCAGCGGCACCTCGAGCTCTACATGGCGGTCCCCTGCAGCGGCGCGGTCCTGCACACGCTGAACATCCGCCTCGCCGGCCACCAGCTCGCCTACATCATCCGCCACGCCGAAGACGACCTGATCTTCGTAGATGCAAGCCTTGTCGAACTGCTGGCGCCGCTTGCGCAGGAGCTTGCGAGCGTGCGCCACTTCATCGTGATGGGGGAGGAGGAGCAGGCGCGCGCCGCCATCGCGCAGCTGCCCCGAGCGCTGCACTACGAGGAGCTCCTCGCAGCCGCCCCCGACGAGCCCTTCGACTACCCGCAGCTGGCCGAGCGGCAGGCCGCAGCGCTCTGCTACACCTCGGGCACGACCGGCAACCCCAAGGGGGTTCTCTACTCGCACCGCTCGATCAGCCTGCACTCGATGGCCTCGCTGCTTCGCGACGCGCTCGGCATGGGTCGCGAAGACCGCGTGCTCGTGGTCGTCCCGATGTTCCACGCCAACGCCTGGGGGATGCCGCACGCCGCTGCGCTCTGCGGCGCTGATCTGATCCTGCCCGACCGCTTCCTTCAGGCGGAGCCGCTGGCAGCCCTGATCGAGTCAGAGCGCCCGACGATCATGGGCTGCGTGCCGACGATCTTCCAGGACCTCCTGCGCTACGCCGATACGCACGACTGCGACCTGGCCAGCCTCGCCAACGCCGCCTGCGGCGGCTCGGCGGTGCCGCGCGCCCTGATGGAAGCCTTTGAAGAGCGCCACGGAGTGCGGATCTTCCAGGCCTGGGGCATGACCGAGACAAGCCCGGTTGCAACCTACGCGCGACCTGCCGAGGCCGGTGCGCACGACGATCGCTACTGGCAGGCGCGCGCCAAGCAGGGCCGCGCGCTGCCGTGGGTGGAGGCGCGCATCGTCGATGCCGACGGGCGCGCTCTGCCTTGGGACGGGACCTCGCCGGGAGAGCTTGAGGTCCGTGGTCCCTGGATAGCCAGGCACTACTTCCGTGAAGAGGGGAGCGAGGAGCGCTTCGATCAGGGCTGGCTGCGGACCGGAGATGTCGCCGTGATCGACTCCGAGGGGTTTGTGCAGATAACCGATCGTGCCAAGGACGTGATCAAGTCCGGCGGCGAGTGGATCTCCTCGGTCGAGCTCGAGAACGAGGTTATGGCGCACCCTGACGTGATCGAGGCGGCGGTGATCGCCAAGCCCGACGAACGCTATGACGAGCGCCCGCTCTGCTGCGTGGTGCTGCGCGCCGGCGTGCTCGCCGAGCGCCCGCCGGAGGCGGTTGCCGCCGATCTTGTCGCCCACCTCCAGGATCGGGTCGCGCGCTGGTGGCTGCCCGACGAGTTTGCGTTCGTGGCAGAGGTGCCGAAGACCAGCGTGGGGAAGTTCGACAAGAAGGAGCTGCGCCGGCGGCTGCAGGAGGGCAGCCTTGAAGGCAGGGTGACCACCAAGCGCCCACCCGCCGCCGGCCGCGCGGACATGCAGGAAGCTCAGGCGCAGGCGTAGAAGTCAGTAGCCGCGGGACGTCCCTCGCGCCGCAGATCGGGGTATAGTCCCCACCCAGACGGACTCCATGGGCAGCACAGAAACAACTATCGAACCGTGGGAGGTTTGAACCGCATGATCACCAGCTCTCCTTTCGGCGTGCGCGGACGGCGCGTCCTATCCGCGGTCGCTGTTGCCGCCACCTTCGCTGCGCTCTGCGTGCTTCCGGCGAGCGCGCTGGCGACCACAACCACAAGCGCCAGCGAAGTCACGAACTACAGCGCGACCCCGACCGTGAGCACCGCGACCACGACTGAAGCCGCGCACACGAGCACGACTACGAGCACCGAAAGCAAGGCGACGCACGAAGTCAAGCCCAAGAAGGAAAGCGAAACGCCTGCGCATGAAGTCAAGCCCAAGAAGGAATCGATCACGCCACCGTCGGTGAGCACCACCACGACGACCACCACGCCGCAGGCGACCAAGAGCTCGCTTCCGTTCACCGGCCTCAACCTGGCCTGGCTGGTAGGCGCCGGCGTGCTGCTGCTCGGCATCGGCGCCAGCATTCGCCTGGCAGCGCGCCGCGCGCACTGATCCGGCGCTCAAGCAAGGAGCTGCAAGCGACCTCGGGGCCCTCCCCGGGGTCGCTTTTTTGTGGCCGACCGCTCGTGGCGGGCAGGCGCATTGACACCTCTGTACAGTGCTGCTATAAATGTCTTGCCGCTTGACATCGACCGCGGTCGGTGTCAAGACAGGGCCAAGCGATTTGCAAAGGCGAGAAAGGAAGCGAAGATGGCAGAGATCACAGGCGAGGTGGGCGGCGGCACGCTTGCCGCCGAGGCTATGGCCCAGGTGGGCGGTGCAGGCCAGGGCATGGCCGGCGAGGCGCTCGAATGGCACGACCCCAAGCGCTATGCATGGCTGACCGGGCTGATCGTGCCGCTGCTGCCCTTCATCGCCTGGGGCTTCGTCAAGGCGAGCGGTCTGGTCGTTCTCTGGTATTTCGGCCCGATCCTGGTCTTTGGCCTCTTTCCGCTCTTTGACTGGTGGCGGGGAAGGGATGAGTCAAACCCGCCGGAGTCGCTGATCAAGTGGCTGGAAGCCGACCGCTACTACCGCTGGTGCACCTACCTGTACCTGCCGCTTCAATATGCGGGCCTGATCTTCGCCGCCTGGATGTGGGCGCACGGGGGCCTCTCAACCGCCGCCTCCATCGGGCTCGCGCTGACGGTGGCGATGGTCGCGGGCATCGGCATCAACACAGCGCATGAGCTTGGCCACAAGCGCGACAGCCTCGAGCGCTGGCTATCGAAGGTGGCACTTGCCCAGAGCGGCTACGGCCACTTCTACATCGAGCACAATCGCGGCCACCATGTGCGTGTCGCCACCCCGGAGGATCCCGCCAGCGCACGGCTCGGCGAGTCCTTCTGGGCGTTCCTGCCGCGCACGGTGATCGGCAGCCTGCGCTCTGCGTGGGGCCTGGAGCGCGAGCGCCTTGCGCGCATGGGGAGGGGCCCGCTCACCCACCGCAACGACATCCTCAACGCTTGGGCGATGAGCGTGGTGCTGTGGGCGGCGCTCGCGATCGCCTTCGGGCCGATCGTGCTTCCTTATCTGGCGCTGCAGGCGGTGGTGGGCTTCTGCCTGCTCGAGGTCGTCAACTATCTCGAGCACTACGGGTTGCTGCGTCAGCGGCGCGAGGACGGCCGCTACGAGCGCACGCGCCCGGAGCACTCCTGGAACGCGAACAATGTCGCCTCGAACGTCGCGCTCTACCACCTACAGCGCCACTCCGACCATCACGCCAACCCGACCCGTCGCTATCAGGCGCTGCGCCACGTCGATGAGGCGCCACAGCTGCCGACGGGCTATGCCGGGATGATCCTGCTGGCGCTCTTCCCGCCGCTGTGGCGACGGGTGATGGATCGACGCCTGCTGGCGCACTACGGCGGCGACGTCAGCCGTGCCAACATTCACCCGCCCGCACGCAAGCGCGTGCTTGCCCGCTATGGGCAGCTCAGCACGCCAGGCGGCGGCAGCGCCCGCGCGGCCGCCTGAGGGAGCAGGGTCGATGGCGCGCTACCGCTGCCCGGTCTGCGGGTATGAGTACGACGAGCAGAAGGGCGATCAGCACGAGGGCTTTGCTCCTGGCACCGCTTGGTCAGACGTGCCGGACGAATGGCATTGTCCTGACTGTGGGGTCCGCGATAAGGTGGACTTCGAGCGGGCTGAGGACGCAGAGCCGCCCGCTTAGGAACGATGGCTCAATCCACGCACAGCTCTGAGGCCTCAGCGCGCGCCCCCTACCCGGTTGCCGCACGCGAGCTGCTGCGCAACTCGCTGATGGATGCCGCTCGCGACCTGATCGCGGAGCGGCCGTTCGCAGAGGTGACGATGGCGCAGATCGCCGAGCAGGCAGGGGTCAGCCGTCAGACCCTCTACAACGAGTTCGGCTCGCGCGAAGAGTTCACGCAGGCGCTGCTGCTGCGCGAGGCAGATCGCTTCCTGACCTCTGTCGAGCAGGCCGTCTCGGCGCACAGCGACGACCCGGCAAAGGCGCTCGAGGCGGCCTTTGAGGTCTTCCTGATCGCGGCCGCCGAGGATCCGATCGTGCGCGCCGGGCTGCGCGACGGGGCCGAAGAGCTGCTGGCGCTCGTGACGACGCGCGGACGCCCGATCGTCGAGTACGCGGTGCAGCGTCTGGCGGGCGTGATCGCCACCGAGTGGCCGGAGGCGGCGCGCCCGGACTGCGAGCTCTTGAGCGAGTCGCTCGTGCGTTTAGCGATCAGCTACGCGGCGCTCCCCAAGGGACCGACGCTGATGACGGCCGAATCGGTGGCGCAGCTGCTCGGGCCCTTCATCGAGCAGGCGCTCGCGCGCGAGGGCGGCAAGGCAGACGCGTGATAACTTGGTGCTCCGCGCGGCTGTGGCGGAATTGGTAGACGCGCACGGTTCAGGTCCGTGTGGGCGCAAGCCCGTGGAGGTTCGAGTCCTCTCAGCCGCATCCTCTTCATGTCGTCAGCCGTAAATGAGACGACACGGGGGCGTGCAGCGACGCGTGCCGGCCGATCTCTACTGCCGGCCGTGCGTCGCAGCTTCGGCATATTGCGCGCCGCCGCGGCAAGGGCTTCGGACGCTGGCAAGTGCTCGCGGCCGGCCCGGCTGGCTGAATTGCTGCCGTGGTTTTGAAGCTTCCTCCGGTGGTCAAGGCCTATCCGGTCATCGATCCTGCCTCGCGGTCCGAGGCGGTGTGCGTCGCCGGGATCTCAATGGCAGCGTCACACTGTTGGATGCGGCTCTTCCCGCGGTATTACCGCGGGCTTGACTTCACGCAGCGCTTCAAGAAGTACCAGGTGATCGAGCTGCAAGCGCGAAAGAGTGGGCAGGACCCGCGTCCGGAGAGCTTTGCTCCAGATCTCGAATCGGTTGTCCTTGGCGAGTCGATCGGCACCGACGGCGGCACGTGGCGACGCCGCCTCCAGTTCTTCGATGCGGTCGAAGATCAGTCGATGTGCGAGATCCAACGCCGGCAGAGGAGCGAGCGCAAGTCACTGGGGGTCTTCCGGCCGCTTGAGGTCGCGGAGCTGAAGGTGGATGCCGCTGAGGAGGGCTTCGCCCAGGCACAGCGTGCCCTGCTCAGCGAAGCATCGCTTTTCGGGAATCGTGCCGGAGACCGCGCTCGCATGCCGCTTGAGCCGCTTCCGGTCAAGGCAAAGTTTGTGTATCGCTGCTCAGATCCGGCCTGGCCTGGGCATGAGCAGTACTTCATCGATTGGGAGCTGGGCGCGCTGTATCGGAGGCTCGATAAGCAGGGCGCCGATGAGCCGACCATCCACGCGAAGATCCGCGAAAAGCTCTTCGAGCAGTACTGCGGCGATCGCTACGACACGCGCTTCATCACCGGCAGCATGCTGAAGCATCCGCAATCGTTCCTGATCCTTGGGCTCGTGCATACGAGGCGAGCAGCGCGATTGCAGCAGGCGTCGCTCTTGTGATGTCGAATAGACAGGCTGTGACGCCGCGACTGCTCACGGTTGGGTACGAGGGGCGCTCGCTGGAGGAGCTGATCGGCGCACTTGCAGATGCCGGCGTTGACCGCCTCGTCGATGTTCGAGAGCTGCCGCTCTCAAGACGACGAGGCTTCTCGAAGTCTGCGCTCAGCAACGCGCTGAGCGAGGCTCGCATCGAGTATCTGCACGTGAAGGCGCTGGGCAACCCGAAGCCGATTCGGGAGCGCTACTGGGCCGGCGATGTCGAGGGCGGCGCAGCGGTCTACCGTGGGTACCTGAACAACGGATCGAGATCGGCGCTGATCGAGCTCGCGCATAGCCTGGGCGCGGATCTGGCGTGCTTGCTCTGCTTCGAGCGCGACCACACTGCATGCCATCGAAACGTGATTGTCGAAGAGCTGCAAAAGCTGCGACCTGAGCTCAAGATCTGCCACCTGTAGCCTTTCGTGCCGCTTTGGAACTGTGGAGACGAGCGGCCGTAGGCCAAAACGCCTGCCGCTCTCGAGCAGGCGGGAGCGGTGGCGCCGAGTGCCCGGCGTCGCTTGAGGCAGCGCCCTTGCTCACGAAGCCCATCGAGGCCGACTCACGAAGGCGTCGCTCATGTTGGCCGTGACCGGCATGGCCCGCTTGTGCGCTCCGCTGCCGAAGCCCTCGCACGCGAGCTGCGGTTGCGCCCTTTGCTAGGCTTTGCGCCAACTCTTCCCGCCGCCATCGTCTAGGGGACTAGGACGCCGCCCTCTCACGGCGGTAACACGGGTTCGAATCCCGTTGGCGGTACCTTTCGAATGCGGTGCGGGTGCCCGGCTTTTCGTGAGTGGGCGCGGTATGCCGCGATCCGCCGGGAGGGACGCGCAGAGCGTGCGCGTATATTCGTCACATGCCTTGCGAATCTCGGCCTCCGGATTCACCATTGCGGCGTGTTCGCACCAGGCCCGCGAGCTGCGCGAGGGCAAGCGGCCCAAGCTGGCTGCGGCAAGCGGCACTTACACGATAACCGTCGCGGTCTATGCCTCCAGCGAAGGGTCGGCGACGCGCTCGGCGACGCTTACGCTCGGCAGCGGTGTGGCCAGCGAAACGAGCGCCACCACCACGACCTCGACCTCCTCAAGCCAAAGGAGGCGCACGACCTCGAGCACCGGCGAAGCCGCCGCGACCAGCACGAGCGCGACCGCCACTGCCACGGCGACAACCGCGACCACCACGAGCACCGCCACGATCCGCACGCCCGCGGGGCGCTGGTACGCGCTGCGAGCTGACGAGCCGCTAATCGCTTGCGCCCAAGTGCGGGAGGTCAGGCGCCCAGGTCCGAGCCGTCTCCCGAATGCCCGGTCCGGGTGGCCGGAAGCCTCGAGAAGCCGGAGGCGGCCAACGCCCTCGCGCGATCCTGTGCAGGCGCACGATGGATCGCCACGCCGAAGGCCTCCAAGACACCGCGCTGTCGCTTGGCCCGTTGAGCGGACCCGGCTCAGACCATCGGAGCAGGCTCGCACACCGCCACCGTGCCTTCACCGCTGATCGGCGTCACGTCCACAGGGCCTGCAGCGGCAGCGCCCGAGCCGGTCTCCGAATGGGAGCGTGCGCGCTCCCGCGTAAAGGACCGCACCTGCAACGAGGCGAGTCCCGACGCGCTCGCGCAGATGCACGAGCCCGCGGAAATCGCTGGGTCGAACGGTCGCGCTTGCCTTCACCTCGAGCCCCACGACGTCTCCCGTGGGTCGCTCGAGGATGATGTCGACCTTACGCTCTCCTTCGCGATAGTGCCAGCAGCTCATCGATTCCGATGCCCATGACGCCTGGCGCTCAATCTCGGAAGCGACGAACGTCTCAAACAGTGCGCCGGCGAAGCCATCGTCATCGCGCACGCGGCGCGCGCCCGCTCCCAGCAGCGCAGCAAGCAGACCCGGATCCGCGAGATAGAGCTTCGGTGCCTTGACCTGCAGCTGGCCAAGGTTCACATGCCACGGTCGGCGCACCCGAACCAGGAACAGTCTCTCAAGCGCGCCGATGTACGACTCGGCCGTCTTGCCGTCGATCCCGGTGTCCCGTCCCAGGTTCTGATAGCGGGCAAGCGATCCGAATCTCGCAGCGACAAGCCGAAGCAGCGTCATGATCGCTTCCGAGTCCTGCACGCGCGCGGTCTCGGCGAGATCGCGGTCTATGATCGCTGCGGTGTAGCTCTCGAAGAAGCGTCGGCGCGCGGATGGCCCACGGCGAACGGCCTCCGGAAATCCGCCCGACAGGAGGATGTCGGTGTAGGCTGCCCGGCCCACGGGCGTCGCTAATCTGCGGCACCTCTGCGCGCATGAAGCGCTCGAGGAACTCATCCTTACGACCACGGATCTTGCCCTGCGTAAAGGGCCAGAGCGTCAGGTAGTCCAGGCGCCCAGGCAGGGCGTCGGCAAGGCGCGGTATGCGGCGCAGGTTCGCAGATCACGTCAGGAGGAGCTGTCCAGGGGTGTCGTCGCGATCAAGTCGTACCTTGATCGCCAGCAGGAGCTCGGGTGCCCTCTGGACCTCATCGATCACGGTGCGCCGTGTCAGCCCGGCGATGAAGCCTTCAGGATCACCAAGGGCGAGCGAACGCGTTGCCTGCTCATCGAGTGTCAGGTAGTCGGCGGGCAGCCGATCGGCGACCAGCATCTTCGCAAGCGTGCTCTTGCCGGACTGTCGCGGCCCGAGTAGCGCGACGGCCCAGGCGTCCTGCATAGCCAAGACCACCGAGTCCTCGAGGTTGCGCCTGCGCAGCGCGCTGGTCTGATTTTGGGGCTCGGCCATATCGGAGAGTAGAGGCTGCTAGCTCGGAGTGATATTGCTGCTAAGTCGGAGTCCGTCGGCGCCAACTCGGATCCTGCCTGGCTGGACCGGGTCGCTGCCCTCGGCCGCGTTCAGCGCGACGCCGCCTGCGCCCGACGGCGTGACCACGTCGTCCAAAGGCGCGAGCGCGCCTGCACGCTCCCCCGAGCTCAAGACGGTGACGGGCGAGTAGCGCGTGCTGTTCTACCAAGAGCCATTGGGGAGGGGGGTCCAGGGCTCCCTTCCCGTGGCGTAGCAGCCTCGCTACACTAGGGCGTATGGCGACGACGATCCCTCAACGCGAGCTACGCAATCAGGTCGGCGCGGTGCTGCGGCGCGCCGAGCAGGGCGAGCGCTTCACGATCACCGTGGATGGGCGCCCGGTCGCCGAGCTTGGTCCGCTGCCCGGCACCCGCCTTCCGGCGCCGCCCGAGGCGCTGGAGGAGCTGTTCGCCGAGACTCCCGTTGATCCCGGATGGGCGACGGAGCTGAGCGCGATGCGCGACGCGGAAGCTGCCGCGTGAGTCAGCTGCTCGTGGACACGAGCGTCCTTGCCGGTGATGCCGTACCCCAGGCGTCAGGAAGATGGTCGGTAAGCATCGTGACGATCGGGGAGCTGGAGGTCGGCGTTCTGCTCGCGCCGGGAAAGCTGCGAGCGCGGCGGCTCGCCCGACTCACGGGCGTCCTCGAGCGGGCGCCGGTACTGATGGTCGATCGTCGCGTGGCCGCGCACTACGCGCAGCTACGCGCTGCGTCTGGCAGGCAGCCCGCGAACGACCTGTGGATCGCCGCTACAGCACTCGCCCACGAGCTGACGCTTCTGACCGCAGACACGCGCCAGGCAGCGCTGCCCGGCGTGCAGGCGACGCTCGTCTCCGCGTAGCTGAGAAGCTGCGGGCCGCGATGACGAGGCTCGCTCGTGTTCTCGCTGCGAGCGCCGAGGCTCGGCGATCGGCAGGACAGCGATCGCACACGTGGCCACTGAGCGCGTGGCGCGTAGCAATTTGGTTGCAGTCGTGCCGGGATTCGGCCGGATTCAACCGGACCGGATTGGACTCACGCTCTGGGCACTCCCCTGAGCAAAAGCCAGATTTGGCCCTACCGCAAGGGATCGCGCCAGGGAGCGCTCCGGCTTCGAAGCCAGATGGCGGTCGCTCCCTCAAAGGCTCTGCAATTGCGGGGCTTTACTGTGGGCAGGAGCTCTGCGCGGCGCGCCATCAGAACGGCCGCGCGCACCGTATGCGTGCATTCGCTGCGCGCTCCGCGCATCTCGGCCTCCGGATCAAGCCTCTCGGCGTCCTCTTGATCAACCGCCTCATCGATCGCGCTGCGCGATCCGATCGCATCACGTAGCGCGACACGCTTTGGGACCCGATCGCGCTGCCCTGCTGGCGCGAAGATGCGCCGCCACTGCACGCCGTGCACGACTTCGATCGCCCTGCGGGGTGCGATCAGCTGCGTACACGCACGGTCACGGAGGAATGAAGGCTACCGGAGCCGATAACCTGGGCATGCGCCGGCCATGTCAACCCTCGCATGTCGATTACACGAGCAAAGGAGCAGCCAGCATGAAGCTTTCGGTCACCGCAATCGCACTTCTCACGGGCGTCTGGTTCGCATCTGCACAGGCTCCGGCCGCCTTGGCCGAAGGCACTGCGACGCCTCCACGTCTCGTTGCCGTGCAGGGTGTCGCAAATGTGCCGATCTCCCAGCGCGCGAGCCTCACCGAAGCTGACGCCGCCTATCGCCAGGCGCTGGCCGCGGCGCTCTCAGACGGGCAGGGCAAGGCCGAATATCTCGCCTCCAAGCTCGGCGCAAGCCTTGGGCAGGTCCAGAGCATAGGTGAAGAAGGCGGCTGGATCTCCTGCTCCGGCGGCGAAGCGCAAGCATCTGCCGAATACGAAGGCGCGCAGCCGGACTTCGGCTATGCCGAGCTGCGCACTGCGCTGGCCAGTGCAGGCACGGCGAACCCAATCACCGTTCCGGCCCGCAGCGCCCCCACCGCCAACAGGAGGAAGAGCAGCAAGGTCAAGCACCAAAGGCACCGCAAGGGCCACCACGCCGTCAAGCGCGCGCGCCATCAGGCGCGTACGGCCGACGCGGTCACCTGCACGCTGCGCGCCGGGGTGTCGCTGAGCTGGGTGCTCGCGTAGCTCGGTCTCTCGTCTACCGCGACCGCTAGCGGCGCGGCGCCGGCGCGCACGGCGCGCTAGCGTTGGCGTGATGTGCGCGGCAGGGCTAGGCTGGCAGGCGGCTGCGCGCCGTGCGCAGGCTCAAGATCTGCGCCCGCTCGCGGCGATGCTCGCGCGCGCCTTCCACGAGGACCCGGTCTCAGAATGGTCCTGCCCTCCGGCGCGGCTGCGCCCGAAGACGCTCGAGCGCTTCTTCCTCGCGCGGCTGATCCAGCTAGATGCGCTCGGCGAGGTCTGGATGGCGGGAGGGGGGCACGCGGCCGCGCTGTGGGCGGCCCCCGGACGCTGGCGCACCACGCCGGCGGAGGACCTACAGCTTGCTGTAAGCCAGCTTCACCCGCTGCTGATCTGGCGTCTGCCCTTTGTCACCTACGGCCTGCTTGGCATCGAGCGCGCCCACCCGCGCACACCGCCGCACTGGTACCTCGCCGTGCTTGGCACCGAGCCGGCGCGGCAGGGTCAGGGACTTGGATCAGCCGCTCTGGCGCCGGTGCTCGAGCGCTGTGATGAAGATCAGATCGGCGCTTATCTGGAGTCCTCCAAGCAGCGCAATATCGCCTTCTATGAGCGCCATGGCTTTCAGGTCACGGGCGAGCTGCGTCTGCCGCGCGGACCGCTTGTATATGCGATGTGGCGCGATCCGCGCTGAGAGACGCCGCGCCTATTGCCGGAGCTCACGCAGTGGCAGGTCCGGCTCGATCTCGGCCGGCAGGCGGCCCTCCTCTAAAAGCTTGTGCAGGTGAGCTGTGAGCGAGAGCGCCGCAGCGCTGCGCAGCTGCTGGGGCACATCCGACCAGGCTGCGTCAAGCAGCGCGCCGGGCGCTCGTAGGCCCGCGCCCAGGGCCGCCACGAGCTTTCGCTCGCGCTCCTCTCGGTGGGCGATGTATTCGGCAATCTTCGCGCGCGGTTCGGTGATCGGCTCGCCGTGGCCAGGGCAGATCAGCGCGATCTCAAGCGACGCCAGACGCCGCAGCGCCGCCAGATAGGCGGCAAGCGCTCCCGCTTGCGGCGCGATGAAGACGCTGCCCTCGCCGAGGATTGCATCGCCGCTGAAGCAGACATCCTCGCAGAGGAAGGCAAAGTGGCCATCCGCGTGCCCGGGCGTCGCCAGCGCAAGCAGCGGCCCGAAGCGGGTGCCGTCGGCAAGCTGCACATCGGCGCCTGGCCCAGCGCCGGCAACCGGCGGCGAGCCCGTGCGGGCGCGCATCACCGCAAGCGCTTCGCGGTGGTCGCTGTGCTCATGGGTGATCGCGATGCCGCCAAGGCCGCCCCGCTGCGCGATCGCCGCAAGCAGCGCATCGACGTGATCGGGCAGGCTCGGCCCGGGGTCGATCAGCCACGCCGGATCTCGCCCGACCAAATATGAGTTCGTTCCCGAGAGGGTGAGCGGCCCGGGGTTAGCGGCACGGACACGCAAGATGTGGTCGGCAAGGACCTGCATGCCAACCACGCTACCGCCGCAAGCACGGGTTGTCGGGGTGGCTGCGATAAGCGCAGCGCCTCGTCCATGCATCGGGCACTGCGATTGCTTGCATCAGCGCACGTGGGCGACTACGATGGCCCGATGGCAGCCCCGGCTGCAGCGGAGGTCGGAGAGCATCGACGCCGGCGCACTGCGCTGCGTGGGGGGCGCGCCCCGCTCGGCCTCGGCGCGCTGGCAACAGCGATCACCGTCGCCACCCTCCTCCTGGCCTGGGCGCAGAAGTCGCCGTGCCTTGAAACGTATCGCGCTCCCGGTGGCGGGATCAGCCTCGAATGGCGCAATTACCGCCAGTACCGCCTCGCCTGCTACTCGGACCCGGTGCCGCTCTACGGTGCCGAGCACCTCGATGAACCCGGCGCGTTTCCGTATCAGGTCTCCTGGATCGAAGGGCAGGGAACCTCCGCGCGGCGCGTGCGCCATATGGAGTACCCGGTCCTGACCGGGCTTCTGATGTGGGTTGCGGCAAAGGGCGCGCAGGGCTACACCTCACTGGTCGGCGGCGCGGCAGCGCATTCGGTGACAAGCGCGGCGATCGCCTTCTTCGACATCCTGGCGGCGGTCGCGGCCGCCTGCTGGCTTTACGCCGTCTGGTGCCTGCGGCGCTTGACGCCAGGGCGGCTGCCCTTCCTGATGCTGCTGGCCGCCGCTGCGCCGCTTGTGATCGTGCAGGCCTACACCAACTTCGACATGATGGCGGTCGCCTTTGCAACGGGGTCGATGTACGCATGGTCGCGGGGGCGCGTCACCCTTGCCGGGGCGCTGATCGGCCTCGGCACCGCGGCCAAGCTCTATCCGCTGCTCTTGCTGATCCCGCTGCTCGTGCTCTGCCTGCGCGCCGGCAAGCTCGCCGAGTGGCGACGGGCGCTGCTGGCGGCGCTGCTCAGCTGGGAGGCGGTGAACCTGCCGATCCTGGTGCTTTATCCGCAGGGATGGATCGAATTCTTCCGCATGAACTCATTGCGGGGCGCAAACCCGGAAACTCTCTATAGCGCGATCATGCACTTCACCGGCTGGGGCGGCTTTGACGGGCCGCTTGCCACCAATCAGGCGCCGACGGAGCTCAATGCCTTCATCGCCGCTGTGATGATCCTTGTGACGGCCGCCGTCGGCGTGGTTGCCCTCAGCGCTCCGCGCCGCCCGCGCGTGGCGCAGCTTGGCTTCCTGCTGGTCTGCGCGTTTTTGATCACCAACAAGGTCTGGAGCCCGCAGTACTCGCTGTGGCTGCTGCCGCTCGCGCTGCTTGCGCTGCCGCGCCCGCGTGTGATCCTGGTCTGGACGCTGATGGAAGCATGGGTCTGGGTTGCGACGATGTACAACCTGCTGCCGGAAGCAGAAGGCGGCTTTGGTATGGGACCGCTGGCGATCACCGTGTTTGTGCGCGCGGCCTTATTGCTCGCCCTCTGCGCACGCGTGCTCTATGAGATCTACCACCCCGAGCGTGACCCGGTCCGCGCCGGCGGCATCGACGACCCGGCGGGCGGCGTGCTGAGCGACGCACCTGATCGCTTCCGCCTGCGCGTGCGCCGCAGGCTCAGCTGCGCCACTTGATCGTGCAGCCGACCGGTGCGGTTTCAGCGATCGCGGGCTCGCTGCCGGCAAGCAGCGCCTCGAGCGCATCGCGCACCCATCTGGCGGCCAGCTCCGGTCGCTCATAGTCCTCATCGGGCGCACCGCGGTAGCGGATGACGCCCTCCGCATCGATGACGAACACGTCGGGCGTCGTCTTTGCATCGAAATCGCGGGCGATGCGCTGATCGGCGTCGCGCAGGTAGGGGATGTCGCCGAGCTCGCCGGCGGCAACGCGCGCGCGCATCGCAGCGAGCGAGTCCGCGGGGTAGCGCTCGGCGTCATTTGAGTTGATCATCAGGAACGCGACCCCGCGCGGGCGGTACTCGGCGGCAAGCGCTACCAGCCGCTCATGCCAGGCAAGCGCGTATGGGCAGTGATTGCAGGTGAAGATCACAACCGTCGCCGGGGCGCCGCCGGGCCCATGCATCATGCCATCGGTGTCGGGTGCTGAGAAGGCGGGCGCACGCCTGCCTACGGCGGGCGCAGCGTCCTCGATGCGTGCCATCAGCGCCGCTCTCGTCGCTGCGCGGCGACCAGCGCCGCGCGCACGTCCTGCGGGTCGGGGGTGGGGGAGTAGCGCCCCTCGCGTGTGCGATAGACGCGGCAGTTGAGCGCGGGCGGCTGCTCGCCCGGGTCGACGACGTCGGCGCCATCGACCCTGATCGTGGGCGAGCCGACGAAATGCTCTGTTGCGGCCTGCTCCTCGCTCTCGATCCTGCGCACGCTCACCTCCTGCCCGATCCCGAGCGCTGCGATCTGCTCGCGCAGCTGCTCGAGCGCCTTTGGGTGCGAGGGGCAGCCCTCCCAGTAGAGAAGCTCGATCTGCATCGGCACCGAGGATAGCCCGCTCCCGTGGCAGGATCGTGCCACGCAGGGCGGCGGGTGCGCAGCCATCGCTACCGGCCGCTTTCAGCCACTAGCCTCCATGGCGATGGAGCGAAAGGGCTTCGGCAGATGGCGGGCGCTGCCGCGCAGCGGGCGCGGCGGGAGCGTGGCGCCAATGGTCGCCGTCCCGGCGCGGCACGGCAGCGTGGCGCTCTGGCTGCTGGCGCTGTGTGCGCCCTGGGGGGTGGCGATCGCCGCAATCAGCGGCTCGACGCTTGCCGGCGCGCTTGCCTCGGCGCTGCCTGCGGGCGCGATCGCGGGCGCGCGCACCGTGCGCGGCTTGCGCACCTGGCGAGGGCGGGTGCGAGAGGCCGACCTGGTGCTGGAGATGGCGCGGCTGCTGCTGCGCGAGCAGGGCATCGAGGAGGCGCTCGCGATCCTGGGCGCTCGGCTGGCGGAGGTGTTTGCGCTGCGCTCAGTTGCGATCACGCTGGAGAGCGCGGTCGGCGACGAGCGCCACGAGGCGATCGCGCTGTTCGACGGCGAGCGAAACGTCGGCACGCTGCTGCTCCACAGCGCATCCCCTGCCGCCACGCGACGTGCTCTGCAGGCGCGGCTCGTGCCCGCGCTCGAGGCGCTGCTCGGCGCCGCGCTGCGTCGCGAAGAGCTCTATGCGGAGGTGCTGCAGAGCGCCGCGCTGCGTCGTGCCGACGCGGTCAAGACAGCGGTGCTGCGGTCGGTCTCCCACGATCTGCGCTCGCCGCTGACGGCGATCGCAGCGGCGGGTGAGGCGCTCGCCGGCGAGGCGCTCTCCGAGCGCGGCCGCGCCGAGCTGACCGCGGTCATCCGCGAGGAGTCCGCCCGTCTTGCGCGCCTGGTTGAGAACCTCCTTGATCTCTCGCGCCTGCAGGCCGGCGCCACGAGCCCCCGTGCCGACTGGACCTCGATCGAGGAGGTTATCCGCAGCGCGATCGACGATATTGGCGGCGATGGAAGCTTCACCCTTGCGATCGACCCTGAGCTGCCGCTGGTGCGCGCCGATGCGCTGCAGCTGGAGCGCGCCCTCGTCAACGTGCTTGAGAACGCCCGTACCCATTCGCAGGGGGCGCACGTGCTCGTGCGCGCTCGCGCCGCCCAGCTGGAGGGGGGCGCACACGCGCCGGACACGGTGATCGTGCGGGTGGTGGATCAGGGGCCGGGCATCGGCGAAGCCGAGCGTGAGCGGATCTTCGAGCCCTTCTATCGCGGAGCGGGAAGCTCAGAGCGCAAGGGCTCAGGGCTCGGCCTGGCGATCGCCCGCGGCTTCGTCGAGGCAAACGGCGGCGTCCTCTATGCCGACTCGCTCCCGGGCCAGGGCGCGGTGTTCGTATTCGAGCTGCCGATTGCGGGCCCCTCTGCGCAGGGACACTCGTCGCGATCGCTGGCGCGCGCAGGGGCGGCCGAGGGCGCGCGCAGTGAGAGCGCGCGTCTGATCGCGGCCGGCGAGCGAGCATGAGCGGCGGCCGCTTCCCGCTCGAAGGCGCGCGCGTGCTCGTCGTTGACGACGAGAGGCAGATCCTGCGGGCGCTGCAGGTGATCCTGGGGGAGGCCGGCTGCGAGGTCATCGGCGCGGCAAGCGCCGCGGAGGCTCTTGACCGGGCCTCAGTGCGCCCCCCGCAGGCGGCGATCATCGACCTGCTGCTGCCCGATGGCGACGGTATCGAGCTGACAAGGCGGCTGCGCACCTGGTCGCAGATGCCGATCCTCCTGCTCTCAGCGGTCGGCGAGGAGGAGCAGAAGGTGCGCGCGCTGCAGGCTGGCGCCGATGACTACATCACCAAGCCCTTCGGCAGCCGCGAGCTCGTTGCGCGCCTGCAGGCTGTCCTGCGCCGGGCGCGGGGCGATGAGGGCAGCTCGCGCGTTGCGATCGACGGCCTCGAGGTCGACCTTGCTGCGCACAGCGTTCGCTGCGACGGCCGCGCAGTGCACCTGACGCCGATCGAGTTCGACCTGCTGCGCATGCTGGTCAGCAACCGCGGGCGGCTGCTCACCCACCGCAGCATCCTCGCCGAGGTCTGGGGACCGGAGTACGTCGACGACATCCAGCCGCTGCGAACGCACGTCGCGCGCCTGCGCGCGAAGCTCGACCCCGAAAATCGCTCTCGCTTCATCGTCACCGACTCGGGCATCGGCTACCGCTTCGGCTGCTAGCGGTCGCTGCGGCGCAGCCGCCGCGCGCGATCCAATCGTAATGGAATCGTTATGGTCGGCGCTGAAATCGTCACGCCGACGACACGCATCCGTGACAATACTGCGCGCATGGACTTCCTCTCAGCGCTGGCGGCCGTCGGCTTCTTCGCGCTCCTGCTGCTTGCGCTCGACGCGATCGAGCGCATATGAGCGGCGCGGACATCTTCGGCCTGGTCGTCTCCGTGATCGTCTGCGCCTACCTCCTCTATGCGCTCGTCCGCGGGGAGCGGCTCTAGCTTGCCAGGCCCGCGAGCGAGCGCGAGGGCCGGCCGATGACGCTCACGGGCTGGCTCACGATCCTCATCTTTGCCGCGGTGCTGACCGGGACAGCAGCGCCGCTCGGTCGCTATATGGCGCGCCTCTACAGCGGCGAGCGCGTCTTGCTGACGCCGATCCTGGGCCGGCCGGAGGCGCTGCTCTACCGCGCCATCGGCGTCGATCCCAAGCGCGGCCAGGACTGGAAGGCCTACGCGCGCTCGCTGCTCCTCTTCTCGCTGCTGGGGTGGCTGCTGCTCTATCTGATCCTGCGCACGCAGACGCTGTGGGACTTCACCGGGCTGAACCCGATGGGCTTCCATTCGGCGCCGTGGGATGTCACCTTCAACACCACCTCCTCGTTCCTGACCAACACCAACTGGCAGTACTACAGCGGGGAGACGACGATGTCCTACTTCAGCCAGATGGCCGGCCTGGCGGTGCAGAACTGGCTCTCAGCGGCGGTCGGCATAGCCGTTGCGGTTGCGCTCGTCCGCGGCATCGTCGGGCGCACGGGCAAGAGCATCGGCAACTTCTGGTCGGATCTGGTCCGCACCATCCTCTACGTGATGCTGCCGCTGGCGGTCGTCTTCGCGCTCGTGCTGGCCTCGCAGGGGGTGATCGAGAGCTTCTCCTCCTATCTGCATGTGCGAACGCTCACCGGGCTCTCGCAGACGATCGCAATGGGCCCGGTTGCATCGCAGGAGGTGGTCAAGATGCTCGGCACAAACGGCGGCGGCTTCTTCAACGTCAACTCAGCGCATCCCTTCGAGAACCCCAACGCCTTCACCAACCTCGTTGAGATGTGGCTGGTGCTGATCATCCCGGCGGCGCTGATCTTCATGTACGGGCGGATGTGCGGCAACCGCCGTCAGGGCTACGCGATCTTCGGCGTGGTGATGACGCTGTTCCTTGCCGGCGCTGCTGTGGCCTACATCGCAGAGGCCGAAGGCTCTCCGGCTCAGCATGCGGCAGGGCTGCGCACAGCCGCGCGCGCGGGCAGCTCGGGCGGCAACCTGGAAGGCAAGGAGCAGCGCTTTGGCATCGCCGAGTCGGCGCTCTTTGACGTGGTCACGACAGTCACCTCATGCGGCGCCGTCAACAGCTCGCTGGAGTCATATACGGGCATCGGCGGCGCGGTGCCCTTCGCCAACCTATCGGCCTCTGAGACCATCTTCGGCGGCGTCGGCACCGGCCTCTACTCATTGCTCCTCTACGTCCTGCTTGCGGTCTTCATCGGCGGGCTGATGGTCGGGCGCACACCGGAGTGGCTGGGAAAGAAGCTGGAGGCGCGCGAGATCAAGCTCGCCGGCCTCGGCGTGCTGATCACTCCGCTCGCCGCGCTGCTCTGCAGCGCCGCCGCAACCGCGAGCGCAGCCGGGCGCACGTCGATCTCAAAGGCGGCCGTGGGCACCCCGCAGGCCTTCTCGGAGACCTTCTATGCCTACCTCTCGCAGGCCAACAACAACGGGTCGGCATTTGCCGGCTACAGCGGCTTCGCTCAGCCCCTCGCAGGCAACCTGCACTCGCACGGGATCGTCATGGCCGACATCCTCGGCGGCTTTGACATGCTGCTAGCCCGCTACCTGCCGATTCTGCTTGTGCTTGCCGTCGCGGGATCGCTTGCGGGCAAGCGCGTGGCGCCCTCCGGCCTGGGGACGATGCGCACCGACAACCCGACCTTTGCGCTGCTGCTGACCGCGGTGATCGTGATCGTCGGCGCGCTCACCTTCTTCCCTGCGCTGCTGCTCGGGCCGATCGTGCAAGGACTCACCGGGCACCTCTACTGATCATGCGACGCGAGCTCAAGACCGCTGCCTTGGCGCTGCTCATCTTCACGCTCGCGCTGGGCGTGGTCTTTCCACTGGTGATCTGGGGCATCTCCCAGCTCGCCTTTCCGGGTGCCGCCAACGGCCAGCAGGTGAAGCTCCACGGCAGGCTCGTCGGATCGGCGATCATCGGCCAGTCCTTCACCCTGCCGGTGCTCGGCAAGGATGGCAGGCCCGCGGAGGTCTCAGGCAGGGTGCTGCTGCGCGCCGATCCGCTCTACTTCCAGAGCAGGCCCTCGGCAACAGAACCGCTTCCCGACAACGGCGCGGCAAGCACCTTCTCCAACCTCGGCCCGAACGGCATCCTGACCGAGACAGAAGACGCCAGGCGCATCCGCGAATACCTTGCGCTGAACAGGCCATACGACCCGACGCTCAGCATCGCGCAGATTCCCGTTGACGCGGTGACGGCATCCGCATCCGGGCTTGACCCGGAAATCTCTATCGCCAACGCCGACATCCAGGCGCATCGCGTTGCCGCCCTGCGTCATCTGCCGCTCGCGGCGGTGCTGAGACTCGTCGCCCGCCACACCTCCTCACGGTTTCTGGGCTTCGCCGGCAACCCCAGCGTCAACGTGCTTGAGCTGAACCTTGCGCTCGAACGCATCGGTCGCACACGCGCGAGTGGAGCGCGCGCCCGATGAGCGAACGGCGCGCTCGATCGCTCCTCTCGCGCGAGCTTGCGCTGCGCGCGGCGATCGACAGCGTGCGCAAGCTTGACCCGCGCATCCAGATCCGCAACCCGGTCATGTTCGTGGTCGAGATCGGCGCGCTCATCACCACCGTCACGTGGCTGATCCAGGTTGGCGGCGGTAGCGCGCTCGGCGGCAGCGACCCGGCGTGGTACACGCTGACGATCTCGATCTGGCTTTGGCTGACGGTGCTCTTCGCCAACGCCGCGGAGGCCTTCGCCGAGGGGCGCGGCCGCGCCCAGGCTCAGGCGCTGCGAGCGATGCGCAAGGAGACGCTCGCGCGCCTGCGCGATGGATCGAGCGTTCCCGCCTCCGAGCTTCAGCGCGGCGACGTCGTGATCGTGGAGGCCGGCGAGCTGATCCCAGGTGACGGGACCGTGATCGAGGGGATCGCATCCGTCGATGAGTCGGCGATCACGGGCGAGTCCGCCCCGGTGATCCGCGAGTCCGGCGGAGACCGCTCAGCGGTCACGGGCGGCACGAAGGTCATCTCCGATCGCCTCGTGGTGGAGATAACGCAGGAGCCGGGGCGCTCCTTCCTAGACCGCATGATCGCTCTGGTCGAGGGCGCACAGCGGCGCAAGACGCCAAACGAAATCGCGCTTGGCATCCTGCTTGCGGCGCTGACGCTGATCTTTGTCGTCGTCGTCGCCACGCTGCGACCCTTTGCGCTCTTTGCGGGCAGCTCGATCTCCGACACCAGCCTGATCTCGCTGCTGGTCGCGCTGATACCGACGACGATCGGCGCGCTGTTATCGGCGATCGGCATCGCCGGCATGGATCGGCTCGTGCGCCGCAACGTGCTTGCGCTCTCCGGGCGCGCCGTCGAGGCCTCCGGCGACGTAGACGTCCTGCTGCTCGACAAGACCGGCACGATCACGGTCGGCAACAGGCTTGCCTCCGAGCTGATACCGATGCCCGGAGTGGGCGAGACCGACCTGGCGGAAGCCGCGCAGCTCGCCTCCCTTGCCGACGAGACGCCGGAGGGACGCTCGATCGTGGTGCTGGCCAAGCGCTACGGGATCCGCGAGCACGAGATGAGCGACCTGCACGCCCAGTTCGTTCCCTTCAGCGCGCAGACGCGCATGAGCGGCGTGGACGTCGGCGGCAGCCAGATCCGCAAGGGGGCAGGGGAGGCTGTGATCGCCTTTGTCGAAGCGGAGGGCGGCCATCCGCCCCCGGAGCTGCACGCTCAGCTGGAGCGCGGCGCCGGCGAGGGCGGCACGCCGCTGGCGGTTGCACGCGACAGCCAGGTGCTCGGCGTGATCCATCTCAAGGACACGATCAAGGAGGGCATGCGCCAGCGCTTCGAGCACCTGCGCTCGATGGGCATCAGGACGGTGATGGTGACCGGCGACAACGCTCTTACCGCCGCAAAGATCGCCGGGGAGTCGGGCGTCGACGACTACCTGGCCGAAGCCACGCCGGAGCGCAAGCTGGCGCTGATCCGCGAGCAGCAGCACGCCGGCTACATGGTCGCGATGACCGGCGACGGGACCAACGACGCGCCGGCGCTTGCGCAGGCAGATGTCGGAGTGGCCATGAACACCGGCACGCAGGCCGCGCGCGAGGCCGGGAACATGGTCGATCTTGACTCCAACCCCACCAAGCTGATCGAGATCGTCGAGGTTGGCAAGCAGCTGCTGATCACCCGCGGGGCGCTCACCACCTTCTCGATCGCCAACGACGTGGCCAAGTACTTCGCGATCCTGCCCGCGATCTTCGTGGCGGCGTGGGCCACCGGGCCGCATCAAAGGAGCCCGCTGCACGCGCTGAACATCATGGGCCTCGGGGACCCGCGCTCAGCGGTGATCTCGGCGATCGTCTTCAATGCGCTGATCATCCCGCTGCTGATCCCGCTTGCGCTGCGCGGCGTCCGCTACCGACCTGTCGGCGCCGGGGCGCTGCTGCGCCGCAACTTGCTGATCTATGGGCTCGGCGGCCTCATCGCTCCCTTCGCCGGGATCAAGCTGATCGACCTGCTCGTGCACAACGTGCTTGGCGCCTGATCGCAGCCGGGGTACGGCTTTGCGCGATCTCCGCGAGAATGCGCACGTGAGCGCAAAGCGCGGGCATCTCAAGATCTTCTTCGGCATGGCTGCCGGCGTCGGCAAGACCTACCGAATGCTTCAGGAGGGCTACGCCGCCGCCCAGTCCGGTCGCGACATGGTGATCGGCCTGCTGGAGACGCACGGGCGGGCGGACATCGAGCGCCTTGCCCGCGGCATGCCGATCCTGCCGCGACGCAAGATCTCCTACCGCGGGATGGAGGTGGAGGAGATGGATCTGCCCGGGATCCTTGCGCGCGCCCCCGAGCTCTGCCTGATCGATGAGCTTGCGCACACGAACGTGCCCGGCGTGGAGCACGGCAAGCGCTATGAAGATGTCGAGGACGTTCTTGAGGCAGGCATCGACGTCTTCTCGACGCTCAATGTGCAGCATCTGGAGTCGCTCAACGATCGCATCACCGAACTCTCCGGGGTGCGCGTGCGCGAGACGATCCCCGACAGCTTTCTTGCGCGGGCGGACGAAGTCGTTCTGATCGACCTCTCACCTGAGGTGCTGCTCGAACGGCTGCGGGCCGGCAAGGTCTACCCGCCTGAGCGGATCGATCTCGCGCTCAACAACTTCTTCCGGGTCGAGAACCTGGCGATGCTGCGCGAGATCGCGCTGCGACAGATCGCCGAGGAGGTGGAGGTCAAGCGCCTGACGGCGGAGGCGCCTCCCGCGCGCGGGGAGAGCTTGGCCACCGAGGCGCCCCAGGCGGTCTCTGATCGGGTGCTCGCGCTGGTTCAGCCGCGTGCCTCCGCGCAGCGCTTGGTGCGACGGGCGTGGCGCTCCGCGCAGCGCCTTGGCGCCGAGCTGGAGCTGCTGTGGGTGAAGCGACCCGGCGAGGTCGAGAGCGAGGAGTCGCGTCGCGCGCTCGGTGCCCTGCGCCAGCTTGCGGCGGTGCTGGGAGCAACCCTCTACATCGAGGAGTCAGACGACCTTCCCGCCGCTGTCGCCGACTTCGCCCGGCGTCACAACATCACATACATCCTCCTTGGGGCGCCGAGGATCTCACGCGGTCTCAGCCGCCTGCGGCTGCCGCTGCCGCTGCGGCTGCTCGAGCTGCTGCCAGGGGTTGATGTGCGGATGGTCGCCGACCGCGCGCAGCGTCGCTCCCCCGACCAGATCCAGGTGGCGCGGCTGGATCGGATATGAAGAAGGCGGGCGAGCGCTGATGAATGACCCTGACACACGACTGAGCCCCAGCATCCGATGAGCGGTGCAGCAGCAGCGGGCATCGCCGCAGCCGCCCTGATCGTCGGCCTGCTTGCCGGCGCGCTGCTGCCGCGCCTGTTGAGGACGCATGGGCGCGGCGAGGAGCGCCCCGCACCGGTGCGGCGCATCCTGATCCCGTTCACCGGCAGCTTCATCCCGCGCCGCGCCTTCGAGGCGGCGGTCCGCCTGGCGAAGGCCGAGCACGCGATCATCATGCCCGCCTTTCTCGCGCGCGTGCCGATGAACCTGCCGCTTGAGGGGCCGCTCCCCAAGCAGTGCGCCGAAGGCATGCCGCTGCTTGAGGTGATCGAGCAGCGCGCGCTCGCGCAGGGCGTCGAGGTCGACTCGCGCGTGGCGCGCGGGCGCACCGCGCGCGACGCGCTGCGCAACCTGCTTGCCGAGGAGCGCTTTGACCGCATCATCGTCTCGGTAGGTCAGGGCTCAGATCAGCCTGTGGGGATGAGCGACGATGACATTCGCTGGCTGCTCGAGAAGGTGCCCGCGGAGATCATGGTGCTGCGTCCTGCGCCTGAAGACATGCGGCGGATCGCCGCCCCGGCGACCGGAACCCAGGTGCTCTAAGCGCTTTGCGCAAGCGCGAGCAGCCCAAGCTCGTGCAGAAGCCTAACCGCCCGCGAGGCAAGGATGTGCCCGCGGGCAAACTCGATCGCGCCCTCATGGTGCAGGCGCTCGATCGCCGCCGCAAGGGTCCAGGGGTCGATCCCGCCAAGCGCCGCACGCAGCTCCGCGAATGACCAGCGTGGCTCGTGGCGATCGTGGAGCAGTGCCGCGATCGCGGCGCGCTGTGCAGCGCGCGCATCTGTGCTCGGCAGACTGCAAGCGCCGCAAGCGGGATCGTGAGCGTGTCCTGGCGCGGCGGGCGCCGGGCGGCGGGAGCCGCTGCCCTGCTCCCGCCCGCCCGGCGCCGTGGCTCCCCTCGCCATGCGAACCGAGGTGGCGGCTCTCACCACCGGCGTGCGCTCGCTCTCGAAGTTGGCGCGGGCCGAGCGCATCCCCACGCTCGGCCCGCGCACTGGAGGAGGCGTGGGACATTCGGGATGGCTACAAGCCATGAAAACAGCAGGCTTCCGCGCTGCCGGGAGGACGACTTGGGGGCGGAAGCCCGGCTTGTGCTCTGCTGTCTCACGCCAGCAGGCTGTATACACGCGCGTCAGCCGCCTGCCAAGAGCGGTGTTCCACCATTGGTAGGTTGCCGATAGTGGTGATCAAACCACTTTTCAGGGTCACGTCCAGCGAAGTGGTGTATGCACCGCCACCGCAGGATCGCCGCTGAGTCCTGCGCCACCGCCGCCATCGGTGCCATCACCCCCTCATTCTCATCCTGGCCGGCCTTGGCAGGAGCGACTCTGAAGAGAAGCTCCTGACCCATGTAGCGCCGCTGCTTCACCCACTCCTCGTGTTGCTCGGCAAGCACCGCGCCGATCAGTGCGGTCGCCGAGGAGTGCTCGGGGAAGGTGCCCACGACATCGGTGCGCCTGCGGATCTCCCGGCTCAGAGACTCCTTTAGGTTGTTTGACCAGATCTGCCGCCAGATCTCTCAGGTGTTAGGCGGTGAAGGCGAGCAGGTCATCGCGCGCCTGCTCCAGGTGCGCCGCTGCCTGCGGCAGCTTGCCCTCCAGTGCGTCCACGACACGAGCAAACTGCGCGTGCACCTCCTTGTCGTCGGGTTGGTCAAAGATCGTGCGCACCAGCGTGGCCACCCATGGCTTTAGTCGACTTCGGCACCTTGGCGGGCAGATCCCGCAGGTAATGGGTCCGGCAGCGCTGCGGAGAGGCACCGGGCAGGGTCGCGCCGATAGCGGCCACGAGCCCCTGGTGGGCGTCGGAGGTCACGAGCGAAACTCCGCAGAGCCCGCGCGCGCAGAGGCCCCTGAAGAAGAAGAGCCAGCCGGCGCCGGACTCCTCGCTGCAGATCTCCATCCCCAGGATCTCCCTGTAACCGGTGCCGTTCACGCCGGTGGCTATCAGAACGTGGAGCTTCCTGACCTT
>JAJPKQ010000028.1 GCA_021323635.1 bacterium | reverse complement strand
AGCCGGCGCGGGTGTCCCAGTCGCGAGGGCGGCAGCCGTTGCGGGAGCCCGTGCGCTCGGTGCTGACCTCTCCATATCCGGCGTGCCGTAGGGCTTGGGCCTCTGCGAACATCCGCGCTCAGCAGATGAGCCTTCAGCAGCGAGCGCAAGGTGTCGGGGTCAGCTTGCTGTCGCTTGAGCGCTCAGGAGCTCGGAAAGGCTCATGCTGTGGGGTGCCGGCCAAAAGTGGTCATCTCCTTCGTCTCGTTTGACTTGATCTACGAAGGATCCCGCGATGGCCGCGCTACGTGCCGGGCCGCTGCGCGAGGGTCGGGCCGTACGCCACGTGCGTGGACGCTACTCAGCCTCGGAGAAGCTCGCTGAAAATGATCTGGTGCGCCTGGGTGCTGACATGAGGCTTACTCGATGCGAAGCGATGCGTTGCAACACACGTTGTGCACGGGAGGCTGGCTGCGGCCTGAGAGGGCGAGCCGCTGCGCTGCTGGCGCATGTTGCTCGGTCGCTGTGGTTTCCCCGAGTACCCCTGCGAAACTGCGAGCCAAGATGCCGGTGGCAACCATGTCCGGCCGGCCCAGCATTCTCCGCAGCGCCGATAGGTGGGCACCGCACTACTCGGCTTGCGCTAATGCGCGCAGCCGCGCGGAAGCTCGCGGTTGGCCGGCCGGCTACGCCGAAGTGGCGCGCGAAGCGCCCGACCTGCGCGAGCACTACCGCGTAGGTGCCGTCGCGACCGTGAGGGCCTTCATCGATCCGGTGCTCGCAGGTACGAAGGCGGCGCTATCGGATTGCGCCGAGCAACGTTGGCGCGCAACGGGCTTGATGTTGTAGCGCCCGCGCACGCGGCGTCCGGCATGAGCCCTCGCTGATACAGCCCAGCATGTGCCGCAATCGTCGGAGAAGGGGAGGGATTGCTCTCGCGCCTTCTCATCTGGCGGGCGCTTCAGCTCGCCTCTCTGATCACTTGCTTCCTCATCGCCGGCTGGCTGCTGCACGGCGGCCTGCACGAGCTGCTTGCCGGCAGGGCGCTCGGCGGCGTCGGCAGCGTCCTGCTGGCAGCTGCCTCAGCGGCCCTCGCGCTCCTGCGCGGGGCGCTTGAAGCGTCGGCCTGGCTGCTTGGGCCACTGCTTTTCGCGGGGCTTGTGCTCGCGCTGGCGCGCATGCGCACCCGCCGCCGGCGCGAGTACGTGCGCATGCGCGTGCTGCCCTACCGCACAGACCAGGCCGGGGTGGAGCAGCTGGTGGCGATGTTCGAGACGCTGCACGCGCTGCTGCTGCATCGCCGTCTGCGCCGTCTGCGCCACGGCCAGCCCTCGCTGGCGCTCGAGCTCCACGGCGCCGGTGCCGGCGCGCACGCCGGCACCTGGCTTGGCGTGTGCTGCCCGCGCGAGCACCAGGAGACGGTCGCGGTTGCGCTGCGGGAGGCCTATCCCAACATCGTGCTGCTCCCGACCTCGATCCAGATCGGCACGGACGCCGCGCTCGTGCGCCTGCGCAAGCGTGAGAGCTTCATCGAGCGCGCGCTCTGGATCAGTCGCGAGCGCCTCGAGCGCGAGCCGCCGATCGACGGGCTCCTGCGCGTGCTCTCCTCCTGCAGCGGTCAGGCGCTGGTTCAGCTCGCGCTGACGCCCACGCCGCGCCTGCTCTCCGTCTACGCCGCCCACCTCTTTCGCTCAAGCGAGCGCCGCGCGCAGCGAGATAGGCGCGGCGCACCCAGAGGGGGGACGCCCTCGCTGCTTGACCGCAAGCTGCTTGAAGGATCGCTTGGCGTCGTTGGCAGCGCGCTCTTCTACTGCGATGTCAGAGTGCTTGCCGCAAGTGCGTCCGACGCCCGCCGCGTGGCCTCCTACCTCTGCGCCCAGCACAGCGAGGGCCATCTGGTCGAACGGCTTGGCACGCGCGCGCTGCCGCGCCGCTCCGCCTACCGCGGCCGGCTGGCGCGGGGGGAGGGCAACCCGCTGCCGGGCATCCACACCGGCGTCTTTGCCGCAAGCGAGCTTCCCGCCCTCTGGCACATGCCGGCGCCGACCTACACCAGCACGCCCTTTCAGCGCTCGTCGCTGCCGCTTGCGCCCGCCCCTCCAGGCGCCTTCCGGCCCCAATCCGGGGAAGGCCTGCTGCACGACGCGCTCGGGCCAGTATCGATCCACCCGCAGAGCCGCCGCCAGAACCTCGCCGTCACCGGCACCGTCGAGCAGGGCAAGACGAGCCTGCTGGTCGCAAGCGTCGCCGAGGACCTCGCCCGCGAGCGCTGCTGCGTGATCCTCTTTGACCCCAAGGGCGATGCCGCCGATGCCGCCGTCTCGCTTGTGCCCGAGGACCGCACCTGCACGCTGCTTGACTTCGCGCACCCCACCTGCGGCTTCAACCCGCTTGCGGCGCGCGCGCCCGCAGATGTCGTCGCCGACTTTGTCGTGGGCGCGCTCCGCAATTTGTTTACAGATGCCGACATCAGGGCCTCGTCGGATCGCTATCTGCGCAACGCGATAATCGCCGTGCTGGCGGCCGACGAGCACGCCAGCCTCTGGGATGCCGCGCGTCTGCTCTCAGTCGGGGAGGAGGGCTACGCCTACCGCGAGCGCGTGGGCGCGCAGGTGCGGACGCTGCCCGCCTTCAAGGAGATCGCCCAGTTCTTCGCAAGCGAGCTGGTCGCCCAGCTGCGCGACGCCCGCGCTCCAACCACCGCGAAGCTTGATGCCCCCGTCAACAAGCTCGCGCGGCTGCTCAACTCACCCTCGATCAAGCGGGTGCTGCTGAACGAGAGCCTGAAGATCGACCTCGAGCAGGTGATCGGAGGCTGCGAGGTGCTGATCGTCAAGGGCGCCCTCGGCGCGATGGGCGCCGGCAACACCTCCGTGCTGATGCAGATGCTGATCGGGATGCTCGATGCGGCGCTCGCGCGCCAGCAGGACCACATCGCCGCCGATGAGCGCGTCGCTGTTGCTCTGAAGATCGACGAGGCGCCGCTGGTGATCAACCGCGGCTTCGCCGAGACGATCGCGCTCAAGCGCTCGGCGGGGCTGGAGACCGTCGCCTGCTGGCAGGCCGACTCGCAGTGGACCGAGCGCAGCGTACGCGACCAGCTCGATGCGCTGTTTGCGAGCCGCGCCTACTTCGCAACCGCCTCCAGCGCCGAGGCGCGCGCGGCGTCCTCGCTGCTGATGGCCGAGTACTCGGACTCGATCAGGCCAAGCACCGCGGAGCTTCAGTCCCTTGCGCGCCCCGACCTGCGCCTGCATCTGCCCCGCCACCACGCGATCATCTCCTTCACATCACCCGCAGGACGGCTTGCCCCCTTCATCGCGCAGACCAATCCGGTGCGCATCGATCGCCGGCGGCTTGCCCTCCACAGCGCTCGCCAGGCGCAGCGCGGCGGAAGCTATCTGGCGGACCTTCGCCAGGCGCCCTGGGAGCAGGGCGAGCGTGCCGCCGCTTCATCTCCGGCGGGCGACAACGGCGGGGCGCACAGTGAGCGCACGCTGCCGCCGCGCTCAGGCACGCCGCCGGCGAGCTTCGCCGAGCTCGCCGATCTCGATCGGGCGGTGCGCATGCGCGTCCTTGCGCAATCGGCAGCAGCGACGCCCCATCGGCCGGACGCTGTCGATCTTGCGCTGCTCGAGCTGATCGCGCGCCTGCGCCACGTGCTCGGCAGCGAGCTGCACCGTCGCTTTGGCGCCGGACGATCGCTGACGACAACCCAGCGGCGCCTGAAGCGCTTGGCAGACGCGGGGCTGCTGGCGCGGCTGCAGTTTCACCGCCGCGACGGCGCCGGCGTGCCGCTCTGCTATGCGGTGACCCCGCGCGCGCTCGCCCTGCTCGCGGAGCGCTGGCCCGGGGCGCTCGCGCTCAGCGCGCCAAGCTATGAGCAGATCGGCGAGAGCGCCCGTGGTGCGGCGTCGATCCGCCACGAGCTGCACGTCAGCAGCTCACTGCTCGCCTACGAGCGGGCGCTTGCGCTCGGCCCGCTTACGCTGCGTGGCAGGAGCGAAGCGGCGATCACCCCCCGTGCCGCCAGGGGCGGGGAGGCAGAGGGCAGGGTCTTCGCCCTGCGCGACCTGCGCCTGCCGCAGGGGCGGGTGCCGCACGACCTGCTGCGCACCGCGCCCGACGGCCGGCGAGCGGTCGCAGAGCGCTTTGAGACGATCCGGCCGGATGGCGTGATCGAGCTGCCAAGCCGCTGCGATGTGCTGATCGAGCGCGATGACCGCCTGCCGGTGGCAGGTCGCGCGGGCGCGGGGGCGCTTGCGAAGCTCGAGCGCTACGAGCACTTCCTCGCCGGCTGGTCGCTGCTCACCCTCCGCTACGGCGAGCGCGGAGGGGTTGTGCCCTTCGTGCTCTTCGTCTGTCGCGATCGCGAGCGTGCGCGCGATTGCGCACGCCGTGCCGATGAGATCCTCTGCGCCGCGCAGGCCTATCCCGGCGAGCATCCCTCCGAGTGGCCCTACCCGGCGCGCTCGCGAATCCTCTTCTGTGCCGAGCGCGATCTTCACGAAGGAGCCCTCGCCGGCTTTGGGGTGCCCGCGCTGCCACCCGCTGTGCGCGCCCAAGCGCAAGGTCGATGCCCAGGCAGCCAGCCTGTCGCGGAGGTCCGTCCGCTTCCGGGCGCTGCGTGAGCTGCACCCGCCCGCGCATTGGCGCGAGCGCCAAGCGGCAGGCCGGCGCGCCGTGGCTCTGCGATCGCGTGCGCTGCTCGGGCGAGCGGTCGCGCGGGCAAGGCGTGGTCGGAGCTGGGTTGAGTGGCAGCCAGCGCCGACAGAGAGCCCCTCGCTCGCTTGCGCGAGTCGCGCCTGCGTGCGGCTGGCGCCGCCAGCTGCCGCGGCTTGCCAGTGGGCGCGATATTGGTTGCTGCGCTTGCCACCTGGGCGATTATCTCGGCGCTCGCGCTCGCTCTGCTGGCGGCGCTGCTGGGATCGGCGCTTGCCGGCGCCAGCGCTTGCGGCGGCCAAGGCGCGCTTGCGCTGCCAAGCGGCCAGGGCGCCGTGGTTGCGGCGACCGTATATGAAGGGGAAGGGCCAGGCGCATACGGCGCCGGGCTTGCCGGTCACCTCTCATTTGCGGAGCTCGGGCTGAAATCGGCATACGACAGCGATCGCGCGGACGCCGATCGCCTTGGCCTGGCACTCGGCGTAGGTGGTCCGCTTGCGCCCTTCACGCGCCTTGTCATCCGCGCGCCCAACGGGCGCTCGGTCGTCGGCGAAAAGCGTGACATCGGCGCCGGCGGGCCGCCGATCGACGGGCATCCGCGCGCGATCGACCTCTGGCGCTCCACGCGCGAAGCGCTGCATCTGCCGCCCGACTGGTCGGGGTTGGTGCGTGTCGAAGCGCCGCGTGGGGAGGCGCTCGAAGTGGAAGCCGCAGGCTCCGCGCCGGGTGCGAGCGCCGGGCAGAGCCAGGCGCGGCTGCTCTCGGCCTGTGCGGCTCCCGATCGCGCCGGCTCATCGCTTGCTGCGCGAATCGTGCGCATCGCGCGCAGCCAGCTTGCCGTGCGCGAATCACCGCCCGGATCCGAATGCAACCCCTATGGCCCCTGCGAGCCCTGGTGCTCGCTGTTTGCCTCCTGGGTCTGGTCCCAGGCAGGCGTTCGTGTGCCGTCGCTTGCCTTCTCCGGCGCGCTCTACGAATGGGCGGCGGCGCACACGCGCGCGCTGCCCGCCAGCGCCAATCCACGACCCGGCTGGACGGTCTTCTTCGGCAGTGGGCCCTCCTCGCCGCAGACCTCGCTGCACGTGGCGATCGTCGAAGCGGTTGCCTCTGACGGCGAGATGACCCTGATCAACGGCAACTACGCGGGCGGGGTGAGGCGCTCGGGGCCGTGCCTGCCCGCTGCGGCAAGCGCGCCGCCGCCCGATGGCTGTGCAGAGCCCGCCCCGATCTACGGCTATGGAGCGCCGGGGCCATGACCTGGAAGCCGGCGATGAGAGTGCTGCAGGGCGTGGCGTTCCTGGCCGGCCTGATCGCTGCGCTCTTGATCGGGGCCCCGCAGCGCGGCGGCGAGCGCCCGCCCCTGCCGGCCGGGCGGCTCGCTTCCAGCGCGCCCGCGCAAGAGCGACCCCCGCCCGGGATGCCTCTGCCCGAGCGGCACATCGGTGGGCGCGCGCCCGGCCGGGCAATGCGCGGCCGCGTGAACATCAACCCCTTTCGCACCAGCTCAGGCGCAGCCGCCCGGGCGCGCGACCTGCTCCTCAGCGAGCCGCTGCTGCAGCTGCTGCCCTACAGCGACGCCACGATCGGCCTCTCGCTCCTCGGCGCCTTCCGCGACGGCAGGCCGATCCTGCTGCTCACCTACCGTGGATCGCGCGCCAGCGCCGAAGCGGACCTCGCCCGGCTGCGCTCGCGTCTGCACGAAGCGCCAGGCGCAATGACGGTAGAGATGCTCAGGATCAAGCGCACGCCCGCCGCCTGTGCGCGCCGCACAGCGGGCGAGCGCTCAGGGCTGTCTATTGCAAGAGGCGCGCGGGCGGGCGGCTGCCCGCCCGCGCATTAAGGCTGCTCGCAACGTATCTGTGCGCAGCCAGCCAGCTTCAGTCGGCGCTGCCGCCGGACGGCGGCACGCGCACTTCGCAGTCGTAGCCGTTGTGGACGCCCGCGTTCGCGTTCTTGCAGTCGCCGAAGGTCACCGGTCGTAACTTGTCAGCGCCGCCGGCGTTTGAGGCGAGGCTGGTCGCGGCAAGCGGCGAGGCGAAGCTGAGCGTCGCCGCGCCAAGCGCCAGCAGCGCGCGCAGCGCGCGCCTGCGACCGACTGCCGTGTGCTCGTGACTACGTTCTTTCATTGAGGTGGCCTCCTTGCCTGTGAGAGATAGGGACAACGTCTCTATAGAGCAGCGCCGCCGCGCTTCCCGCCTGCGTGGACCAATGGATGAGCGCGCCGCGCGGCTAGAAGCTGGCGCGTTTTCGCAACGCCGCTGCCATCGGGCGGCACGCGGCCGCCACTCTGTCCGCTGCAGCCGCGGTGGCTGCGCCTGCAGTTGCCCCCTGCTCAGCTGCGGTGCGGCGAGCCTGTCCCGAAGCGACCAGCCCCCGCTCGCCAGGGCAGCTGCGCAGCCTCCCAGCTGAGCGGCGAGGGCGACTGCGCTGCATCGGCGCTCTGCTCGCTGCCGCGCTGCCTGCGGCGACTACGCTCACGCGCTCAATCTCTATCCCTTTCCCTGTTCCTCGCCCATTGCGGCACCCAATGCCAGATACGCCCCACCTCCGCGCAAGCCTGCGCGCTTGATCACAAGCGTCGCCGACGCGGTTGGGTCGCCACCAGCCAAAGGAGATCACAATGTCGAATCAGCACCCGCTCGCGCACGAGCTGCGCGCTGCCTTCCAATCGCCCGATGCGCCAAGCAACGCGCCCCCAGCCACGACCCCATGTCAGCTGAAGCGTCCCGCAGCGCTCGACCGCGGCGCACTGCTGACCTGGATCGCGCGTCATGGCGTTGCAGGCTGCGGTGACCTGCAGCTGCGCTTCGGCGCTGCCCCCGCGCTGCTTGCTCCCCTGCTTGCAGAGGCGGTCGAAGCCGGGCTGCTGCGCCGCCACTGCGCACGGCCCTGCGAAGAGCCGCTCTACGTCGCCACCGCCCGCGGGCTGCGCGCAGTCGGCCTCTCCTCTCTGAGCGTCTGCCCCGTGCAGCCGCGCGCTGAGGCGCACCTGCGGGTGGTAGCGCGCACAGCAAGCGCCCTTGAGCGTCTGCATGCAAGCACCTGCGCGGTGCTCTCCGAGCGCGAGCTGCGTGCGAGCGCGCATGCGGGTCGCTGGTGGTCACAGATCGCGCCCACGGTCCATCACGGTGGCAGCGTCTGCAAGCGACCGGACCTGATTCTGCGCCCGCACGAGGCGTCGTTGGGGCTGCCGCTCGCCGTCGAGGTCGAGCTGTCCGTCAAGTCGCCAGCGCGCCTCTATGCGATCTGCGCGGCCTGGGGCGCGGCGGAGGTGGTCGGCGGCGTGCTGTACCTCGCCGCTCCCGCGCCCGCGCGCGCGCTTTCTCGCGCGATCGCGCGAGCGAAGGCATCCGCAAGGATCACGGTGCTCGAGCTGCCGCCCGCGGATGTGCCTGCCCTGCGCCGCCGGCTCTGCCCAGCACAGCTGCGTGCACGCTGCGCAAGCTGCGCACTCGCTGCAGATCAGCGCGCGTCCGGCGGCGTGCGGTCGGAGAAGGCTGCAAGGGCAAAGCAAATGATGGAGGAGCACATCGAACATGAGCCAGGCACAGGAGCTTTTGGAGGGCGCACTCGGCGAGCATCCGCTGAGCTGCAGAGGGACTGCGCACGATGAGGCTGAGGGCGCCCGCGAGCGAGGCGAGCGGCCGCGCACGCTTGCGCGCTACCTGCGCGCCGACGGAGCGCTGCGCGAGCTGCTCGTGCGCGCCGGCTTCCAGGGCTCACGTCTGGTGCTCGACCGCGACGCGCTCAGCCACGGAGACCCGCGTGTAGTCGCGCACCTGGCCCCCGACGAGCCGGCCGAGAACGCGCAGATCCTCTGCGCGATCTATCTGGCCGATGCCAGCCGCGGCCGCTGTCGGCGGATGCGCGCGAAGGATCTGCGTGTGCTGCCAGCCGAGGTATCCCAGGGCTCCCAGGCGCAGGTGCCCGCGAGCGCGATCGCACGCGGGCTGAGCGACTGCGCCGGCAACCGCTATCGCATCGCGCTCTTTCAGTCGCGCGGTGGCCAGAAGCTGCGCTGGGCGCATCAGGCAAGGAGCGAGTGCGGCCGCTTCGCGCCGGCGCGGGCGCTCGCGCTGCGAGCGGTGCTCGGGGCGCTGGAGAGCTACGAGCCGGCGCTTGCGCACACGCGCAGCGCGGTCGCGTTAGCGGCGGGGGCGGGTGAACCGGCGGCGCGCTACCTGCAGCGCGAGCTTGCAAGCATCGAGCGCTCGCCCTATGTTCTCAACCGCGCGCTGCGCGAGGCGGTGCTTGGTGCGGTGGCGCGCGGTGAGCTGACGCTCGGCGAGATCGCGCTGCGCTGCGGGCACGTCAAGCGCGAGCTGGGCGGCGCGCCCGGCGGCGAGACGAGCTGGCTTGCGCGACGGATCGGGCTTGCGCCCGAACGGGCGGGGGGCAGGCGCTCGCCGTGGATCCACAGCGACCTGCTCGCGCTGATCGCGCGCTGCGGCCTGGGGGTGGACCCGCGCGAGGTAGAGACGCACTAGGCGCCGTGCTCTCAGAGGGTTCTGTAGGGTCCTGCCATGGGCAGCGACAGCGAGCTTCAGGCGCTGTTGAGCAGGCCGCTTGCAGCGGTCGCGCCGGAGGTGGCCGGCGCGATCGAGTCAGGGCCGATCGACCCCCGCCAGGCGCTCAGCGCCGATCGACCGGAGGGCGTGATCGAGAGCGGCGATGAGGCGGCGCAGACGGGTTGGTGTCTGCTCGCCGACGGCAGCGCCTACACCGCCGTGCGGACGCTGATGGCGGGCGTGAGCGGCAGGATGCTCGACTGGTGGTTTGAGTGGCATGCGCTGCATCCGCTGCGCTATCGCATCTGGTATCCGCGGGCGCACTTCGACATCAGCGTCGAGCTGCCCGAGGCGCCTGGCGCCAAGCCCTATTGGGGCGCAATCCATCACCCGGTCGAGGACATCGGGCTGGGCCGGGCGCATCTGCGTATCGCCTTCTGCGACCCGCTCGAGTTCGGCTTCCCGGCAGCTGCGCTCGAGCGTCCGGAGGTGGCGACGGTCATCTGCGGCCTGGTGGGCGACGACCGCAAGCGCGCCTGGCATACGCGCATCTGCCACTGCGCGCTTGAGCGCCCGGAGGGCGTCGAGCTGCGCAGCCGCTTCTGGATCGGCTCCGCGCTTGGCCTCTACACGCGCCGGGGGCCGGCGGGCGCGATCAACCGCCTGCTGGCAACGCCACTTGCGCGCCGAGCGCTGATCCCCCGAGAAGCGCCGCTGGCGATGGCGCGCCACTGTGCGGCGGAGTACGCGAACCTCGCGGCGCTGCTGCCCGAGCTCTACGCCCGCTACAGCGGCGAGTGACGGGCGCCTGCGCTCCGGCGTGACCTTGCGCTCCTAAAGGCGGCGCCTGACCCGGCCGCCCCGGCGTGGGCCCTCCTGAGGTCGGCGCCTAGAAGCTTTCCCTCAGCAGCTCGTAGCTCATAGTCAATCCAACCTGAGCCGTGGCGGCCGATCGGGCCCCGCGGCTCTTTTTCGTGAAAGGAGAAGATCGATGTTGACGTACCTCTCGCACGCGCTGATTGCCACATCCGCCTCGCTGCTGGTGGCGCCTGGTGGTGGCGCAGGAGGCGCGCTCTCCACTCCGCTGCGCCTGCTTGCGGCGCTGGCCCGAGCGGCCGCCCAGGCGCTCGGCGGCTGGCTGGTGGGGAGGCTCGCGGCACGCGCGTGGCTCGATGGCGGGCACTCGCGCGGGCGTCTGGCGCTGGCGCTCCTGCTTGCGCTTGCGCTGGCGCCCACCGGCGCCCTCGCGCTCGTGCCGCTGCTCGCGCGCACCGGCAGCGTGGGGGCGATCCTTGGTGCGCTTGTGACCTGTCTGCCCGCGCGCGGCGAGCATCGGGAAGGGGTCGCGGCAGCTGCGCCCGCCGCCGGCCTGAGGCTGCGTGACTGCGGCCGGCGCGCCCTTGGCCGCGCGCTGGCGCGCATCCTTGCCATCGGCGAGGCCACTCTCGGCAGCGCCGGCTCCGCGCTAGCGCCGGCGCAGATCGCGCGCGGGCGCAGGGCGCCGAGGGGAGGCCTCCTCGGCTCTGGGGCGCACGAGCTTGAGCTCGGGCGCGAGCTGCGCAGCGGCCGGCGCCTGCGCATCCCGATCGCGCACACGGTGGTGATCGGCGCGACCGGCGCCGGCAAGACGGTGACACTGCGCACGCTGCTCTCCGCAGGCGCGCTCAGCCACGGGGTGATCGCGGTCGACGGCAAGGGCGATCCGGCCCTTGCCGATGCGCTCGCGCGCGCCGCCCTGCGCGAGGGGCGCACGTTGCGCCAGTGGAGCCCCTGGCAGCAGACGACGTACAATCCGCTCGCCCGCGGATCAGAGACCGAGATCGTCGACAAGGCGCTCGCGGCGGAGAGCTTCGGCGACACCTACTACCTGCGGATCGGCCAGCGCTTTCTGGGCTTTGCCGTGCGCGCGCTGCAGGCCGCAGGGCGCGAGGTGACGCTAGCGGACCTGGCGCGCTTCGCCGACCCGGCGATGCTGGAGGCGCTGGCACCCGAGATGGAGGCGCGAGCGCCCGGGTCTTGGGCGGCGCTCGCCGGCACGCTGCCACGCCTGCAGGGTCGCGAGCGCGAGGCGCTCGCTGGCACTCAGCACCGTCTGGCGACGCTTGCTGAGTCTGACGTCGGAGCGCTGCTGGCGCCAGGCGAGGGCAGGCCGAGCATCGACCTGCTTACAGCAGCGGAGCGTGGCGAGGTCGTCTACTTCAACCTCAACGCTGATGCTCGTCCTGAGCTTGCACGGATGCTTGGCGCAGCGATCATCGTCGATCTGCTCAGCGTCGCCGCTCATCTGCAGAGAGCGCATGCGTGCTCGCCGACGATGCTGCTCTTCGACGACGTTCAGGCGTTTGCCAGCGACGCCGCGATGGGCGCGCTGGCGAGCCTGTTCGCGCGTGGTCGCTCAGCGGGGCTGAGCGTGTTCCTCGGGACGCAGTCGCTCGCGGACCTGGAGCTCGGTAGCGCCCGCAGGGTGGCGGGCCAGATCCTTGACAACCGCGCCAACCTGATCGTGCACCGGCTGCCCGGGTTTGACTCCGCCGCCCGTGCGGCACGCGAGCTCGGGGACCATCGGCAGCCCGTCTTCCATGAGCAGCTTGAGGGCAGCCTCAGCGGATGGCGCCCGAGCGGACGCGCGACCCGCAGCGAGGGCGTGGTAGAGAACGTGGCTGCGCGCGAGCTTATGGCACTTCAGACGGGCATCGCCTACGTCCAGGCTCGCGGCTGCAAGCCGAAGCCCGTCGCCATAAGGCCAAGGTAGATGCCAACGGCGCGCCCGCCCCCCTGAGGCAGGTGCGCCTTTGGCATTTAAGCGCCAGGTTTCTGGCGGTGCCAGGCGAGAGCTGCCAACGCGCTGAAGGGTCGGGCGCCTCAGAGCCACGCTGCAGAGGGCCGCGCGCAGCAGCTGTCAGCGGGGGCTGCGCCTATCTTCGACGCTCGTCAACCATCAAGAGAGGAGCGCACAATGCCCTACACCTCGATCAACCGCGTTACCCTGGTGGGCAACCTCACGCACGATCCTGAGCTGCGCGAGCTGCCCTCGGGCAGACGCGTCTGCCACCTGCGGGTCGCGTGCACATCGCGACGGCGAACCGATGATGGCGACTATGAGGCAAAGCCCAACTACTTTGACGTGAGCGTCTTCGGCCCGCCTGGCGAGTCAGCGCACCGCTACCTGCAGAAGGGCTCGCCGGTGGCAGTCGACGGGCGCCTGGAGTGGAGCTCGTGGGAGGGCGTCGACGGCAAGCGCCGGCAGGCGGTGGGCATCGTCGCCAGCGAGGTTCAGTTCCTGCGTGGCCGTGGAGCGGAGGCGGAGGGCGCACTCGGCCGCTCGCCCGAGGATCCGCTGGCTGGTGATAAGAGCGGGGCGGAGTCGCGCGCCGTGCAGGTGCCCGCCTAGGGGGCGGATGCGTGCGGTCCCTTGGGTGCGATCCACTTCAGGCTCGCATCCTCGGGGTCGCCGCGCATGGGGGCCGCGTCGGTCGAGCGCAGCGCGTGGCGCACGGCCAGGAAGTCGGCCACGGCGCGCACATCGTGCACCCGCAGCACGCTGGCCCCCTGCGCGACGCCATGTGCGACTGCGGCGAGCGTCCCCGGCAGACGCGCCAGCGGCGGCGATCCGGTGAGCATCCCGATGAAGTACTTGCGTGAGGCGGCAAGCAGGATCGGCGCTCCGATCTGTGCGAGCGTGCCGAGCTCGCGCAGGATCTGCACCGACTCCTCGGGCGTCTTGGCGAAGTCAAGGCCGGGATCGATCAGGATCTGCTCCGCTGAGAGCCCCTCGCTGCGGGCGAGCGCCGTGCGCTCGCCGAGCAGCTCGAGCACGTCCGCCAGCGGATCGCGGTAGTGAGGGAAGCGCTCCTGCTTGGGCGCCGCGCGGGTATGCATCACAACCAGGCCGGCGCCCGCCTCCGCGCAGAGCCGCGCGATCTGCACGTCCGCAAGCCCGCTGACGTCGTTGATCAGCGCAGCGCCGGCAGCAAGCGCGGCGCCTGCGACGGAGGCGCGATAGGTGTCGACTGAGACGCAGAGCCCCTCTGCTGCGAGCGCCTCCACTACCGGGAGCAGGCGCTTGCGCTCAAGCTCAGCGGGCGCCGGCGCTGTGTCGGTGCGCCCGGAGAGGAAGCCGACGTCGATGATCTGCGCGCCAGCGGCCGCCTGGGCGCGCGCAAAGGCGATCGCCTGATCGGTCTCCTGCAGATGCAGCGGGTCGGCGACGGAGTCATCGCCGACGTTGACGATGCCCATCAGGAGCGGATTCCCGACCTCGAGCCGGAAGCTGTGCTCGCGCAGGCGCAGCCGCGTCGTCGTTGGGATCTGGGCTTGGTCGTCGATCACGGCAAGAGAGCCTATCCGGGCGCGCGCGGCGGATATGATCGCCGTGCTGGCCCGGGTAGACAAACTGGCAAAGTCAGCGGACTTAAAATCCGCCGCCCGCGAGGGCTTGTGGGTTCGATCCCCACCCCGGGCATCGCCGGCGGCCTCGACCGGCCTTGCCAGCGGCGATCTGATGCTCGCCCGGGTTTGTCGGCGCGTCAGCTCGGCTGCCGCGCTGAGCGCGCTCGTGCCCCGGCAGCGCCCGGCAGAGGCCCTCACCCTCAGCTGACCGCACGCCAGGCGTCCTCCAGCAGAGCGCCGCGGTTGCGCTTGCAAAGCGGCCGCCGCTGAGACGTCGGGCGCCGCCGCTGCGCCACCTTGAATAGACTGCCCCCCGCGCTCGCGTGCGCGCATCGCTCCCGCCGCCGGTGGGAGCGGTTGGTTCCCGCTGAGCGGGCACGCGCCTCAGCGGGCGGGCAATGCTTGGTCACAAAGGAGATGGCAGGTTGGCAGTCAACACACAGGCGGTCGGGAAGCGCTACGAGCCGACGCGCTATGCGGTCGGCAGGGAGAAGGTGATCGAGTATGCGCTCGCCGTCGGCGAGCGCAATCCGCTGCACCTCGACGTGGAGGCGGCAAGAGCGGCGGGCTACGCCGATGTGGTCGCGCCGCCGATGTTCGCGGTTGTCTTCGCCGCTCGCTCGATGGCGCCCGCGCTCTTCGATCCCGAGGTCGGGATCAACTTCGCGCTGATGGTCCACGGCGGCCAGGAGCTCTCCTGGGGCGAGCTGGTGGTCGCAGGCGACGAGATCATGACCGAGGTCACGGTCAAGGAGATCTACGAGCAGGAGGGTCGCGGCTTCTACATCTATGAGTCCATATCACGCAATCAGCGTGGGGCCGAGGTAGTGCGCGGCACCTGGACACACATCGTGAGAGGAGCGTGAAGAGGATGAGCCAGTCAACTTCAAGCGAGATTCGCTGGGAGCCGGGCGCTGAGCTGCCCGAGCTGCGCGTGACCCCGGACCGCTACCTGACGGTGCGCTATGCGGGAGCCTCCGGAGACTTCAACCCGATCCACATCGACGAGGAGTTCGCAAAGTCAGTCGGCCTGCCGGGACGGATCCTGCATGGGCTCTGGACGATGGCCCAGGCCGCGCGTGCGCTCACCGAGGCGGCCGGCGGGCCCGAGCACCTCAAGCGCCTCTCCGTGCAGTTCCGCGGCATGGGCGTGCCCGAGCAGGAGATCGTCGTGCACGCGACCGTGCTCGAGCGCGAAGGCGATCGCGTGATCGTCGAGCCCGTGGTCGAGCAGGGCGGAAAGCGGATCATCCGCAATGCGCGCGCCGAGCTCGTGATCGGCTCCCTAGGCGGCGGCTGAGAGCCTCAGTGGGCCTCCTCTGAGCGAGGTGTGGTGATCGCCCGTGCGGCGCGACCGCGCGGGCGCCTTACAATTCGGCCATGTTGCTGACCAGCCGACAGCAGGTGATTCTCCGCCACGTTGTCGAGACCTACACGCGCACCGGCCAACCGGTCTCCTCCAAGGCGCTTGCCCAGACGGCCGAGCTCTCCTGCAGCGCTTCGACGATCCGCAACGAGCTTGCGCGGCTGGAGGAGCTCGGGCTGCTCGATCACCCGCACACCTCGGCCGGCCGCGTGCCCACCGAGAGCGGCCAGCGCTTCTTCGTCGACGGGCTGCTCGCCGCGCCGCGCCGCGCCAGCGCCGCTCGCCCCGCCGAGCTCTCGCTGATGCGCTCCGAGGTCGAGCAGGCGATGCATCGCGCAACCGCGGCGCTCGCCGAGGTGACCAACCTCGTCGCGGTCGTGACCGCTCCCTCGCCGCAGTCGGCGGAGATCCGCCACATCGAGGTGCTTGCGCTGCAGCCCACGGTCGTTGCTGTGGTGATCATCACCTCGACCGGCGGGGTCTCCAAGACGCTCGTCCCCTTCGATGCGCCGGTCGACCCCGGTCTGGTCAGCTGGGCGGGCGCCTATCTCGGCGAGCGCCTCGAGGGCCTCGAGCTCGGTGCGCGGATGGTTGCCCAGCGCCTCTGCGACCCGGAGCTCGGCGCGGTCGAGCGAGCCTTTCTCGACCGCCTCGCTCAGGCATTTGCCAACATCCCAAGCGACGGCCAGGACGCCATCTACATCGAGGGCACAGCGCATCTCTTTGTCGCCGGCAGGAGTGTCGCGATCGGCGAGATCGAAGTCCTGATGGGTCTTCTGGAGCGCCGCGTCGCGCTCTTGCAGATGCTCTGCGCAGCGCTCTCGGAGCCCGACGTCTACGTGCGCATCGGACAGGAGAACAGCGAGCCGGCGATGCGCTCCTGGGCGCTTGTCGCCGGCGCCTACGGCCTCTCGCACCGGCGGCTGGGCACCGTCTCCGTGATCGGGCCGATCAGCATGAACTACCCGCGGGCGATCGAATCGGTGCGTGGCTTCGCCGATGCGCTGTCAAGCTACATAGAAGATGCCTACGCCACGAGCTGACCAGCGCATGCCACGAGACGCATATGAGGTTCTCGGGCTCGCCCGTGATGCTGACGAGCAGCAGATCAAGAAGGCGTTCCGGCGGCTGGCGCGCGAGCTGCACCCGGACGTCAACAGCGAGGACCCGGAGGCGGCGGAGAAGTTCAAGGAGGCCGCCGAGGCCTACGAGATCCTCTCCGACCCCGAGCGCCGCGCCACATACGACCGCTACGGCCACGAGGGCCTGCGCTCGGGCGGCTATCGCCCTAGCTCTGAGGCCTTCGGATCGCTCGGGGACCTCTTCAACGCCTTCTTCGGCGAGGGCGGGGTGTTTGGCGGCGAAGCATTTGGCGGCGCTCGGCCCGCGCGCGGCGGTGACATCGCCATCGCTGTTGAGATCGGTCTCGCGGAGGTGCTTGCCGGGAGCACGGTCAGCGTCTCCTATGAGGCGATCTCCCGCTGCGAGCGCTGTCACGGCAACGGCGCCGAGCCCGGGACGCCGATAGTCGCCTGCCCGCGCTGCTCCGGCGCCGGGCGCCTGGAGGCGGTCGCACGCACGCCCTTCGGCCAGGTGCTGCAGACCGTGGTCTGCGACCGCTGCCACGGCGAGGGCCGCGTTGCGCGCCAGCCCTGTGCGGGCTGCTCCGGCGCCGGGCTGCGGCGCACGCCTCAGGTGCTCGAGGTTAGGATCCCGCCCGGGATCGATGATGGGCAGCGCATCCGCGTTGCCGGTCGCGGCAATGCTGCCGCCGGCGGGGGAGCGCCCGGCGATCTCTATGTCCAGGTGCATGTGCGCGGTGACGAGCGCTTCGTGCGCGACGGCCGCGATCTCGTCACGGTCGTCGACGTACCCGTGACGCTTGCCGCGCTCGGCGGCGAGGTCGAGGTCCAGACGCTCGAGGGCGCCACCACGCTCAAGCTTGCCCCTGGAACCCAGGCCGGGGAGGAGCTGCGGGCTCGCGGCGCCGGGCTGCCCGAGCTGGGGCGCTCGCGCCGAGGCGACCTGCGCGTCTTCGTCAACGTGCTGATCCCGCGGCATCTGAGCGGCGAGCAGCGCGAGCTGCTCGAGCGGCTGCACGCGACGCTCAGCGCGGACAATCACGCCCACGGCGGCGAGTCTGTGCTGCTGCGGCTGCGGCGGCTGCTGCGCCACCATGCCGACTGAGCGAGGGACGCTCGCTTGATACGCCTCGCCCTGCGTGTGCGGCGGGCCGATGCTGAGCTTGTGCTCGCAGAGCTGCTTGCGCTTGCCCCGGCGGGCTGCGAAGAGCGCGATGTCGATGCCGAGACGGTTGAGCTGGCCCTCTATGGAGCGCCCGGCGAGCTGCCTGCGCTGCCCCCGCTGCAGGCCGCCGTGGGCTCCGCCCTGGTGTCGGTCTCAAGCAGCGAGGTGCGCGAGGACTGGGCCGAGCGCTGGCGTCAGTTTCACCGTCCGGTGCTGATCAGGACGCCGCCCACCGAGGCCGCCGGCGCGGCGTGGAGCGGTCGTTCGCTCTACGTGCGCCCGCCCTGGGAGCAGGCCACCGGCGCGCAGGCGGGGAGGATCGAGCTGGTGATCGACCCCGGGCAGGCCTTCGGCACCGGCGCGCATCCCACCACGCGCCTCGCGCTCGAGCTCCTGCTGGCGGCCTGCAATCAGGCGCAGAAGGGCGCGGCGCTTGACATCGGCACAGGGTCGGGCGTGCTTGCGATCGCCGCGCGCGCGCTCGGCCGTGCACCGGTGCTGGCGATCGACAACGACCCGCGCGCGCTTGCAGCGGCGGCCGCCAACGCAGCGCGCTCAGGCGTCGCGATCGAGCTTGAGCGCTGCGACATTCGCAGCGAGCAGCTGCCGCTGCCCGAGAGCCGGGAGGGCTCGCTGCTGATCCTCGCCAACCTCCTGCGCCCGCTGCTGCTTGAGCTCGTGGAGCGCATCGAGCTGCGCGCGGCGACGCTGATCCTCTCCGGCCTGCTCGACGAGGAGGCCGATGAGGTGGCCGAGCGCTATGCAGCGCGCCTGGGTGCGTCGCTGCGCGAGCGAAGCAGCGCCGATGGCTGGAGCGCGCTGCTGCTCACGGTGCCTTGAGCGTCCCTCAGGCGCCTCACGGCAGCGGGTCCGTTGCCGCGATCACCATCAGCAGGTGGATCAGCGCGATCGCCCGCCGCGGCTGAGGATCCTCTCCGAGCGCTGCTCGCGCCAGCTCGAGCGCCTCGCGGCCGAGCTCCAACGCCGCTGCCAGCGCACCCGGCTGGGGATCTTCGCAGAGCGTCAGCGCCAGCTCGATCGACTCCACCGCACGGTCGCTCTGCTGCGCGAAGAGCGCCCCCGCCGCCGTTGCCAGGTAGCCGTAGAGGCGTGCGGCGGTGAGGTCGACCTGCAGCTGCGCTGCCGGGCGCGGCGCGCTCGGCGCAGGCAGCGGCGCTCCTGCAAGCAGCGCCGCCATCGTGCCGCCGAGCAGCAGGCGCAGCTGCGCATCTGAAAGGCCCATGCGCAGGGCGCACCTGCTCGCCAGCAGCAGCCCGCCGGAGGGGTCGCCGTACGGGGGGTCTGAGCCCAGCACGATGCGCTCGGCGGGAACGCGCGCAAGCAAGCTGAGCACATCGAGCGGATGAAAGCAGGAGGTGTCGTAGAGCACGCGCGGGTGCTCGGCAAGCAGCGTGCTCAGGCGACCCTGATCGCAGATTGCCGCATGCGCCAGGATCAGCGTGGTGTCCGGGTGACGCAGCGCCAGCGCCGCCAGGTCCTCGGCGATCGGCGGCAGCCCGCGCCCGGCGTGGATCAGGATCGGCACGCCCGCCTCACCGGCCAGCGCAAAGATGCCCTCCAGCGCTGCCCCTTCGCCATCGCTTGCAAGGGTGAACGCCTGCGCGCGCGGATGTAGCTTGATGCCGCGCGCCCCTGCGGCCAGGCAGCGCCTTGCCTCGGCAAGCGGCTCTTCGGCCGGGTCGAGGCGGCAGAAGGGGATCAGACGGCCACCGCTTTGCGCCGCCCAGGTGAGCACGCGGTCGTTGGGCACGCGAAAGGCCGGTCGGCGCTCGGGGTCATGGAGTGGAAAGGTGCACGCGCGCCCGATGCCCGCGCGCTCCAGCATCTCGATCAGGCGCTCAGGCGCAAGCTCGCGCCCGTCCTCGTCGCGGCCCAGATGGGTGTGGGCATCGATCAGCTCAGCGCCCTCGGGGAGCAGCGCTCGCAACTGCGCTGCCAGACGCGCGCGCAGGGCGCCGTAGCGGTCATCTTGGGTGCTCTGCTGCAACCAGCTCTCCGTGCGGTCGGGGGCTGCCAGGGAGGGCAGCGCCGCGGCCAAGCATAATGTCACCATGGCGATAGTCGATCAGGTGGAGTCGGACATGAAGAGCGCGCTGCGCGCCGGCGACCGTGAGCGCACGAGCGCGCTGCGCCTGCTCCTGGCGGAGCTGCGCAAGGCCCACAAGGAGGGCGACGGCGACGAGCTGGCCGTCCTGCGCCGTGAGCGCAAGCGCCGTGCCGATGCCGCGGCCGCCTATCGGGCGGCCGGGCGCAGCGATCTTGCCGAGCGGGAGGAGGGCGAAGCGCAGCTGCTGGCGGCCTATCTGCCCAGCGAGCTCTCCGACGGCGAGCTTGCGGAGCTGGTGCGCGAGGCGATCGCCGCCACCGGGGCAGCCTCGCCGGCTGACATGGGGCGAGTGATGAAGCACGCGGTGGCCGCCGCGCAGGGGCGTGCCGAGGGATCCCGCCTGGCCGCGGCGGTGCGTGCAGCGCTGCAGGGATGAGAACGCAGATCGAGCTCTCCCAAGACGCCGCAGCCGAGCTTGCCGGCAGCCACGATGCGGTGCTGCGCGCCCTGCAGGGAGATCTTGACTGCGCGATCTTCCTGCGCGGCAACCTGCTCACGCTCGAGGGCGAGGAGCACGAGCACGAGCTTGCCCTGCGCGTGGTTGCCGAGCTGGTCGCGATGATCGAGCGCGGCGCAGAGGTCAGCCCCGCGACGGTCGCTGCGGTGCGGCACACCCTCGAAGCCGAGGAGTCCCCGGCAGCGGTCCTCGAAGACGTCCTCTGGCGCCATCGCCAGCTCACGGTCGCGCCCAAGACGGTCAACCAGAAGCGCTACGTGGACTCGATTCGCCGCAACACCGTGACCTTCGGCGTCGGGCCTGCCGGCACCGGCAAGACCTTCCTCGCTGTCGCCCTCGCGGTGGCGGCGCTCTCGCGCCACGAGGTCAATCGCATCATCCTCACTCGCCCCGCCGTCGAGGCGGGCGAGCGCCTGGGCTTTCTGCCCGGGGACATCATGGCCAAGGTCGATCCCTACCTGCGGCCGCTCTTTGACGCGCTCCACGACATGCTCGACCCAGAGCGGGTCGCCGCACACATCGAGCGCGGCGTGATCGAGATCGCCCCGCTCGCCTTCATGCGCGGGCGCACGCTCAACGACTCCTTCGTGATCCTCGACGAGGCGCAGAACACGACGCCCGAGCAGATGAAGATGTTTCTGACCCGCCTCGGCTTCCGCTCCAAGATGGTTGTCACGGGCGACATCACGCAGGTCGATCTGCCGCGCGAGCTGCGCTCGGGGCTCGTTGTCGTGGGGGAGGTGCTGGGGGCGATCGAGGACATCGCCTTCGTGCGCTTCAGCGGCGCCGACGTTGTCCGCCACCGTCTGGTGCAGCGTATCGTCGAGGCATACGACAGGCATGCTCAGGAGGATGCGCAGCGGAGCTCTGCAAACGGTGGACGTGGGAGCTAGCGTGCGCCATCCGATCGCAGCGCCGGAGGCGATCGCGGTCGATGTGCTCGGTCGTGCCGCGCTCGCTGCGGGCGCACCCGCCCCTGCGACCATCCGACGCTACGCCCGGGCGGCGGCCGGCGCCTGTGGCCTGCGCTGCGGCCACCTGGCGGTTCACCTAGTCGAGGCTGATCGGATTGCGCAGCTCAACGGCGATCACCGCGGCAGGCGGCGCCCGACAGACGTGCTCGCCTTCCCGATCGACGGCATCGAGGCCAGCCGGGGATGGGCGAGCGGCACACCGCCGCCCGAGCTCGGCGATGTGTTCATCTGTCCGCAGTTTGCCTCGGACCTTCTCGAGGCGCTCGTGCACGGCGTGCTGCATCTCTGCGGGATGGACCACGAGCGCGACGGCGGCGAGATGCTGGCGCTGCAGGATCAGCTGCTCTTTGCGCTCTCCCGCCGGAGGTCTCGGCGCTGAGCGCCCGCTGCGGCTTCATCGCGCTCGCCGGGCGGCCAAATGTCGGCAAGTCGACGCTACTCAACGCGCTTGTCGGGGGGCATGTCGCGGCGGTCTCCGATCGGCCCCAGACCACGCGCCGGGCGATCAGGGGCGTGCTGACGCTAGCCGCCACGCAGCTGATCTTCGTCGATCTGCCCGGCGTTCAGCGCCCCCGCGATCTGCTCACGCAGCGCATGGCAGCGCGCGTGGGGCGCGAGCTTGAGGAGGCCGATCGGGTGCTGCTGGTGCTTGCCGCAGACCAGCGCATCGGCGGCGGCGACCGCTTCATCGCCGCGGCGCTCGCTGCGGCGCACGCGCGGGTGAGCATCGCGGTCAACAAGATCGACCGCACCTCGCCGCAGCGAACCGCGCAGGCGCTGCTTGACGCCGAGGGGCTCGGCGTGGGGGAGGAGATCTTCCCGATCTCCGCGCGCACCGGGGCAGGGCTGGATGCCCTGACCGCGCACCTCTGCGCGAGCATGCCCGAGGGGGAGCACCTCTTTGCGTCCTCGACCGAATCCGACCAGCCCATGGCGCTGCACCTTGCGGAGCTGATCCGCGAGGCGCTGCTGCGGCGCGTCTACGACGAGCTCCCTCACGCCGCCGAGGTGATCGTGGAGGAGATTGCGCCGCTGCCCTCCGGGGCGCTGCTGGTGCGCGCGCTGATCTGGGTGGAGACCGACTCCCAGCGGGCGATCGTGGTCGGCGCCCGCGGACGCATGGTGAAGGCGATCGGCAGCGCCGCGCGCCGCACCCTTGAAGGGGAGCTCGGCAGCCATGTGCATCTTGAGCTGACGGTGCGCACGCGTCGCGGCTGGCGCAGCGAGCCAAGCGCGCTTGCGCGGCTGCAGATCGAGTGAGCGCCCCAGCAGCGCAGCGTCCGACCGCTCAGAGGTCGGCAAGCGCCGCGCTGAGCAGGTCAAGCTCGTCGCTGCCGATCCTGTTGCTGAACAGATACGGCAGCTCGTGGGCGCACAGACGCGCCTTGCGCAGGCGTGCGATCTGATGGTGCTCGCGCACCGTGCGCTCGCGAGCGAGCGCGGCTGCATGCACGGCCGCCTCAAGCGGCGGCGGTCCCTGTAGCCGGCGTAGAGCAGCCAGCTCCGCGGCGGTGAAGCGCTCATCAAGCACGCCGTTGACAAGCACCGCATCGAGGCTTCGCCCCAGGTCGCGGCGCAGTCCGTGCGCAAGCTCGATCGTCTCCGTGACGGCCATCTCGACGGGGCGCGCGACCGCGATCAGCGCACTGCGCGCGGGATCCTTCAGCAGCGCCTGCACCTCTGCGGCACGTGCTGCGATCGGGCCCACACGGGCGATCGCGGCGTAGGTGCCCGGCGCTCGCAGGAGCGCCAGCGCATGGCCGCTGGCAGGCCCATCGACGATCACCGTCGCATAAGCCTCAGGGCCTTCCCCCGAGCAGAGCTCAAGAATGCGCACGAGGCTCAGCAGCTCGCGCGCGCCGGGCGCTGCGGCGGCAAAGAAGCGGAAGCTCGCACGCGCGGCGAGCATGCGCGCGGGCAGCCGGCCGCCCAGCGCGGCCAGCCAGTCGATCAGCGTGCGGTCCGGATCGACGAGCGCCCGCTCGAAGGCGCGCGGGTGCTCGCCAGGATCGCCTCGCGCGCTCTTGCGAGCGCCCTCCGCCCGCTGCTGCGCCGGTGCTGCCTGACCCTCCAGCCGGGCGCCTGCAAGCTCGACCAGGAGCGTTCGTCCGCCGCGTGCTGAGGCTGTTGCCGCAAGCGCCTGCGCGATCGTGCTCCTGCCGGTCCCGCCTTTCCCGGTCACAAAGAGGAGCCTGCGCTCGATGAGGGCCTGCATCCCCATCGGCAGCAGTGTAGGGGGAGCGTCCAGCAGGGCGGAGGGCCGCCGTGCGCGATCGCTGCACCTAGAATCGACCCGGTGAGCATGAATGTGATGGAGAGCGGATGAGCTCCTCGGCGCTGGAGCAGGGTGACATCGAGGAGCTGGTGCGCTTCAATCAGAGCGGGCTGGTGCCCTGCGTGGTGCAGGACTGGTCAAGCGGCGAGGTGCTGACCCTCGCCTACATGAACGCGGAGGCGCTTGCGCGCACCCGTGCGAGCGGCGAGCTTCACCTCTACAGCCGCTCACGGCAGGCGCTTTGGCACAAGGGCGAAACGAGCGGGAACACGCAGCGGGTGAAGGCGCTGCGCGTCGACTGCGACGGCGATGCGCTGCTGGCGCTGGTGGAGCCTGCCGGCCCCGCCTGCCACACCGGCGAGCGCACCTGCTTTCACCGTGGCGAGCGCCAGCCGGCAGCGCCCCACGAGGTGCTGCCCGCGCTTGAGCGGGTGCTCTCCGAGCGCTCCCGCGCGCGGCCGCAAGGGTCCTACACGACAGAGCTGCTCGAGCACCCCGCACGCGCCGGCGAGAAGGTCGCCGAGGAGGCGGAGGAGGTGGTGCGCGCCGCCGCGGGCGAGTCCGACCGGCGCGTCGATGAAGAGGGCGCCGACCTTCTCTACCACCTGCTTGTCCTCCTGCGCACGCGCGGGCGCAGCCTGCTTGACGTCGTGGGGGTGCTCGATGAGCGGCGTCGCTAGCGGCCACCTGCTGCTGCCGGTCGCTGAGCGCTTCATCGACGACACGCTCACCCCGGTCTCAGCCTTCCTGAAGCTGCGCAGGCTGGCGCCCGAGGAGCCCGCCTTCCTGCTGGAGTCGGCCGAGCAGGGCATCCAGGTGGGGCGCTGGTCGTTCATCGGCATCAAGCCGCGCGCCGTGCTGCGCTGGTCGCTCGATGACGGAGGCGACCCCTTTCGGCTCGCCGGCGACCTGATCGCGCACAACGCGCAAATGGAGCTGGATGATCCGCCGCCCTTCACGGGCGGGGCGGTCGGCTACTTCGGCTATGACCTCGTGCGCACGGTCGAGCCGCTGGGGGAGCCCAATCCCGACCCGCTCGGGATCCCGGACATGGCGCTGATGACGACCGATGTGATCGTCGCCTTCGACCATCTGAAGCACACGATCACCGTGATCGCCAACGGCGAGGTGACGGGCGCCGGCGAGGAGCAGGCGCGGCGGCGCGCCGCGGAGACGATCGCCTCCGTCCGCGCCGCGCTTGCGGGGCCGCTGCCGCAGCTGGCCCGCGGCGCAGCAGTCCCCCCGCCGCGCTTCTCCTCCAACGTCAGCCCTGAGCGCTTCGAAGCGATGGTTGCTCGCATCATCGAGTACATCCACGCCGGAGACGCCTTTCAGGTCGTTCCCTCCCAGCGCTTCTCGGCGGCGCTGCCCGTCGCGCCCTTCTCCGTCTACCGCGGTCTGCGCGCGGTCAATCCCAGCCCCTATATGTACTACCTGGACTTCGGCGACTTTCAGCTTGCCGGCGCCAGCCCGGAGCCGCATCTGCGCGTCAGCGGCACGCTGGCAAGCACGCGCCCGGTCGCCGGGACCCGCCCGCGCGGGGAGACCCCGGCCGCGGACGAGCGCATCGCAGCGGAGCTCTTGGCCGACGAGAAGGAGCGCGCCGAGCACGTGATGCTTGTCGATCTGGCGCGCAACGACCTGGGGCGCGTCTGCCGGGCCGGCAGCGTCAGCGTCGACTCGCTGATGAGCATCGAGCGCTACTCGCATGTCATGCACATCGTCTCCGCGGTCAGCGGTCGTCTACGCGAGGACATGGATGCGATGGAGGCGCTGCGCGCGACGCTGCCGGCCGGAACGCTCTCCGGCGCCCCCAAGGTGCGGGCGATGCAGATCATCGACGAGCTCGAGCCGCACAAGCGCGGCGGCTACGGCGGCGCGATCGGCTACCTCTCCTACAACGGCGACCTCGACACCTGCATCCACATCCGCACCGTCCTGATCAAGGACGGGCACGCGCATATCCAGGCCGGCGGCGGCACCGTCGCGGACGCGCGCCCCGAGCGCGAGCGCGCGGAGTCGGAGGCGAAGGCGAGCGCGATGATACACGCGATCGAGCTTGCCTGCGAGCAGGAGGGCTGGGAGTGAGGGTGCTGATGATCGACAACTACGACTCCTTCACCTACAACCTCGTCCAGTATCTATCAGAGCTGGGGGCGGAGGTAGATGTGGTGCGCAACGATGCCGCAAGCGTCGATCAGCTGCTCGCGCGCTCGTACGACCGCTGCGTGATCTCTCCCGGCCCCTGCACGCCCGCGGAGGCGGGGATCTCATGCGAGGTCGCCAGCCGCCTGCCCCAGGCGGCGGTGCCCACGCTCGGGGTCTGCCTCGGCCACCAGGCGCTGGCGGCGGCCTTCGGCGGGCGCTATCTGCTGCACAGCCCGGTCCACGGCAAGGCAAGCACGATCGAGCACGACGGGCGCACGATCTTCGCCGGCCTGCCAAGCCCCCTCGTGGTGGGGCGCTATCACTCGCTGATCGTCGCCTCCGAGCTGCCCGACTGCCTGGAAGCCTCCGCTCACGGCGACGGCGTGCTGATGGCACTGCGCCACCGCGAGCTGCCTGCCGAGGGCGTGCAGTTTCACCCCGAGTCGGTGCTCACGCCTGAGGGCAAGCGGCTGCTGGCGAACTTCCTGGCCGACCGAGGGCGCGGTGGCTAACGCGCTTGTCAAGGATGCCGTGGACCGGCTCGCGCGCCGCCAGGATCTGGGCCAGGAGCGCGCAGCTGCGGTGCTTGCGGAGATCATGGACGGCAACGCCTCCGAGGTCGAGATCGCGGCCTTCCTGATCGCCCTGCGCACGAAGGGGGAGACGGTCGAGGAGGTTGCGGGGCTCGCGCGCACGATGCGCGACTTTGCAGCCAGGGTGGACGTGCGCGCCGAGCACCTGCTCGACACCGCCGGGACGGGAGGCGGGCGCAGCACCTTCAACGTCTCCACCACGGCAGCGCTGATCGCCGCCGGCGCCGGCTGCGCGGTCGCCAAGCACGGCAACCGCTCGGCGACCAGCCTCTCGGGGTCGGCCGACCTGCTCGAGGCCCTTGGCGCGCGCATCGACCTCGACGCGGAGGATGTGGCGCGCACGATCGAGGCCGTCGGCTTCGGCTTCATGTTCGCGCCCGTCCACCACCGTGCGACGCGCTATGTCGTTCCCGTCCGTCGCGAGCTTGCGGTGCGCACCGTCTTCAACCTGCTGGGGCCGCTCACAAACCCCGCCGGCGCCGAGCGCCAGCTGATCGGCGTCGCCGACCCTGACCTGCTTGAGCTGATCGCCGGCGCGCTTGCGCTGCTGGGCACCGAGCATGCGCTTGTCGTCTCCGCGCAGGACGGGCTCGATGAGATCTCGGCCTTTGCGCCCACGCAGATGGTCGAGGTGCGTGAAGGACGCCTGCGCGCCCATCTGCTCGATCCGGCGCAGGCGGGGGTGACGCCCGCGGCAGACGTCCCCGCGGACGCGGCGGAGCGCAGCGATCGCGACGATCAGGGCCCGCCCGCGAGCTGGGAGGCGCCCGCCGGTGGGAGCCCCGAGCACAACGCGGCGCTCACGCGTGCGATCCTCGCCGGTCATCCCGGCCCGGCGCGGGCGCTCGCGCTGATCAATGCCGGCGCGGCGATCTATGTCGCCGGGCGCGCGCAGAGCATCGCCGAGGGCGTCCAGGCGGCGCGCGCAAGCCTTGCCGAGGGGGCGGCCGCGGCCGTCCTTGAGGCCTATGTCAGCGCCAGCCATGCCGGTCAGCGCTCCGCTGGGGGCGCTGAACCCTCGCGGCAGGAGCACAGGCCGTGAGCGGCGCCCCGGAGGGGATCCTCGGCCAGATCATCGCGCTCACGCGCGAGGAGCTCTCGGCGCGCAAGCGCGAGCTCTCAGAAGGCGCCCTTGCCAAGCGGCTCGCGGAGGCCGGGCAGCGCCCGGACGCTCGCCCTCCGCACGGTGCCCTCCGCAGCGCGCTGGCAGCCGGGCAGCTGGCACTGATCGCGGAGATCAAGCGCCGCGCGCCCTCCGCCGGAGCGTTGCGCAGCGAGCTTGATGCGGGCGCGCTGGCGGCCGCTTACGCCCGCAGCGGGGCGAGCGCGCTCTCGGTGCTGACCGAGCGCGCGCACTTCGGCGGCTCGCTAGCCGACCTGGAGGCTGCGCGGGGCGCATGCGCCCTACCGCTGCTGCGCAAGGACTTCATCATCGACCCCTATCAGCTGCTCGAGGCGCGCGTGGCCGGAGCCGATGCGGTGCTGCTGATCGTCGCAGCGCTCTCCGACCGCGAGCTTTGCGCGCTGCTGGAGGAGGCGCGCGCGCTCGGACTCGATGCGCTGGTCGAGGTGCACGACCGTGCCCAGCTCGATCGAGCGCTCTGCGCGGGCGCCGCGATCATCGGCATCAACAACCGCGACCTGCGCGACTTCAGCGTCGATCTCACGCGCACCCACCAGCTGCTCAGCGCGGTTCCCGCTCAAGCGCTGATCGTCTCGGAGTCGGGCATCGAAAGCGCCCAGCAGCTGCTCGAGCTGCGCGAGGCAGGGGTGCACGGGGCGCTGATCGGCTCCGCCCTCATGCGCGCCGGAGACCCTGCGCGCGCGCTGGCGCAGCTGGTCGCGGCGCTGGAGCGAACGCCTGCGCCCGGCGCTCAGCCCAGATCTTTATGAGCCCGCCGTCGCCCTTAAGGCGCGCTTCATCGGCATTCGCAATCATTGGCTGGCGATGAGCTCAATCAACGGCAAACGATTGTTTCTGATTCCCTTCCTGGCGGCGCTGGCCGGCGCGGGCATTGTGATCGCGGTGGTGGCCGCGCTCGGCGACCTCGGCACCAAGAAGGTCCTCACGCGCGTCGAATCGACGCCGGTGATCCCGACGAGCACCGCCAACGCATCCAACAGCGGCGTGCTCAACGCCCACCAGATCTACGAGATGGATGCGCCCGGCGTTGTCTTCGTCAGCGCGACCGTCGTGCACCACTCCGAATCGCCCTTTGAATTCTTCCGCGGCGAAGGGACCCAGCGCAGCCTCGACACCGGCTCGGGGATCGTGATCTCCTCCAACGGGACGATCTTGACCAACTGGCACGTCGTTGAGAACGCCGTCAAGGTGACGGTCTCCTTCAGCGAACACGGCAAGGCCGTCAACGCGCAGATAGTCGGCAAGGATCCATCCAAGGATCTTGCCGTCCTGCACGTGCCCACCGAAGGGCTGACCCTGCACCCGCTCAAGCTCGGCAACTCCGCCGCAGTCCAGGTAGGCGAACCGGTGTTTGCGATCGGCAACCCCTTCGATCTGGAGCGAACGCTGACGACCGGCGTGGTCTCCGCCCTGCAGCGCGAAATCCAGGCGCCCAACGGCTTTGCGATCACCAACGTGATCCAGACCGACGCCCCGATCAACCCGGGCAACTCGGGCGGCCCACTGCTCAACGCACGCGGCGAAGTGATCGGCATCAACTCCCAGATCGAGACCGCCGGCACCAACGGCAACATCGGCATCGGCTTTGCGATCCCGATCAACACCGCCAAGCAGGAGCTGCCCGAACTGGAGAAGGGCGGCACCGTGCGCGAAGCCTATCTCGGCGTGCTCACGCTCACCCTCGACGGCGCGCTGAACGTGCCGGGGATCGAATTCCCCGTTCATGAAGGCGCTCTCGTGCAGAGCGTATACGCCGGCACCCCGGCTGAAAAGGCAGGCATCCGCGGCGGCGACGTGGAAACCAACATCGGCGGCGCCGCCGTGAAGATCGGCGGCGACATCATCGTCGGCGTCGACGGCCAGGCGATCAGAAGCTCCGAAGACCTCGCGAGCGCGATCACCTCCAAGCACCCGGGCGAAACGGTGAGCATCGAAATGTATGCGCCCAACTCCGGCGGCCACGGCTACACCAAGAAGACCGTCAGGGCGACGCTCACCACCCGCCCCTCCGCAAAGCCCAAGAGCAGCGGCGAAGGCGTTGAAGGCGGCAGCAGCGAAGGCAGCAGCGAAGGCGGCAGCGGCGAAGGCGAAGGGTAGGGCGAAAGGCCAGGGTGCGCCCGGCGACTCGCTAGCGTTGGCTTGGTGAACGCCTCCACCCCAGCCACCGATCCGGGCCCGCCCTCCGAGCCAGCCGATCACGATCGCCCACGCGCCGAGCGCCGCCCTGGGGCGCAGGTGCGTGTGAAGGTCTGTGGCCTGACGCAGCCCGACGATGCCCTGCTGGCGGTCAGGCTCGGCGCGTGGGCGCTGGGCATGGTCTTCTACGAGGCAAGCCCGCGGCGCTGCTCGCAGGCCGCCGCGCTTGCGATCAGCGAACAGCTGCGCCGGCGCGCCCTGCTCTGCGGCGTGTTCGTCAACGCGACGCTGGCGGAGGTCGTGTGGCACGCCGAGCTGCTGGCGCTCGACCTCGTTCAACTGCACGGCGACGAGGGGCCGGCCTTCTGCGCAGAGGTCGCCAGGCGCACCGGCGCCCGTGTGATCAAGGCCTTCCGGATCGGCGCGGCCGGCGACCTGCACGACGCCGAGCGCTATCACGTCGACTTTCACCTGCTCGACTCGCGCTGCCGGAGCGCGAGCGTGCGCGGCGGCAGCGGCGAGAGCTTCGACTGGTCGCTGCTCGGCGGGCGCCGCGCGCGCGTGCCGCTGATCCTCTCCGGCGGCCTCCACGCGGGGAACGTCGCCGATGGGATCGCTGCCGCCGCCGATCACGGCCTCTGCGCCGTGGACACGGCCTCCGGCACCGAGGCTGCGCCTGGGCGCAAGGATCCCGAGCGACTGCGCGCCTTCTTCGCAGCAGTCTCCGCAGGTCAGCGGGCAGGGTAGGCTCAGCCGGTGGCAGGCACTATCGAGCAGCGCTTCGGCCCCTACGGCGGCCGTTACGTGCCCGAGACGCTGATGCCCGCCCTGCAGGAGCTCGAGGCGGCCTGGAGCCAGGCGCGCGTCGATCGCTCCTTTCAGGCGCAGCTCTCGGCGCAGCTCTCAGAGTTCGCCGGGCGGCCGACGCCGATCTACCCCGCCCGGCGCCTCTCCGAGCAGCTGGGCTGGGAGGTGCTGCTCAAGCGCGAGGACCTCAACCACACCGGCTCGCACAAGCTCAACAACGCGCTCGGCCAGGTGCTGCTCGCGCAGCGGATGGGCAAGCGGCGGATCATCGCCGAGACCGGCGCCGGCCAGCACGGCGTCGCCACCGCCACCGCCTGCGCGCGCTGTGGGCTTGAGTGCGTCGTCTACATGGGCGCAGAAGATGTCCGTCGCCAGCGTCCGAACGTGCAGCGGATGGCGTTGCTCGGCGCACGCGTGGTCGCTGTCCAAGCGGGTGCCCGGACCCTGAAGGAGGCGGTCTCGGCGGCGATCCGCGACTGGGTCGCCAACGTCGAGAGCACCCACTACGTGATCGGCTCGGCCGTGGGGCCCGCGCCCTATCCGGCGCTCGTGCGCGACCTGCAGCGCGTGATCGGGTCCGAGGCGCGCGCCCAGGTGCTCGAGCGCTGCGGCCGGCTGCCCGGCCGGGTGATCGCCTGCGTCGGCGGCGGCTCAAACGCGATCGGCATCTTCTCCGCCTTTCTGGAGGATGCGCAGGTGCAGCTGATCGGCGTCGAGGCGGGCGGAGAGGGGCTTGCGGGCTCCCGCCACGGCGCGCCGCTGACCGTGCGCGGCCGCCCGGGCGTCCTGCACGGCTCGCTCTCGGCGGTGCTGCAGGACGAGGAGGGTCAGATCCGCGAGGCGCACTCGGTCTCGGCGGGGCTCGACTACCCCGGAGCCGGGCCCGAGCATGCGTTCCTGCGCGACAGCGGACGCGCGCGCTACGTCGCCGTCACCGACGCCCAGGCGCTCGCTGCCTTCCGCAAGCTCTGTCGCCTGGAGGGGATCATTCCGGCGCTCGAGTCAGCCCACGCGCTCGCCTGGCTTGCCGATGACGCGCCCCCGGGCGAGCTGGACCTGCTCTGCCTCTCCGGGCGCGGGGACAAGGACCTGGCGGAGGTGATCGCGCTCTCAGAGGGCGCAGCGGGCGCAGCTCAGGGGGAGCTCGAGGGCAGATGAGCGCGACCACCCCGCAGAGCGGGGTCGCGCGCCTCGCAGAGGCCTTCGCGGCCCGCCGGCGCCCCGCCGCGCTGATGCCCTATGTGATGGGAGGCTTCCCGACGCTCGCAGACTCGCTTGCGATCGCTCGCGCCTGCATCGAGGTCGGCGCAGATGTGATCGAGCTGGGGGTTCCCTACTCCGATCCGCTTGCTGACGGCCCCGTGATTCAGGCCGCCGGCGCGCGCGCGCTGGCGGGCGGAGCCGATCTGGCCGGCGTCCTGGAGGTCGCGCGCGCGATCGCCCCTGAGGTCCCGGTGGTGGTGATGGCCTACGCCAACATGGTGCTCGCGCCCGGCGCGCAGCGCTTTCTCGAGCGGTTGCGCATCGCGGGCGCAAGCGGGCTGATCGTGCCCGACCTGCCGCTCGAGGAGTCCGGCCGGCTGCGCGCGATCGCCGATGCGCTCGGGATCGCGCTGGTGCCGCTGATCGCGCCCACCACGCCTCAGCGGCGACTAGCGCAGATCGCCGCTTGCGCGCGCGGCTTCCTCTACCTGGTCTCCGTCACCGGAACGACCGGCGAGCGCTCGCTGGAGGAGCTCCGCTACGCCGAGCTGATCGCCGCCGCCCGCCCCCACACGCAGCTGCCGCTGGCGCTGGGCTTCGGCATCGCCTCCGCCGAGCACGCGCGCGCCGCCGTGCAGGCGGGCGCCGAGGGCGTGGTCATCGGCTCACGGCTGGTGCGGGCGGCGGAGGCGGCAGAGCGACCGGCGGAGGCGGTCGCGGAGGTGCTGGCCCGGATCGCCGAGGGCCTTGTGCGCTGAGGCGCGTGGGCGCCGCCATCGCGCCGGGGCATCGCGCGGGGCGGGCATGTAGGATTGGCGCCGATGGGCCTGATCGTAACCGTCACCTTCAGCCTCGCGCTCTGGGTCATCCTCTGGAGCATTCAGACCACCGTCAACCTGACGAGCTTTGACTCGTTCATGATCGCGGTGACCGTGATGCTTCTAGGCGTGATGAGCAGGGCGCTAGTGCGCTACCTGCCAGGCCGTCGCCGCTAGAGCGGTGCGGCTGCGGCTGAGCCATCCGGCGCTGCTGCTGCTCGCGCTAGCGCTCTGCGGCTGCGGGACGATCGCCGTCAGCGCGAACCCGGACGTTCCGGGCAACCACGTCAGCGTCTACACGAGCGTTCCCCTGGAGGGCCTCGAAGCCCCGGTCGCGCGCCAGATCGTGCGCGGCGAGCAGCTTGCGCTGGATGCCGCCGGCGGTCGCGCGGGGCCGATGAAGGTGAGCCTCGTGGTCCTCAACGACGCCAATCCACAGAGCGGCCAGTGGGATCCGGGCCTTGCGGCCTCCAACGCGCGCCTCGCCGCCCAGGACAACGACGCGATCGCCTACATCGGCGACCTGGCGTCTGGCGCAAGCGCGGTCGCGCTGCCGCTGACCAACGGCGCAAGCATCCCGCAGATCGCTCCGGGCAGCCCCTACATCGGCCTCACCTCGAGCGAGGACGCAGGGCAGTATGACCCGCAGCGCTTCTATCCGAGCGGCAAGATGACCTTCCTGCGCCTGTTCCCGGCCGATCCGGTCGAGGCGCGCGCAGACGTCGCCTTCCTGCGCACGCGGGGCATCCACAGCCTCTACGTGCTGAGCAACGAAGACTCCTTCAACATCTCGCTGGCAGAGCTGCTGCGCGAAGATGCCGCCGCGGCCGGGATCGCCGTCGCGGCGAGCGAACGGGTGCACATCGGCGCCGGCGGCGAACCGGCGGAATTCGCCTCGCTGGCGGAAAAGGTCGCTGACAGCGGCGCGCAGGCGGTGTTCTTCAGCGGGCCTGACGAAGGTGGCACGGTTGCGCTCTTTCGCGCCCTCTATGCGCGCGACCCGAGGCTGCTGCTGCTGGGGTCCCACCAGCTGGCAAACGATCGCTTTGCCGCGCGCATCGGCCCGGCGGGGGCAAGCAGCTACTTCGGATCGCCCTGGCTGACCCCTGCCGCCTACCCGCCTGCGGCGCGCGCGCTGCTCGTGCGCTACACCGAAGCCTTCCACGAAGAAGGAAAGGTGTATGCGCTCTACGGCTACGAAGCGATGCAGCTGGTGCTGGACGCGCTGGTGAAGGCCGGAGCGCACGACAACCAGCGCAGCGCGGTCACCAAGAGCCTCTACGCGCTCAGCACGCGCCACTCGCTGCTGGGGCGCTATGCGATCGAGCCTGACGGCGAAACCACCCTCTCGCGCTACGAGATCGAAGCGGTCGCGCACGGCGAGACCGTGCCGTTGATGCTGCTCAGCGCTCCTGGCGGCTGAGCGCGGCAGCAAGCGCCCCCGGCAGCTCGGGGTGGCGGAACTCGAAGCCTGCCACAAGCGCGCGCGCCGGCACCACGCGCGCGCCGGTTGTCAGCAGCGTCGCCATCTCGCCGTAGAGGAGGCGCAGCGCCGGCGGCGGGATCGGCAGCAGCGCGGGCCGGTGCAGGGCGCGCGCCAGCGCGCGCGTGAACTGCGCGTTGGTGGCCGGGTGGGGGGCGGTGGCGTTGAGCGCGCCCGCGAGCTGCTGATCCTCGAGCGCGCTCAGGTAGAGACCTGCGACGTCCTCGCGATGGATCCAGGAGATGTACTGGCGGCCGGAGCCGATCGGGCCGCCAAGGCCGGCGCGGAAGGGCGTGAGCATCCGCGCCAGCGCGCCTTCGCGGGCGTCCAGCACGACCCCGGTTCGCAGGCAGACGACGCGCAGGCCGAGCTCGCGGGCTGAGAGCGCCGACTCCTCCCAGGCACGGCAGACCTCAGCCAAGAACCCCTCGCCCGGCGCCGCCTCCTCGTCAAGCGGCTCGCTGCCGCGTGCGCCGTAGTAGCCGATCGCCGAGGCGCAGAGCAGCGTCTCTGGCCGCTGCTCTGCGCTGAGCGCGCGGATCCCCTCGACCAGGTTGCGCGTTCCCTGCACGCGGCTGTCGTGGATGCGCCGCTTGGCGGCCGAGCTCCAGCGCTGGTCGATGCGTTCGCCCGCCAGGTGGATCACCGCGCGCGCGCCCGCAAGCGCCTGCGCGGGCGCCGGCCCGGCGCCATCCCAGGCGTAGTAGGAGATCCGCTCCTGCGCAAGCGCGCCGAGCGCCTCGCGGGCGCGCTCCGGCGAGCGGCTCAGCACGCTGACGCTTGTGCCGCGCTCGAGCAGCGCCGCCGTGATCGCCCGCCCGATCAGGCCGCTTGCGCCGCTGATCGCGATCGGCCTGCTCTCAGGCACGGCTGGTCCCGCTCTCGCCGTGCGCGTAGTCCCCGGGGGCGAAGCCGACCTTGCCATCTGCCAGCGCCTCGCCGCTGCGGCGCGCCTCCTCAGCGACCGCGGCCGCCACCGCAGGGGCGACCTCGCGGTTGAAGACCGACGGGATGATGTAGTCCTCGCGCAGCTCCTCCTCGGGGATGATCGCCGCGATCGCATGCGCCGCGGCCATCTTCATCTGCTCGGTGATCCGCTGCGCGCGCACATCGAGCGCGCCGCGGAAGACGCCGGGGAAGCAGAGCACGTTGTTGATCTGGTTGGGGTAGTCCGAGCGCCCCGTCGCCATGATGCGAACGTACGGGGCGGCCTCCTCAGGCACGACCTCTGGCGTCGGGTTTGCCATCGCGAAGACCATCGCGTCGTCGTTCATCTTCGCCAGCGCCTCCGCCGGCAGGGCGCGCGCGCCGGAGACGCCGATCAGCAGGTCTGTGCCCTCGATCACCTCCGCCGGGGAGCCCTCGCGGCACTCGGGGTTTGTCACCTCCGCAAACCAGCGCTTGACGGCCGACATGGTGCCGTCGAGGTAGTCCTCGCGCCGCACGTGCAGGGCGCCGCGCGAGTCGGTGCCGATGATCTCGCGCACGCCCGCTGAGCGCATGATCTTGGTCACCGCGATCCCGGCCGCGCCCAGCCCGATGATCAGCACTCGCAGCTGCTGCAGCGAGCGGCCCGTCAGCTTGAGCGCGTTGAGCAGCGCCGCCATCACCACCACAGCGGTGCCGTGCTGGTCGTCGTGGAAGACCGGGATCGGCAGTGCCGCCTGGAGACGCTCCTCGATCTCAAAGCAGCGTGGCGCGGAGATGTCCTCGAGGTTGATCCCGCCGAAGGTCGGCGCGATGTTCACGATGCTCTGCACGATCTCGTCGGGATCCTTTGTGTCAAGGCAGATCGGAAAGGCGTCGACGCCCGCGAACTCCTTGAACAGGCAGGCCTTGCCCTCCATCACCGGCATCGCCGCCGCCGGCCCGATGTCGCCCAGGCCGAGCACCGCGGTCCCGTCCGAGACCACGGCGACCGTGTTGCGCTTGATCGTGTACTGGAAGGCGCGCTCGGGCTCCTCGTGGATCGCCAGGCAGACGCGCGCGACGCCCGGGGTGTAGACCATCGAGAGGTCCTCGCGCGATGCGATCGGATGCTTGTTGCGCTGTTCGATCTTGCCCCCGACGTGCAGCAGGAAGGTGCGATCGGTGGTCTCGATGACCGCGACGCCCGCAAGCGAATGCAGCGCGGCGAGGATCTCCTGCCACTGCTCCTGGCCCGCCGCGTCGACAACGATGTCGCGGATCGACTCGCCGCCCTCGGACTCGACCAAGTCCAGCGCGCTGACTGCGCCGCCGGCGCCTGCGATCGCCTCGGCGATCTCCGCCAGCGCGGTCTCATGCTCGTCGATCCGCACGCGGATCGTCAGTCGGAACTGTGCGCTGGGCGTTGCGCTCATGTGCGGCACTCTAAAGTGCCGGACCAGATAATGGCGTCAAAGGACAGTCACGCGACGGCAGGGCGGGAGGGACGCATCTTCCTGATCGACGGTCCGAGCCTCCTCTACCGCGCCTACTATGCGGTGCCTGGGGACATGGCGACCGAGGCGGGAGAGCCGACCAACGCGATCTACGGCTTCGCGATTATGCTCGTGCGCGTGATCGGCGAGCACGGGCGCGTGCGCGGTGTCGTCGCCTGGGACCGCGGAACCTCCGGCCGAACAGAGCTCTACAAGCCCTACAAGGCAACGAGGCGCGAGCGCCCGCCGGAGCTCTCGCGCCAGTGGGAGGCGGCCGAAGAGCTCGCGGCCGCGCTCGGCTTCGCCACCGTCGCCCTGCCTGGATATGAGGCCGACGACATCATCGCGACGCTTGCCGAGAGCGCCAGGCGCCGGCAACCGCCGCTGGCGGTGAGCATCCTCACCGGCGATCGCGATGTCCTGCAGCTGGTGGACGAGCAGGGCCTGATCGACGTGCTCGCAACCACACGGGGCGTGACCGACACCAAGCGCTACGACCGCAGCGCGGTGATCGAGCGCTTCGGCGTGCCTCCGGAGCTGATCCCGGACTTCTACGGCTTGAAGGGCGACAGATCCGACAACATCCCGGGCGTGCCGGGCATCGGCGAGAAGACCGCCGCGGAGCTGCTCGCCCGCTTCGGCTCGCTCGAGCAGGTCCTCGCGCACGCCGATGAGGTGAGCGGCACAAAGCGCCGGCAGAGCCTGAAGGAGCTCGCCGATCAGGCCCGACTCTCGCGGGAGCTTGCGCGCGCCAAGCGCGATTTGCCGCTCACGCTCGATCCGGGCGCGCTTGAGCCGATCGCGCCCGACTGGGAGCGCGTCCGCGAGCTCTTCTCGGCCTATGAGCTCAACAGCCTTCCGGGCCGTCTCGAAGCGGCGCTTGGCGCAGATAAAGGGGTCGACAGCGCGGCGGCAGGCGCCGCGCCCGCCCGGGGGCGCCCTCGCCGGCGGCGCTCACAGCGCCGGCCCCGGGTGCGCGAGGTTGCGCTAGCGGAGCTCGGCGAGCAGCTTGGCGCGCTTGCGGAGGGGACGCTGTTCCTCGCCTTCCAAGTGTGCGAGCCACGCCAGGGCGAGCTCTTTGCGGACGAGCGGGGAGGCCCCCCGCTGAGCTTCGCCATCGCCGGGGAGCTGCCCGCCAAGGGAGCGGGTCGGCGAGCAGATCTGCTGCTCAGCGGCAGCTGCGCCGAGGCGGCCGAGGTGATCGCGGCCTGCGCCGAGCGGCCCCTTGCGCTTCACGATGCCAAGTCGCTCGGAGCGGTGCCCGAGCGCCTGGCGCACGACACGATGATCGCCGCCTATCTGATCGAGCCCTCCCGTCAGCGCTACCGCCTGCACGAGCTCTGCGCCGAGCGCGAGCTGGAGGTCGCCGTGGAGGAGGGCCCGGAGCGCGACGCGCTGCTGGTGCGCGCGCTCACCGCGCTCCAGCGTGAGGAGCTCGAGCGCCTGGAGCTGAGCGCGCTCTTGGAGGGAATCGAGCTGCCCCTGGTGGGGGTGCTGCGCGCGATCGAGCTTCGCGGCGTGCGCATCGACGTCGCGCTGCTGCGGGAGATCGGCGAGCGCACCCGCGCGGAGATGGCCGAGCTGGAAGGGCGCATCCAGGCGCTCGCCGGCGAGGAGTTCCTGATCACCTCCCCGGCGCAGCTCTCGCGGATTCTCTTTGAGAAGCTCGGCCTGCCGCGCCGGCGGCGGGGGAAGACGGGCTACTCGACCGATGCGCGCGTCCTGCAGTCGTTGCGGGGCGAGCACGAGATCGTGCCGCTGATCGAGCGCTTTCGCGAGCTGCAGACGCTGCTGAAGACCTACATCGACGTGCTGCCGGGCATGGTCGACGCCGAGTCGCGCCTGCACACGACCTTCCTGCAGACCGTCGCCCAGACCGGCCGCCTCTCCTCGACCAACCCCAATCTCCAGAACATCCCGATCCGGCGCGAATCCGGGCGCGAGATCCGCGCCTGCTTCTGCGCCAGAGAGGGCTGGCGCATGATCGCCGCCGACTACTCCCAGATCGAGCTGCGCGTGCTCGCGCACGTCGCCGACGAGCCTGCGCTCAAGGAGATCTTCGCGCGCGGCGAGGACGTGCACACGGCGACGGCCGCGCAGGTCTTCTCGGTCGATCCCGAGGCGGTCGATCCGCTGATGCGCTCGAAGGCGAAGATGGTCAACTACGGCATCGTCTACGGGCTCTCGGACTACGGCTTGGCCGACCGCCTCAACATCAGCCGCGAGGAGGCGCACGAGTTCATCAGCGCCTACCTGGAGCGCTTCTCGCAGGTGGCGCTCTTCATGCGCCAGACCGTCGAGCGCGCGCGCGAGAGCGGCGAGGTGCGTACGCTTTGGGGGCGGCGCCGGACGCTTCCTGAGCTTGCCTCCTCCAAGCACCAGGAGCGATCGGCGGGCGAGCGCCTGGCCGTGAACTCGATCATCCAGGGCAGTGCTGCGGACATCATCAAGATCGCGATGATCGCCGCCGAGCAGGCGCTGCGCCGCGAGGCGCTGCGGACGCGGCTGATCCTGACCATTCACGACGAGCTGCTCTTCGAGGCGCCGCCTGAGGAGGTCGAGCAGGCCAGCGAGCTCGTGCGCTCTGCGATGACCTCCTTCTGGGAGCGGGAGCCAGCGCTGGTGGTCGACATCGGCGTGGGCAACAACTGGCTGGAGGCAAAGTGAGGGCAACTCGCCGTGCGCGTGCGCAGCGGGCAGCTGAGACACGTGTGGGGAGGCTGCGATGAGCAAGACGATCGCGCTCTTCGCCGCGCTGGCTGCAGGGACGCTGGTCGGGATGCAGGCGCCTGTCAACTCGCGGCTGGCGCGCTCGGTGGGCTCGCTGCAGGCCGCGACCGTCTCCTTCCTGGTCGGGACGCTCGCCCTCGTTCTGATCGCTGGCGTCTTCGCGCACGGCGGCCTTGGCGCCCTCGGGGGACTCACGCGCGCCCCCGCCTGGGCCCTGATCGGGGGCCTCTTCGGCGCCGTCTACGTCGCCGTCGCGCTGATCACGGTCCGTACCCTGGGAGCGACCGGTCTCTCGGCGGCGGTGATCACGGGGCAGCTAGCGATCTCGGTGGCGATCGATCGCTTTGGCCTGCTGGGCCTGCCGCGTGCCCCGGTTTCAGCCACGCGCATCATCGGCCTGGCGCTGCTCGTGGCGGGCGTCGTGCTGGTCGTGCGTCGTTAGTCGCGCGCGCCTGAGCCTTTCAGAGCTGCGTTGCGGCTCGCTCCGCGCTGGCGCAGAACGAGCCCTCGCTGTAGCCGGTCGGGCCGATCCCGAAGGCCGCGTTGAAGCGCGAGCGCAGGTTCTCGAGCGCGATCAGCGCGGTCAGCTCCACCAGCTGGCGCTCGTCGAAATGCTCGCGCAGCGCTTCGATCAGCCCCGGCTCGACATGCGGGGGAGTATGGGACATCGCGACCGTGAGATCGAGCACCAGGCACTCGCGCTCATCGAAGTAATCGCTGTCGCTGTAGCGGTGCAGCTCGCGCAGCTGATCGTCTGATATGCCGGACATCCGCGCGGCCGGCGAGCCGATGTCAAGGCAGAACTCGCAGCCGATCAGCGCTGCGGCCTTCAGCTCGGCGAGCGAGCGCAGGTGCGCGTCCACCCTGGGGCGCGAGGCCATCGCCTGCTCCAACATCCCGTAGCCAAAAAGCAGGATCGGAGCGTGCGCCATGATCCCGATCTGCTCCGGCGTGCGCTTCAGGCTCCTGCCGGTGACCTGTCTCATCCGGCGCCTGCCCATCCAGTAGACGGCGCGCAAAAGCAGGCTCCTGCGCCGGGGTGCAACTGCGGTGATGTATGCCATCTTCTGCTCCTTTCAAACGAGCTACTTGCCGCTGCGCGCGCGGCAGGCGCGTTGCGCTACAGCGATGACGCTAGGTTAGGAGAGCAGTGGCTCACCGGCAAGGACCACTTGCGGACGAATTATGAGATCCACTTCACCGCTCGGCCCGGAGCTCTTGCTGGCGCTTGTCGGCAGCCGCTCCCGGCCGCTGCGCGCGCAGCTGGAGTCGGGCTTGCGCGAGGCGATCCGTGAAGGCCGCTTGGCGCCGGGTGCGCGGATGCCCTCTAGCCGCGCGCTCGCCGCCGATCTGGGCCTCTCGCGCTCCCTTGTCGTCCAGGCCTATGAGCAGCTGCTCGCCGAGGGCTACCTCACCGCTCGGCGCGGAGCGGGGACATTTGTCGCCCATGCCTTGAGACAGCGGCTTGACGAGCCACGCGCCGCCGCGCCTGCGGCGCCGCGCTATGACTTTTTCCCGGGCGCGCCCGATCTCGCCGCCTTTCCGCGCGCCCGCTGGCTGCGTGCGCTGCGCGATGTGCTGCGCACGGCGCCGCCCTCGATCTTCGCCTACCCCGACGTGCGCGGCCTGCCGGAGCTGCGCTTCGCGCTTGCCGACTATCTGCGCCGCGCGCGCGCAGTGATCGCAAGCGGGGAGTCGGTCATGGTGAGCTCCGGCGCGACACAGGCGCTGGCGCTCCTGGCGCGCGCGCTCGTCCAGCTTGGTCACCGCGAGATAGCCGTCGAGGATCCCTGTCTGCCCGCTCACCGTGCGCTCTTTGCCGCCGCCGGCCTGCGCGTCGTCGGGGTGGCGGTCGATGAGCAGGGAGCGCAGGTCGAGAAGCTCTCGGCGCCGGTTCTGCTGTGCGCTCCTGCCCACCAGCTGCCGACCGGCGTGGTGCTATCGCCGCGGCGGCGCGGCGCGCTGCTGGCGTGGGTGCGGCAGGGCGGCTTGCTGATCGAGGACGACTACGACGCCGAGCTGCGCTACGACCGCCGGCCGCTCGCGGCGCTCCAGGGGCTCGCGCCCGACCGCGTCATCTACGTTGGCAGCGCCTCGAAGACGCTCTCGCCCGCGCTGCGCATCGGCTGGGTGGTGCTGCCCGAGCAGCTGCGCGCGCCCTTCATCCAGGCAAGGCTCGTGGACGACCTGGGCAGCGCGGCCCTGCCGCAGCTGGCTCTCGCGCACCTGCTCGAGCATGCCGAATACGACCGGCACCTGCGCGCGTTGCGCAGACGCTACCGCCTGCGGCGCGCAGCGCTGGCTGATGCGGTGGCAAGGCATCTGTCAGGTTGCTCCCTCTCCGGAGCCGACGCCGGGCTCCATGCGCTCCTGCACCTGCCCGGTGCCGTCGACGCAGAGGAGCTCCTCTTCAGCTGCGAGCAGGCGGGAGTGCGCGTGTATCCGCTGAGCATGCATCTCATCGAGCAGCCGCCAAGCACCGATGCGGTGGCGCTCGGCTACGGCAACCTCACCGCGTCAGAGATCGAGCTTGGCATCCGCGCTCTTGCCGGCGTGCTGGCGCGACTGTGAGCGGACTGCGCGCGGTCCCTGTCGCTGTGTGCGCGCCAGCTATGCAGGATGGCTGTGCGCAAGCGCGGGCACGCGGGCGCGCCCCCGCGGCGGCACATCCGGCGGCTCGGGGATGCCGAGCGTCTGGGGGCGCGCGATCCGGTAGTAGTGGCCGAAGGACCAGTTGCAGATGGCGCGCTGCCCATGCGAGCGCACCAGCCAGCTGACGAGGCGACTGGGCGTCAGCGCGCCGACCAGCTGCTGGGTGCGCAGCAGTGACCTGTACTTCCAGGCATGGCGATCGGAGAAGGCGCCATAGCGCCCGAGCGCCTGCTCGCGCTCGTAGCGGCCCTCGAGCACCGCGCGCAGCTCTCGACCACAGGCGATTCCGAAGTAGAGGGCGGTGCGGATGCCCTCTGCGGTCAGCGGCAGGCAGTGGCCGGCGGAGTCCCCGACAAAGAAGACCCCATCCTCCACCGCAGGGCGCAGCGCGTGGGGGATCCAGTTGCCCTGAAAGCCTGAAGGCGGCAGATCGAGGCTGCCGGCGAGGCGCACCGTGGGCTCGCGCACATGATCGGCAGGGCGAAACGAGCCCACGCCCACCCGCACCTCATCGCCGGCGGGGAAGGACCAGCCGTAGCCCGCGCGGATGCAGCGATCGTCGATCCACAGCTCCATCTCCGTGCGGCGCCCGGCAGGGTGGACCTCCAGCCCCCGCGAGAGGCGCGCCCGCGGCGGCTGGATCGGCTTGCCGCCGCTGAGCACGCGGCGCCAGCCGAGCGCATCGACGATCAGCCCCGCTCGCAGCTGCCCGCGGTCGGTCTGCACCAGATCGCCGTCGCGCCCCGTCACGGTCGCGGTCTCAAAGGCTCCCTCAGGGAGCTCGCACTGGGCAAACAGCTGCGCGCAGAGCTCTCTGTAGTCGAAGGTCGAGAAGCTGAACGGCAGCCGCCAGCGCGTCCTGGCGTGGCGGGTGTGGACGATGATCTCCGAAAAGCTCTGCACAGCTGTGCTCCCCAGCCCGAGCGCGTTGAGCCAGACAGTGGGGGCGGCACAGGCGGAGGTCTGGCGCTCGCCGACCTCGTAGCGGTCGATCACCATCACCTTCGCTCCGCTGCCCGCCAGCTCGCGGGCGACCGCCAAGCCCGCAAAGGAGGCGCCGCAGATCAGCACCTCGCAGTCGACGTTCAGGCGGGTGCGCGCCGCACCCCGCTTTGTCGCCCTCTGCGCCATGATCGCCAATCATATGCCGCGCACCTTCCTCCCTGGCTACGGCCGGCGGCGAACCTGCGCTACGCTTCCCGTGGTGCAAGCACTGATCGAGCAGACAGCGGAGCCGGCCGCAGGCCAAGTCGTAGCCGGCTCGGGAGGACTTCTGCTGGAGATAGATGGGCGGATCGTGCCCAACTACGACGCGACGCTGAAGCCGATCGAGGAGGGCGAAGTCGTCACGGGCAAGGTGGTCCGCATCGACAAGGACGAGGTGCTTGTGGACATCGGCTACAAGTCCGAGGGCGTGATCCCGGCCGGCGAGCTCTCGATCCGCCGCACCGTGAACCCCGACGAGGAGGTTGCGCTCGGCGAGGAGATCGAAGCGATCGTCCTGACCAAGGAGGATCAGGACGGCCGCATGATCGTCTCCAAGAAGCGCGCCCGCTTCGAGCGCGCATGGCGCCACGTCGAGGAAGCTGCTCGCACCGGCGCAACCGTCGAGGGCACGGTGATCGAGGTCGTCAAGGGCGGGCTGATCATCGATCTGGGCATCCGTGGCTTCCTGCCGGCATCACTTGTCGACATCCGCCGCGTGCCCAACCTCGACCAGTACCTGGGCACGCAGATGCAGGCCAAGGTGATCGAGCTCAACCGGGCGCGCAACAACGTCGTGCTCTCGCGCCGCGCGGTGCTGGAGGAGGAGCGCAAGGAGGTCCGCCAGCGCATCATCGACCGGCTGGAGCCCGGGATGGTCGTCGACGGGCGCATCTCCAACGTCGTGGACTTCGGCGCCTTTGTCGACCTGGACGGAATCGACGGCCTGATCCACATCTCCGAGCTCTCCTGGACGCACATCCGCCATCCCAGCGAGGTGCTGGCGATCGGCGACCCGGTGCAGGTCAAGGTGCTCGACATCGACCGTGAGCGGCAGCGGATATCGCTGGGCCTCAAGCAGACCCAGGAAGACCCCTGGGAGCGGATGGTAAAGACCTACAACGTCGGCGACGAGCTGGAGGGAAAGGTCACGAAGGTCGTTCCCTTCGGTGCCTTCGTCGAGGTGCTCGACGGCGTCGAGGGCCTGGTGCACGTCTCCGAGCTGGCCCCCCGACACGTCGAGAACCCGCGCGAGGTGGTGCGCCCAGGTGATGACGTGCGCGTGAAGATCCTCGAGATCGACTCCGAGCGCAGGCGCCTCTCGCTCTCGGCCAAGCGCGTCGAGGAGCAGACGCTGCCCGCGCTGCGTGCAGGGGAGTCCGAGGCCGAGCAGGAGGCGGAGGGCGAGCAGGCGGGCACCGAGGGCGCCCAAGAGGCCGCGGCAGAGGCCATCGCCCCGGAGCAGGTGGAGGCCGGGATGCCCTCCCATGAGGCCGCCGCTGCTGCCACGAGCTCAGATCCTCACGCCGGTGGCGCCCTCGGCGACGAGCTGCGCCATCCCCCCGGGGGGGACCCGGGCGCCGGTGAGGCGCAATCGGCCGAGGGGCAGGATGCGACCTCGCTTGCCAGCGAGGCGGGCGCCTCCTGCGAGCAGCCAGACGACGGTGAGCAGGGCGAGCAGGTGCCCGGGCTGCTGCAGACCGCAGGCGGGCAGGGTGAGGACTGAGCACCGGGAGCACATGCGATGGCCGCAGCGACCAGCACCGCAGACAGCTCCTTCTCGCGCGGCGCAGAGCCCGGCGTACCGCTGATCGGGCTCACCGGGACGATGGGCGCGGGCAAGTCCACCGCGCTTGAGATCCTCGCACAGCTGGGCGCGAAGACGCTTTGCACCGATCGCGTCGTCCATGAGCTATACAACTGCGACCGCCTGCGCGATCTGCTGGTGGAGCGCTGGGGCGAGGAGGTCGCTCCGGGCGGCGTCGTCAACCGCGATGCGGTCGCCGCGCGCATCTTCTCCGATCCCGCCGAGCGCTCCTGGCTGGAGAGCACGATCTGGCCGCTGGTTGGCGAGCGCATAGCCGTCTGGTATGCGCTTGTGCGCGAGCAGGAGCCGCCGCCTGTGGCCGCCATCGTCGAGACGCCGCTGCTGTTTGAGTCCGGCATGGACAAGGCCTGTGACGCGACGATCGCGATCCTCACACAGCCTGAGCTGGTCGCCGAGCGCACCGGCGATCGCAAGCATGTCGCACGCTCGAAGCGGGAGGAGCGCCAGCTCTCGGCAGAGGAGAAGGCCCGCCAGGCGACCTTCGTCGTTCACAACGACGGCTCCGTCGCCGAGCTGCGCGCAGAGCTCGCGCAGGTGCTCGCCAGACTTCACGGTGAGTGAGCGCAGGCGCCGTCGGCGCCGACGGACGCTTGCGCTGCTGCTTGGCTTCCTCGCGCTGGCGCTGCTCGTCGCGCTGCTTGGCCCCGGCCTCAATGGCGCGCTGCGGCGTCTCGCGCTGCCGCTTGAAGACGCCCGCACGATCCGTCTCCAGGCAGCGGCCGATCACCTCGACCCGGCGCTGATCGCCGCGGTCATCTACGCCGAGACCAAGTTCGACGCGCGCACCTCCGCCACAGGAGCGCGAGGGCTGATGCAGATCGAGCCGGAGACCGCCGCCTTCATCGCCTCCAGCCTCGGACAGCGCGCCTTTCGCGCCGAGGAGCTAGCAGACCCGGCGACGAACATCGCCTATGGCTCCTGGTACCTGGGCTTCCTGCTGCGCCACTACGCGGGCGCCGAGGTGCCGGCGCTTGCGGCCTACAACGCGGGGGTCGGCAACGTCGACCGCTGGCTTGGCGAAGCGCGCGCTGCGGGGAGGCCCTTCGGCATCGCGAGGATCCCCTACCCGCAGACGCGCGCCTATGTCGAACGGGTGCTTGCCGCCCAACGCGAATATCGTGAAACCTACGCCCTTGAACTGGGTCTGCGCCGGCATCGCTGAGGCGCCGCTACGGTGATCGGTGAAGATGCCCGCATTCGAGCTTGATCGCGCATTTGTGCCAGCTGCTGACCAGCCGCGGGCGATCGAGCAGCTTGCGGAGGGACTGCGCGCGGGCGAACGCTTTCAGACGCTGCTGGGGGCCACCGGCACCGGCAAGACGATGACGATGGCCGGGGTAATCGAGGCCGTCCAGCGCCCAGCGCTCGTGATCGCGCACAACAAGACGCTCGCAGCCCAGCTCTGCAACGAGCTGCGCACGTTCTTCCCGCACAATGCGGTCGAGTACTTCGTCTCCTACTACGACTACTACCAGCCCGAGGCCTACGTGCCCGCGCGCGATCTCTACATCGAGAAGGACTCCGCCATCAACGCCGAGATCGAGCGTCTGCGCCATTCGGCGACCGCGGCGCTGCTGGCACGGCGTGATGTCGTGATCGTCGCCTCCGTCTCCTGCATCTACGGCCTGGGCTCGCCCGAGACCTACCGGGAACGCACGGCGATCCTGCGGGTCGGAGAGGAGGTCGCGCGGGAGCAGCTGCTGGCGCAGCTGGTGAGCATGCAGTACACGCGCAACGACACGGTCCTGCAGCGCGGCACCTTTCGCGTCAAGGGCGAGGTCCTCGAGCTGGTGCCCGCCGACTCCGAGCTCGCGCTGCGGGTGCGCTTCTTCGGCGACGAGGTCGAGCGGATCGAGCGCTTCGACCCGCTGACCGGTGAGCTGGTCGGCCCTGCGCTGCAGCACGCGGGCGTCTGGCCCGCCACCCACTACAACATCCGCGAGGGGACGCTCGAGGCCGCCTGCGAGGAGATTCGCGCCGAGCTTGAGGCGCGCTGCGCGGAGCTCGAGCGCACAGGGTGTCACCTCGAGGCGCACCGACTGCGCCAGCGCACGCTCTATGACATCGAGATGCTGCGCGAGGTCGGCTTCTGCTCGGGGATCGAGAACTACGCGCGCATCCTCGACGGTCGCGCTCCCGGCGAGCGGCCCTACTGCCTGATCGACTATTTCCCGGACGACTTCATCTGCCTGATCGACGAGTCGCATCAGACGATCCCCCAGCTGGGCGGGATGTACGAGGGGGACCGCTCGCGCAAGCAGACGCTCGTCGACTACGGCTTTCGGCTTCCCTCCGCGCTCGACAACCGACCCCAGCGCTTCGACGAGCTGCTCTCGATAACGCCGCAGCTGGTGTTCGTCTCCGCAACCCCCGGCTCCTTCGAGCGCTCCCGCTCAGGCCGCGTGGTCGAGCAGATCGTGCGGCCCACCGGCATCGTCGACCCGCAGGTGACAGTGCGGCCGACGCGCAATCAGATCGATGACCTGATGAGCGAGATCCGGGCGCGCGCTGAGCGCCAAGAGCGCGTGCTCGTGACGACGCTGACCAAGAAGATGGCCGAGGACCTCGCGCAGTACCTGCTTGAGATGGGCGTCCGCGTCCGCTACCTGCACTCGGAGATCGACACCCTTGAAAGAATTCAGATCATCCGCGAGCTGCGCCTGGGCGAGTTCGACGTGCTTGTCGGCGTCAACCTGCTGCGCGAGGGGCTCGACCTGCCCGAGGTCTCGCTGGTGGCGATCCTCGATGCCGACAAGGAGGGCTTCCTGCGCGGCGAGACCGCCCTCATCCAGACGATCGGGCGCGCAGCGCGCAACGCCGCAGGCGAGGTGATCATGTACGCCGACAGCGAGACCGCCGCGATGCGCGGCGCAATTGCCGAGACCGACCGCAGGCGCGCCATCCAGATCGCCTACAACAAGCAGCACGGCATCACCCCCGAGACGATCGTGAAGGGCGTCTCTGACATCACCGACCTGCTGCGTCCCGCCCAGACGACGCCACGCAAGCGCTCCCGTGCGCGCGCGTCCTCAACAGCGGCGAGCGAGCTCGACAGCGATCAGCTTGCGGCGCTCGTGGTCAGCGTGGAGGCGGAGATGCTCGCCGCCGCCGAGGACCTGCGCTTCGAGCAGGCAGCCGCTCTGCGCGATGAGCTGCGCGAGCTGCAGCGGGCGCTGCGTGAGCGCAGCGCCGGCGCCCCCGCCTGAGCGCAGCGCGCCCGCGCTCCGCTCGCCGCTCGTACGTTCGTCCACCACGGCGCCAGAAGCTCAGGAGGCCACCGATCGGTGAATCGGCCGCTTGGCGCCTGGTGCGATCAAGCCGAGCGGCGATCGCACCGACGAAAACCACGTGGTTGCGCTGGACTCCGACTACCACGTGCGCAAGGCGCAGCAGACCGCTGCAATGACGCGCGCTGCGCTCGGTGCAGCCGGCATCGGCCTGGCCTTCGGCCAGCGCAATGTGATCGAGCACCCGACCTTGGCGGCGGCCGGCTTCTCGCTGATCATCGCCACCGCGCTCGTGCAGCTCCTCTCAGGCGAGCATCGCCATCTGAAGATCGAGGAATCGCTCGCCGGCGCCGCCGGCCTGCTGATCGTCGGCGTGCAGGCGCAGGATGTCAACGCGCTCACGATGCTCTGGCTGGGCGCTCTGGTCTGCGGCATCCTCGCCCGTGGCGGGCGCGTGCACTGGCTCGGGCGGATCGTGGTGACGATCGCGCTGCTGCTGCCGATCGCACGCGAAGGGGGCATCGCGAACGACCAGATCGGGCTGATCTGCGCAGCCTTCGGGCTGATGCTTGTCAGCGGGCGTCTCACCCGCGAGCTCAGCTTCCTGCTCGAGAAGGCGCGCTATGACGCCGCTCACGACGATCTGACCGGACTGCTCTCGCGCGCCTCCTTCCGCAGCACGCTCGGCTCGATGGCGAAGGAGGCCGGCGAGGAGGCGCCCTTCAGCCTGCTGCTGCTCGACCTCGACGGCTTCGAGGTCGTCAACAAGACGGCAGGACACGCGGCCGGGGACGCGCTGCTGATCGGCGTCGCCGAGCTGCTGCGCTCCGCCGCAGCACGGGCGGGTGTCGAGGAGCGCGAGGTCGGGGAGCTGGCGGGTCGCCTTGGCGGCGATGAGTTCGCGCTGATCGTGCCAGGTCGTGCGAGCGATGAGGCTGCGCGCTGGCTGCTTGCGCAGCTGCCGAGACTGGATCAAGAGGGGAAAGGAGTCACGGGCTCGATCGGCATAGCCAGCGCGCCGCGCGACGGCTCCGACACCGACTCGCTGCTGCGTGCAGCCGACATCGCCCTGCGCGTCGCCAAGCGGATCAACGGCGGCGGCCAGGTGTCGGAGTACGCTGGCAGCTCGCTGTCGGGGCACGGCATGCAGAACGCACGCGCAGAGCTGGCGCGAATCATCGGCGGGGAGGGGCTCGCGATGGCGGTGCAGCCGATCGTCGACCTGCGCACCGGCGCAGTTCACGCCTATGAGGCGCTGGCGCGCTTTGGCGCCGGCAGCAAGGGCAGCCCGCTGCACTGGTTCTCGCTTGCCGATGAGCTCGGCGAGCGCGATGCGCTCGAGCGGGCGTGCGTGCGAGCGGCGCTGGAGCTGCTTGCAGGGCGCCCGCGCCTGGCGAGCCTCGCGGTCAACGTCTCTGCGCCCGTGCTGCTCGACCGACGCACGCTCGCGCTGCTCGCCGAGCTGCCGGACCTCTCAGGGCTGATCATCGAGGTGACCGAGGAGGCGCTGGTGCACAGCGACTCCGCGCTCTCAGCCGCGGTTGCGCCGCTGCGCGAGCGCGGGGCGCGCCTGGCTGTCGACGACATGGGAGCGGGCTACTCGGGGCTGCGTCAGGTGACGACCGTCCATCCGAGCTATCTGAAGCTCGACCGCTCGCTGATCGCAGGCATCGACGCCGATCCCGAGCGCAGCGCGCTGGTCGGTGCGCTCGTGACCTACGCCGAGCGCGTGGGAAGCCTGTTGGTTGCCGAGGGCATCGAGACCGAGGGCGAGCTCGCGGCGCTGGTCGAGCTCGGCGTGCCGCTCGCCCAGGGCTTCTTCTTCAGCCGCCCGGGCGCCCCCTGGCCAGAGCTCGACGAGGATGCGCTCTCCGCGCTGGCGAGCGCAACGGAGGCGGCAGCAGCCGCGGAAGGCGAGCAGGCGCCCGGCAGCGATCAGGAGCCCGCACCCGAGGCGGAGCCCTCCACCAAGCTGCGCGCGGCCTGAATCGCGCCGTCGAGCACGGGCTCGGGCGCGTGCGCCGCCCGGCTGTGGCCGGAGGCAAGCACTGCCAGGCGCGAGCGCGCGCTGAGATAGGCGCCGCCCAGCACCGCCAGGGCGAGCAGGACGTTTGCGAACAGCAGCACCGCCCCAGCGACATTCTGGTCGACCAGCGGCGAAGTCTGGCGGACGACGCTCGGGTGGATGTACCACGGGTAGAAGACCGTTCCCGACCACAGCAGGAGGTTGGCGAGCGCCACGCCAGGTATGCGAATGGCGGCGGTATAGAGCACGGCGCCCAGCTCACGCCCGCGATTGTCGCCCCACCGGCGCGCGAGCGCCAGCCACATGTTCGTCGCTGCGGCAGCGAAGCAGACGTACTCGATCGCGCCGATCGCAGGGTGGTGGATTGACCCCTCGAGCGCCGCCTGCAGGTGCCAGATGCAGAGGTTTGCGACCCACAGCGCCACCGCCGGCGCCGGGCCGGTGGGAAAGCGCAGCAGCCCAGCGCGCTTGCGGCCTGCCGCCGGCGGCGCCACGAGGGCGAGCGCAAGCAGCGCGCCGGCAAGTTCGCCGCCGATCAAAAGCCTCGCTTCGTGCATCACCAGTGAGGAGCGTGCCGCCTGAGCGAGGCCGAAGTAGGCGGCCAGGTAGGCAGCCGCGCCGGCAGCGAAAAGCAGCATACGCAGGTGCGCACCGCGCCGAGCGCGCTCATGCGGGAGCTGCGGCGTGCGCCTGTAGCGCAGCGCGCACGGCAGGCCCGCGGCAACCACGATCGCCGCTGCGCCGGGTTCGATCGTCGCCGCTGCCATCAGGCTCCGCCGCCGCTCTCTGCGGCGGGGCCGCACAGCCCCGCAAGGCAGCCTGACTCGATTGCGCTCACGACCTGCAGTCTCGCAGAGCGAGCGGTCGGCGGGAGCAGGCAGCATACTCCGCCATACGCAAACTATTTGCGTATAATCTGATCATGGCAACCGCTGCCGTCTGGGTCTCAGAGCTTCCCGCTCGCGAGGCGCTGCCCGCCTTGCAGGAGCGCCATCAGCTTGATGTTATTGCGCTGATCAGCTCAGCCGAGCACGCGTCGGTGCTGGCGCGCGCGCTGCAGCTAATCGGCAGCGGGGAGGCGCAGCTGCTGGGGGCCGAGCGCCTCGAGCTGATCGTCGGCAGCTTGCGTGAGCTTGCGGCGCTCCTGCAGTGGCTGGAGCAGGCGGGCGCGCACCTGCTTGTGGCCGACAGCGGGCTTGACACGCGCGAGGCCGGCGGGGCGCTTGCGGCTTCGCTGCTCTGCCGGCTGGCCGCCTGGGAGCGCGAGCGCCCGGGCGCGCGCAGAGGGCCGGGACGTCCGGGGCTTGCGGAGCGCAACCCCCAGCTGCACGCGCTGATCGGCGAGCTTCAGGCGCGCGGCATGGGACCACAGGCGATCGCGCGCCAGCTCAATGAGGCGGGCATCCCGACACCGCGCGGGGGCAAGCGCTGGCGCCCATCGAGCGTGCAGGCGGCCCTCGGCTACCGCCGCCCTGAGCCGCTGCTGCGCGGAGCGCCACCGCTGCCACCACCGCCGCACGACCCGGCGGCGAGAGCTCGCGGACCGGCGCCCAAGCCGCCACGGCCGCCACGGCCGCCACGATGACAGCGCTGATCACAAGCTACGGCGCGTGGGGCGTCTTTCTGCTGATGGTGCCCGAGAGCGCATGCATCCCGATTCCCAGCGAGGTGACGCTGATCTTCTCCGGCGTCGCGGTCGGGGCGGGCTGGATGAGCTTCCCGCTGGCGGTGACCGCCGCGACCGGCGGCAACCTGATCGGCTCGCTGATCGCCTACGGGATCGGCCGCTCGGGCGTGCTCTGCCGGGTGTCTTGCCTCGACGCTGTGACCGAGCGCTGGGGGGAGCTGATCGATCGCCGCGGCACATCCGCGGTGCTGATCGCGCGGCTGCTGCCGCTCGCGCGCACGTTCGTGTCGCTCCCTGCCGGCAGCCGCAGCGTGCCGATCGCGCCCTTCGTCGCGCTGACGATCGTTGGCAGCGCGCTCTGGGCGGTCGGCTTCATCCTCGTCGGGCTGGCGGCCGGCGGCGCCTGGAGCGCCGTCAGCTCGCTGCTCGGGCGCATTCTGCTTGTGGTCGGCGTGGCGATCATGATCGCAAGCCTGGCGCGCCGCCGAGGCCGCCAGCGCGGTCCTTCGCCATACTGACTGCAGGTGAGCGCGGAGATCAAAGCGGATGTCTCGCCCTCGCGCGCAGGGCCACGCGCGCTGCTGTTGCGCGCTCGCGGCGCCCACAGCCCGCATGCAAGCGCCTCGACCGAGCCGGCGCCAGGACGCGCTGCGTGGCTTGCCCTCGGCGCCTGCACCGGCGCCGCAGCGCTGCTCCAGCTCGACGGGACGCTGATCACAGTCGCGCTGCCCTCGGTTGCGCGCGGCCTGCACGTCAGCAGCGCAGCCACGTCCTCCGTGCTGAGCGTCTACTTCGTCGCCTACGGCATCGCGCTGCTCCCCGGCGGGATGCTCGTCGATCGCTTTGGCTCTCGCCGCCTGGCGCTGCTCGGCCTGGCGCTCTTTGCCGTGGGAGCTGCCGCCGGCGCGCTCGCCGGCGATATCGCCGTGCTGCTGCTCGCGCGAGGGCTGCAGGGCGTGGGCGCGGGCCTGGTCAGCCCCGCGGCGCTCGCGGGCGCGGTCAGCGGCTTCCCACCGGAGCGACGCGGCGCGGCGCTCGGCATCTGGGGCGCAGCCTCCGGAGTATCGAACCTCGCCGGGCCGCTGCTCGGCGGAGCGCTGACGGTGACGCTCGGCTGGCGGGCGGACTGGTGGGGTCTTGTCCCGCTTGCGGCGCTTGCCGCGCTTTCCGTCGCACGGCTCCTGCCACCGCGGGCCCACGAGGAGGCGCTGCGCAGCGGCGGAGGCGTGCTTCGCAACCGCAATGTGGGAGCCGCAGCGGTGCTTGCCGCGCTCACCTTCGCAGTCATGATCGGCTGCTTCTTCCTTGCCGAGCAGTACCTCCAGCACAGCGCGCACTACAGCGCCCTTGCCGCAGCCGGCGCTCTGATCCTCGTCGCCGTGCTCGTAGGCGCCGCGGCGCCGCTGGCCGGTCGCCTGAGCGACCGCACCGGCGAGCGCGCGCCGCTGGTTGCCGGCTTCATGGCCGCCGCGCTCGGCCTGGGCGTGCTGGCGCTGCCAGGGGTCTCCCTCACCGGCCCGCTCGCGATCCTGCTGCTCGTCCCGGTCGGGATCGGCCTCGGCTTGCTTTTTGTGCCGACATCGCGCGCTGCGCTCAACTCGATGCCCACCACCCTGCATGGACGCACCTCGGCGATCCTCTCGGCCGGACGGCTGCTCGGAGCGGCGCTGGGCGCGGGGTTGGCCGGTCTTGCGCTCTCGGCGGGCACCGATGCGCAGGCGGTCCACCACGCGCTGCTCTTTGCCTGCGGTGCGTGTCTTGTTGTGGGCCTGCCCGCCGCCGCGCTGCTGCGCAGCGCACCTGGCGCGGCGATTCCAGCGGCGCCTCCCGCGGCAGGCTGAGCGCGCGGCCCTCGCGGCCCTGCTTGGGCTCGTCGCTGCCCGTTCGGGGCCGATGTCTACGAGGTTTGTCCGAACGGACGCTGCGCTCTTGCCAAGACCTATATAACTCATGGTTGATGGCGGTTCCGGGAGCCACGAGCCAGGCGTGCCGCGGGTGGGAAGGGCAGAGCTTGCCCCCCTCGCTCGCTGAGGTTGCCCCTGCGGTCGGCGGCTCCGCCAACGGCGTCGCCGCGTGGGAGGGCGGAGCCGCCACGGCGCCCGCGCGGCGCCCTGCATCCTCGGCGCCGGTGGGCAAGGGCGAGACGGTGCTGCTGACCGGCGCGACCGGGTTCTTAGGGATGAAGATCCTTGCCGATCTGCTCGCGCACACCGATGTGCGCGTGCTTGCGCTCGTGCGCGCCGCCGACGACCGCGAGGCGTCCGCTCGCATCGCGCACAAGCTGGAGATGGTGCTCGGGAGCAGGCGCGGCTTCGCCGGGCGCGTGCGGGCGATTCGCGGCGATGTGACGCTTCCTGACCTCGGTCTCGGCCGCCGCCGCTCATACGTCGCCGAGCGCACCCAGACGATCATTCACTCGGCGGCGACCGTCGCCTTCGACACCGACATCGTCGCCACGCGCGCGATCAATGTCGAGGGAACGCGGAACATGCTGCGCTTTGCGGAGCTCTGCGAGGAGCGCGGCGGCCTGCGACGGCTTGCGCATGTCTCCACCGCGTATGTCGCCGGCGCGCACAGCGGCATCTTCAGCGAGGACGACCTCTGCGTCGGCCAGCGATTCCGCAACGCCTATGAGCGCTCGAAGTTCGAGTCCGAGCGCCTGATCGCCGCCTGGCGGGATCGTCTGCCGATCACGGTCCTGCGCCCGAGCATCATCGTCGGCGAGCGCGCAACGGGCTGGACGGTCGCCTTCAACGTCCTCTACTGGCCGCTGCGCGCGTTCGCCAACGGCGCCTACGCGATCATTCCGTCCCGCGCGCAGGCGCCGGTGGACATAGTCCCCGTGGACTACGTCTCCGCGGGCGTCGTGCATCTGGCGATGCTGCCGGAGGCCGAGGGAGCTACGTTTCACCTCACCGCTGCCCCGCACACGACCACCGCGGGCGAGATCGCCGAGCTTGCAAGCAGCTTCTTCGAACGCCCACCGCCGCGCTTCGTGGAGCCTGCGATCTACAAGCACGCGTTGCACCCGCTGCTGACGCGTGTCATCCCCGACCGACGCATGCGGCGCGCGCTGAAGCGCTCCGAGCTCTTCTTTCCCTATTTCAACGCGGATGTTCGCTTCGATAATCGACGGGCGCGCGTGGCGCTCAAGCCGGCTGGGATCGAGCTGGCGCCGCTGCGCGACTACTTCGATGCGCTGATGCGCTTTGCGATCGCCGCCGACTGGGGGCGACGGGAGCTGGCGCGCCCGCAGCCTGGCACCTTTGTGCGCGCCCGGGCGCGCGGGCGCGCACGTCGCCGGAGAGCGCGCGCATGAGCAGCGCGCGCATCTCCACGCTCGACTCGCTGCTGCTCTCAGCCGAGCAGCACGGCGACTATGCCCATCTGGGCTGGGTTGCTGTCTTCTCCGCGCCCGACGGAGTTCCGCAGGGCCTCTTCGAGGCGCTTGCCAAGCGCATCGGCGAGCGCATCGAGCGCGCGCCGCAGCTGCGCTGGAAGCTCGCGACGGTGCCGCTCGGGCTGCAGCGCGCGCAGTGGGTTGAGGACGCCCATTTCTCTGTCGAGCGCCATCTCTTTCGCGCGCCGGGAGCGCTTGCGCCGATGATCGACGAGATCTTCTCGATCCCGCTGCGCCGCGATCGGCCGCTCTGGGAGCTGTGGCTCTGCGAGGAGCCCGAGCACGGGCGCTTCGCGCTGATCGGCAAGGTCCATCGCTGCGTTCTCGCCGGCTCCGGCGCAGAGCAGCTGCGGGCGGTCGTGCTCGACAACGCCAGGGCGCGCGGGCGCGCCCGCGGCAAGGGCGGCGCAGTTGGCAGCGAGGCATCGGCCGAGCGCCTGCTCTTGAGCGGGCTGCGCGACCTCGCCGATGAGAACCTGCGCTTGGCGCGTCGCTCGCTTGGCGCGCTGCGCTCGCCGCTGAAGAGCGCGCGCGGGGGCGCGCTGGCGCTGCGCGGCGGGCTGAGGGGGGCGCGGGGGCTGATCGAGAGCGGGCGTCGCGGCAAAGCGCCGCGCATCCGCTCATCGCTGCGCAGCCTGCTGGTGGGCGAGCGCTCGCGTGGCGACTTGGAGACAGTTGCCCGTGCCTGCGGAACGACCGAGACGGAGGTGTTCCTGGCGGCCCTTGCCGGGGCGCTCCACAGGCAGACCCCGCGCGCTGATGCGCATCCTCTGGAGGCCCTGCTGGTAAGCGAGCGACCAGAGCGCAGAGGCCCCTCGCGCGCTGCCTTGCGCACGCGCGCCACCGTGCTCGAGCTTCCGACGGACGAGGCTCATGCGCTCGCGCGCCTCTACCGCGTGCGCGAGCAGATGAGCCGCTACGCGCGCTGGTCGCGGCTGGAGGCAGAATCGCTGCTGCTGAAGATCGCAGCGCTGCTGCCCCCGCCGCTGAGACCGGGGCAGGAGAGCGTGGTCGCAGGTGCAAGGCCGGCAGAGGTGCTTGTCGTCGAGCTTCCCGGCCCCGAGCGCAGCGCTGCGGTGCTCGGCTGCCCGCTGATGCACTTTCACCCGATCGCGCCGCTGACGGCGGGCCACGAGCTCTCGGTTGCGCTCACGCGCATCAACGGCTCGATCGCCTACTCGATCCACTCCGATCGCGCCGCAAGCCCCCGGGCGCGCGCCGTTGCCGCATCGATCGAGCGCTCGCTCGACGAGCTGCATGAGGATGCGCAGGCGCTGCTCGCCGTGCGCAAGAAGAGCAACTAGGGCGCGCGCCGCCGCCAGGTGGTCGATCGCCGGCGCCTGGCGCCTTGCATCTGCCGGCCTGCCAGGTGGTGCGGCGAGTGGCCGTGGGCTGCTTGCATGGTGTGGCATATGTTTGTCCTAGGCAATCACCGCTCCTACCAGTCATTGCATGCCACATTCATGTCTTAAGACAGTCATCGGCCGCGCCGGCCGCGCTGCCGCCTCCGGGAGCTTCGCACGCTGACGCCGGCTTGCCGGCGGCCTGCTTGCCGCCTGCGTCAAGCGCGGGGTCTCCGCGGGGCGCACTTGACGCGCGGGGGCGAGGAGATCGGCGCATGGAACAGGGCGCTTGGCAGGCAGCGTCGCCGGCTGGTGCGCGCTCCTGCGATCGGCATCATTGCCGGCCTTGGCACGACCGCCTTCTGCGAGACGCTGCGCCGGGCCACGGACCTCCTGCTCGGGTTGATCGGCGGATATCACATCCCAAGTGCTGCCGGTGAAGGCCGTGCGGCCGGCAGCGCCGGCTTCTTGCGCCCCTGGGCGATCCCGCTGGTGCTCACGCTCGGTGGCCTATTGGCGGGGTCCCTGGCCTTCGGCGTCGCCCCCGAGGCGGAGGGCCACGGGACGGATGCTGCGATCTTCGCAGTCCATCACGCCCCGGGCGCGATCCGGGTGCGTGCGATCGTCGTCAAGATCGTGGCATCGGCGCTCACGATCGGCTCGGGCGGCTCTGGCGGCCGCGAGGGGCCCACGGCGCAGATCAGCGCGGGCTTTGGCTCGCTTGTCAGACGCTGGCTGGCGCTCTCAGACGCCGACGGGCGGATCGCGGTCTTAGTGGGCATCGGCTCGGGCATCGGCGCGATCCTCTCTGCTCCGCTCGGTGGCGCGGTGCTCGCGGCAGACGTCCTCTGCCGCGAGGGCTTCGAATGCTCAGCGCTCCTGCCAGCGCTGCTTGCGGCGCTCATCGCCTACGCGATCCTCGGCGCCTGCTTGGCTGCCGCCTGCTCTTTGCGATCGCGGGCAGCTACAGCCTCTCTGCCTACCAGCTGCTCTGGTTTGCCCTGATCGGCGTAGCTGCCGGGCTGCTTGGCCTGCTCTACGCTCGCGCCTGCTACGCCACCGTTGCGATCTCGCGCAGGCTGCCGGTGGCGCGCATCCTGCGACCAGCGCTTGGCGGCCTGCTTGTCGCTCTGATCGCCCTGGCGCTGCCCGAGGTGCTCGGCACAGGCTACGGCTGGATCCAGAAAGCGCTGGGCGGCTCGCTTGCACGCGCACCGCCCTACGTGATCCTGCTGCTTGCCTTCGCCCGCATACTCGCGACCTCGCTCTCGATCGGCAGCGGCGGATCCGGTGGCGTCTTTGGCCCGGGCATCGTCATCGGCGCCTTCGCCGGCCTGGCGCTGTGGCGACTGCTCGAGCCGATCGCACCCGGCGTCGGCCACTCGCCGACCGCATTTGTGGTCGTCGGCATGATGGCGCTCTTCGGCGGCATATCGCGGGCGCCGCTGGCGGTGATGCTGATGGTCGCGCAGATGACCGGCTCCTCGACGCTGCTGGCTCCGGCGATGATCGCGGTCGCGATCTGCACCCTCATCGTCAGCGCCGCCGACCAGACGATCTATGTCGCGCAGCTGCACGACCGCAGCGCACCACGAGGTGACCGAGAGGGGCGTGCCCTCAAAGGCTCAGATCCAGCTGCCAGTCGCGATCGGGAACCTCGCCGGCAGCGGCTGAGAAGCGGCTGAAGAGCTCAACCATCTGCGCGCGCTCGGCAGCGGGCAGCTTGCCGAGGATCTGGGCGATCTCGGCCCTGCGCACGCCTGTCACCTCCTCGACCAGCCGCCTGCCCGCCGCGGTCAGGTGCAATCGCACCACCCGGCGATCGGCAGGCAGGGCGCGCCTTCGCACCAGCCTCTTGCGCACAAGCCGGTCGCACATCCGCGTCGCGGTCGAGGGGTTCACGCCAAGCGCCTGAGCGAGGTCGGCGACGCGCTGCGGTCCACGCGAGGCGATCACCACCAGCGCCCGGTACTGGGGCAGGGTCACCTCCTCGGCGATTCCCGCCAGCGAGCGCGCCGCAAGCGCCAGCAGCGCTCGACTGGCGCCGAGCACGGCTTCAACCACATCCGCGCTCGCCGGCGCGGGCTCAGTGGGATTGCAAGCCGAGGCCGCTCTGGCCGCTGCCATCATGCAATTATTGCACTTATGTGCAGCGGCTCAGGCGAGCCGCCTGCCGATCTCCTCAAGCTGCTCGGCGTCCAGCGACGCTTCCAGCAGCGGAAAGAGCTCGTTCTCCTCAAAGCGCACGTGGCGCCTGAGCAGCTCGCCCAGCGCAGCGAGCGCCGCAGTCTGTCGCGCCGGGTCTGGGGAGCTGAGGAGGGCATCGCTGCGAGCACGGATCTGGCGGTGCTCAGCGAGCATGCGCTCTCGCAGCGGCGCGCCTGAGGGGTGCGCGGCAAGCGCCGGCGCAAGCACCTCCTCCTCCTTGCGGAAATGCTCGCGCTCGCGCTCCTGCCACAGCGAGCGCCAGCGCTCGGTCGCGGCTGGCGCCTGCTGCACCCCGGCTTCGCGCAGCATGCGCGAGACCACGAGCGTGTGGTGATGGTCGCGCGAGAGCGGCGCCAGCGCCGGGTGGCGCTTCATCTGCCCCGCCGCATTCGCACATCCGCAGGCCGCCGTCGCAGCGCCCGGTTGCTGATGGCGGCCTCGGCGATCTCGGTCATCCGCCGAAGATTTTAACACTGAGAGTTGTAAATCAGCCGCTGCCCGGCGTCGTGCGCAGAGCTGCAAGCAGACGCCGCAGGCGAAGCGCCACGATCGGATGGCGCACCAGGCCGCGCAGGCGTATCTGGCGGCGCAGCAGCGGCCGCAGCGCCTGACGAGGGGAGGTCAGCATCGGCAGCGCATCCAGCGCGGCCTCGAGCCTCAGCTGGGCGTCGGCGGCAGCGCCTGACTCGACGCGGATGCGGGATCGCTCGAAGCGCACCGTGAAGGCCGGGCCGCTTGCTCCCAGCCGCATCGCCAGCGCTCCGCGCAGCTTTGCCGCCAGGCGCGGCTCCTGCTTGCTGGCGCTTGCAAAGACCTGCGCCACAAGCTGTGCCATCGCGTCAGCGTCAGCTGCCACCTCCACGGGCGGGGGAGCGATCGTGCTCATGGCTTCTCGGTGGACGGCATGCGGTTGGCAGCGAGCATAGAGCCTAGCGATCGGCTCCGTCCCGCAGCTCTCGTTCGCTGGCGGGCTCTTCGAGCTGGCCCTCGAGCCGCGCGAGCGCCTGCGGCGAGCCGATGGCGATCAGCACGTCGCCCTCGCGGAGCACGGTTGCGCCTGCGGGCTGCGGCTCGAACGTCTTGCCGCGCCGCAACGCCAGGATGATCGTGCCGCCGCGGATGTCCTCGATGGTCTTTCCCAGTGCGCCGCAACGGCGACCGACCTCGATCTCCTCGAGCCGATACTGCACATTGACGTCGACCACGCCGCTCAGCTGACGGTGCAACGCCAGCCTCGCCATCTCGGTGCCGCTGGACTTGTAGGGGGAGATGACCCGGTCGGCGCCGGCGCGGATCAGCTTCTTCTCGGTGTCCTCGGCCGCCGCTCGGGCAACGATCAGGATGTCAGAGCGCAGCTCGCGGGCGGTGAGCGTGATGAAGACGTTGTTGGCGTCGGAGTCGGCGCAGACGACGATCGAGCGCGCCCGCTCGATGCCGGCTTCGCCAAGCACGTCGTCATCGGTGGCATCGCCTTCGATGAACGGGATCTCCAGCGCCTCCGCGCGTGCGCGATTCTCGGGGTTGGGGTCGACGACGACGTAGGCGGCGCGCGCGGCGCGCAGGTCGCGCGCGACCTGGCGGCCGACGCGTCCGAAGCCGCAGATGATGTGGTGGCCGGACAGTGATCTGATCACTCGCTCGCTCCGTCGAGCTGCAAGGTACTCGGTCAGCCGGCCGCCGGCGAAGAGCTCGGCCACGGTCGCCAGGGCGTAGAAGAGCGCGCCCACGCCCACCAGCACCAGCGCCACCTGGACTACCTGGCCCGCGGTGCTGTGCGGCTGCGGGAATCCCCCGACCGTCGCGGCGGTGTCGAGCGACCAGCGGAACGCATACCAGAAGCCAACCCCTTCGCTTGTCGCATAGCCCGCGGCGCCGAGCAGGAGCAGCGTGAGCACCGAGGCGATCAGCGCCGCGCCACGGCGGGAGAAGCGCCGCAGCTCACGCGCGGCAAGGGCGTGAGCCTGACTGTGCGACTGTCGGTTGAGATCGATCGCCACGTGCTCTCAGTGTTTGCGCGGTGGGCGATTTGGCAGGGCAAGCGCAGAGAGCAGCGCGGCAAGCACGGCGACAGCCGCGCCTGCCGCCAAGGCGAGGTCCATCCCAGAGATGAACGCCGCCCGCGCGCCGTTTGCCAGCGTCGGGCCGGCGGGGCCGGCCTGTCGGGCAACTCTGAGCGCTGCCCCCAGTGAGCCGGCGGCCTCATGGACAAGGCGCGCAGGCAGCTCGTGCATTCGCGGCGACGAGGTCAGGCGGGCGCGAAAGCGTGAGGAGAGCAGGCTGCCGATCACGGCGACGCCGAGCGCGCCGCCGACCTGCAGGAAGGTGCTGTTCGTCGCCGAGCCCACGCCTGTGTGTGCCTCTGGAAGCGAGCCCATCACCGACCCGACCACTGCCGGGATGACGAGGCCTGCGCCCGCCCCAAGCAGGATCAGCCCAGGCAGGATCTCTGCGAAGCCTGTCGTGGCCGAGGAGCCTGAGACCTGATAGAGGCCGCCTGCGATCGCCAGCAGGCCGGCGACCACTGTCGTACGTGTGCCGAAGGTGCGCACGACGGGCGCCGACAGGGGGGAGGCGACCAGGATCGCACCGGCAGCCGGCAGCGTTCTCAGGCCGGCGCCCAGCGGCGAGAAGCCGAGGTAGAACTGCAGGAACTGGGTCAGCACGAAGAGCGCGCCGTAGAGGCCGAACATCGCAAGCGCGTCCGAGAGCATCGGAATCGAGAAGCGGCGATCCCGGAAGAGCTCCAGATGCAGCATCGGCGCCGGTCGCGCCCGCTCCCAGAGGCTGAAGAGGGCGATCAGAGCGCAGCCGCCGCAGATCGCAGCCAGCGCAAGCACGGAGTCCCAGCCGTCAAGGGGCGCTTCGATGATCCCGAAGAGCAGCAGCGCGAGGGCTGAGATCGAGAGCGCTGCTCCCGCCAGGTCGGGCGCCGGGTGCTCGGGGGAGCGCGATTCGGGAAGCCACCGCAGCGCGGCGAACACGGTGCCGATCGCGATCGGCACGTTGATCAGGAAGATCGACCCCCAGAAGAGGTGCGCAAGCAGGGCGCCGCCCACGATCGGGCCGAGCGCGACCCCGGCGCCGTTGGTGGCAGCCCAGAGGCCGAAGGCGCGCTGGCGCTCGCGCGCGTCGGTGAATATCGCCGTGATGATCGCGAGCGTTGAGGGGATGATCAGCGCCCCGCCCAGGCCCATGCTGGCGCGCGCTGCGATCAGGTGTGCAACAGATCCCGAGAAGGCGGCCCAGGTCGAGCCGGCGCCAAAGAGGAGCAGACCGATCAGGAAGATGCGCTTGCGGCCGAGGCGATCAGCGATGCTTCCGCCCACAAGCAGCAGGCCGGCGAAGACAAGGATGTATGCGTCGACGATCCACTGCAGCTCGGCGGTGGAGGCGTGAAGCTTGCGCACGAGCGTCGGCAGCGCGACATTCAACACCGTGTTGTCCAGCGAGACGATCAGCAGCGGCAGGCAGAGCACCGCCAGCGCAAGCCAGCGACGGATCGGCCTTGCGCCCTCGCGGTGCTCGGCGGGCCGATCGGCCCGGTCAGGTGCAGGGTGCTCGGGTGCTTGCAAGGGGCGATCTCTTGGCGGTGATCGTGATGGCGCCGCAACTCGGACGCCGAGGCGCTTGCATCGTAGGCCACGGATTCCGCTGCGATGTTGTCAGAGAGGGCGGCGCCGAGTCGATCTGGCCACGGGCGAGCAGACCCGGAGAGGCGACCACCAAGCGCGAGCGCTGCGGCTGCGGGTCGGTTGCAGCAGGAGTACCTGCGTGGCCGGCTGATTGCCGAGGCGCTGGAGGCTCCGCTCCTCACGGCCGATCGACGGCTCGCCGATGCGAGCGGCCCGCGATGCGAGATGAAGCTGCTCACTTGAAGAGTTGGCGGCCAGCGCGCATGCGCGCCCGGGCGCCGATGGCATCGCTGTTGCTCGATGCCGCCCAGATCAGCGAATCAGCTCGACCGCGACGTCGAGCTTCGCCTTCTGCCATGGGCGATCCGCGCTCAGCGCCACGCCGTCCAGACGCCGCGTTAGGGCAACGCAGATGCGATCCCCGAGAGAGAGGCCAGCCGCCTTGGTCAGTGGGCGCAGACGCGCCGCCTCGACGGCGTCATCTTCGGTCATGCCGTGTACGGCGAGCGCGCCGCCCAGGACACCCACACGGCGCAGCTCGGCCGTGAGCTGCGCGGGGTCGATGCCTTCGGCGGCTTCCACGCTCAGTGCCTCGGCGACGTTGACGACCGATATGGCCGCGCCCTCGGCAATAGCATCGCGGACGCGCTCGTAGCCGGGCTCCTGGCGGATGTACGCGAGCAGCGCCGATGCGTCGAGCACCGGGACCCCCACCGCTCAACCTTCCTGCTGCGCTTCGCGTCTGCGCTCGGCAGCGAGAGCCGCGACGGCAGATCCCTTGCGTGGGCCGAGTTTCGCCGCCAGACCGACGCCGTGCTCGGCCGCCGCACGGAACGGAAGCAGGCACACGGACCCGTCGGGCTGCGCCTGCACGAGCAGCTGCGTCCCGGCGTCCAGGTGAAGCTCGCGGCGCACCGGCGAGGGCAGCACCATGCGACCACGATCGCCCAGGGTGATGACTGTCTCGGCCATATCGTCAGTGTACCACAGTCAAATCTTGGTGGACACAAGCCATGTCTCCTCCATCACGAAAGCAGAGGCCCTCGCGCGCGATGAGCAGTCAGACGGCTGCGGCCGATCGGATCGCAGCCTAAGCGCCCCAATCGCCCGGTGGAGGCGCTTGGTGCGCGTCTGCCTGCCACCCGGCGCACGCGCCCGGCGTGACTCGAACACGCGACCTCTCGCTCCGGAGGCGAGCGCTCTATCCACTGAGCTACGGGCGCAAAAAACCGCTCATGCGGGGATATCAGCGCCAGGCATCCCGGTGGCGTCCAGACGCATTGCCACAGCATAGAGCCTGGGCGCCTCAGCGGCATGGCCGGGCGATGCGCGCTCGCTTGCCCTGCCGCCTCACGCCGGCGCACGCGATCGCATCGGGCCGATAGAAATGGGCCGCATGGGTCCCAGAGCGGAGCGCCCACGGCAGCCCATCCTGCCGTCGGGCGAGCAGATCGCCATCGAGCACGGCGATCAACGCGTCGTCGTGGTCGAGGTCGGCGGTGGCCTGCGCTCATACAGCAGCGGCGGGCGAGAGCTGCTCGATGGCTACGGCAAGCACGAGATGTGCAGCGCCGGGCGCGGCCAGATCCTCGCGCCCTGGCCCAACCGCCTGCGTGACGGAGCCTATGAGCTGGACGGCCGCTCTCATCGGCTGCCGCTCACCGAGCCTGAGCGCGGCAACGCGATACACGGCCTGGTGCGGTGGGCCCCGTGGCGGATCGCCGTCAGGGAGCGCGAGCGCGTGCGCCTTGAGCTTCTGCTGCATCCCCAGCCCGGCTATCCCTTCACGCTTGCGCTCGCGGTCGAGTACGCCCTCGGCCCAGAAGGCCTCAGCGTTGCAATGAGCGCAGCCAATGTCGGCAGCGAGCGCTGCCCGTTCGGGATCGGTGCCCACCCTTACCTCGCTCTGGGCGCGCCGCTCATCGACAGCTGCCTGCTGCGCGCTCCCGGCCAGAGGCGCCTCATCACCGATCAGCGTGGGATCCCGACCGGCGTCGAGGCGGTCGATCAGACGGCGTACGACTTCCGCTCGCCGCGGCAGATCGGCCCTGCCAGGCTCGACACCGCCTACACCGACCTCTTGCGCGATGAGGACGGGATGGCCCGTGTGCAGCTCATCGCCGCCGCGGGCGGCGCCACGCTCACCCTCTGGCAGGATCGGAGCTTCCCCTATCTGATGCTCTTCAGCGGCGACACCGTGGCCCAGCCTGAGCGGCGCCGTCGCGGGCTGGCAGTCGAGCCGATGAGCTGTGCGCCGAACGCATTCCAGAGCGGGGCGGGGCTGGCTGTGCTTGAGCCCGGCGAGAGCTTCCGTGGTCGCTGGGGCATCGATCCCGGCCGATCGGAGCCGCAGCGCGGATGACGCTCTCGCGCTCAGCCGGGAGCTTCGCGCCGACGGTCGTCGCCGAAGCGCGCACGTCCCGCCGAGACCATGCCCAGGAGCGCCAGCCGCTGAACTGGCGTCGAGAGCTCAACCTGGTCGCCGACCATCTCGATCACGGCCGCGCGATGGAGCTCACCGAGCAGATGGCGGAGCACGAGCGCGGGAGCGTTGCAGCCCAGGCGATCGGCCAGCTGCGAGCAGGAGAGCGGTGCCGCGCGGGAGGCCGCGAGCAGCTCGCGCACGATCGCGCGTTCAAGCGCTCTGAGGTCCTTGCCGACCATCTGCGCCCATTTGCCTTGTTCGAGATCCCATTTGCGTCTGTGCGTACCTGACGATCCCCGTCGCGAGGGTTTCCAGGCCGTGGGCGCCGCCCACAAGCTAGCCGGCTTGCGGGCGGCACACGGCCATGCATGAGCCAATGTTGCAGCCCATACGATACATGATTTCGCATGCACTGCAAACCAAGCACGATTTGTTGCGCCAGGGCCTTGGCCTCCGGCGCAGCAGGTGGCATCGCCGCTCGCAATGACGGAGGGCATCGCGGCAATCGATCGCCTCCCCGGCGAGGCGAAGTGCGGCGGCACAGCCGCCGAATCCGCCACATGCCCGACCATGGACGGGACGGCATGCATGATCGGCTGCATGGACAGGATGCCGGCGATCGGCGATGCTAGGGCGGGATGGCACGCAACCCCGGCGAACCGGACAAGGCGCTTGGGGCGGT
>JAJPKQ010000041.1 GCA_021323635.1 bacterium | reverse complement strand
TGGGGGGAGGGTCGCCCGGGCTGGCACATCGAGTGCTCCGCGATGGCTGAGGCGGCGCTTGGCGTGGGCTTTGCGATCCACGGCGGCGGCGCGGACCTGATCTTCCCCCACCATGAGAACGAGGCAGCCCAGAGTCGCTGCGCGCACGAGCAGGAGGGCGCCGAGCTGGCGCGGCTGTGGGTGCACAACGGGATGGTGCAGATGACGGGCGAGAAGATGGCAAAGTCGCTTGGCAACATCGCGCCGCTGCACGAGGTGATCGGAGCCTTTGGCGCGCACGCGACGATCCTCTTCCTGCTCTCAGGCCACTACCGCCAGCCGCTGCTCTACTCGCCCCAGGCGCTGCGCGACGCAGAGCTTGGCATCGCGCGCATCCGCGAGGCGCTCCGGCGCCTGCAGGCGGGGCGGGCGAGCCCGCAGGCGATGGCGCCGATCAGGGCGGGCTTCTTTGCGGCGCTTGCTGAGGACTTCAACACGCCGCGCGCGCTGGCGGCGCTCTTCGGCTGGGTGCGGGAGGCAAACCGGCGCGCCGTCGCCGGGGAGGAGGTCGGCGACGAGGATCTGCGCGAGATGCTCGATGTCCTTGGCCTCGACGTGCAGCCGCTGGAGAGCGCGCGCGACCCGCTGGCAGGCGATCCGGAGCTTGCGGTGCTACTTGAGGAGCGCGAGCGGGCGCGGGCGGCACGCGACTACGCGCGTGCGGATCAGCTGCGCGAGGAGATTCGCGAGCGTGGCTGGGTGCTGCGCGACGGGCCCGGCGGCCCGGAGCTCATTGCACGTGCGAGCGAGGGCCCGGGCGGCCAGGCGCCGGACTAGAAGCGCAGCCGCACCCCGCCAGCTGCGCAGCGTTGAGCAGCTTTTGCAAGTTTCTGTGCGTTTTGCCGCGCTGACTTGACGACGTCCGCAGGGTGTGGCAGTATGCCGTTCAACATAAAGCTGAGCTTCAGATACAAATCTCAGTCTTGGCGCCGGGGGAGGAGTGCGCCACTGAGCGACTTTTGGGCTGGGCAGCACGTGAATGTGCCCGCTCGCAGCCCGGAAAGGATCTGCTCGTGGCATACGCTGCATCTAAATCTCGACGTGAAGTACAGGTTGATGATCGCTTCCTTGTCGCCCTTGCCAGCAGGGGCGAGGTGGCGGCACGCAACCGCCTGATCCGCAGGTACCAGTCCTTTGTGCGCCTGAAGGCCTCCTCCTACTTCCTGGCGGGCGGCGACACCGACGACCTGCTCCAGGAGGGCATGCTCGGGCTCTTCAAGGCGATCCGCGACTTCCGCCCCGATCGCGAATCCTCCTTCCGCAACTTCGCCGAGCTGTGCATCACCCGCCAGATCATCACGGCGGTGAAGACGGCGACGCGCAAGAAGCACGCGCCGCTCAACCAGTACGTGCCCTTCTCGCTCAAGCCGGGTGCAGGCGGCGACGAGCAGGGGACGCTCGAGCAGATCCTGCCGGGGCCAAGCGCCGGGGAGCCCTTCAGCCAGGTCTCCTCGGCCGAGGAGCTGCGGGCGCTGCTGCAGTGCCTTGCCGGATCGCTCTCCGAGCTTGAGAGCCGCGTCCTCTCGCTCTATCTCGACGGCATGAGCTACGAGCAGATCGCAGCGCGCGTCGGCTGCCCGACGAAGACCGTGGACAACGCCCTGCAGCGCGTCAAGCGCAAGGTCGCAGCGCACCTCCAGGAGCGTGCGGTCGCGATCTGAAGGGGAGCTGAGCGGAGGGGTTCGCGTGGGCCGCTGCGCGCGTGCGCTGGCTGGTAGCGTCCCGGCTGTCAACGCTGCCCGAGCGCCCGCGGCGCCCGCGGCATCCAGGAGCTACAACACCAAGAGAGGCGCGAAGAGATGACAGCTGAGCGGTCAGGGGATGAGGAGAGCCGGTGGTCGCAGCGGCAGGGGGGCGAGCGCAGCGAGGAGGATCGCGTCGCCGCCGCAAGCGAGTTTGACGTGGAGCGCTCGCAGGGCGCCCCGGCGTTCGACGACGCAGAGCTCGAAGAGCTGATCGCCGAGGCCGGCGGCGGCGGCGAGGAGGATGAGGAGGACGAGGAGGACTACTACAACGAAGAGCCCGACGAGCTCGATGAGGAAGGGGTGCCCTTCGACGACTACGCCTTCATCGAAAAGATCTGCAAGGAGGGCTACTACACCGAGGAAGAGGCGCGTGAACTGGTGCTCGAGCGCCGCCACTGGCCGGAGTGGTCCTACCTGCGCCTCGACGAGGAGGAGCGCATCGCGGGCAAGCGCGCGCTGGTGACGGGCGGCGCGGGCTTCATCGGCTCGCATGTCGCGGAGCTGCTGCTCGAGCGCGGCTATCGCGTGCTGGTCGTCGACGACCTCTCCAGCGGGCGGATCGAGAACGTCCCCGACGGCGCGATGTTCGAGAAGATGAACCTTGTCGATGACGTGCGCGCCTTTCAGCTCGCCTACCACTTCTGCCCCGACTACGTCTTCCACCTTGCCGCGCAGGCGAGCGTCACCGTCTCGGTGCAGAGCCCCTTCATGGACTTCTTCCCGAACGTCGTGGGCACCTTCAACGTGCTCGAGGGCGCGCGCTCGCGCAACTCGCGCTTCGTCTTTGCCTCCACCGGCGGCGCCCTCTACGGCGAAGACGCGCCGCTGCCGACAAACGAGGACTTTCCGCCCGACCCGCTCTCGCCCTACGGCATCGGCAAGCTCTGCTGCGAGATCTACACCACGCACTGGGCGCGCCTCTACGAGTGCCCGAACACGGTCCTGCGTCTGGCCAACGTCTATGGCCCGCGCCAGAACCCCCACGGCGAGGCAGGCGTGGTGGCGATCTTCTCGCAGGCCCTGCGCAATGGCGAGGCGCCGCGCATCTACGGCGACGGCGAGCAGACGCGCGACTACATCCACGTCCGCGACGTTGCTGCGGCGTTCGTCGCCGCCGCGGAGCGGCCCTCGCCCGGCGTCTACAACGTCGGCACGGGCGTGCAGACCTCCGTCAACCGGCTCTGGGAGCTGCTGCAGGGCGTCTCCGGGCGCAGCGTCACCGCCCAGCACATGCCCCCGCGCATGGGCGAGCTGCGCCGATCGGCGCTGGATGCCACGCGCATGCGCGAGGCCTTCGGCTGGGAGCCGAAGGTGGGGCTGGAGGAGGGCCTGGCCGAAACCTACGCCTACTACACAGGCGGCCTGCCGAGCGCCGGGCGCTAGCGATCACGAGCGCATTCGCCGCAGTGTGAGCAGGGCCTTGACAGGCGCCTCGGATTGATGTATAAGGGTGGGTGCATCTTCAAGCAGGAGGCTTGCGAGGTGCGGCTTTGGGCGGTCAACAGCGCTCAGGCATCAGGAGACGAGGGTCCTGCGCATCCACCGGGACGCGCAGGAGCAAGATCCAGGGAGGACGTCCCGCGGGGGCGCCAGAGGGATGCGAGTGGAGCCGCAAGGAGGAAGGCGGCTCCACTCGCGGTGCGCCTGCTGTGCTCGGCGGGTGAGCGCGAATCGGGCGGGGGCCGGAAATTATTTGTGTCCCGGCCTTGACATGCCTTGCCGGATCGGCTATAAGAGATCTGCCACCTGTCAGGAGGGACGGGCGCGGAGAGCCTTCGGTGTCTGTGGTTTCCCCTCGCCACTACCAAGGAAGGTCTCAGGAGGAGCCCAACGCCCGTCCCCCTGGCAGTGGACAGGCACATAGGGACAGGGAGGAGGGCCCCGCAGGGCTCCGGGTGCGGAGACGCGACCAGGGCGCGGCGGGACCGCCGAATGGCGGTCCCGCCCCCGCCGCGCTCCCACCCGGGCCTGCGGGCTTGCGCGCTTGCGGATCTGTGCCGCCGGTGGCTCTACTCGATGCCCTCGAGCAGCTCCGCGGGGCTCTTCTCGAGCGCCCAGGCTAGCTTCAGCAGCGTGCGCAGGTTGGCGGAGCGCCCGCCGCGCTCGATGATCGAGATCGCCGCGCGATCCAGCTCCGCAGAGCCCGCAAGGCGCTCCTGGGAGAGGCCCGCGTCGATGCGCGCGCGGCGCAGGTTGGCGCCGAAGCGCTTGAGCGGGGTTGCGTCGACGCGGCTCTTGCGCGCCCGCGCCGCTGCGCCCTTGGCGCGCGCGCGCCGACGCACCCTCGTCGCCCCGGCGCGACCGCGCGGCAGCGGCTCGTCGCTGACCTTGGGCAGGCCGTAGGTCTTGGCGGCCGCCGCGTCGGCGAGCACCGCCGGGGGCACGCCGACGGCGCGGGCGACGCGCACGAGCGTGCCGAGGTTGGGCGCGCGCTTGGCGCGCTCGAGGAAGGAGATCGCAGCGAGATCGACGTCGGCGCCTTCGGCAAGGGCAAGCTGGGAGAGCCCGGCCTGCTTGCGGTAGGCGCGCAGGCGCTCGCCGAAGTCGACGACGTTGGCCTCTATCTCCGCGCGCAGGCGGCCGCCGCGACGGCCGCTGCGCCGCGTTGTGGCGGCCCTGCGGGCGGGCGCCTTGGCGGCTGCGCGGCCGCCCTTCGCGCTCGTGCTCCGTGCGGGGGCGGCGGCCGCCTTGGCGGTCCCCCGGGCGCGGCTGCTTGCCCCCTTGCGCGCCGGCGCGCTGCCCTTGGCAGCGCTCTTGCGCGCCGTGCTGGCGCCCTTTGCCGCGGTGCGGCTGCTGGCAGGCTTGGCGCTCGCGCCTGCGCGTGCGCCACCGGCGCGGGCGCTGCCTGCCTTCGCGCCGGCACGCGCTCCGGCGGCGCGGGTGGATGCGCCGGCGCGCTTGGCGGTAGTGCGGGCGCTCGAGCCGCTGCGTGCGGAGGAGCGCGAGGAGGCGGCTGCGGCGGCGCGGCTGCTTGACCGCTGGCGCGCGGGCGCCGCCTTTGCGCTTGACCCCTTGCTTGCGACTGTGGCTGGCCGTTTCGCGGCCTTGGTCTTAGATGTTGCCTTGCGTTGCGGCATCGTGTCTTATTGCTCCCTTCGCTCTGTGGTTCTTTCGCGGTCGAGCGCCAAACACACAATGTGGCTAAGCGTGCGCTGGCACTTTTTATGCTCAAGCACAATACGCCAACGGCGTAAAGGTAAGCTAGCAGGAGTGCCCGACAGACCGATGCAGTTGGGCGCCTCGCAAGGCGCGTTGCAGCTGATGCAACCAGCTCTGCCGCGTCCCGTCGCCCAACGCAGCCGCGCTGCCGGCGCGCTTGACAGCCGGGGCTGCGTGCGTGCATAATTGGAGGAGGATCGGATCGGGTGGACGCGGGCGCGGGCCGGCCTGTGGGCTATCGCAGGCCGCAGGATCGGCGGGCGTCCACGTGCGCTCGGTCAAGCGACCGCGGTCGCAGGCAACTCTGAATATCGAGAGCGAGAGGATTGGTTGGCAGGGAGATGCTTGAGCGTATGAGGCCCGTCCGGGCGCTGAGAGCCGATCGAGCGCAGCTCCTCGGCGCCAGCGGGACCGCTGCGCCGCCGCGAGCGAGCTTGCCGAACGCTCCTGGAGCGCGCGCGGGCCGCGGGCTGCCGCTGCGCCTCGCCGCAGCCGCCGTTGCGCGCGCGCGGCGGGATCGCATCGTGCAGGCGCTGATCGCGATCCTCGCTGTGGGGGTCGCCCTGCGCGTCTGGATCACGCTCGTCTGGGCGCCGGCCTTCACGGGCTACTCGGACTCGGGGATCTACTTCGACGATGCCCACACGACGCTGTGGGCTGACCCGATCAGGACGCAGGGCTACTCGATGTACCTGGACGTGATGCACGCGATCAGCCCCTACCTTGCGCCCGCGATCTACGGCCAGGAGCTGGCGGGCCTGATCGCGGCGGTGGTGGCCTACCTGGCGGTGCGTCGCTGCGGGGGCCCGCGCTGGCTGGGGCTTGCGCCGGCCGCTGCGCTGGCGCTGGCCGGCGATGAGGTGATCCTCGAGCACACCGCGCTCAGCGACTCGCTCTTCATCTTCCTGCTGATGGCGATGCTCTACTGCGCAGCTCGCGCGGCCTTCTCAGGCAGCCTGCGCTGGGCTGGGGCCTGCGGGCTGGTGGTCGGGCTGGGCGTCTGGGAGCGTGGCGCGGGCAGCGTGATGGGCGCCGTGATCTGCTTATGGCTGCTCTTTGCGCTTGGGCGCCCGAGCCGCAGGACGCTTGCGCTGGCGCTGCTGGCGGGTGTCTGCGCGCTTGGCACGGTCGGCGTCTATGTGGCCTGGCGCAAGCTCGAATCGGGGATGCCCGGCCTGCTGAGCGCCAACAACGCCTGGAACTTCTACGCGCGCGCCGCGCCCTGGGCAAACTGCAACGACTTCACGCCGCCGGCGGGCACGAGCGCGCTCTGCGAATACACGCCGACCTCGCAGCGCACCCTCCAAGGCGGCGGTGAATACATCTACAGCCCTGACTCGCCTGCGCAGCAGCTCTTCGGCCCGCCCTATCGGGTATCGAGCTATCCGCACGCGATGGAACTGATGCAGGAATGGACGGAGGCGGCGATCCTGGGCGAGCCGCTTGAATACCTGCACGCGGTCTGGCTGGACACGCTGCGGCTTTTTGACCCCAACCATCCCTCCTACAGCGACATGTCCGCCGACGAACTGATGGCGTGGCTGCGCTGGGGCCCGGAAGAGCGCCCGCCGGGCAAAAACGAATTCGTCGAATACTGGCAGCACAAGCTCTACCCGAGCGAAGGGGCGCCGCACCACGGCGATGTCGCCCCGCTCTTTGCCTGGGAGGAGGTCACGCGCCTGGACGGCGTGCTGATGGGGCTGCTGCTTGCGCTGATGCTGGCCGGGCCCTTTGCGCTCGGCGGGCGGGTGCGCGAGCGCGCGCCGCGCCTGCGCTCCGGGATGGTGCTCTTCGGGCTGAGCGCGCTTGCGATGCTCTTCTTCCCGATCCTCGTCAAGGGCTATGACTACCGCTTTGTGATTCCAGCCTATGCGCCGCTTGCGGCGGCCGCCGCGATGTCGGCCTGGGGGCTCTACGTGCGAGCGCGCTCGTGGCGCCCGCTTGCGGGCCGCGCGGAGCACGCGCGCTTGCCGCTGCAGCGCTCCTCCTGAGCCTGGCGCTGAGAGGCGCTAGGCTGTTGGCAGCGAAGGAGCGCCAGGGATGAGCGGAGGGAGGATGGATGGAGAGGAGGATCGCGCGCGCGAGCGCGCCGGTCATGTGGTGATCGGCGCGGGTCCGGCGGGTGCGGCGGCGGCAAGCGCGCTTGCGCGTGCGGGGATCCGCCCGCTCGTGCTCGATGTCGGCCTGCGCCTGGAGCCCGGGCGCGAGGCGCTGCGGGCGCGCATGGCCGCCGGCGGCCCGGAGAGCTGGTCGCGCGCTGACCTGGCGCTTGCCCGCTTCCGCGCCGATGGCGCCAACGGCGCAGGCTACAAGCAGCAGTTCGGCTCCGACTACGCCTTCCGCGACGACGGCGTGCTCGCGCTCGCAAGCGCGGAATCCGAGCGCGAGCGTGTGGGCGCGCGCGTCTCCTATGCGCTCGGCGGGCTCTCGAACGTCTGGGGGGCGGGCGTGCTCCCTTACACCGATCGCGACCTGCGCGGCTGGCCGCTGCGCGCGGAGGATCTGCGGCAGGGCTATGAGGCGGTCTTCTCCTATGTGCCCCACGCGGGCGAGCACGACGAGCTCGAGCGCCGCTACCCGTTCGTGTGCGAGCCGCAGGGCCCGCTGCTGCGTTCGGAGCTCGGTGAGCGGCTGCTCTCCCGCCTGCGCGCACGGCGGGCGGCGCTGGCGCGCGCGGGGGTTCACTTCGGGGCGGCGCGCCTTGCGGTCCGCGTCGGCCACCCTGCGCCGGAGCGCGGCTGCGCCTACTGCGGCCACTGCCTTGACGGCTGCCCTTACGACCACATCTACTCCGCCCGCCAGACGATCACGGAGCTCTCTCGCGCGGGCGCGATCGAATATCGTCCCGGCCTCCACGTCGAGCGTCTGCACGAGCGCGAGGGGGGCGTGGAGATCGAGGCCGCGGCGACCGACGGCGGCCAGGGCGCGCGCATCTTCGCGGAGCGCGCTTACCTTGCGGCGGGCGCGCTCTCCTCGACCTTCATCCTGCAGCGCTCAGGCCTGCTCGCTGAGGAGGCGCTGCTGCGTGACAGCCAGACGCTCTACCTTCCCTGCGCCTGGCTTGGCGGCGCCGCCGCGGACGCGCGCGAGCGCGCCTACACGCTTGCCCAGGCCTTTCTGGTCGTCGAGGATGAGCGCGTCAGCTCCGAGCCGGTCCACGTCTCGCTCTACACCTACAACGACGGCCTCGCCGAGCGCGCGCGTGCCGCCCGGCCGCTGCTGAGCGCGCTGCTCGGCCCGACGCTGGAGGCGGCGACGCGGCGCATCGTGGTCGCGATCTGCTTTCTGCACTCCGCCGACTCCGGCGCTGTGCGGGTGCGCTGGGAGGGAGGGCGCCGCTTCAGGCTCTGCGCGGTGGTGGGCGAGCGCACGCCGCTGGTGCTCGCGCGGCTGCGCAGGGCGCTGACGCGCGCGCTCGCCCCGGCCGGGCTGCTCCCGCTGCCCCCGCTTGCGGAGGTGGCGCCGCCGGGCGGCGGCTACCACTATGGCGCCTCGCTGCCGATGAGCGCGGATCGAGCGCCGGGCGGCGCTGACCTGCTCGGGCGCCCGCAGGGGTCAAGGCGCGTTCATGTGGTCGACTCCGCCTGCCTGCCGGCGATCCCGGGCGGCACGATCACGGTGACGGCGATGGCAAACGCCCACCGCATCGCCGACGCCTGCGCAGCGTTGCCGTCAGACTGAGCGGCAATGATCGCTGTCACGGGGGCCAACGGCTACATCGGAGCGCGCATCCTCGCGCGCTTGCGCGAGCGCGGAGCTGACGCTGTTGCGCTCGTGCGCAGCCCGCGGGCGCTGGGCGAGGGCGCCCGGCGCTTCGCGCTCGGCGAGGAGCTGCAGGAGGGCAGCCTCGCAGGGGCGAGGGCGGTCGTGCACTGTGCCTGGGACCTGCAGGCGCGCGGCGCCGACGCCTACCGCGTAAACTGCCTGGGCTCGCTGGCGCTGGTCGATGCCGCCGCCGCGCAGAGCGCGCTGACGATCTTCATCTCCTCGCTCTCGGCCTTCCCGGGCGCACGCTCGCGCTACGGGCAGGCGAAGCTGTGGGTGGAGCAGGCGGTGGCGGAGCGCGGCGGCGTCGTGCTGCGCCCGGGGCTGGTATTCGGCGCTGCGGCGGGTGGCATGTTCGGCACGCTTGCACGCGTGCTGGCGGGCAGGAGGGTGATCCCGATGGTCGGCGCCGGCGCGCAGCGCCTCTTTCTCAGCCACGACCGCACGCTTGCAGAGCTGGTCTGCGAGCTGATCGCGGGTGAGCGCCCGCGCTATGAGCGCCCGCTCTTTGCGGCGCACGAGCAGCCGCTGAGCCTGCGTGCGCTGGCAGTGATGCTCGCGTCGGGCTCCGGCCCGCCGCCGCTGGTGGTGGGCGTCCCGGCGCGCCCGCTCGCGGCGGGGATGCGTGCGGCGGAGGCGCTCGGCGTGGGGCTGCCGCTGCGCGCCGACAGCCTCACGGCGCTGCTGCACCCGGCGCCGCTCTCGGAGGTTGCGCGGCTGGCGCGCGGGCCGCTTGTCTTCCCGCCGCCGCGCCCGGAGCTCTGGCGCGCTTGAGCGGCGATGAGGACGTCCTGCGCTCGGCGGCGGCCGGCGCTCATGTGATCCGCGGCACGCTCTGGCGGGTGGGCGCGAACCTGGGCGGGATCGCGGTGGGGATCGGCACCGCGGCGCTGCTGCTGCGCCACCTGGGCGTCGCGGGCTCGGGCCGCTATGTGACGGTGCTCTCGCTCGTTGCGGTCCCGGTGGCGGTTGCCGAAACGGGGCTGAACGCGGCGGCGGGCAGCGAGCTTGCGCTGCGCAGCGGCGCCGAGCGCGCGGCGCTGCTGCAGAACGTCCTCGGCCAGCGCCTGCTGGTCGCGCCCGTGGGCGTCGCGGCCCCGGTGCTCTTTGCGCTGGCGGCGGGCTACCCGCAGAGCATGGTGATCGGCAGCGCGCTGGCGGGAGCGGGGGTGATGATCGCGGCGATCGCAAGCGCGCTTTTGCTGGGGCGGCTGGTGGAGCTGCGCAACGTGCCCTTTGCGCTCTTTGAACTCTCCCGCCAGGTCGTGACGCTTGCGGGCGTCGCGCTGCTGGTGGCGCGGGGCGCCGCGCTGACCCCCTTCTTTGCCGTTCAGATCCTCTCCGGCGGCCTTGCGCTTGCGCTTGTGCCCCTGCTTGCCGGTCGCGCGGCGCTGATCGCGCCGCGCTTTGAGCGCTCAGCGCAGCGGCAGCTGCTCGCCAAGGGCCTGCCGGTCGCCGCGGCGCTGGTGCTCGGGCAGCTCTACTTCCGCTTTGTGATCCTGCTGATGTCGTTGATCGCAAGCGCGCGCCAGACCGGCTACTTCGGCGGCTCGCTGCGCGCGATGGAACCGCTCGTGATGGCGCCTGTGCTGGTTGCGCAGGTTGCGATACCGCTGCTCTCGGCGGCGGCGCGGGAGGATCGTGAGCGGCTGCGCTACGCGCTGCGCGGGCTTGGCGAGGGGGCGGTGATCGCGGGGGCGCTGGTGATCCTGGTTGCCTCGCGCGCTGCGGCGCCCGTGATCGCCCTGATCGGCGGCGCGCGCTTTCGCCCCGCCGGAGCGGTGCTCTCGATCCAGGTGGTGGCGCTCCTGTTCATCGCCCTCTATCAGCTCTGGACGGGCGCGCTGATCGCGCTGGGGCGCCAGCGCGAGCTGATCGCGACCAACGCGGTCGCGCTGGCGGGCGTGGGCTGCTTTGCGGCGATCCTCGTCCCGGCGCTCGGCGCCAGGGGCGGCGCGCTTGCCAGCGTGCTCGGCGACGCGCTGCTGGCGAGCATGATCTACTGGCGGGTGCGACGCGCCACGGGCCCGGTGATGGTGGGCGCGCCCTTCCTGGCGCGCGTCCTTGGCGCCGCGGCGCCCGCAAGCGCGATCCTCGCCTTCTCGCCGCTGGGGGGGATCGCGAGCGCGCTGCTGGCGGCCCTGGTCTTCGTGGCGGCGGGCCTTGGGATCGGCATGTTCCCGCCCGAGCTGCGCGCGGCGATCAGCGCAGGGGCCTTGCGATCTCGATCCACTCCAGCGGGCGACCGCACAGCGAGCGATACGCTGACGGCGCGACCGTGATCAGCTGCGCGCGCGGGCTTTCAAGCGGCTGGAGCAGGAAGGCGTTGAGGGTGGTGTAGGCGTTCCAGCCGCTCCCGGGCTCGAGGATTTCCGGGAAGGAGGAGCCGGAGGGGTAGGTGAGCGTGACGGTGTGCACGCCCTTGCTGAGATAGAGGTCGGCGACGGGGGCGTAGAGGGTGAAGAGCGCCAGTTCGTTGCGCACTTCACCGACGTGGCGGCCGTCGACGCTCACTTCGAAGCCGCGCGCGAAGCTGCCGGCGAGGTAGAGGGCGTAGCGCTGGCTTGAGGGCACGACAAGGTGGGCGACGGCGCTGCCCGGCGCGGTCGGCGCGAGGCTGTGGCTTGCGTCTTCGTGCGCCCAGCTGCCCGGCCAGACGACTTCGTCGCCGTAGGCGACGGTGGGCGGCGGCGACTGGTAGGCGGTCAGCTGCGCGTGGTCGGCGGCGGCGCTGCGCGCAAGCGAGGCGACCGCCGGGCAGGAGGGCACCGAGACGGGGTCAAGCGCGCACAACGGCTCGCTGGCGCCTCCGCGCTCGGCGTTGCCGCAGTAGGGATGGCTGTCGGTTTCGCCAAGCGGAGCAAGGTCGAGGATCTGGGTGCTCGGGTGCGCCGGGCGCTGCCAGAGGTCGTAGTAGCGACCTTCGCGCACGAGCGCAAAGGTCGAGGGCGGGCGCGCTTCGGCGGGCGAGCGCTGGGTGACGATCGAGCGGAAGCCTTCCAGCAGCGTCGGGGAGAAGGCGTCGATCGGCGCCCATGCGGCCTCGGTGAGGACCGTCCCGTCGGCAAGGGGCAGCGTGAAGGGCCTGTACTCGGCGGGCTCGGTCGGCGCCCCTTCGCGCAGGAAGTGGCGGTCGGCGTAGACTTCGTACATGTTGACGAAGGTCGGTTCCTTGCCCTTCAGCAGCGGGTCAAAGCTCGCCTGCTCGGCGAGGCGCGCGCGCGGCGCGAGCGTGACGTCGTGGTAGGCGAGCACGTTTGACCACACCACGCCGAAGGTGAGCGCAAGCAGCAGGTAGCTGCCCGACCAGCGCACCGCGCGGCGCTTTGAGGAGATCAGCAGCGCGCCGCCGGTCAGCGCCGCGGCAAGCAGCGCTGGCGAGGAGATCGCAAGCGCCTTGCCGGTCACCCACGGCGTCGCGCCCGCCAGGTCGACGATCGCCGCCCCCAGCAGCGCCGAGCCTGCATAGAGCAGCGGCCCGAGCTGCCGGCGCGTGCTTGCCAGCGCGATCCCGGCCAGCGCGCCGGCGATCACCAGCGCGATGAAGGGGACGGTCTGCGCCGCCGCGGGCGTGAAGCGGAAGTCGCCGACCGGCCAGATGCCTGCCAGCTGCCAGCCTGAGAGCGGGCCGAAGAGGTTGCCCAGGCGGGTGTGCGCGGACTGCCCTTCGGAGAAGAGCCCGGCGTCGTTGGCGAGGAAGGTTGCGAGCACCGCCCAGACCGGGATCATGCCGGCGGCGGTGGTCAGCGCGGCTGCGCCGATCGTGCGCAGGCGCCCCCAGAGAACCTGCGCCCTGCGCGCGCCCGCAAGAGAGATCACGAGCAGCATCAGGAAGGCGGGCGCGACCCAGCCGCCGGCGCCGATCCCCAGCACCTGGATCAGGGCGCCGGCGACGAGGCCGAGGGGGATGGCGGCGCGCAGCTGCTCGGCGAGCGAGCGCTCGCGCTCCTCCGCCGCCAGCCGCGCCGCAACGGCGATCCCGAGCGCGAGCGTGAAGGCGGCGGTGATCTCCTTGATGCCCCCCCACAGCGCGTAGCCGTAGAGCAGCGCCGGCTGGCAGCCGATGAAGGCGACCAGCGCGCGCAGCCAGGGGCGCGCGATCAGTCGCTCGCAGAAGGACCAGATCGCAAGCGCGATGCCCGCTCCGCAGAGCGCCTCGTAGGGCTGGAAGATCCAGGCTGAGTCGATGCCCGAGAGGCCGTGCCCAAGCCCGAGCAGGACGAACGCGCCGAGCGGGTAGGAGGCGCCGATGTCGCCGGTGAAGGTCAGCGAGAAGGTGGAGGGCGCAAGGCCGGCCACCGAGCGGCCGTGCGACATGATGATGTCGGCGACGTTCAGCCAGGTGGAGGTGTCGTCGAGCTTGACGAAGCCCGTGAAGGTCGCCTGCCCGGAGAAGATCACGGGCGCGCCGTAGGCGAGGATCGCGGCGATCGCAACCAGCGCGGGGATCGCGCCGATCGGCGCCCGCCGCGGCGCGTGACGGGCGCGCGCCAGCGCGATCAGCAGCCCGATCGCCGCGAGCGCGCCGCAGAGCGGGACGGCGACCGGGGCGCTGCCTGCAAAGGCGGTCAGCGTCCCGGCGAGCACGAGCGCCGCGGCGAGCCCGACCGGGATCAGCAGCGCAGCTCCCAGCGAGCGCCCGCTCGCAAGCTCGACAAGCGTTCCAAAGCCCGTCCCCAGCGCCGCAAAGAGCAGCGGGAAGGCCACCCAGGCCAGGAGCAGTCCCATCGTCCTCAGCGGGCCCGGCGGTCGGATTGGGCGGGCCGGTGCGCAGCCCCGCAGCTATCGTGTTGACAAGGAGTCATCGTTGCAGCATGCTTCTCCCAGAGCAGTGCAGTACAGCGGAGGGAGGGAAACTACCATGAAGCGCTCATTCGCACGCAAGCTCGCGATCGTCCCCGCCTACAACGAGGAGGGCGCGATCGCCGCGACGGTCGCCGCGCTGCGCGCGCGCGCACCCGACTTTGACGTGCTGGTGATCGACGACGGCTCCAGCGACCGCACCGCCGCCTGCGCCGCGCAGGCGGGCGCGCGGGTGCTGCGGATGCCCTTCAACGTCGGCATCGGCGGCGCGGTTCAGGGCGGCTACATCTACGCGCGCGAGCACGGCTACGAGGTCGCGGTACAGGTTGACGGCGACGGCCAGCACGACCCCGGCGAGCTTGCGAAGCTGCTGGCGCGCCTGGAGGAGGATCCGAGCCTGAACATGGTCACGGGCTCGCGCTTTTTGGCCGAGGACGGCGAGGGCTACCGCTCCTCGGCTGCGCGCCGCGTGGGCATCCGCATCTTCGCGGCTGCCGTCTCGGCGATCACGGGCGCTCGCGTCACCGACCCGACGTCGGGCTTCCGCATGACCGATCGCGCGGGGATCGAGCTCTTTGCCCGCGACTACCCTCATGACTACCCTGAGGTTGAGGCGATCGTGCTGATGCACGCTCACCGGCTGCGCTCGGCGGAGGTGCCGGTGCGGATGCGCCCGCGCACCAGCGGCCGCTCGGCGATATCGGCGACGCGCTCCGTCTACTACATGGTCAAGGTGGCGCTGGCGATCTTCGTGAGCCTCTTCCGCGCCCGTCCGGAGCGCGGTGCCATGGAGGCTGCGCCTGGTGTAGGGGCTGAAGGCGGAGCGCAAGCCGAGGGTGAGGCACCGGCGCAGGAGCAGCTGGCGGTGAAGGCGACGTGAGCGCTCCTGGGCTGGCCGCGATTGCGCCTGTGGGCCGCAGCACGCACCTTGCGCCGCCCATCAGCCAGCGCGTCGAGGTGGTGCTTGTCGCGCTGCTTGTCTGCGCCTTCATCTTCGAGCTGGTCCGCCGCAAGCGGCTGATGGAGCGCTACGCGCTGCTGTGGCTTTTGGCGGGCGCGATCGTGCTTGTGCTCGGGCTCTGGCAGGGACTGCTGACGACGCTCGCTCACGCCGTTGGCATCTACTACGCCCCCTCCGCGCTCTTTGCGATCGCTTTCCTGTTCGTGATCGTGATGCTGGTGCACTTCTCGACAACGGTCTCGCGCCTCGCCGACCAGAACAAGCAGCTTGCCCAGCGCGTCGCGCTGCTGCGCACGATGCTTGAGGAGCACCGGCGCGAGCGCGAGCAGGCGCACGCGCAGCCCCCCGCCGCGGCGGCGGCCGACGCGCAGGGGCGCCCCGCCGAGGAGCTTGCCGGTGGGCACTCCCCCTGAGCGGCGGCCGGCCGCCTCGGTCAGCGCGGTGATCGTCGCCTACGGCTGCGAGCCTGAGCAGCTGCGCGGCACGATCGCAAGCCTGCGCGCGCAGAGCGTGCCGCCGCGGGAGCTGATCGTGGTCGACAACGGCGGCGCCCCGCCGCTGGCAGCGGCGCTTGCCGGCGAGCGGGAGGTGCGCGTGATAGGCGAGGGGCGCAACGTCGGCTACCCGGCCGCGGTCAACCGCGCCGTGGCGGCGGCGGCGGGCGAGCACGTGCTCTGCATCAACCCCGATGCCCGTGCCGAGCCGGGGTGCCTCGCGGAGCTGCTGGCGGCGATGAGCGACCCGCAGGTGGCGCTGGCGGGCGCGCAGATCCTGCTGGGCGAGAGCGAGCGCGTCAACGCGGGCGCAAACCCGCTGCACCCCTCGGGCATCTCGCCGGCGGGCGGCTACGGCGCAGAGCGCGAGCTGGGCGACCCGCGCGCGGTCGCGGTGGTCTCCGGCGCCTGCTGCCTGATCCGCCGCTCGGCCTTTGCGCTGGTGGGAGGGATGCGCGAGGAGCTCTTCCTCTACTACGAGGACGTGGACCTGGCCTGGCGGCTGCTGATCGCCGGCTTCCAGGTGCTCTTCTGCCCGCGCGCCTGCGCCCGCCACGACTACGAGTTCGCCCGCCACGGGCAGCGCAAGTGGCTGCTCTTGGAGCGCAACCGCCTGGCCTGCGTGCTCTCAAACTACGAAGCGCGCACGCTGCTTGCGCTGGCGCCGGCGCTGGCGGCGACGGAGCTCGGCCTGCTGGCGGTCGCGGCGCTCGGCGGCTGGCTGCCGGCAAAGCTCGGCGCCTATCGCTCGCTGCTGGCGATGCGCGGCTCGCTGCGCGCCCGCAGGCGCCAGCTGGCGGCGCTGCGCAGGCGCGCCGATCGCGAGCTGATCGGGCGCTTCGCGCTGCGCCTGGACTCGGCGCTGTTGCCGCCGCCCGGCCCCGCCGCGCTCAACGCGCTCTGGCTGCCCTATCGGCTGCTTGGCGCGCGCGCGCGTGCGCGCTGAATGCAGCGGCGCCCGCAAGCTGGTATCCCTACGGCGATGGAGAGACTGGCGACGCGCCTGCAGGGGCCGATCCTGCTTGCCCTGAGCAAGCACTCAGATCAGCGCGGCTTCTTCTGCGAGACCTACCGTCGCGATCAGCTGGCGGCGCTGGGCGTCGCGCAGGAGATGGTCCAGCACAACCACTCCCGCTCGCGCGAAGGGGTCGTGCGCGGCCTGCACTATCAGGAGGGCGCGGGCATCGCCAAGCTCGTGCGCTGCGCGCGCGGCGCGATCTTTGACGTCGTCGTCGACCTGCGCCGGGGCTCGCCGACCTTCGGGCAGTGGGAGGGGTTCAATCTCGACGAGGAGTCGATGCACATGCTCTACTGCCCGGTCGGCTTCGCTCACGGCTTCTGCGTCACAAGCGCCATCGCCGACGTCGTCTACCTGCAGAGCGGCTACTTCGACGAGGCGCTGGAACGCACGATCGCCTTTGACGACCCCGACATCGCGGTGCGCTGGCCGCTGCCGGCAGAACGGCTGACCGTCTCCCGTCGCGACGCGATGGCGCCGACGCTCGCGGAGGTCGCCGAGAGCCTCAGCTTCAGCTACAGCGAGGGGTAGGGGCAGGCGCGCCCGGGGCCGGCGGCTCCTGCGTCCGCCCGACCCCGCGTCCTCCTGGCGCGCTGCCTGCTGCTCCAGTCGCCCGGGCGTCTGGCCCGCGGCGCACTAGGAATGGTAGTAGACGTAGCCGCTGTTGTTCTGCTGTTCGACGATGAAGGGGGTGCGGAAGGATTCGCGCCGCCCGTTCTTGCCGACCACCGTGCCGGTGGCATAGCAGGTGAAGGTGTTGCCGGCGCGCTGTTCGACGTCGCTGGGGCAGGTCACCCGCGCGGTCATGTGCTTCTCGCGGAAGATGCTCTGTTCGATCGAGAGCTCGACGCGCGCGACGTCGAGGTGCTTGCCGCCGCCGCCGCTTGCCGATCCGCTCGAGCCGCTTGCGCTGCCTGATCCGCCGCAGGCTGCGATCAGCGCCGCCGCAGCAAGCGCCGCCCCGCCGGCCGCCGCTGCGCGACCCAGGCGCTGGGGGCCCAGCGCCCTGCCTTGCGCCCCGCGACCGCCGCCTGGGCGCGTCTGCTTGCCAATGCTCTCCATCTGCCTCTGACCTCCCGATTCTCTGGTTTGGGGCGCAGCGCCCGCGGGCTCTGCGCCGAACTGCCTGCACCTCATCTCGCCAAGGATACAGGGGCGCGGCGCGCCGCGCCACAAGCGCTTGGCAGGGCCCGATCTGCGCCGCTTGCATCCGGCTCTTGACAAGCTCGCCGAGATCCTGTATGGTGTCCGGCAGTCGGGGAGCAGAACGCCCCGAGTCAACGTATCGGCAAAACCGAATCCAGGAGGAGACCAATGCGCCACCGCAGGGAAGCCATGCATAGACGGCAGGCTGAGATGGGCAGCAGGGCCGCCCGCAGTGTCGGGGCGGCTCGTCGCGTGTCAGTACGCGCGAGCATGCTGGCCGGAGTCATCGCCGCCTTTGCTGTGCTGCTTGGCAACGTCTCGTCTGCTGCCGCTTACAGCGGTCGGCAGGTGACATGCATCAACTTCTTTTTCTTTGAACTCTGTGGCCCGACCGGCCCGACCGGCCCCACCGGCGCCACCGGCCCGGCCGGCCCCACCGGCGAAGGCACGGGCGGTACCGGGGGCGTAGGCCCCACCGGGCCCACCGGCCCCACCGGGCCCACCGGCCCCACCGGTGAAAGGGGCAACACCGGCAACACCGGCCCCACCGGTGAAAGGGGCAACACCGGCGCCACCGGCGCCACCGGCGCCACCGGCGCCACCGGCCCCACCGGCGTGACCGGCGCAACCGGCCCCACCGGGCCCACCGGCCCCACCGGTGAAAGGGGCAACACCGGCTCGGCCGGCCCCGCCGGTGAAAAGGGCGCCACCGGCCCCACCGGCAACACCGGCAACACCGGCCCCACCGGCCCGACCGGAAGCGTGGGTGAAAGGGGCAACACCGGCCCGACCGGCGCCACCGGCGCAACCGGCGCCACCGGCGCAACCGGCGCCACCGGCAACAACGGCGCCACCGGCAACAACGGCGCCACCGGCAACACCGGTGCCACCGGCAACACCGGCGCAACCGGCGCAACCGGCGCAACGGGCGCAACCGGCGTCACCGGCGCAACGGGCGCACCGGGCGTCCAGGGCGCAACCGGCGCCACCGGCCCGACCGGTGCAACCGGTGAAAAGGGCGCCACCGGCGCCACCGGCGCAACCGGCGCCACCGGCGCAACCGGCGCCACCGGCGCAACCGGCGTGACCGGCGCAACCGGCCCGACCGGCGCCACCGGTGCAACCGGCCCGACCGGCGCAACCGGCGTCGGCGCAACCGGCCCGACCGGCGCCACCGGCCCGACGGGCACCCTGCCGGAAGTCGCCTCGAGCGGAACGCTTGAGACCGGCTACTGGACGGCGTCTACCGCTGGTGTCCTCCTCAACGAAGCCGGCCACCTCGCTGAGGGGCAGATCTCCTTCCCGATCGCCCTCTCGGCGCCGCTCACAGGAGTCGAACACGTCGTCTTCCTCGCCAAGTCGGCGTCGGAACCGGCGACCGGCCCCTGCGCCGGCGGCTCGGCCGTCGCGCCGGAGAAGGTGAGCGCGCTGCCCGCGGGCACGCTCTGCATCTTCACCGGCTTTGAATCCGACCACAACGCTGCCTACAACGGCGTGCAGAACTCAGCCGGCGAAGGCACAACGGCCGAACCGAAGGTTTCTGCCGTCGGCGGCGTGGTCACATTCAAGGCGACCGGCGGTGAAGCGCATGTCCTCCAGTCGGGTAGCTGGGTGGTGAAGGCGCCCTAAGGAACCAGTGTCACGTGGGAGATGCCACCCGGGCGCCCGCTCGGGTGGCAGGCCCACTGCGCTCCTAAGCGAGAAGATCCTTTGAACCCAAGAACCAATACCAGGAGGAGACCAATGCGCCACCGCAGGGAAGCCATCCAAGTGAGGCTGAAAGGCGGAGCACCGCGCGCGCGCAACGTCACCGGACGCACTCGTGCGGCGGCGTGCGGGCTCGGAGCTTCGCTGGCGCTGGCGGCCGCGCCGCTTCTGGCGGCGGCTCCGTCCGCGCAGGCCTATTTCAGAATTCAGTTGCAGTGCATGAACATCTTCGATGTCTACTTCTGTGGCGCGACCGGCCCGACCGGGCCGACCGGTGCCACGGGGCCTGAAGGGGCATCGGGCGGCAAGGCCGGCCCGACCGGCCCGACCGGGTCGGCGGGCAACGCCGGGCCCAACGGCGCCAAGGGCGGCATCGGAGCAGAAGGTGCTCGCGGCGGCAAGGGTGAAGCGGGCGCGACCGGCGGGACCGGCTCAACCGGCTCCACCGGCGCGCGCGGCGCCACCGGCGCCACCGGCGCCACCGGCGCCACCGGGCACGAAGGTGCCAAGGGCGAAAACGGCGCTCAGGGCCCCAAGGGCCCGACCGGGGTGACCGGAGCCACCGGGGCGACCGGCGCCACCGGCGCCACCGGCGCCACCGGAACGGGCTCGGGCTCGACCGGTGAAAAGGGCGCCACCGGCAACACCGGCGCCACCGGCGCCACGGGCGCCATCGGCAACACCGGCGCCACGGGCGCCACGGGTGCCACGGGTGCCACGGGCGGCCGCGGCGCAACCGGAGCAACCGGCCACGAAGGTGGCAAGGGCGCGACGGGAGTGACCGGCGCAACCGGTCCCACCGGCAACACCGGCGCCACCGGCGCTACCGGTGAAACCGGCAAGACCGGCGTTACCGGCCACGAAGGTGGCAAGGGTGGCACCGGCAACACCGGCGCCACCGGTGAAACCGGCAAGACCGGTGAAACCGGCAAGACCGGTGAAACCGGCCATGAAGGTGTGGCCGGCGCAACCGGGGGCACCGGAGCCGCAGGCGCCACGGGCGCCGCGGGGCCGGGGCCGACCGGCGCGACGGGAGTGACCGGCGCCTTCGAAGTGCCCACTCGACAGGCCGGCGGCAAGATCGAGACCGGCGTGTGGGCGCTTGACGCGGCGGAAACCGCGAACCTGGCGCCGTTCTACACCGCCACGCAGATCTCGTTCCCGGTGCCGCTCTCGGGTCGGCTCTCCTCGACGCGAGTCCACTACGTGACCGCGGCGATCGTGAAGTCGATCGAGACGACCGAACATGAAGTGGCCGGTTGCATCAAGAAGTCCGAAACGCCCGATCCGGAAATCCTCAACCACCCCAAGGCCGAACACGCGAACCTCTGCGTCTACGCCGGTGTGGAAGAACACTCCAAGGGCGTTGAGGCCTTCCACGGGATCAGTCGTCTGGAAGGCACTAGCGGTACCGGTGGCGGTGGAGCAGAGACCACCGGCGCCACTGTGGCCTGGGAAGTGAAGGAACTCGAAGAAATCGAACCGGAAGTGTTTGCGAACCCCGTGATCAGAGTGCAGGGAAGCTGGGCTGTCGCTGGCTGTCTCTCGCCCTCTGCGGCGGTGACCGAACTGGAATGCACCGAATAGGCCTGACGGCGTAAGCCAAAGGCTTCGGAGAGAGAGCGACCCGGGCAGCGCCCGGGTCGCTCTTGCGTTAAGGGCCGCAATTTGCGCGGCGCTATGCACAGGAACGACGAGCGCGAGCGAGCCTATGGGGATCTGTGCTACTCTACGGCGAGGAGAGATGATGCTTGGATATGTAGAGGGGAATAAGCTGTTGGTCGGCGCGCTGGCTGCAGGAGCGCTGACAGGCCTATGCGCGCAGGGCGCGCAGGCGCAGCGTCTTGCGCCAGGCGTGCGTGCCGCCGCGCAGGGATCGGTGATTCACGCCTGCATGAGTCGCAAGAGCGGGCTGCTGCGGCTGGCTCGCGGCGGGCGCTGCCCACACGGCAGCGCCGCGATCAGCTGGCGCGTGCGTGGCGCCGCCGGCCCGCCGGGGGCAAGCGGCCCTGCGGGCGCCCCGGGGCCGCTTGGCGTGATCGGCTCCGTCGGTGCTGCCGGTGCAACAGGATCACATGGCCCTGCGGGAGTGGTGGGCGCCACCGGTCCCACGGGTGTCCCAGGTGTCGTGGGCCCGACCGGTCCCACCGGCGCCACCGGCGCCACCGGGGAAGCCGGTCCCACCGGTCCCACCGGTCCCACCGGTCCCACCGGTCCGACGGGTGCTGTCGGCGTGACCGGGGCCACGGGCGCGCGCGGCACCGGCACAGTAGGGGCGACCGGCCCGACCGGGCCGAGCGGTCCGGGAGGCGTCGTGCCCGAAGGCACGACCGGGCCGACCGGGGCGAGCGCGACAGCGCTGCCTGCCAGCGTCAGCGCGGAAGGAACGGAGACGGGCACCTGGGCAATAGTGAGCGAACCTCACCTGTTTGAAGCAAGCGAAACGGAAGGGTATTTCGCAGCTGCGCAGATCAGCTTCCCCGTCCCGCTGGCTGCGGCGATCACCGAAGCAGGCCATGTCGTCTACCTGAAGGCAAGCGAATCGACGCCGGCGTCTGGGCCCTGCGCGGGCGGCAGCGCAGCGGCACCGCGCGCCCAGGCGGGGTACCTGTGCATCTTTACGGCGGCCGAAGCGCTCAGCGGCGCTGCTTTTGATGCGGTGCAGAACGCAGCCGGCGAAGCCGGCAAGAGCTCGCGCGAGGGCGCGGTGATCGTTTTCGGTCCCGAGTCCCCCGGCGCCAAGATCAACGTCTCGGGAAGCTGGGCGGTGAGCGCGCCATGATGGTGGCGAGGCGGATCGTTGCCGGCACGGCCGCTGTTCTGACGCTTGGCGCAGGCCTGCTCGGGACAGGCACGCTCGCTCAGGCGCGCAGTGGCCTGCGTGGCAGGGCGCGCACCGGGGTCATTCACGCCTGCTTCAACCACCGCAGTGGCGTGCTGCGCATCGCGCACGGGCGCTGCGGGCGCGGTGAGGGGGCGATCTCCTGGCTGCGCGCGGCGACGGTCGGGCCACGCGGCGCCACCGGCGCCACCGGGGCACAGGGCGCTCAGGGACCAGCGGGTGCGCCGGGCGGACCCGGCGCACAGGGGCCGGTTGGTGTCACCGGAGAAACGGGTGCGCGCGGCGCCGAAGGCGCTGCCGGCGTTACAGGGGCGACTGGCGCGGCCGGCCCGCCAGGCGCACACGGCCCAGCCAGCGCCGTGGCCGGTGCGACCGGGGCAACTGGCGGCGCCGGCGCCACCGGTCCGAGCGGGCCGACTGGTGCCACCGGCGAAACCGGGCCGGCGGGCGTCGGCGCGACCGGACTGACCGGGCCCACGGGGCCGACCGGTCCGACCGGCGTCACCGGCGAACACGGGGCCACAGGGGCGACCGGCACGCTCTTCCCAAGCGGGGGCGGCGAGGCGACGCTTGCACCCGGCGAGACGGAGACGGGGGTCTGGCAGGCATTCTCAGCCTCTGAAGTGAGCGCCGGTGGCAACGCGGTCGCTGTGATCAGCTTTTCGGTGCCGCTCAGCGCGCCGCTGGACTCCGAACACGTCGTCTACGTTCCTCGTGGCCAGAGCGGCCCGGTCGCCTGTGAAGGCGGCACGGCAAAGGCGCCCAAGGCCGCGGCGGGGTATCTGTGCGTGTACGTCGGGGTGGAATCGCCGTTGGACATGAAGCTGAAGGCGATCGAGACGCCGGCTGGAGCTGGCGGCTCATCAGCGCAGGGAGCGCTGGTCAAATTTGAAAGCACCAAGAACGAAGGACGACCCGACTACGCCGGCACATGGGCGGTGAGCGGCTGATGCGCGCAGCACGCACCTTTGGGGGGTCTCTTGCGGCCGTCGCCGTGGCTGCGGTGGCTGCCGCTGTCTCACTGCCTGCGCTCCCGGCCGGCGCTGCCGGCGTCGTCCACGCCTGCACCAATCGGCACACCGGTGTGCTCAGGGTGCGCGTGGGCCGCTGCCCGCGCGGCTATCGCGCGCTCTCGTGGGGTCTAGCCGGCCCGCTCGGCGTGCGGGGGGCAACTGGCCCGAGCGGCGCAGCAGGTGCCACCGGGCCTCAGGGGCCGGCGGGCGAAGGCGGCGCGCAGGGTCCGCAGGGCGGCGTCGGTCAGACCGGCCCCACCGGCGCCACCGGAGCGACCGGCGCGCGGGGTCCCGCCGGCGTAACCGGGGCCACCGGCCCCGCAGGTTCAGCGGGGGCGCGGGGCCCGAGCGGCGCGGCGGGTCTCACCGGGCCCGCCGGTGCCACCGGGGCGACGGGGCCGACGGGCGAAGGCGCGCTCGGCCCGACCGGCCCGACCGGCCCGACCGGGCCGACCGGCAAGGCGGCAACGGGCGCGACCGGCGCGGTGCTGCCGGCGACTTTAGCCAGCGGGGAAACGGAGCGGGGCCTGTGGGCCGTCTACAGCCCGGCACGTATCTTGCAGCCTCCGAGTTACGCCGTGGCAGCGATCTCCTTTGTGACGCCAATCACAGAAGCGGCGGCCTTCAAAGAGGTCTACGTGAAAGCGGCGAAGGTCGCGGAAATCGAGGCCGGCACAGCCCACGAAGTCGGCTGTATTGAATCTACGGAAGTGCCCGATCCTGCGATCCTTGAAGAACCGAAGGCGAAGCCCGGCTACCTCTGCGTCTACGCCGGGCATGAAGAAATAACAACCGAAACAGGGGCCGCGGTCGCCTTGCACGGGATCTCCAACCCCACGGAAGGCTCGGGCACCGGCGGCCCCGGTGTCACGGCCGACGGTGCGCTCCTGTCCTTTGAAGCAAAGGAAGACGAACCGGCACTCGCGCCTCAGAGCTACGTGCGCGCGCAGGGGACCTACGCGATCACGGGCAAGTGACCCTGATGGCTACCCGTTTGACAACGGCTGCGAGCAAATGTATAATGGCTGCGTAAATGGCTGGCGGAGGCTTGCGCGGCTGTGCACGATCACAGCCAGTGCTCCTGTCGGCGGCTGGGCTGTACCGGACCCACAAACAGACAACGTACAAGGGAAGGAGATATAGATCGCAATGATCGCGCACAAGCATCGAGCAGGCGTGGCCACGCTGGTGGCGATGGCGGCGCTCTTTGCGCTGCCGGCCACCTCGCAGGCGGCGCTGAAGATCTACAAGAACAACAGGCTGGTTGAAGCCGGGGCTCAGGTCCCCAACGTCGGCTACGGGCAGATCGAGCTTGAATCGACGGCACCGCTGTTGACGACGATCGAATGCGTCAACGTCGGCTTCGGCTACTCGGAAAACCCGACCTCCGGCACCAACCCCAAGGGGCAGATCCTGGTCTGGTGGGCAAGCGGCCATGACCCGACCACCGAACACCCCGAACTGAGCGCCAAGTGCCGATACGTTGAAAAGGGCGAAACGAAGGAAAACGTGCTGGCGTGGGCGACCGCCGAACCGGAACTGGTCGAGAGCCTGCAGGAAGCGCTGATCTGCATCAACCCCTCAGAAACGCTTGCCGAATGCCGCGCCAAGGAACACGCAACCGAAGAAAGAAAGGTCATCACCAAGGTCAGCCGTGAAAACCTGACGCTGCCCTGGAACGCCGAACTGGTCGAAGAAGGGACCGGCAACTACCACGTGAAGATCGGCATCCCCAGCGAAGAAGGCAAGAGCTGCGAAGCGGCGCATCTCAGCACCAGCGAACACGTTCCACCGGGGTGCATTCGCGTGCAGATCATCGTGCCGCAGCTGGGTCTCGACCTGCCCTTTGAAGGGCACAACAACCCCAAGGCCGTCAACGGGCTTGCCAACGGCCTCTCGCCCTCGACGTGGGAATTCGAAGGGGCAAGGTCCGAAGAACCGGCGCTCTACTACAAGAAGAACCGCGAAGTGAAGGGCTACACCTACGGATCCGTCAAGATCCTCGGCTTTGAAGGCCAGGAACTGATCACGGTCCACTAGCAAGAGGCTCCCTGCAGGCAGGAGGGCCGGGGCCGCCGCGGCGGCCCCGGCGCCTGCAGGTGACACCCTCCCGCGAAGTGTGATAGGGTCTCGCTCGGGTCAGAGATGGATCACTACAGCAAGAGGGGATCGCGGTCCAAGGCTTTGCGGCGCGCGCATGGCTTCACCTTGGGCGCGCTGCTTGCCTCAACTTGCCTCTGCGCCCTTCTGGCCCTGGGGGGCGGCGCCACGGCAAGCGAAGCGGGCCTGCCGGTGATCGAAGCGCTCTCTGCCCACCGCGGCGCGGTCTCAGGCGGGGAGCGCATCAAGATCCGCGGGCGCAACCTCGCGCAGGCAAGCGCCGTCTACTTCGGCCACTTCGAAGACGGCACCCCGATCGAAGCAGCGCGCCTTGCCGATCTGGAAAACGGCGAAGTGGAAGTCGAAGCGCCCGCGCACAACGCGGGCGCGGTGCAGGTGCGCGTGCGCACCCCCGCGGGGGTGAGCGAAGAAAAGGGCCTCAGCGAAGCGCAGATCCTCGAAGAAGAAGAGAAGGCCACACCCGCCACCCCCGCTCTCTTCACCTACGGCCCCACGGTCGTGGCGGTCAAGGGGCCGGGGGGGAGCGATGAAATCGCCGGCACCCAGGCGGGCGAAAAGATCACCGTCGAAGGGATCGGCCTTGAAGCGAGCGATGAAGTGGTGCTGCTTGAAGGCTGCGTGCAGGGCAGCGAATTCGGCTTTAACTTCGAGCGCACGCTCAGCAACGTCACCTACACGCCACACGCGGGCAGCGCGCTCGGCACCCTCGAAGGCACGCTGCCCAATGCGGTGCTTGGCGCCGGTGGCTTTGAAGTTGTAAGTCACGCGGAAAAGCGCTGTCATCCCAACCAGCCCGAAGTCGACACGGTGGTGGTGCGCGGCGCCGGCGGCACCAGCCCGCCCTCGGCGGCGGGGCGCCTCTTCGCCGGCCCCTCGATTGAAGCGATCGAAGGCGCGGAACTGCCAAGCTCAGGCGGCCAGCAGATCACGATCCGCGGCCACGGCTTTGAAAGCGGCGCGGGGAAGGTCGTCACGGCGGTGTCGATCGGCGGGGAGAGGCTCACGCCAAGCTCGCAGAGCCGGAGCGAAATCAAGGTCACGGCACCGGCGCACGCGCCGGGCGCAGTCCCCGTTCAGCTCTACTACTACATCAGCGGGAGCCATGAAGCACAGACCGCCGCGGTCCCCGGCCCCTCCGACACCCTCTACTACGGCCCGGTGATCACCGCGCTCTCCCGCCACGGCGCCCCGCTTGGCCAGAGCACGACGATCACGGTCGAAGGGCACGGCTTTGAGCGCGGGGGCAGCGCGGAGGTCACCGGCGCCTCCTTCGGGGGGGCCGCGGGCGAAGCGCTGAAGGTGCTCTCGGCGCAGCGGCTTGAAGTGCGTGCGCCGGCGCTCTCAGGCGCCCTTGAAGCGCACCTCACCCTCGCAGGGCCCGAAGGGTCAAGCGCCGAAGAAGAAGCGTCGCTCTTTGTCTTCGGGCTGCCGATCATCGAAGCGCTCTCACCGCGGGAAGGAAGCTACCTGGGCGGGGAGCTGCTCACGATCTCCGGGCAGAACCTGGCCGGGGTAAGGCGCGTGACCTTCTTCGGCAAGCAGGCGAGCCTGCAGCCAAGGGAAGCAGAAGAAGGCGCGCACGGGCACCTGCGCGTGGCGCTGCCCTTCGCCGGCGGAAGCCAGAACGATGCCCTCCCCCTGATCGCAGAAAGCGCGCTGGGGATCAGCCCCGCCTGGCTGCAGAGCGACTTCACCCCGCGCTCCCAGCCTGAAGTCCAGGCGATCGCGCCCGCCGAAGGGCCCGATGGGGGGGGCACGCAGGTGAAGATCTTCGCCACCGCGTTCAGCCCGATCAAGGAAGTCTACTTTGGCTCGCGCCGCGCGCCCTTTGCGAACGTTGTGGCGCTTCACCGCGGAAATGTGGCAAGCGAAGGCAACGGCGAAGAAGGCAATCAGAGCGGCACGATCATCGCAACGGCGCCCCCGGACCCCGAAGGGGGCAGCGTCGACATCCGCCTGGTAGGCCCCGAAGGGGAGAGCCTGCCCACGCCATCGGATCGCTTCACCTACCCGCGCTTTGGCCTGCCCCAGAGCGGCCCGGGGAGCTTTGAAGCGCTCACCTGCTCGCTTGAAGACCCCTTCTGCGGCTACCTCTCCCCGCCGGAAGCGCTCTTCATGGAGGCCTCGGGGTATGCGCCCTACTTTGACAGCGGCTTTGAAATGGCAGCGGGGGAACTGCAGACAAAGGGGGGGCAACACGGCCGCCGTGAACCGGCGGGGGTGCTCAAGAGCGTGCGCGAGGACCTGCCGGCGGGGCTGATCTTCAACCCCCAGGCGGTGCCGCAGTGCGCGGTGGAAAAGATCGAAGAAGCAACCGCGCACTGTCCCCAGTCGCTGATCGGCTTTGCCTACGTCGCGGTGCAGGGGCCGCTGGGGGAAGCCAAGAGGTCGGGGCTTTCGGCAGGGGAACAACTGAACGATGATGTCGCCGGCATCTACAACCTCAAGCCGCGGCCGCCGGCGGCCGGCGAAGAAGCGGCGCCGGCGGAATTCGGCTTTGTGGCATTGGAAGTGCATGGGGCCCCCGAGGAAGTCTTCATCCGCGGGCACCTCAGCTGGCACCGCGAAGCGGCAGCGGAAGCGGGCTGGGGGGCCGCCCAGGCGCTCTCGGGCGGCGACTACCACGCCTATGCCACCGTCTCCGAAGCCCCCGACCTGCCCACGCCGGTCTTCCTCCAGCGACTGGTCTTCTTCGGCAACGCCGGCGAAGACGGGCTGATCACCGAGCCCTCGCAGTGCGCCTCGGCGCTCACCTACCACCTGCGCCTTGAATCCTACGGCTACAACGAAGCAAATTACACTGCAAACCACACCTTGACCGGCCAGGAAAGCGTGCCTCCCGGCACGCTCCCGCAGGTCTACCGCGCAGCCAGCGAAAGCGCCGATGCAGCGGGCGCTGCGCCGCTCTCAGGCTGCAGCTCGGCAGGCGCCGCGCCCTTCTCCCCCGCAGTCGCCCTGCAGAGCTCAAGCGCGTCCGCGGGCGCCCCCAACGGGGCCACGATCGAAGTCTCCGTCCCGCAGGGGCTCAAGGGGCGCGCCAGCGCCGACGCCAAGGTGGTCTCGGTGACGATGCCCGAAGGCATGAGCGTCAACCCCTCTGAGGCAAACGGCCTTGAAGCCTGCAGCGACGAAGAAGAGGGGATCGAAGAATCCGGCGCTCGCGCGGTGGTGCTGGGCAGCTCCAAGATGATCGAAAGCCACGGCGAAGAGGTCGAATCGCCGCCGCCCCCGCCGCGCTGCAAGCCCTCCTCGAAGATCGGCAGCTTCGCGATCGAAACCCCCGACCTGCCCGCTCCCCGCTGCACCGAAAAGGCCAAGACGAGCCTCGCCCAGTGCCCCTCGCCCGCCGAACGCACCTACCCCCTGGAAGGCTCCATCTACGTCGCCGCGCCGACCTCAGACGAACCGCAGTCGGGCAACGAGTACCGCATCTTCCTCGACGCCGAAGCGCCCCAATACGGCGTCTCGGTGCGCCAGATCGGCCACATCGCCGCCAACCCCCAGACCGGCCGTCTGACCACCACAGTCGAATCCCCCCAGGTGCCCTTCGCCGATGCGATCGTGCGCCTGCAGGCAGGCGCCAAGGCCGCGCTCGCAAACCCCCTGCGCTGCGAAGCCCAGAGCGCCCTGCAGAGCCTGATCACCCCCTACGGCTCCTCGGAAGGGCCCCCTGCGGCCTCGCCCTCGGCCCCCTTCGCCCTTGCCGGCTGCCCCTTCGCCGTCCCCTTCGCCCCCACCCAGCAGAGCGCGCTCTCAGACCCCCAGGCCGGCGCCCAGAGCGCCTTCACGCTGACCTTCGGGCGCCCCGCCGAAGACCAGTACCTGCAGGCGATCAAGACCACGCTGCCGCCGGGGCTGGTGGGCGCGATCGCGGCGGTCCCCGTGCTCTGCAGCGAAGCGCAGGCGCGCGCCCTCGCCTGTCCGCCCGAAAGCCAGGTCGGGAGCGTGCGCGCGGCCTCGGGCGCCGGGGCGCTCCTGGGCGCGGAATCGCCCTTCGGCTCAAAGAGCCTGCTGACCCTGGGCGGCAGCGTCTACCTGACCGGCCCGATCCACGAAGGCGCTCAGAGCTCGCCCTTCGGCCTTGCGATCGTCGTCGACGCAGAACACGTCGGCCCCTATGACTTCGGCAAGATCCTGACCATCGCCCAGATCTCGATCAACCCTGAAACCGCCCAGGTCACCACCACCTCGAGCGTGCCCACGATCGTCTCCGGCGCCCCGGTGCGCCTGCGCGCCCTGGAAGTCAGCCTCAACCGCCCCTCCTTCATGCGCAACGCCACCTCCTGCGCCGCCGCTCAGATTCAGAGCCTGCTCACCGGCACCGAAACGCTGCCGGCCGGCGAAGGCGCCAAGGCCTCCCTGGCCACCCCCTACACCCCCGCAAACTGCGCGGCGCTCGCCTTCGACCCCTCCTTCTCGGCCACCACCCAGGCTAAGACCTCACGCCTTGAAGGCGCCGCGCTCACCGTCAAGGTCGCCCAGCGCCCCGGCGAAGCAGACCTCAGGCGCGTCGACGTCCAGCTGCCCGTGGCGCTGCCCTCGCGCCTCTCGACGCTCCAGCACGCCTGCACCGAAGCGCAGTTTGCCGCCGACCCCGCCGCCTGCCCGCCGCAGTCCTTCGTCGGCACCGCCACCGCGATCACGCCGCTGCTGAAGTCGCCCCTCTCGGGCCCGGCGATCCTCGTCTCCCACGGCGGGGCGCAGTTCCCCGACCTCGAGTTCCTGCTTGAAGGCGAAGGGGTCAAGGTCACCCTCGACGGCAAGACCCAGATCAAGGACGGGATCACCTACTCGAAGTTCGAATCGATCCCCGACACCCCGATCAGCTCCTTTGAAACGGTGCTGCCCGAGGGCCCCCACTCGATCCTCGCCGCCAACGGCTCGCTGTGCACGACGACCAAGAGCGTGCGGCGCATCGTCTACCGCCGCCGCCACGGGCGCATCGTGCGCCGGCGCCTGCGCGTGACGCTCCACGTGCCACGGACGCTGCAGATGCCGACCACCCTTGAAAGCCAGAGCGGCGTGCTGATCAACCGCACGACCAAGATCGAAGTCCAGGGCTGCACGGCCGCCAAGGCCAAGCCCAAGGCCAAGCGCAAGGCCAAGAAGGCAAGGGCAGGGCGGCGACGGGGCGCGCGAAGGAGGCACGCAAGGGGGGCGCGGAGGAGGAAGTAGCCGGGATGCGCGCCGGCGGTTGACAAACGCGGCGAGAGTGACTATCCTGGAGCAGAGATCCCGGAGCCCGCTTCGCGGCCGGCGGTCGCAGCGCAAGGCACGGGAGGACACGTAAACGGGAGCAGAAACAGGGAGGAACAGCCGTGCTCAGGAGGCTTCTTACGTTCATTGCGCCGTTTGCGGCGCTGCTTGCATTTGCGGCTCCGGCCTGGGGGACGATCGCGACCGGCTACCCCGAATGGGTCCGCAACAACCGCCTGCTTGAAACGGGCTCAGCCGCGCCGGTCTTCGCCTTCGGCTACACCACCTTCACCTCCTCGAACGAATTCGAACCGACGCCCGGCTCCGGGGTCAAGGAGAAGGAACTGGAAATCGAATGCACCAACGTGCTCTTCGGCTCGGCGGTGAACGAAGGCTCGCCGGTGCGCGCGCACTTCTCGGTGCTGGAGTGGTGGGCGATGGGCCACACGCCGACCGGGGAACACACCGAAATGAGCGAGCTCTGCCGCTTCACCTATCTGGGCGAAGCGGCGGGCGAGGCGTGGGTGACGGCCGAACAGCCGCTTGAAGAGACTCAGCAGAGCGGGATCGTCTGCATCAACCCCGCAAAGAAGCTTGAAGAATGCGAGAAGAGCGGCGAAACCGAAGAAAAGACGATCATCAGGACCGTGCATCGCCCCGCTCTCACCACGCCCTGGAACGGGGAAGTCGTCGTCAAGGGCGGCTATCCCTACCTCAGGCTCGGCATACCGACCGAAAGCGGGAAGTCCTGCAGCGAAACCCCCGCTCCGCCCGGCTGCATCCGCCTGGCGATCCTCTACCCGGCGATCAACCTCCAGTTCCCCTTTGAAGGGAGCATGGAAATCAAGCTTGTCAACGGCTTGGCGAACGGCCTCTCGCCCTCGACGATCGAATTCGAAGGCACCAAGAGCGGCGATCTTGTGATTCCCGGCACGAACGGCGAATCGGTCGTCTACATCAACGGCACGATCAAGCTGCTCGGCGCCGAAGGCCGCGAACTCATCACCGTGCGCTAGCAGCGCCCAGGCCCGGGCCGCGGCGGTTATGCGCGGCCCGGCCGGACGTCGGCGCGATCGCAACCGCCGCGGCCGGGCAGGCGCGCGCGCACCGCACACCTCAGCGGGTGCTACCATACGGCGCGAAGTGGGATCGAGAGGAGCTGCATCGCCAAGCCGCAACTGCGGTTGCCGTGCCGGGCTCGCGCTGCTGGGCGCGCTCAGCGCACTTGCCATCGCCGCCTGCGGTGGCGCAAGCAAGGCGGCCAAGACGGCAGCGCAGGTGCGCACGAGCAGCAGCGCCAGCGCACGCTTCCCCGCCTCAACCGTCGGCGGGCAGGGCAGCCAGCAGCCGCACGGACCGACGATCGCGATCGTCACCGGCGCCGAGCAGAAGAACGGCGCGATCAACCCCGTCAACACCTGCCGGGGGCGCAACCGCCAGCCGGAGATCTCCTGGAAGCCGCTCAACGGCACCACCGGCGCCGAACAGCTGATCCTGGTCAGGACGCTCATCCACGGCCAGCAGCGCGTCACGAACTTCGCGATGGCCGGGCTGCCGCCGACGATGAACTATCTCGAAGCTGAAACGATCCCCAAGGGTGCCGTGCTCGGGCGCAACTCCTTCGGCACGCTCAAGTACGACGTCTGCCCACCGGAAATCCCAGCCCACGCCTCCCCGCGCTCGGGCGGGCTGATCACCTTCGCGGTCTACGCGCTGCCGCAGAAGCTCCATCTCAAGCCGGGCTTTGACCCCGAATCGCTCAAGCCCTACCTTGAAGAGCCGGGCACCGCGTGGGGCTCGGTGGTCCTCTTCACTCACGGCTTCCCCAACTCGCACGCTGTGATCAACACCCCCGGCGGCTGAGCCGCCGGGCGCCGCAGAGCGCTGAAGCGGGGGCGTGGAGGTCGCGTTGCGCGCGCCTTGGCGGCACGCACTGCGATCGTGTATCCTGCTCTGACAGGAGGAGCGCAGGCACAGGGTCGGCAGGGGTGTCGCCTCAATCTCTGCGCAGACAAGGATGGATCACGGAGGAGCACGAGGCAGACGGAGTGGATGGCTCGCAGCGATCGCTCTCGCCAGCGCGCTGGCGCTCGGCGGCGCGATCGGCGCCGCGGCGCTGAGCGGCGGCCGCGGTGTCAGCGCCAGCCGAGCTGGTAGCCCCCTGCAGAGCGCTCAGCGCCTGCAGATCGCCTCGTCGCGGCCGCCCGGCGCCGGAGGCAGCGTGGCCCTGCAGCGCAGCGCGGTCGCGAGAAGGGGCCCATCGCGGCCCTCGACAGCGCGGCGCCCGGGCTCGCAGGTCCCGCCGCGCCCACTCATCTCCGGCCCGCCGCCCAAGCTGCACCGCCGGCGCTCGCCCGGCGCCGTCTCGACGACACCCTCAACAACCAAGCCCTACTGGGTCTGCCCGCGCGGGGCCTGCGAAGCGATCGCAGACCCCCAGCCGGTGAGGCGCGCCGGGGGCTTCGCGCTGCCCGACGGAGGCCCGCTGCTTGAAGGCTCGGGCGAAAAGGGCGGCTATGACCCCGCCGACCTGCGCGCCGCCTACTCGATCCCGGCCGGCGGCGGCTCCTCTGTGACGGTCGCTGTGATCGACGCCTACGGCTACGCGGGCGCCGAAGCGGACCTTGCCAAGTACCGCGAACACTATGGTCTTGCGCCCTGCACGAAGGCCAACGGCTGCTTTCGGCGCGTCAACCAGGAAGGCAAGGAAGGCCCTTACCCCAGCGAAGAATCTCGCGGCTGGATCGGCGAGAGCGCGCTTGACCTGGACATGGTCTCCGCCGCCTGCCCGGAATGCCACATCCTGCTGGTCGAGGGGTCAAGCGAAGAACCGGCAAGCCTTGCCGCCGCCGCGCAGAGTGCGGTGCGCCTGGGCGCAACCATCGTCTCCAACAGCTACGGCTACCCCGAAGACTACGAAGGCTGGTGCAAGAGCGACGGCTGCGCCGAATACGCGCCCGACTACAGCCACGAAGGCGTCCTCTTCGTCGCCTCCGCGGGCGACTCCGGCTACAACGACCACTACGTCGGCCTTGCCGCGCCGAATTTCCCCGCAACCGCGCCCGGCGTCGTGGCGGTCGGTGGCACGAGCCTGCACAAGGCAAGCAACGCGCGCGGCTACGTCGAAGAAGTCTGGAACGAAGCAAGCCGCGAAGTCGGCACCGGCTCGGGCTGCTCGGAGTATGAGCCAAAGCCCTCCTGGCAGAGCGACAAGGGCTGCGCCAAGCGCACCGACAACGACATCGCGGCGGTCGCCGCGTGCGCCACGCCGGTCTCGATCTACTCGAGCGCATATGGCGGCTTTGAAAACTTCTGCGGCACCAGCGCCTCCGCGCCGCTCTTCGCCGGCATCGCCGCGCACGCAAGCGCCTTCTCGCGCTCGCTCTATCCGGCGCTCTTCTACCGCGACCCCTCGCTGCTCTACGACGTCACGACCGGCTCCAACGGCACCTGCACGCCGCCGACCGAAGACGAATACCTCTGCCACGCGGCGACCGGCTACGACGGCCCAAGCGGCAACGGCGCGCCGAACGGCGTGCCCGCGGCGCCGCTGCCGTCGGTGAGCGCGCTCAGCCCCGCAAGCGGACCGGCCTCGGGCGGCACCACCGTGACGATCACCGGGACGGGCTTCACCGGCGCCGACGCGGTGCGCTTCGGCGAACGGGCGGCGAGCTCCTTCACCGTCATCTCCGACAGCGAGATCCAGGCTTCCAGCCCCGCCGGCGGCGGGACGGTGAGCGTGAGCGTGAGCACGCCCGCGGGAACCAGCGCCGCAAGCAGCGCCAGCCAGTTCGCCTATCGCCCGCCGTCGATCTTCCGCAACAACCGCTCAGTTGAAGTGGCGAACGGCACGAACGCTGCCGACGAACGGCTGTCGCTGACCGCCTATGGCGAGCTCAAGCTGGAAGCGCCGACGCTTGAAATCTCGCTTGAATGCATCACGCTCGCCTACGGCTCGGCCTGGAACGAAGGCGAACCGAAGGCCGGGCGCGGGCAGGTGCTCTCGATCTTTGCCTCCGGGCGCCTTCCCGCCCAATCCGGCGAAGCGCCAAGCGCCGAATGCCAGCTCAAGCACGGTCACGCCGGCAAGAGCAGCGCGGCGTGGGTGAGCGCGGAAGCGCCACTGCTTACACACAGCGTCGAGGCGCAGGTCTGCGTGAACGCGAGCGAACCGCTTGCCACCTGCTCCGAACGCGAAGAACGCAAGGTGATCACCTCCGTTGCCCGCGGCGCGCTCTCGCTGCCCTGGGAAGGGGCGCTGCTCTACAAGGTCGGCGTGCCCTACGCGCGCATCGGGCAGCCGGCGGGAGAAGGTAGCTGCAGCGCAGAACCGCCGCCGGCAGGGTGCCTGGCGATCGACGTGGTCGATCCGACGCTCGGGCTTGAACTGCCGCTGGTGGGAAGCCTCGAAGCAAAGGTCGTCGACGGCGTCGCCAACGGGCTCTCGCCCTCGACGCTTGAACTTGAAGGCGCCACCTCCGGCACCCTGCACGAGCCGGGCTCGCCCGCGACGCTCGCCTACCTCAGCGGCTCGCTGCGTGTGCTTGGCTTTGAAGGCCAGGAACTGCTGACCGTCCGCTGAGCGCCGCTGCAGCCCGCGCGGGGGCGATCTGAAGAGGTCGCAAGCGGGCCTTGACAAGCTCGCGGCCAGCTGGCATAATGGCCTCAAGCAGCGGTAGGGATAGCTGTATTACGGCGTCGGAGGAGAGTCGGGCGCCGCTTATCAACGTCAAAACTAGAACGGAGGAGATTCATGCTCAGACGTTTGCGATTTAGGCCGATCGGCTGGACCGTGGCCTTCGGGACGCTTGCCGCGATGGCGGCGACGATGGTCGTTGCCGCGCCCGGCGGCGCACAGACGGCCGAAAAGGAATACGTCAAGACATTTGAAATCGAATGTGTCCTGGCCCCGGGCCTGCTCAACAGGCTCGGCAAGGTCACGGTTGTCGCGCGGGCGACCGGCCCGGCGTCGCTGACGCCCGGCGAGGAATACACGCTGCACAACGCGACCTCGACGATCACCACCCCGAAGGAATGGGGCGAAGTGCTCTCGGGCCTGGGCGCCACCGAAGCGCGCGGGTACGTGAGGGCGTTCGACGTGGTGGCGTCCAACTCCACGCCGACGACCTTCAACGCGGCCAAGGGCCTGCACGAAACCGAATGGGTCAACGGGCTGCCCTACAAGACCCCGGTGAAGAAGGAAGCGCTCTCCTTCACCGCGCCGACCGGCTCGACGTTCTCCTTCGCGCCGTACGTCGCAGGGTCCTCGGGCAACGCCGCGCTGACGGTCTCGACCGCGGCGGGCTTCCGCAAGGCCGCCTCTGGCTCCGGCTACGAAGCGACCGGCGAAGGCATCGAGTCCTCGACGGTCGGCTACAACGAAGCCGGCGAAGAAGTGGTCAGCGAATCGAAGGTGGCCTGCACGGCGCCTGCGGGCGTGGTGCTCGGTGAAATCCCGATCGAAACGACGAGCAGCAGCAGCAGCAGCTCGACGACCACGACGACGACCACGACGACGACCACGACGAGCAGCTCGTCAAGCTCGACTACCACGACGACGACAACGAGCTCGGAAGAAGTGTTCAAGGCCAAGTTCACCAACTGGTCGCTGAGCGGGTCGATGACCGTCAAGAAGCTCGGCCAGTCGATCAACCTGCCCGAAGGCTGCACCTTCAACGGGCAGGCTACGATCCCCGGCGAACTGGAAGGCAACACGTCCTGTCCGCCCTTCAGCGGGTCGGTCAAGATCCTCGGCTTCCTGAGCACCAACCTCGGTCTGAAGTTCGTCGAGAGTGAACCGGTGCATGCCCACATCAGCAAGGAAGCAAACGGCGAACTGCACTTCAAGGGAACCGCGCGTGACAACATTGAAATCACGAGCGTGAGCCTCTTCGGGCTCAACCTCTCGATGTCGTGCAAGACCGCTGAACCGGTCACCTTCCCGCTTGAAACCACCGCGCCCGCCTCGGCCCTGCTGACCGGCGCGACCTTCAGCGGCAAGGCCAACCTTCCGCACGTGCAGTGCGGCGGTATCTTCGGCGGCATCTTCGGATCGCTCTTCACGATCCTGATGTCCGGTCCGGAAAACCCGTTCACCTTCACGATCGCCCCGCCCAAGTCATAGGCGAGCGCAGCGAAGGAAAGTAGGATCGGAGCCCGTCGCGGCATCGCCGCGGCGGGCTCCGTCGTCTTCTCACCCATCGGCTCGCTGGCGGCAGGGCCCCGCCGCGCTGCTACAGTGAGCAGTGGCGCGGCGCTTGCCGCGCCACCGGAGTCATCCGGACGGAGGACTGAAGCGGCGCCGGCTGACCGGCGCGGGAGGACCTGTGAGCGCTCACCATCTGCTACGCCCACGATGCACGATGCTCTGCGGCGTGCTGGCCGCGAGCGGCTTGGCGCTTGCGCTGGGGCCATCGGCTGCAAGCGGCCAGGCGCACGCGCACGCCGGCGCGCGAGCGCGCGTGGCCTCAAGCGCACGCCTGCAGCGAGACGCCCGCGGGCGCCGGCGCCACGGCAGGCGATCCTCGCGCAGGCGCAGCGCGCGCAGAAGCGACGTGCTGCTGCGCTCAATCGGGCAGATCTCGCCGCGCGCGCTCCGGGAGCTGCGCCGCAGGCTGCGCGGAGGCCGCCCGCAAGCGGGTCCGGCTGGTCCCACGGGCGCCACCGGCGTCCGTGGCGCTGTGGGGGCCTCGCCGGCCGGCGCAAGCGGCGGCCAGGGAGCGGCGGGTGCCAGCGGCGGCGTCGGAGCGCTCGGGCCGCCGCGCGAAGTCGAGCTGGCAAGCGCCTTCTCGGTCAGCACAAACACCGCTGCGGAAGAATTCCTCTTTGCGCTGCCCGGGCAGGTTGTCGGGCACATGGGATGCCTGCCGCTCGGAGGCACGGCGCTGTTCCTGGTGATCTCCGCGCCGACGGGCTCCTACGTCATGAGTAGGATGGAGATCGAGGCAAAGCCCTCCGGCGCTGCGCCCTCTCTGCTCACCCCCATCGTGACGGAGGCCGAACTGAGCCCGCATGAAAGTAAGGGCGCGGCGGCGGAACTGCTGCGCAGCAGCGAAGAACCGGCGAAGATCGCGCACGTCTCGGGCACGATCAACACCCCGACCGAGGTGGTGCACCTCGAGGCGACGCTTGAAGTGGGCAAGGAACTCTGCGCCGCCAGCGGGGCGGTCTACCCGGTGGCGCTATGAGCGGGCCTGCGCTCAAACGGCGCCTGGCGCTGGGGCGCAGAGCAGGCCTTGCGGCGGCGCTTGCGCTCGCGCTCGCAGGCGGCGCGGCATGGGCCTCCCAGCGCTACCTGATCACCTCGATCCACCAGATCAGCCCACGCGTGCTGCGTGCCCTGCGCAGCAGCGTCCGTCGCGGCGCCACCGGCCCGACCGGCGCGACCGGGCCCACTGGCGCGCCTGGTCAGAACGGCGCCTATGGCCCGACCGGCGCCACGGGCGCGACCGGGCCCACCGGCGCCACCGGCCCGACCGGCGCGACCGGCCCCACCGGCGCTCTGGCCACAGAGCTTCAAGCAAGCGCCGAAGTCGCGGGCGCGCAGGCGCTCGTGAAGTCGCTCTATGAAAATGGCGAAAGCGCCATCGCGCTCAAGGTGCTCTGCGAAGAGGGCAAGGTGCGTCAGAAGGGGCGCGTGAAGCTGCTCGCCTACGGCCCGAGCGGATCTACGGTCTCAGGCGGCTCGCTGGCGGCGGGCGAATCGCATGGCGCAGCCGAAGCGCAGGAGGCGCCGGTCGTAAACGAAGCGCTTGCTGAAGAAGGCACACGGCCGGGCGGGACCCTGATCGCCGAAGCGGAAAGCAACTACGGCGAACATGCCGAAGCGGTGCTCGACCACATGAGCGGATCGATCACAACGAGCGCCAAGGCGCTCTTCCTCGACGTCACGCTGCGCGTCAGCTTCAGCGAACCGCTGGCCGGCGAATACCACTACGCCTGCTCTGCGCGCGGGAGCATCACCGCGGTCGATCTCGAATAGGGCGCTGCGGCGGGCGTCGGCAGCGCCCGCGGCAGGTGATCATATGCAGAGCGGCCGCCCGTGGGCGGCCGCTCTGAGGATTGGCGCTGATGCGTCGCCGCTACCAGTTGATCGGTGGCGGTGGCGAGGCGCTCAGCGCGATCGGGTTGTTCGGTCCTGAGAGGATCAGGCTCGTCAGCGGCCCGAAGAAGCCGCAGCCGGTGAAGGGCGGGATCGTGACCTTCGCCGAGAGGCTGATGCTGCCGCTCTCAAGCGCGTTTGCCGCCTCGCTCACCGACAGCGGCAGTTCGATCGGCTTTTCGGTGTGGCATTCAAGCGGGATCCGCAGGCCGAAGACCGTCAACGACTTGGTGTAGAGGTTGGCGTGACCGTCTGCGTTGAGCGTGAGCACGCCCGTGTTGCTGAGGCTGGTCGTGCCTTCGATCGCCCCCGCCTGCTTCAGTTCGCCGTCGATCGTGACCGGGATCAGCCCGAAGAGCTTGACCGTTTCTTCGATCGGCGGGATGAAGATGCTTGCGCTCAGCTTGCCGGAGGTGATGTCCGCTTCGGAGGAGAGCGTCGCCCCGGCGGGCACCTTCAGCGCGATGTTGAGCTTCGCGTCGGTCACCGAGCCGCTGATCTGCCATTCGGGCACCGGGATCACGAGGTCGCCCGTCTCGGGGCTGAGCCGCGCGTCGGTCGGCAGCGGCGAGGATTCGCTGTGCTGCCCGCAGGTGCTTGGCGCCGGCTTGCCTTCAAGGCGTTCCTGGATCCAGCTCATGACGTAGGAGATCGCGGTCGGGTCGGTCAGCAGGTGGTCGCCTGGGTAGAGCTGGAAGTCATCCTGCACCCCGAGCTTGCACCAGGCGTAATGGAGTTCGATGTCCTGCTTGACCGGCACGAACTCGTCGCGCAGGCCGTGGTAGTGGTAGACGGGAACCGGTATGCCCGTCGTCCCGAGCGTCTGCTGTTCGACGATGTCGCCGATCGCGAAGTTGCTCTTCGCCAGTTCCGAGAGCGTTTCGCCCTTCTGGTCGTAGTGGCTGAAGTGGACATCATGGAATTCCGCGATCGACTGCAGCACGCACTCGCTCTTGAGCTTGTTGATCGCTTCGATCCCTTCTGGCGTCAGCGTCGACTTCAGCACCGATTCAGGCTTGACGAAGCTTTCATATGCGGCAAGCAGCCCGACGAAGGAGTCGAGCGCAAGCGCCGATCCGGGGGTGCCTTCGCTGAATTCGGCGACGTCGAGCAGGTTGCCGGGCACGCCGCCCACAGCCACGCCCTTGACGTTGAGTTCCGTGCCATAAGAGCTCAGCAGCTCGCCCGCCCAGCCGGCCGCCTGGCCGCCCTGCGAGTAGCCCCAGACGATCACCGGGGCGCTGGCGCTGATGCCCGCTCCGGGCAGCTGCTGGGCTGCCTTGACGATGTCGAGCACGGCGTAGCCCTCGTCGCGGCCGGCGATGTAAGAGGGGGTGGAGCCGTTGGTGTAGCCCTGGTAGTCGGTCACGACCACCGCGTAGCCCTTATGCAGCGCGGCGATGATCGCGCCGCCGTCGTACTCCGTCCCGGCTTCGATCTGAAGCGAGGGCGCGCACTGGTGGCCGAGTCCCTGCGTGCCCTCGGCGTAGGTGACGACGGGGCGTTCGCCAGAGCCCTTCCACGGTTCGCTCGGCACGATCACCGTGCCGGTGACTACGTCCGGCGCTTCCATCTGGTCGGTGGACTTGTAGAGGACGCGCCAGGCCTTCACGGCGGGGATGCTGACATTGAGGTTGACCGTCATCGGCCGGTACCAGACAAGCGTCCCGTGGGGACCTTCAGGCAGCGGCGAGGGCGGGGTGTAGAAGGCTTCACCCGCCGGGCCTTCGACGGGCGCTGCCGAGGCGCTCCCCGCTGTCAGGAGCGGCGCCATAAAAGCGCACGCGCCCGCAAGCAGGACGCCGATCATCCTACGATGATGCAACATTGGTTACGACCCTCCTCGTGGTCGATGGTTGATGGCTCCCGGATCACGTGCCGGGCACGCAGCGCGCAGCACGCCACGTCACCCGAGGGCTCCTCCGTGACTCGGCGCCCGACAGGCGGTGCGCCAAGCCCTTTTTTCCCTTGCGCGCGCGAGTGTAGCGCGAGCGCACCAGAACTGTCGTGAGCCCGGCAGATGCGGGCGCCGCGGAGAGCCGATGCGGGGCGTTGCGTGTCGTCGGCTCGTTGCATCCGGCCGGCGCGCCCCTTGACAGCGACCGCAAGGAGACGCAAAATGACTGCATCGCGCCTGGCGCGAGGCGACCTGCCGGCGCCGCCGTTAGCGGGTCGCAACTCCGGATCGCAAGCACAGGAGGGCAGAGATGGCGGTCATCGACTGGCGATCGCGTGCACCGTGGCCGGTGAGAGCGTGGCGGTGAGCGCATCGGCACGTGCTGAGCGCCAACATGGCGGCGGGCAGCGGGGGTCAAGCGAGCTGCTGCGTGCGCGCTGCGAGCTGCTGCGTGCGCGCTGCGAGCTGGCTGCGCGGCTGCGTGCGCGCAACCCCGCGCTCCGCGAGGCAATCTTCGAGCGCATGTGCGCCGTCGGCACGCCCGTGGACCGCGGCGATGCCCCTTATCTCGCAAGCCTGCGCGGCGCTGTCGCGGCCGGGCTCGAGGCGGCGCTCGAGGGCATCGAGACGGGCGATCCGGAGCGCCCGCGCTTTGCGCCCGAGATCGTCGACCACATCCGACTGGCCGCGCGTCGCGGCGTCGATCTGGAGCAGTCGCTGCGTCGCTGCGTGGCCGGCGAGCTGCTGCTCGGCGAGCTGATTATGGAAGAGGCGCCGGCGATCTCCGCCGAGACTCTGCGTGAGATCGCGCGTCTGCAGGGGCCGATCGTCGACCGGATGATGGCGCTCCTGGTCTCGGAGCACCGTGCCGAGCGCGAGCGCCTGGCGGCGGAGCCCGGGCGCCGCCGGCGGCAGATCGTGGAGGCGCTGCTTGCCGGCGAGAGCGCCGACAGCGAGCTGCTCGGCTACGACCTGCGCGCCACCCACCTCGCGCTGGTGGGAGTGGGCGCTGGGGCAAAGGCTGCGCTGACGGCGCTGCGCGGGCGGCTGCGCTGCGCTGCGCTGATCGTTGACCAGAGCGCGGGGTGCGCCTGGGCATGGCTCTCGCTTGCGGCTGCGGGCGGCGCCGGCGAGGTCGCAGCGGCGCTCAGAGGGCTCGCGGGCGCCGGCGCGGCGATCGGCGTCGGGGAGCCCTGCGCCGGCGTCGAGGGATTTCGCGAGAGCCACCGCCAGGCGCAGGCTGCGCTGCGTGTGGCGATGGTGCGCGAGGGCGGGCATGCGCGCTTTGGCGAGCACTGCCTGACGGCGGCGGCGCTCGCTGACGAGCTGCTGTGCCGCCACCTCGCCCGCACCTACATCGCGCCCCTGCGCGCGCTTGAGCGCGGCGAGGGGGAGGTCTGCGCGGCGCTGCGCGCCTACCTTGACTCAGGGTGCAACGCCGCCTCGGCGGCCTCCGCCTTGGGAGTCGATCGCCACACCATCCAGCGGCGCGTGCGCCGAGTCGAGGAGCGGTTGGGCAAGGCGCTGCACGCTTGCCTGGCAGAGCTCAAGCTGGCGCTCGCGCTCACCGAGCTGGAGGCGGTCCCGGCCAATGCGCAGCCGCCGCGCTGAGCGCTCAAAGGCTGCCCCGCGCGAGGATCAGCCGACCGCGCCGCGCGTGCGCTCGCGCGGGGAGCGCCGCTCGCCGATCAGACGGCAGAAGACCTCGACGAGGTGGGGGTCAAACTGGGTGCCCGCGCAGCGGCGCAGCTCCGCAAGCGCATCCCCCACCGCCATCGGGCGCTTGTAGGAGCGCTCGGAGAGCATCGCGCCGTAGGCGTCGCAGATGGTGATGATCCGCGCCCCCAGCGGGATCTGCTCGCCGGCGAGGCCATCGGGGTAGCCGGTGCCGTCCCAGCGCTCGTGCGAGGAGCGCACAAGTGCGCCGACGCCCTCCATCGGCAGGCCCGCAGCGGCGATGATCCGCTCGCCGATCAGCGTGTGCTGGCGGATGAACTCCCACTCTGCCTCATCGAGCGGGCCGGGCTTCGTGATGATGCGGTCCGGAACGCCGAGCTTGCCGATGTCGTGCAGCGAGGCGGCGGCTGAGACCAGCGCGAGCGCCTCGCCCTCGAGGCCGGCGGCGCGCGCGAGCATCTCCACCTCCTCGGCGACGTCGTCGGAGTGGTCGCCGAGGTCGGGATGGCGCTGGGCGAGCGCGGCGGTCAGCACCGCTGTGACCAGCTCGGTCGTGTCGACGCCGCGCGCGGCCTTCTCCTGGTACATCCGCTGGTCGGCGAGCAGCAGCGCCTGCGCGGGCTCGGCGGTGTCGCGGGGGATCGCGACCGCGCCCGCCGAGCAGGTGATGTCAAAGGCGCCGCCGTGCTCGGTGAGCGAGTTTGTGAGCTCTTCAAGGATCGTCTGGGGTTCCTTGAGCGGGCCGCGGATCAGCACGCAGAACTCATCGCCGCCGACGCGGTAGGCGGTGCCGCGACCCTTGACGACCGCGTGCAGGCGCTCGGCGAGGCGCTCTAGCATCTTGTCCCCGGCGACGCGGCCGAAGGCGTCGTTGTAGCGTTTGAAGCCGTTGAGGTCAAGCAGCCACAGGCGCGCGGGGTGATCGAGCGTCGCGATGCGGCAGGAGCGTTCAAGGTCGCGCAGCAGGCTGCGGCGGTTGCGCAGTCCCGTGAGCGGGTCTGTCGCCAGGTCGCGGCTGGCGCGGCGCAGCGAGACCACGAGGTAGGCGAGCGCCGCGATCAGCATGACCGCGGAGATCACAAGCAGCGCGAGCATGGCCGCTGAGAGCGTGCCGAAGAAGGTCGGCACCGGCGCGATCGCGCTTGCCACCGCGGCGACGCCGTCCTGCGCGGAGCCGAAGGTCAGCGGCAGCGAGACGATCAGCGCACGATGCGAGCCGTTGACCAGACGCACCGGCCGGCTGCCGAGGTGAACGCTGCGCACGGGCAGCGTCTGCGCGGCCTGGAACCCCGCCGCAGAGAGGCGGGCGGCGGCGTTGTTGAGCTGCAGAGTCCCGCCCGAGAAGGCGGCAAGTTCGATGCGCGCTCCGGGCGTGTCGGCGACGATGATCGCGCCGCTCTTGGTCGTCGCCTCGGCAACGTCCATGTGCACGAGGCCCGCGAGGGCGCTGCCGATGCGCACCGGCACCAGCAGCGCGACGGCGGGGCCGCCGGTCAGAGGCGAGATGAAGGGGTTGCTGACGACATCCTGGGTGCTCGCGCCCGGCGCGGTGATCGGCGTCTCCGCCCGGCGCCCGCCGCCGGCGGCACCCGCAGCGCTCAGCAGCGCCAGAAAGCCTCGGTTTGCGGAGGTTGAGTAGCGCGGCCCGCTGGGAGCGCAGGCGATCTGCGCGCCGCTGCGTGCCACCAGGCAGGCGGACTGCAGCGGGATGAAGGCGGTGCGGCGCATTTCCGCAAGCGCCGCCTGGACGTTGGCCTGCGCCTCCGCGCGCGCTTGGGCTGCGAGCGGCGCTTCGGTCAGCAGCGAGCGCACGAGCGGGTCTGAGACGAGCACCGAGACGCCAGTTTCCGCCTCCCGCTCGCCCTCGCGGATCAACGCGGACTCGGCGCCGACAGCGGCCTGGAGCGCCCTTTCCTGGCCGCTGCGGACGCTGGACAAGCTCTCATCGGTAGTGATGATCGCAACCGCCCCAAGCACCAGCGAGGCGACCACGCCGATCAGCGCCAGTGGTCGCATGTGCCTCCTATCGGCACATGTGGCGGTTGGCTTTATTGCGGCGGCGCTCACGCCAACGAGAGGCGGGCGGTGCGCTGGCGCTCGCCGGCACGGCTGCGGGCAGCTTTCTCGACGCCCGATCTTGACAACGGCGCGCCGCGGTAGCAAAATTAGGGAGTCGCGCTCCCACGCGATGCGGCCCGCCGCGTCAGCTGCACGCGGGCTGCAGCTCCGGAACAAAGTGGAGGGATCAGATGTTGCTCATGCGTCGCTCACGGCGAGCCCCTGCGGCCACGGCAGCTGTAAGCGCGGCGCTGCTTGCGGGCGCGCTGCTCGGCGCGCCGGCGCAGGCCGCCACGGAGGAAAAGCCCTATTCCGCAAGCGAGCAGGTCGAATGCGTGCTTGCCCCGGAAACCATCAGCTATCGTTTCGACGCGCAGCTTGCGGTGAGCATGTCCGCGCCCGACGAAGTGGGCGAACGGCAGCAGTTTCAGGCTCACGGCATCGTAGCGACGCTGACGCTCCCGGCCGAAACGGGTGCGACCATAAGAGAGTTTGGCGCAACGAGGGTTGAAGGCGCGCTCGACCGACTGAAGCTCGATGTGGCAAACGCCACTCCCGGCTCGTTCACGCTCGGCGGAGAAGCCGAAGGGCCGCTGCCGCTGCGCGCGCCGGTCAGCGCCGGTGAACCGGTGACCCTGAGCGCCCCTGCATCAGGCGCCGCAAGCTCGCCGCAGGAGACGGTCACAGGCCGCTACGGAACCGCGGTCGAAATCGCGCTTGCCGGCGAAGCCGGATTCCAGAGCTCGCCCGAACGCAGCAACTCGTATGTGGCAACAGGCGCGGGGCTCATGCTCGTGCTCAGCGGCTACAACGAAGCGGGAGAAGTCGTGCTGAGCGAACTGCACGTGGACTGCTCGCCGGTCGCCGCCACGGTGGCGGCGATCCCGATCTCCGAAGTGCTGCCGCTGCCGCTGCAGGCAAGCTACGACGAGGCGATCGGCGGCACGATCACGCTCGGCCGCTCGCATCAGAGCGTCGCGCTGCCACAGGGGGCTCTGGAAGGCTCGGCCTCCTACTACTCAGGCGGCCAGGACGGCAGCTTCGCAGCAAGCGCGAAGCTGCCGTCGTTCACCGCGCCGGTGCGCCTGCTGGGCCTGGTGCCGATCGAGCTGGGGATGGAAGTCACGCAGGTCAAGCCCTTCACCGGCATCACCGCGGTGCTGAACGGGCCGCCCGGTCGCTGGGGCGTGCACGCGCAAGGGCAGCTTGCGCTGAACATAAGCTCGCTCGCGCTCTTCGGCCTGCGACTGCCGGTGCGATGCGCGACCGCCGAACCAAGCTCGCTTGAAATCGCCGAGGTGACCACCGAGGCGCAGGCGCTTGCCGGGCAGCTCACCCTCGCCACGGGCGGCGCCCTCGCGCCCTTTGAATGCCACGGCAGCTTCTTTGACGCGCCGATGCGTGTGATCCTCAACGAACTGCTCTTTGGCAGCGGCAGCGCGCTGAGGCTTGAATCGTAGGGCGCCTGCGCGCGCGAGCGCTCCACTGAGGGACTGCAGGCGAGGGCCCGGCGCGATCCACCAGCGCGCCGGGCCCTCGCGCATTGGCGCGAGCGCCGCGCCGGCGGCGGTGAGGCCAAAGTGGTGCAGCAGTGCGCCATGTTGGCGCACTGCCTTGAAGCGCCGGGAGGTTGCCATTACGGTGCCTGCCGTCAGAGAGCGACCGCTCGGCCGCGCTGCTCGACGCGGCAGGCGTGAGCTCGCCATCCCCGCGCGGAGCAGGCAGTCAGCCGATGCCGCCCAACCTGTGAAGGAGGAAGGACATTGCAGCAGCACACAAAGCATGAAAACTGCGCACGCTCAGGACGCGCCCTGAGCGGTGCCCTTGCGCTGCTCTCCACGGTGCTTGCGCTGACCTGTGCAGCGATGCCCGCTACCGCGGCAGCCGCGCTGCCGCCCACGATCAGCCAGGTCACGCCCCAGAGCGGCCCGGAAAGCGGCCACAATCAGGTGACGATAGACGGCGCCCACTTTGAAGGCGTGCGATCGGTCAGCTTCGGCGCTGCAAACGCACTCAGCTACACCGTGGCCTCGCCGAGCGAGATCGTCGCCGAAGCGCCTCCGGGGGCGGGGGCTGTCGAAGTGAGCGTGATGACCGCGGCCGGCGCAAGCGCCGCGGGCAGCGCCGATCGCTACGTATATGAGCCGGCCTCCGCATACGGCTGGGGAGGCAATCTCGCCGGCCAGCTCGGCGATGGCACGCTCGAAGGGCGCCTGCGCGCGGCCCCGACCGGGCTCGCCTCGCCGCCGTCTGCGATCGCCGCCGGCGGCGAAATGACGCTTGCGCTGCTTGAAGGCGGCGCTGTTGTCGCCTCCGGCAGCAACGCCGAAGGCGAGCTTGGCGATGGCAGGAGCGGCGAAGCCCACCAGAGCATGCCCCTCGCCGTGTGTGCACCCGGCGAACGTGCGCCCTGCGCCTCGCAGCTGACGCACGTGAGCGCGCTTGCGGCCGGCTCCGCTTTCGGCTTGGCGCTGCGCGAAGGACGGGTTCTCGCCTGGGGGTCAAACAAGTACGGGCAGCTGGGCGATGGCACCACCGCCAACAGCGATGCGCCGGTGTCCGTGGCGGGATTGCCCGAAGAAGCGATCGCGGTAGCCGCGGGCGAAGCGTTTGGCCTGGCGTTGATGCGCAACGGGACGGTGTGGTCGTGGGGTCGCGACAACTATGGCCAGCTTGGCGATGGCAGCGAAGGCGAAACCTACAACAGCACCGCTCCCACTCAGGTCGCCGGCCTTGAAGGCGTCAAGGCAATCGCAGCGGGCGGAGCGCACGCGTTCGCGCTGTTGAGCAACGGCACGGTCGTAGCCTGGGGCGAGAACTTCGGCGGCGAGCTCGGCATCGGCGAAGGCGGCAACCGGGACGTCCCGACGGCGGTCAAGGGCATCGCCGAAGGTGAAGCGCTAGCGGTGGCCGCGGGGTACGCAGACGGCATGGTGCTGACCAGCTCGCACACGGTCAAGACCTGGGGCTGGAACGCGCTTGGCGAACTGGGCGATGGCAGCAGCAGCTACAGCAACGTGCCCGTGGCAGTCTCCGGCCTCCACGAAGAAATCGCCTCGATCGCCGCCGGCGGCTTCTTTGACATGGCCTTGACGAAGGGCGGCTCGCTGCTGGCATGGGGTGACAATCTGGACGGGGAGCTCGGTGACGGCCAGACACATGGGCCGGAACACTGCATCAATGAATCGACCGGCTGCAGTCGCCTGCCGCTGCTCGTCGAAGGCGTCGCCGAACCGATCGCGATCGCGGCAGGCGAACATGACGCCTTTGCGATCCGCCACCGCACGCCGCCCGCCGTCACGGGCATCTCGCCCGCAAGCGGGTCGGAAGCGGGCGGCACGAGCGTCACCGTCACGGGGGCGAATCTCCAGGAAGCAAGCGAAGTGCGCTTCGGCTCAACTGCGGCAAGCTCCTTCGCGGTCGCTCCCGGCGGCCAGTCGCTGACCGCGGTGGCGCCCCGCGGGGCGGGCGTAGTCGACGTCAGGGTGCTGACGCCACATGGGCTCAGCACCGCTGTCGCCGCCGATCGCTTCAGCTACCGGATGAGCGCGCCGCTGAGCGGGTTCGCGTTTTCATCCGGAGTGGAAGCGAGCGCGCCGCTGACGATCACGCTGCCGCAGCGGGGGGCGTTTTCCTTCGGGCCTCTAATCGCTACCGGAGCGATCGGGGAAGTGGCGAAGGTGGAGATCGAAACGCCTGAGCCGGCCTTTGAAGAAACCGAACCGAGCGAATACCGCTCGACCGGCGGCGGGGTGCAGACCTCCGTCAGCGGCTACCGCTCCGGCTCGCATGTGATCGGGCCGGTGGATGCCGCCTGCACGGTGCCCGCGACGATCATCGCCGCAGAAATCCCGATCGAAGCAGGCGAAGGTGAAGCGCGCGCCTACAGCGCCACCTACACCGCCAGCTGCATGCTCGGGCCAGGCGTGCTGAACGACAAGGCAAGCGCGCAGGTCACCATCAACCTGCTCGCTCCAGCCGCACTCACGCCGGGTGAGTCGGTGACGCTGACCGGAGCCAACTTCGTGATCCACGTGCCTGAAACTTGGCGTGAATCGCTCATCGGCCTGGGGGCCAACGAAGTGTCCGGCAGCTCAAGCGCGACCGCAACCGTGCAGATCGTCGGCTGAGGGAGGCTCCGCGCGGGCGCTTCGGCGCCCGCGCGGAGCGCGCCGCAGGCAGCTCACACTGCCAGGGCGCGCCAGCACGGGGTGGCCGCTCACCCAGCCGCTCACAGCGGCTGCCACTTCGGCGCAATATTCAAGCGAGCCGCGCCACTTTCGAGCACCCCATGCGATTGCGGGCGGTAAGCATCGCAAGTGAGATTGGAAATGCAGTGGCGGTCCTGCTCGGGGCGAGCCGACGTGCTCCACATCGCTGAGCGGCGGCGGCACAGGAATGGTGAAGCGAGCCCGATGAGCCGCATCGCCCTGCTTTTGCTCGCTCAGGTGCTGCGAGCGGCTAGTGCCCTGCGCCGGCAGCGGCTCCCGACCTGCGGCGCATTGGCGGCGGCAGCGCTTCCCCTTGGTACGCCGTCTGCTCGTCTGATCGCGGCGGCGGGCGCAGGCGCGCCCGCCGCTCGGGTGTCCCTGCGTCCGCACGGGGGTGAGGGCGCGCTGGTGGCCGCGGGGGCGGGGCTCGCAGAAGCAACAGGGACAGCAGCCTGCGCGCTCGCGCCGCCGGCAACCTCTGGGCGATCGACAACTACAACGACGCCCGCGTGCAGGAGCCGACGCCCGCGGCCAATACATGACGAGCTTTGGCGGCGGCCACTACTACCGCGGTGGGCTTGCCGCGAGCGGCGGCTACGCATACATCGCCGTCGGTGACACGGTGGTGAAGCTGGCGGTGCTGGCTTGAGGCGACGGGGCTGGGAGCGCTCTGGGGTGTCAACCGGTCTGTGCGCCGGTGCGCGCACCGGATTGGCGCATCAAGGCGGCGCCCGTACACCACTTTGGCGCATGTGGTTGGCCCCGACGCGACTAATCTCTGCGCAATGCACAACATGTCCGGCGCGGCTGCGCTGCACGGCATGCGACCGGGAGGCGGCACTGTGACGGCTATATCACCATTGCACCAGCCTGCGCGACCGACGGAAGGCGGGGCTCGCATAGCCCGCCGGCATGCCAAGCAGGCACGACGCAGTCGCAATGCTGCTCAGCGGGGCCTTGCGCGTCCGGCGCTGCTCTTGGCGGCGCTCGCATCGCTCGCGCTTCCTGCGGCGGCCAGCGCCCAACCGACAGCGCCGTCCGGGCTGCGAGCAACCGAAGGCCTGAGCGATGTTGCGCTCTCCTGGCAGGCCGCGACGCCTGGAGCAGGAGAAGCGATCAGCGGCTACGAAGTGCTCGAGGAAGGCGCGCGGATCGCAACGACCGACGGATACACGACCAACCTCCTGGTCACAGGTCTCAGCCCTGGGGCCAAGCGCTCTTTCAGTGTGGTGGCATTGGCCGGCAGCAATCGCAGCCCCGCCAGCCAACCGCTGGAAGTGCAGACCGCAAGCGCGGCGAGCACAATCGAAGGCTGCCAGTCGACGCCGCTGGGTGCAGGGCACTACGTGCTGGGAAGCGATTTGGTGATGCCGCCGAGCCAGAGCTGCATCACGTTTGAATCAGCGCAAGGCGTCAGCCTCGAATGCGCCAATCACAGCATCACTGACGAACCAACCACGAACGGGTTCGGAGACTTGCTCAAGCTCAAAGACGTGACCGGCTTTCTCATTGCCAACTGCAGTTTCTACAACCCGGAAGCGCTATACAGCAACGCCCTCCTGGCTAGCGTCGTTAACAGCTCCGCCGGCACCTTCGCGAATGATGCGTTCGGCGCCGGCAGCGGGACGGACGGCGTATCGCTGAGCGAAGACAGCAAAGTGGCGTTCGACAGCAACACGTTCACCAACGCGACGCTTGGTCAGGTGCGCTCAACGGAAGACTACTTCGGCTTCAACACGCTGACACAGCCGGGCCAGGGCGCGGGCGAGCCGTTCGAATTTCAGTACAGCACAAAGGACACCGTGGACGGCAACAGCATCGATGGAGACTCAAACCTCAAGGGCTATGAAGCGGGGCTCAAGCGGCATTGGTATCCAGAAGGCTCGGTGGGCGCCGACGACGTGATGCTGACCAGGTCGGACGCGGAAGACACGATTGCAAACAACCAGCTCCTGAGCTCGTTTGACTGCGGATTCGAGTCGACGGGCCTCGCCGCTCACGACAGGTTCATCAACAATGTGATCGACAATGCCTGGGCGACGGGGTTCTGCTCGTACTGGGCAACGAGCTACCTCGAAGACGTCTTCAGCGGCAACACCGTCGCTCATTCGGGCTCGCTGGTCGTGCTGGCCGGCTCCAGAAAAGAACTTGCCAAGAACCCCCAGGGCGAAGCCGAACCGAGGAACTATCTCTACAGGAACACCTTTGAAGGCAACCGGCTGGTCGCGGGTGGATGGCATATCTGGAACAACTCGGTGTTCATGACGCCCTGGAGCGAATCGGCGCTCGAAGAGCCGCTGCAGGTCGGCGAAAACCGGTTCACAGGCAATGACTTCGGCGAATCGCTGCCCGCCCCGTACATCAACGCGAAGGCCCCGGAAAAGGAAGGCGAATATCCGCCCCTGGTCGAACCGCTCATCATCGGCAGCCAGTCGGGGAATCAGTGCAGCCTGCCCTCGCCGTACATCGAATGCGCCTCACCGGCGCTCGAAGCGCCGCTTTCACCCAGCGTGGTCGCTCTCTATCCCGATCAGGGGCCGATCGGCGGCGGAGGTACCGTCGCAATAGAGGGGTCGGGGCTTGATGGCGCAACGGAAGTGCGATTTGGCACTAGGCGCGCGACGATCAAGGATGTGGTCGAAGACAGCAGGATGCTCGTGGAAGCTCCGCCCGGCGAAGGCAGCGGCACGGTGAGCGTGAGCGTCGTGACCGCGAGCGGGACCTCCAAGCCGACCGCGGACGCCACCTACAGCTACGGCGACTATCCCGCTGTGACGTCGCTGTCACCCGTCGGCGGCCCGGGTGGCGGCGGCACGACGGTCACGATCACCGGTACGAACCTCAGCGGCGCGAGCGCCGTTGCCTTCGGCCCGCGAGTGGAGCACAGCTGCGAAGTCTCCGCGTCCCCCTGTTTCACAGTTACATCTAGCAGCTCGATCACGGCGGTCAGCGAGCCTTCGGCCGATGGCGTCAGCTCTGTGAACGTCACGGTCACGACGCCAGCCGGCACCTCCCCCACGATCGACGGCATAGTCACCGAACAGGGCGGTGGGTCGAGCGATAGCTTCTGGTATCTGCCGTCGATCAGCTCCATCAGCCCGCGGAGCGGGGCTGAATCGGGCGGCACAAATGTGAAGATTGTGGGCGAACATCTGGACCAGGCCGAAAGTGTCTGGTTTGGGAGCGCCGAGGCCTCGAACATCCATTTTGTCGGAGCGAGCATCATCGAAGCGACCGCGCCGCCGGGCAAGGGGACGGTAGACGTGACGGTGCGCAACCCCGCAGGCACCAGCGCGACGAGCGAAGCGGACCGCTTCTACTACGGCTCTGCGGTGGTGAGCCGGGTGACACCCGAATCGGGGCCGCTCGCCGGCGGACGCAAGGTGACGATCGTAGGCGAACACTTCGAAGAAGTGCAGGCGGTGTACTTCGGCGGCGCGCAGGCAACGGAAGTCGATGTGCTCTCGCCGACGGAACTCACCGCGGTGGCGCCGGCCGGAAGCGGCGAAGTGTATGTGACGGTCAGGACGGGCGCCGGAACCAGCGCGACGGGTCCCGGCAGCGCCTTCCTCTACCTGGCGACACCGGTCCTGACGGGCCTCTCGCCCCAGTCGGGCCCTGAAGCCGCGGGTTCGGCGGTGACGATCTACGGCGAAGGCTTCCAGAAGGTGGAATCGGTCAAGTTCGGCGCCAAGAGCGCGCGCAGCTTCCTCGTCACCTCGCCGACGTCGATCAGCGCGGTGGCACCCGCGGGCTCGGGCACGGTCGATGTGAGCGTGACCACCGGCGGCGGCACCACTGCCAAGAGCAGCGCGGACCGGTACGTCTACCAGCGCTCGCCGATCCTCGCCTGGGGCTCAAACAACCGCGGCGAACTGGGCAACGGGACGCTTGAAGGGCAGCTGCACGTGGCCGGCTCAAGCGAAGTGCCGGGCGTCACGCAGGTTGCCGCCGGGGACCTGCTGACCCTGGAGCTTGGCGAAGGCGGGCGGGTGTTTGCCTTCGGCGCCAACAGCGAAGGGGATCTTGGCGACGGCAAGAGCGGGGAAGCGTCTCAGAGCACTCCCGTCGCCGTCTGCGCACCGGGCGAGCAGGCGCCCTGCTCCGCGCAGCTGGCGGGCGTGAGCGCGCTGGCAGCTGGGCAGGAACATGCGGTCGCGCTGCGCCAAGGCAAGGTCTACGCCTGGGGAGCCAACCAGTACGGCCAGCTCGGCAACGGCACGACCGCCGCCAGCGACACGCCGGTGGAAGTCGGGGGCCTGCCTGAAGAAGCGATCGCCGTGGCCGCAGGCGGGGACTTCAGCCTCGCGCTCCTGAAGGGCGGCAGCGTGTACTCGTGGGGTGAGAACGACTGGGGCCAGCTGGGCGACGGCAGGATGGGCGAAGGGCAGTACGACGCCTCCCCGGCGCCCGTCCAGGGGCTCGCGCACGTCAAGGCGATCGCGGCCGGCGGCAGCCACTCCTACGCGCTGCTTGAAAACGGCACCGTGATGGCCTGGGGGGAGGACTTCGGCGGCGATCTCGGCGCCAACGTCAGCGGCAACCAGGACGTGCCCGTCCAGGTGCAGGACATCGCTGAAGGCGAAGTGATCGCGATCTCCGCCGGGTATGCGGATGGCATGGCGCTGACCAAGAGCCACGCCGTCCGGACGTGGGGCTGGAACGCGATGGGCGAACTCGGCGACGGCAGCAAGTACTACAGCGCCGTCCCGGTGTCGGTCAAGGGGCTCAGCGAAGAAGTGACCGCGATCTCCGCCGGAGGCTTCTACGACATGGCGCTGACCAAGGCCGGCAAGGTGATGGCCTGGGGCGACAACCTCGACGGCGAGCTTGCCGACGGAAAGACCAACGGCCCCGAACACTGCATCACCGAATGGACCGGGTGCACTCGCGTGGCGGTGGAAGTGGCAGGCCTTGAAGGCGTGAGCGCAATCAGCGCCGGCGAGCACTACGGCTTTGCGCTGCGGGACGTGCAGATCCCGACGGTCAGCTCGATCTCGCCCGCGAGCGGGCCTGAAGGGGGCGGGAGCAGCGTCACGATCAGCGGCTCTAATCTGGCGCAGGCAAGCGAAGTGCGCTTTGGCACTCAGGCTGCGACAAACTTCAGCGTCAGCTCGAGCGGCGAATCGATCGCCGCCACCGCGCCGCCCGGCGCGGGCGAAGTCGATGTGAGGGTGGCGACCCCGCAGGGGCTGAGCGCGCCCGTCCCAGCCGATCGCTTCAGCTACCGCATGAGCGCGCCTGAAGGCGCCCTTGCGCTTCACGCGACGGTGCAGTCAGGGAGCGAACTGGTGATCGCAATCCCCAAGGAAGGCGGCTTCTCCTTCGGGCCGCTCCTGGTGAGCGGGTCGGTGGGCGAAGCGGCCAAGCTTCAGATCCAGACCCCGGGACCGGCCTTCGAAACGCTCAAATCAGGCGAATATCGCTCGACTGGCAAGGGCATACAGACGACCGTGACCGGCTACAAGTCGGGCAGCTCGGTCGCCGGGCCCGTGCTCGTCGCCTGCTCAGTGCCCGCGACGATCCAGCTTGCGGAAATCCCGATCGCATCGGCGCCAGCAGCAGCCAAGCGCTACTCGACCACCTATACAGCCGAATGCGTGCTTGCGCCGGGGTCGGTGAACAGCCTCGGCAGCGCGCAGGTGACGATGAGCGCAAGCGCGCCGTCTGCGGTGACGCCGGGGCAGGAGGTGAGGGTCAGCGAAGCCACCTTCTCGATCGTCGTGCCCAAGCAGTGGCGCGAACTGCTCAGCAACATGGGTGCCAACGAAGTCTCCGGGAGCTCGAGCGCGGAGGCGACGGCGGTGATGGTGGGGTGAGGTGATCCGATCCGCGGCGGGATGCGGTGCGGATCGCCGCCGCGACCCCCGGCGGGCGACGCCAGCCAGGGCGCAGATCGCTACTATTCCCTGCCGATGAGGATTGGAGCAGCCCGCACCCTCAGCGATCCCGGGGGAGGCTCGGGAGTCGTGCGCCCGCTGCGTGGGCGGCGCCCAGGCCGATCGGCCAGGCGCGCCCTCGCCGGTGCCTGTGCGCTGCTGGCGGCAGGGGCCGCGATCGCGGGCTGCGGCGGCTCGGGCAGCACGAGCGCGAGCGCCACGAGCAGGACCACGAGCGCGCTGCGGGCGCAGACCTCCTCCGCGAGCGTGGTGACGTCAAGCGCCGCTGTCACGTCAAGCATCTCGCTTGCTGCCCACTACAAGCAGCTTGAAGCCGCGATGGCCGCCTACGCAAGCTGCATGACAAGCCACGGCGTGAGCATCGCGCCGCCGCACCGCAACAGCAGGGGAGTGCCCGCCCTCGGCGCGCCGACCTCAACGAGCACCAGCAGCCCGCGCTTTGACTCCGCGATCAGGGCCTGTCGCCAGCAGGCGCTGCGCGCGCTGGCGCTCGACCGGGGCTAGCCCTTCCCCTCGGCAGCGCTCTGCGCCTGAGCGCGCCTGAGGTTGTCGGGAGGAGGGCGCGGCGGCGCTGAAGGTGGCGGTGATGGCCGCCCTGGTGCAGGGGTCGTAGGTGGTGAGCGTGCCCTGCAGCGCGCCGGCGGCGGAGAAGCTGCCCGACCAGGAGACGTTGACCCCGTCGATGCTGGTCACGACCTGCGGCGAGAGGAAGCTGCCATCGGCGCGCACCAGCTCATACGCTGGCGTCGAGCCGACGTTCGCGTTGCCTTCTTCCTGGCCGGAGGCGCAGGTGAAGGCCGCCTGCATCGAGCTCAGCACGCGGCCTTCGCCGGCGACCGAGAGGGTGACCCTGCCGCCGGTGACCCTCGGGCCGCAGATCGCCGCCTGCCAGGTTGCGTCCGGCATCGTGATGCGCCGGGCGCGGTGAACGTGCCAGGTGAGCTCGCGCTGAGGCCAGCCGCAGCGCACGCGCGCGCTGCTCAGCGTGTGCAGCACCCCGAGCGCGCGCTGCTGAAGCGCCCGGTGATGATCGTCAGGAAGGTGGTGGCGGAGCTGCCGGCCTCGCGACCGGGGAGCACGGCGGCGCTCGAGCGCTCGAAGGGGCCTGCGGAGTGGAGGCCGCCGGGGCCGGCGTAGGAGGTGTCGGTGAGCGCGACGGCCTCGGCGTCGCGCTCGTCGGCGGGACAGGACTGCGGATAGCCGACGGCGATGCTGCTTGCGACGAGGTGCCCGTGGCGGCGTGTGAGCTCGAAGGAGAGCGGCAGGCCGTGCGGGCCGCCGCCCTCCCAGTCTCCGGGCAGGGGCACCGGGATCCTGGCAGCTGCCTGCGCCCTGCGGTGGGCTGCTCCTGCGCTCACAGGGCTTGCGCCAAGGGCGAGGGAGAGTGCTGCGACTGACGCGATGCTGCGGTGGCCCAACGTGCCGATCGACCTCGTTCCCGACTCCCGTGGTTGCTTTGTGTCTGCCGCGGGAGTCTAGCTCCGCAAGCGCGCGCGCTCATAGCGGCAGAGCGCCTCGCGCCGCGCGCAGGCCGGGGATCGGCGCCGACCGAGGCGATCCACTGCACTGGCGGGGTCTTCTGGGTGGAGCAGCGGCTCGAGCGCCAGCCGCCGTCTTCCAGCGCGAGCCTCTTGCGCGACTTGCTGGCGTTGCTGGCCAGAGAGCCGGCGCGCCACCCCGATCGACTTTTAGCCGTCCAAGTCGTCGAGGTACGTCTCGATCCAGCCGCGGTAGGGCACGATGAAGTCGCGCGCGCAGGAGTGGATCAGCACAGCGGCTGCGTGGACTTGGCTGGCGGAGGTCTCGATGTAGCCATGCTCGATCACGGAGCGCGCCTCCTGTGCCCTCATCAGGCGCTTGCGGAGCTGGCCGCTGATCACGCCCGCTTGATGTAGAGCGGCGAATGCCTTGTTTGTCGGCGAGATGTGCTGGTCGGGGGCGGACGGCAGCTGGGCGAGCTTGACGCCGTCCTGAGCAAGGTCTGCGATGAAGTTCTGGACGCGACCCAGTGCGCGCTCGAGCGCCTGCACGCGATTGTAAGCGTCGATGTCCTCGTTAGTGTTGAAGGCCTTCTTGAATTCGTGCAAGTCGAAGCTTTCTCCGAACGCCAACATCGCGTGCTCCAGCGCCGCGTACTGGCGTGGAAAATCTGCGAGGTGCCGAATGATCCGGCGCTGCCGGCGATTGCGGTCGGCTTTGCGCGCTCGGGCCTCCATCGCGCTTGCTCACGCCGGGAACATTCGATCGATCGCCGCCAGTGCGTTTTTCGCTGCGACGGCGTCAGCCCTCTTGCCTTCTCGGCGCAGCGTGCTCGCGCGACGACGCAGGAGATCCCAGGTACCCTCGCGGTCGATCAGCACACGCCCGTCCGCGATCGCTTGCGCCAGGAATGAGGGCTCCTTTTTGGCATCAGACAGCAGGACCAAATCAACCGGGCGGCCGATCAGGCCTGCGAGCTTCGCCTTCAGGTCGATCACTCGCACGAGGCTCGCATCGCGCAGCTCAATCAAGAGATCGACGTCGCTTTGCAAAGTGTCGCCGCCCACCGCAGCGGAGCCGAACAGCAGCGCAAAGCGCACGTTGCGCTCAGTCCTAAGCGCGGCGCGCAAGGTCGCGATCAGTCGCCAGGAGCGCCGGATGTATGCCCGCTCGCCCAGCGTGAGCTCGATCCGGCGAGGGCTCTTGCGCCTCGCGTGGAGCGCGCCGATGGCGATCGCTCGCCGCAGGGTGCGCTCGTCGACCGCGACCTCTTTGGCAAGCGCGGCGATCTCCGTCATGCGTCCATTATCACATGTCTGTGTGTCCGATCTGGCTTGAGCGATCGCCCCTCTCGCAGTCGGCGACGCTCTGCCGTGCCGCGGGCGCCCGGCCACTCTCCACAGCGCCTCGATGGCGTGCGCGCTCATAGCGGCAGAGCGCCTCACGTCGCGCGCAGGCGTGCTCGACGATCGGCGCGGGGTAGTCGCGGCCGATCACGCAGCCGACCTCCCGCTGCAGGGCTGCGGGCATCAGCCAGGGCTCGGCTAAGTGCTCGTCGGGTACCCGCGCAAGCTCGGGGAGGTGGCGGCGCACATAGCGCCCGTCGGGGTCGTAGCGGCGCTGCTGGAGGACGGGGTTGTAGAGGCGCCGCGCGGGGGGCTGGGGATCGACGCCCACCGAGGCGATCCACTGCCAGTTGCCGTTGTTGGAGGCGACGTCGCCGTCGAGCAGCTGCCGCATGAACCAGCGCTCCCCCCAGCGCCAGTCGATGCCGAGGTCCTTGCAGAGAAAGCAGGCTGAGATCAGCCGCGCGCGGTTTGGCAGCCAGCCCTCGCTTGCCAGCTGGCGCATCGCCGCATCGACGATCGGATAGCCGGTGCGACCCTCTCGCCACGCTTGAAAGGCGCGCTCGGAGCGCTCGAAGCGCAGCGTCCCGCGGTAGCGGCGCTGGTGCTCGTGCCTGACATTCTCGGGGAAGTGGCGCAGCACCTGGGCGTAGAAGTCACGCCAGCAGAGCTGACGGTGAAGCTCCTGCGCATCTGCGCCCGGGCTCGCGAGCGCCTCGAGCTCGCGCGGCGAGATGCAGCCGAAGCGCAGGTAGGGGGAGAGGCGGGAGCTCGCGCCCTCGCGCAGCAGCTGGCGATCGCGCGCGTAGCCGTCGAGGCCCTCGGCGAGGAAGGCCTCCATCGCCTGCCGTGCTGCCTCCTCGCCGCCGCGCGGGGCGCGCGCACGCGCTCCCCGCAGGCCCAGCTGCGAGGGGCTCGGCAGCTGCGTGCGCCTGGTCGCGCCCACCAGCGGTGGCAGCAGCGGCGGGGCCGCCAGCACGGCTCGGCGCTCGGCCTTGCACCAGGCGCGGTGATAAGGGGTGAAGGTCGTGTGCGGTTCGCCGGCGCGGGTTCTGATCGCGGCGGGGTCATCAACGACATAAAGCCCCGGATGCAGGTGCAGCGCTACGCCCATTGACTCAAGCGCGCGGCGCACCCGCCGATCGCGGCGCACGGCGAAGGGCGCCAGGTCGGCGCTCGCGTGCACCGCCTGCGCGCCGAGCGCTCTGGCCAGCGCCGGCAGCTTTCGCTCGGGGGCGCCATCGACCAGCACCAGCCCGCTGCCGCGCTCTTGCAGCGAGCGATCGAGCTCCTTCAGGCAGTCGATCAGGAGCTGCGTGCGCACGTCGCTGCGGTTGCGGCCCTCAAGCAGGCGGCGATCGAGGCAGAACACAGGCACCAGCCGCTCGGCACTACCAAGCGCGGCGCAGAGCGCCGGATGATCGGCCAAGCGCAGGTCGCGCCGCAGCCACAGCAGCGCCACGCTCATCGTGATCGACGGTGAGCGCCGCCTGCGAAGATGCGCTCTGCCGCAAGCCGGCGGTAGTCGAAGACGCGCTCGAGGTCGCGACGCACGATCAGCGCGTGGGCGAGTGAGCCGAGCGGGCCGAGCGGAAGCTCGTAGACGACGCTGTCGGAGATCATCGTGCCCTCGGCCACGGCGGTGAACTGGTGCGTGTGGCGCCAGAAGCGATAGGGGCCGCGCAGCTGCAGATCGACGAAGCGCCGCTGCGGCTGCCACTCCTCGATGCGCGAGACCCAGCGCAGCGGCACGCCGTGGACGCGCAGGCGGTAGGCGATCAGCGTGCCCGTTCGCATCTGCTCGGGCTCGGGCTCAAGCACGCTGAAGCGCAGCCAGGGAGGCGTCAGCGCCTCGAGGTTGCGCGCGCGCGAGAAGAAGGCGAAGACCTCCTGAAGCGGCGCGCGCACGAGCTGCTCGCGCTCGATCGTGTAGCTCATCGCCTCACCAGCCCGCACAGTCGCTCGCATTCCTGCCACAGCTGCTCGCGCTCCTGCTCGCTCTCCTGCGTCCAGCGGAAGCGATGCGTCGGACGCCTCCTGCGATCGTGCCAGAAGCCGCCTGAGCTGCTACCGGGCGCCGCTGCCGCGCCCAGCCATAGCAGCGTGTCAGCGCCCTGCCGGGGGCTGCGCAGCAGCGGGCGCAGGAGACCGCGGAAGCGCGGCAGCGAGGCGGCAAGGCCGGGGGTGTCGACCCAGCCGGGGTGCATCGCGTGGGCGACCACGCCGCTGCCTGCAAGCCGCTCTGCCCACAGCTCGGAGAGGATCACCCCGATGCGCTTGCTGTGGGCGTAAGCGCGGGCGCCGTTGAAGCGCTCGCGCTCGCACTGCAGGTCATCGAGCGCCAAGCGCTGCGTGTACATCCCCCCGGAGGAGACCGTGATCAGGCGCGCGGGGGCGCTCTGCTCAAGCGGCCCCCTGAGCAGGGAGCTCAGCAGGAAGGGCCCGAGCACGTTCGTCGCAAGCGTCAGCTCGATCCCCTGCCGGGAGAGCTGCCGGCGCTCGCTGAGCAGCGCGGCGTTGTTGATCAGCACATCGAGCCGTGAGCCCCGCGCGCAGAAGCGCTTGGCGAAGGCGCGCACCGCTGCGAGGTCGCTGAGGTCGCAGGGCTCGAAGGCGACCGCCGCGCTCCCGGACGCCGCGGCGATCGCCTCGCGCGCTTCACGTCCGCGACGGGGGTCGCGCGAGAGCAGGATCAGGGAGGCGCCCAGGCGCGCAAAGCCCTCGGCGGCGGCGCGCCCGATGCCGGAGGACCCGCCCGTGATCAGGACCACCCGCCCGCTCATCGAGGGCAGTGGCTCGCGCCTCCACGTGCGCCTGCGGATGCGGTAGCCGAGGCTTGTGTAGCCGAGCAGGGTGGCCTCGAGGGCCGCATCGAGCAAGCGCGCCGCGCCGCTCATCGCGCGCTCCTCTGCGCTGCTGATCGCGCTCATGGCACCAGCGCCGCCGCCTCGCTCACGGCATCGCCTGCAAGCAGCTCCACGCCCAGCTGCGCCGCCAGCGGGGGCGTTGCGCCCGCGCCGCCGATTGCCACGCGAGCCTGCTTGCGCAGCGCCTTGATCTGCGCCGCGGAGCGCCGGAAGCGCTCGCGCTCGACGGCGGCGAGGACGACGATCGCGGGGGAGAGCTCCCGGGCGGCGCCAATCACGTCGGCGAGGGGCGTGTCGGCGCCCAGGTAGGCGATCCGCCAGCCGCGCTCGCGCAGCGCCAGGCCGAAGCAGAGCAGCCCCAGGTCGTGGCGCTCGCCCGGCTGGCAGGCGAGCAGCGCGCGCGGGCCCACACCCGCGCCCCAGCCGCGCGCCAGCGCGCGCAGCCGGGCGCCGATCGCGTTGCTGGCAAAGTGCTCATGGGCGACGCCGATCTCTCCCGCAGCCCAGCTCTCGCCGATGTGGCGCAGAAAGGGGAGGATCAGATCGCCGAGCGCCTGCGCCAGCGGCCGACCCTCAAGGGCGCGGTCGAGCACCGCCTGGGTGCGCGGCTCATCGAGCACGGCGACGCCCGCCTCAAGCTCGCGCGCAAGCTCCTGTGCATCGGCCATGTGCCCGCCTGCGGGCGTGCGCTCGCGGGCGAGCGCCACTCGTGCGGCCTCGGCCGCGGGCGCGCCCTGTGCGAGCTGCTCGAGCATCAGCCGCACGCGCCGCTCATCCTCTGCCGAGTAGAGGCGCAGCCCGCCTGCGCTGCGCGCGGGCGCAAGGAGGCTGTAGCGGGCCTCCCAGGCGCGCAGCAGCTGTGGGCTGACACCGACGCGGCGGGAGAGCTCGCCTATCCGCACCCGGGGCTGATCGACCATGGCCACAGTCTAGACGATCTCTATACGATATCTCTACAGCATCTCCACAGAGCGTCTATACTGGCTGCCGATGCGATCGATGCCCGCAAGCGACCCGGCGCCGAGGCGGCGAGCGTTGGGGCGATGAGGATCGCGATCATCGGCGCCGGCGTCTCCGGGCTGGTGTGCGCGCACCTGCTGCACCGCGAGCACGAGATCACGCTCTTTGAGGCCTCTGAGCGACCGGGCGGCCACGCCAACACCGTGCGCGTGGAGACCGAGCGCGGCGCCTACGACGTCGACACCGGCTTCATCGTCTTCAACGACCGCAACTACCCGCGCTTTGAACGCCTGCTCGATCAGCTGGGCGTCGCAACGCAGCCTGCTGAGATGAGCTTCGGCGTCAGCGACGGGCGCGACTTCGAGTACAACGGCGCATCGCCCAACGGGCTCTTTGCGCGTCGCCGCCACGCCGCCAGCCCGCGCTTCCTCGGCATGGTCGCTGACCTCTGGCGCTTCAACCGCGACGCCCTCCAGCTGCTGCGCTCCGATCAGGACCCCTCGCTGCGCCAGTGGCTGGAGCAGCGCGGCTACTCGCGCGCGTTCATCGAGTGCCTGATCGTTCCGCAGGTGGCGGCTGTGTGGTCGGCCGATCCCGCGCAGCTGTGGTCCTTTCCCGCGCGCTTCCTGCTTGAGTTCTTCGACAATCACGGCATGCTCTCCTTTCGGGGGCGCCCGCGCTGGCGTTCTGTATGCGGCGGCTCACAGCGCTACGTGAGCGCGCTGATCGCCCCCTGGCGCCCGCGCCTGCGCCTGGCCGCGCCCGTCACCGCGGTCTGGCGCAGCGCAGAGCATGTCGAGGTGACGGTGCGCGGCTGCCCACCTGAGCGCTTTGACGCGGTGGTCTTTGCCACGCATTCAGACCAGGCGCTGGCGCTGCTGGCCGACCCCAGCGAGCGCGAGCGCGAGCTGCTTGCGGCGATTCCCTACCAGCCCAATGAGGCGGTGCTGCACAGCGACCGCTCGCTGCTGCCGCGCCGGCGCCGCGCGTGGGCAAGCTGGAACTACCATCTCGACGCGCAGCCCACGGGCCGCGCGACGGTCACCTACCATATGAACAGGCTGCAGTCCCTCGACGCCGACCGTGAGCTCTGCGTGACGCTCAACCGCACCGAGGCGATCGACCCCGAGCAGATCATCGCGCGCTTCTCCTATGCCCACCCCGTCTTCACACCGGCCGGCGTGGCGGCGCAGGCCCGCCGCGCGGAGATCAGCGGGCGCAACCGCACCCACTACTGCGGCGCCTACTGGGGCTATGGCTTTCACGAGGACGGGCTCGACAGCGCAGTTGCGGTCGTGCGCGAGCTGGGCGGCGTGCGCAGGACGCCGGTGAGCCTGTGAGCGCCAGCGCGATCTACGAGGGCACGATCTGCCATCGCCGCGCCGCTGTGCGCCGCTGCCAGTTTCGCCACCGCCTCGCGCTCATCTATCTGGACCTCGATGAGCTGGGAGGCCTGCTGGGCGGCTATCTGATCAAGCCCCGCCCGGGGCTTGTGCGCTTTCGCCGCTCCGACTACCTCGGCGACCCCGCGCTTGATCTCGCCGAGGCGGTGCGCGAGCGGGTGCGCCGCGAGCAGGGGAGCGCGCCGAGCGGGCCGGTGCGCCTGCTCACCCAGCTACGCTGGCTGGGGCACTGCTTCAACCCGGTCAGCTTCTACTACTGCTTCACGCCGCAGGGGCGCCTCGATGCGATGGTGGCGGAGGTGACCAACACGCCCTGGGGTGAGCGCCACTCCTATGTCCTTGCGCGCGGTGGCGGGGGCGCCGGCCTTGAAGGCGAGCTTGACAAGGCGCTACATGTCTCGCCCTTCATGGGCATGCGCCAGCGCTACCGCGTGCGCGCGAGCGCGCCGGGGCAGACGCTCGGCGTCGAGATCTCCAGCAGCGAGGACGGCAGGGAGGTCTTTGCGGCGGCGCTTGCGCTTCAGCGGCGGCCGCTTGAGCGCCGCACGCTCGCGGCGACGGCACTGCGCTACCCGGGGGGCTCCTGGCGCGTGCTGGCGCTGATCTACGGCCACGCGCTCGCGCTCGGCCTGCGCGGTGTGCCCGTCCATCCGCACCCGCAGGTGCAGCCGTGAGAGCGGATCGACGCATCGCCCGCCGCATCGCGCTTTCGCTGCTTGCGCGCCTGCGCTGCGGCGAGCTGACGATCGTCGATGAGCAGGGGCGTCGGCTGACCGTGGGGGAGGGGGCGCCGCGGGCGCTCGTGCAGGTGCGCTCGCCGGCGCTCTGGACGGCGCTGCGCCACGGCAGCCGTGGGCTTGCGGAGGCCTATCGGGACGGCCACTGGGAGAGCCCGGACCTGGTGGCGGTGGGGCGCGTGGCGGCGCTCAACGCGGGCGCGCTCGATCGCTGGCGGCGGTGGCTGGCGCCGCTGCGCGTGCCGCTGCAGGCGCTGCGCGGCATCCGCGTACGCAACACGCAGGCGCGCAGCGCGCGCGCGATCGCCTCCCACTACGACCTCGGCGACGAGCTCTTCGAGGCGATGCTCGATGAGACGATGACCTACTCCACGGCCTACTTCAAAGCGCCGCAGATGACGCTCGCTGAGGGCGCGCGGGCGAAGCTCGAGCTGATCTGCGAGGACCTCGAGCTCGGGCGGGAGGACCACGTGCTTGAGATCGGCGGCGGCTGGGGCAGCTTCGCGCTGCACGCGGCGGCCACGCGCGGGGCGCGCGTGACGACGACCACGATCTCGCGGCGCCAATACGAGCGCGCGCGCGCGCAGGTGCGCGCGGCGGGCCTGGAGGGGCAGGTGAACGTGCTCTTCCAGGACTACCGAGAGCTGTGCGGGCGCTACGAGAAGCTCGTCTCGATCGAGATGATCGAAGCGGTGGGCGCGCGCGATCTGGGCACCTACTTCGCACGCTGCTCGGAGCTGCTCAGCGAGCGTGGCACGATGCTGCTTGAGGCGATCGTGATCGACGACCGCGCTTACGCCGTCGAGAAGGCCTCGCGCAGCTTCATCCGCACGCACATCTTCCCGGGCGGCTGCCTGCCCTCGCGGGAGGTGATCGCCCGCTGCCTGGCGCGCCACACCGACATGAGCATGGTTGCGATGCGTGACCTGACGCCCCACTACGTCGAGACGCTGCGGCGCTGGCGCGCGCGCTTCGAGCGGGCGCGCCATCTCGATGAGCTGGGCTTCGATGAGCGCTTTCGGCGTCTGTGGCGGCTCTATTTGGCCTACTGCGAGGCGGGCTTCACCGAGCGGCGCATCAGCGTCGTGCAGATGCTGCTGGCCAAGCCGCGCTGGCGCGCTGCGCAGCCGCCGCGGGTCCTGCGCGGGGCCCGCCGCGCCGCGATGGTGTAGGGACGCGCGCCTGTACCGCAGGCCAGGCGGCGATCTACCGCGCTGCAAGGCAAACTGGGAGCAACCCCTGCTGCGCTTGTTGGCGCAGTTGGGTCGGACGCGTCAAGGCCAAGGATGCTATAAAGAAACTTCTATATTGAAGTATCTTGATATCCTATCGGCGGCAAGGAGCAGGACGTGATCGGCGATCAGAGCAGTTGCAATCTCTCCCCGCAGCAGCCTGAGCGTCTGCGTGAGCAGCAATGCGAGCTGCCGCCGTCTGCGCCGGCGCTCCAGGAGGATCTTGCCGCCGCGCTTGCAGCGGGCTTTGCCGCGCTTGCTGACCCTGCGCGGGTGAAGATCGTCCATCGGCTGCTCGGCGCCGGGGAGGGGCCGGTCTGCGTCTGTGACCTGGTGGGCCTGCTTTCGCTCTCCCAGCCCTCGGTCAGCTATCACCTGCGGATTCTGCGCGATGCCGGGCTCGTTGAGCGCGAGCGGCGCGGCTCCTTCGCGCACTACCGCCTGCGCGAGGATGCGCTGCTGAAGCTGCTGGAGCCATTGCTTGCGAGCGCTTCCTCCTACACCCCGCTTGAGGCTATCGCGTGAGCGAACTGCGAGCCTCCTCGGGCAGCTCGCTAGAGGCGGCGGTGATCGGCCGCCTGAAGGCGCTCGATCGCCTCTTGCCGCTGTGGATCGCTTTGGCGATGGCATGTGGCCTTGGCCTTGGCGAGCTGATCCCGGGCCTCGGCCATGCGCTTGGCGCGGTGCAGATCACCGGCACCTCGCTGCCGATCGCGATCGGCCTGCTGGCGATGATGTACCCGGTGCTGGCGAAGGTCCGCTACGAGGAGCTGGGCGCTCTGCGCGGGCAGCGCGGCCTCTTTGCCTCCTCGCTGATCCTCAACTGGCTGATCGGGCCCGCGCTGATGTTCGCGCTGGCCTGGCTGCTGGCACCCGACCAGCCGGCCTATCGCACCGGCCTGATCCTGGTCGGGCTGGCCCGCTGCATTGCGATGGTGCTGATCTGGAGCGACCTTGCCTGCGCGGATGGCGAGGCTACAGCGGTGCTGGTTGCGATCAACTCGCTCTTTCAGATCCTCGCCTACAGCTTCCTGGGCTACTTCTACATCACGCTGCTGCCGCAGTGGCTTGGCCTGCACGCGCAGGGCTTCCACATCGGGCTGTGGCCGGTTGCAAGAACGGTGTTCATCTTCCTGGGCGTCCCGTTTGCCGCCGGCTTCCTGACACGAGCGGCGGGGCTGCGCGCCCGCGGGCGGCGGTGGTATGAGGGGCGCTTTCTGCCGCACATCGGGCCGGTCGCCCTCTACGGCCTGCTCTTCACGATCGTCGTGCTCTTTGCGCTGCAGGGCCACCAGATCACCCATGATCCGCTGGCGGTGGCGCGGATAGCGCTGCCGCTGCTGGTGTACTTCGCGGTGATGTTCAGCGTCAGCTTCGCGTGGGGCAGCGCGCTGCATCTGGGCTATGAGCGCACCGCGACGCTCGCCTTCACCGCGGCGTCCAACAACTTCGAGCTTGCGATCGCTGTGGCGATCGGGGTCTTCGGGGTCACCTCCGGGCAGGCGCTCGCGGGCACCGTCGGGCCGCTGATCGAGGTGCCCGTGCTGGTCGGATTGGTCTACGTCTCGCTGTGGCTGAGGGGCCGCTTTGGGCAGAGTCGGTCGGGCGGCGGCCTCGCTGCGGCCGCGCCGCTGCCATGAGCACCGTGCTGTTCGTGTGCCTGCACAACGCCGGGCGCTCGCAGATCTCAGCGGCGCTCTTTGAGCGCGCCGCGGGCGGCAGGCACCGTGCGCTCAGCGCGGGCTCGCTCGCCGATCCGCAGGACAGCGTGCACCCGGCGGTCGTGGCGGTGATGCGCGAGGTCGGTATCGACCTCTCAGGTCGGCGCCCGCAGCCCTTGACCGACGAGCTTGCGTGCAGCGCCGATGTCGTGGTCACGATGGGCTGCGGCGACGCCTGCCCCTACATCCCTCACAAGCGCTACATCGACTGGGAGCTGCCCGATCCCAAGGGCAGGCCGATCGAGGAGGTTCGCATGCTGCGCGAGGAGATCGACCGTCGCGTGCGGGCGCTGGTTGCCGAGCTGGACGCTTGCACTGAGCAAGGCCTCCCGGCGGCAGGTGTGCGACGCTGTGCCACATAATGGACGTCTCAGCTCGGGAGCGGCGCAATCAGACGGCGCGCGTGATCTCCGCGGTGGAGTCCGGGCAGCGCGTCGTGCTGACCGTGCATGGCAGGCTGGTGGCGGACATCGTGCCGCGGCATTCGCGATCTGAGCGACGATCGCGTGAGCTGCTGCTGGCTGATCTTGCGGAGATCGGAAGGCTCGCGAGGGAGCTGGGGGTTGAGTCAGAGGCGTCCGATTTCGATGCTTGCCTGAGCACCGACGACATGTTCGCATGATCGTCGGCTGGCAGATCGCCCGGCATATGCGTACCAGCCTGGTGGCGGACGCGCTGGCGATGGCGCTCGCCCTGCGCCGCCCGGGCGCGGACTTCGAGCTGGTCTCCCATACTGACCAGGGCTCGCAGTACCTCAGCGAGGACTACACCCAGCAGCTCGATGACGCGCACGTGCTGGCATCCGTCGGCACCGTCGGGGATTGTTATGACAATGCGCTCGCCGAGAGCTTCGTTGATTCCTACAAGACCGAGCTGGTCGCCGACCGCGTGTGGCGATCACACGCGCAGCTGGAGATCGCGACCGTCGAGTACATCGCCTGGTTCAACACGCGCCGGTTGCACTCCTCGCTCGGGAACATCCCGCCCATCGAGCATGAGCAACGACACGCCGCGGCGCTCAGCGCTGACGCTGAAGTGCCACTCCTTGCTGCGGGCTCCGTGACGCTGGATGACTCCGCGGCGTACGGCCCCTTCGGGGTCGTCTCCGCTGTGAAGTGATGGACAAGATCACACGCACATATACAGTTCAATCACCCCAAAACCCGGTCTCCGTCGAACCCAGGGCAGTCCACCCAGATCGGGCGCGAAGCCCGAGAGCCACTGCATTTGCAGGCCGTTTGCCCCAAGCCGGAGAGCGGGCTCGAACCGCTGACCCCCTGTTTACAAGACAGGTGCTCTGCCAACTGAGCTACTCCGGCAGCCTGAAGGGATCGTAGCCGCAGCGGTCGCACATCGCGCGCGCCGGGATGCTAAGTTGCCGCTGCATTATAGCTTCATTGCTGCTAAAGTAATGCTATGAGCGTTGCGATCACGGTTCGCTCTGTGCCTGAGGAGGTTCGCGCCGAGCTTGCAGCGCGCGCGGCGCGCTCGGGTCGCTCCCTGCAGGAATACGTACGAGCGCTGCTGATCGAGGCCGCCTCTCGCCCGAGCGCCGCAGATGTCATCGCTCGATCCCGGGCGCGCGTGTCAGCCACCGGCAGCAGGCTTGACGCAAGCGCGATACTTGCAGCCCGCGATGCCGAGCGCCGGTGAGGGAGCGGTCGCTCGCGGCGCCCAGGTCGTCTGCGATGCCTCTGCGCTCGTGGCTGCTCTGCTCGATGACGGGGGAGCCGGTGGGTTCGTCGCGGGCGAGCTCATGCGCTCGGCGATCGCCGCGCCCGCGCTCTGCCCATTTGAGACGGCCAACATCATCAGGCGCTTGGAGCGCTCAGGTGAGATCGGCGCCGATGTGGCCGCCCAGGCGATCGCGGACCTGCTTGATCTGCCCATCGAATGGTGGCCCTTTCACTTGCTCTCTGAGCGCGTCTGGGAGCTGCGCGCGAACCTGACAAGCTACGACGCAAGCTACGTGGCGCTGGCAGAGCTTCTGGACGCCCCGCTGCTCACGCTCGATCAGCGGATCGCCCGCGCTCCGGGCCCCCGTTGCGAGCTGCGCCTGCCTGATTGAGCGCCCGGCCGCTCAGCGAGGGTCGGGCCGTACAGCCCGTGCGTGGACGCTACTCGCCCGCTTGCCTCTAATGTGCAGCTATGGCGGCGCCGGTGACGCAAGAGAAGGCCGCGCTCGATGCGCAGTTTGCGGAGCTCTACCGCACGCACCTGCGTGACGTCTACTCCTACGCCTACTATCGGATCGGCAACCACCATGACGCCGAGGACCTCACCGAGCAGACCTTCCTGCAGGCCTACCGCCACTTCGAGCGAGCGCTTGCGGAGGCGCACGGCCGCCCGCTGCGCCCCTGGCTCATCCGCATCGCCCACAACCTTGCCGCGAACCTCTATCGCGACCGCTCCCGCCGCCCGGCGAGCAGCCTCGAGGACTCGGCGATCCTCGCGGCGCTGCACGACACCGAGGAGATCGCGGCCGCTCGTGAGGAGCTGCGCGCGGTGCTGCGCGCGCTGCGCACGCTGCCCGAGGACCGCAGGGAGGCGCTGATCATGCGCTTTGCGCTCGACATGGACAACCGCGAGATCGCGCGTGCGCTGGAGCGCACCGAGGGCGCCACCAAGGTGCTGATCCACCGCGCGATCCGTCAGCTGCAGCGCGCGATCGATGCCGGAGCGGGCGAGGAGCGCGCGGGCGATCAGGGCCGCAGACGCAGGCGCGCAGGAGGCGGGCCGTGAGCGCGCGCGGCGGCGACATGGAGGCGCTGCTGCGCGAAGCGCTTGCGCCCGTTGAGCCGGGCGAGGGCTTCCCGCTGCGCCTTGAGTCAGCGCTCAGCGACATCACCGCCGCCGCCGCGGAGGAGCTTGAATCCTGGGAGCTCTCGGCGATGCGCGACCCGCGCAACTGGGCGCGTCCGGCGGCGGCGCTGCTGATCGGCGGCTCAGCCGCCGGTGCGCTTGTGCTGCTGCGTGCGCACCGCCGCCACCAGGAAGTCGCCGAGCTTGCCCACACACCGGCGCAGCGCGCGCTGCAATCGGGGAAGCAGGCGCTCGGCGAGCTGCGCGCGGAGGCCGGACGGCTGCTGCGCGCGCCGCGGCGCTGAGGCGGACGGCGCCCAGGGGCTCAGCGGTAGTTGTTGTAGACGCTTGCGTCAAAGGCAAGCAGCCCCGGCTGGGCGGCATAGCCGAGCGGCTGCAGGCCGAAGAGGCGCTCGATCGAGAGCAGCAGCGAGTAGTGGTTGTAGGAGCCGATCGCGTTTTCGCTGCCGGGCTTGACGTAGCGTGAGATCAGCAGCAGCCCGACCTTGCCGCCGCCTTCGGCACCCGAGGAGCCTGAGGTGCCGCTTGCCCCCGGCGCACTCGTGGCGCTCGGCGTGGTTGTGCAGCAGCCGCTGGTGTCCGCTTCCGGGCCGCTGCTTGGAGCGTGGTCGAAGGTGATCGCGATCAGGCCGCCTTCGCCGTATGCGGGGGAGCGCTCGATCATCGGCACCACCCGTTCCAGGAACGGGTCGATCGCCGCCAGCCCTGAGGGCGCTCCCGGCGCGCAGGCGCCAGGCGCGCCGTCTTCGCAGAGGTCGGGGGCGATGTATGAGAGGGCGGGGGTGCTTGCCGCCGAGCGCAGGTCGCCTTCAAGCTTTGCGAACGCGACATCCTGCCGTTCGCATTCGCCGGATTCGATCAGCGCGCTGAAGTAGACGAAGGGGTTCAACCAGGTGACGTAAGGGGCTCCCGGCTGTGGGGCGCCGTAGGGGTCCGCCGCGCCGAGCACAGGGCGCCGGCAGCTGGCGGATGCGCCCGCGGGCGCATCTTCAAGGCCGCCGATGTAGGCGCGCCAGCTGCTGTGTGCCTGCGCAAGCTCACCGGGGAGCGTCTGCACGCCGGGGGGGTAGACGCAGCCGCTGCCCGAGCGCAGCCCGTCGGCGCCGGCGGCTGCGGTTGCAAAGGGCTCGTAGAGCGGGCAGTCTTCAAGCGTCTGCGGGCTGGCGCCCTGGCCGCTGACCAGCGCGATCTCGTTGGCAAGCGCGCTCCCCGCCACGGCGTAGTAGTCGCGCAGCAGCTCGCCCTGGCCGTGGAGGGTGCGCGCGAGATAGGTGTCGGGCGCGCTCGCGCCGAAGGCGGCGCCCTCCCCCTGATCATCGAGCACGATCAGGAAGACGTGCTTGATCGGCGGCAGCCTGCCCGCCGCGGGGCCCGTCGCGCTCGGTGACTGGCTGCCGGGGTGCGCCTTGGGGAGGGAGTGGTCGGCGGGGGCCCCGGCACGGGCCTTTGGCGCACGGCGCGACCCTTGCATGCTCGCGCTGCTGCGCTGCGCAGCCGCTTCGCTTGCCTGGCCCTGCGCGCCGCCTGCGCTGCTTGCCGCCGGCGCCGCCTGCGAGCCGGCGCTGGCTTCGCTGCCTTCAGCGGCTGCGCTGCCCGTCTGCGCCTGATCGCTTCCCCCGCCCTCAGGCAGGCTGCGCTCGCCGCCGCCCGCTGAGCCGGCGGGCGCCATCGCGACGCGCACGGGCTGCCCTTCCCCTTCGCCCCGCTCGCGCAGGGCGCGCCCAAGCAGCGCTCCAAAGGCAAGCGTGAGCGCTGCGCAGATCACGATCGCCTGGGGCGTGCGCTTGCGCCTCTCCTGCATCAGGGCGACTGTCGCGCCGCGCACGGCGCAGTTTGTGAAGATCTTGGCGCATTCACGAAGCTTTCACATCGGCGCAGGCGCGCACGCTGAGACTGGCGGGCGATGGTAGGGCAGAGAGCAGGGGGCGCCGGCGCGCAGAGCAGCGTGGACGCTGCGCAGTCGGCGGCAGGCTTGCGGGCGCTGCGGCCGCGCAGCGGGCGCTGCGCTTCCTGCGGCGCGCCGCTTGCCCCCGATCAGCGCTACTGCATCGCCTGCGGCGAGCGCGCGGCGCCGTCGCTGCTTGCCGAGCTGCTTGCGCGCGCTGCCGCGCGCTCTCGCCCCCCGCAGGAGCCGCGCCGAGCGCTGCGCGAGCGCCTCTCGCCCGATCTGACGACGATCGGGCTGGTTGCGACGCTGCTGCTCTGCCTGGGCGTGGGGGTGCTGATCGGCGAGAGCGCCGAAGGCGGTGCCCGGCGCACCGCCAGCCCCACCGTCGAGCTGCTCGGCGGTGGCGCAGCCACGCAGAGCACGACCGCCCAGAGCAGCGAAGCGCTCACGCCCGCGAGCGCCGCCGGCAGCACTGCAAAGAGCAAGAGCCCGAGCACAGCCAAGGAAGGCGAAGCGCCTGCGCCGGCAAAGCCGACCAAGCAGGCGAGCGCGCCGCCGAACCCGACCGTGACGGTCGGGCAGAAGGGCAGCGGCCCCGGCTACCACAAGGGCCGCTTCACCGGCGGCTTCTTCGGGTCGGAAGCCGAAGAAGAAGGCACCGGAGAAGAAGAAGGCCTGCCAGGCGAAGAAGGCGCCGCCGGCGCGCACTCCCACGCCAAGGGCCCCTCCACGGGCGCAAAGGGCGCCAAGGGGTAGCGGTGCAGCAGGGGCCTGATCTGGCGCTGCGTCGCGAGGAGCTGCTCAGGGCGCTCATCGAGGCGCAGCTTGACCTTGGCGGCCTTGCCTATGAGATGGCGATCCGCAACGCGATGCGGCCCGATCTCCTTGTCGCGCGCGCCGCCTCGGTGCAGGTGCTTGACGCTGAGCTGCAGGAGGTCGAGCGGATGCTCCGCGCCGAGCGGACCGGTGCGGTGGGCAGCTGCGCGGGCTGTGGCGCCCCCCACAGCGGCGGCGCTGCCTACTGCTGGCAGTGCGGCAGCGAGCTCCTGCAGCGCGTGGGCGCCGAGGCGATCGCGCGCGTCTAGGCGCCCGTGCGCAGACGCTCTGCGCTCACCGGCGCGCTCACCCCATCCGTCCGGTCACGTAGTCGTTGGTGCGGCGGTCGCGCGGACGGGTGAAGATCACGGCGGTCTCGTCGTGCTCGATCAGCGTCCCGACCGGGCGCCCGTCGCGTCGGTCAAGGCCGAAGAACGCTGTGCGATCGGCGATGCGCCCGGCCTGTTGCATGTTGTGCGTGACTATCACGATCGCATAGCGGCGCTTGAGCGTCACTATCAGCTCCTCGATCGCCGCCGTCGCGATCGGGTCAAGCGCGGAGGCGGGCTCGTCGAGCAGCAGCACGTCGGGGTCGATCGCAAGCGCGCGCGCGATGCAGAGGCGCTGCTGCTGGCCGCCGGAGAGGGCGAGCGCGCTTGTGCGCAGGCGGTCCTTGACCTCATCCCACAGCGCTGCCGCGCGCAGCGCGAGCTCGACGCGCTCATCCATCGCTCCCTTGAGCCGAAGGTTGCGCGGCGCCCAGGCGATGTTCTCGTAGATCGACTTAGGAAAGGGGTTCGGGCGCTGGAAGACCATGCCGATGCGGCGGCGAACCTCGACCGCGTCCACCGCGGGGTCGTAGATGTCGCGCCCGCGGTAGCGCACGGAGCCACTGTGCGCGAAGCCCGCGACGCGGTCGTTCATGCGGTTGAGCGTGCGCAAAAACGTCGACTTGCCGCAGCCGGAGGGGCCGATCAGCGCGGTGATCAGCGCCGGCTCGATGCGCATCGTCACATCCTCGAGCGCAGGCTTGCCGTTGTAGGAGACCGAGAGCGAGCGCACATCGAAGACCGCCTCCGCCGATCGCCGGCGGGTAGCCTCGGCGTCGCGCGAAGGCGCCTGCAGGCGCCACGCGCCGTCGCCGTTGACCGGCGCCGTGCCGTTGCCCGAGGTCTCGATGCGCACGCGTGCGGATGCGCTCATCGGCGGGCCATCCTGGTGGTGCTGCGCGCCAAGGCGATGCGCGCGAGCAGGCTTGCGGTCAAGATCAGCAAGAGCAGCAGCAGCGCCGCGCCCCAGGCGCGTTCGAAGCCATATGCGCTTGCGCCCTCTGAGGCGCTGAAGATGTAGACGGGGATGTTCGGCATCGCGCCGCCGAAGGGCGAGAGCGTGATGGCGCTGGAGAAGACCGAGCTGAGCAGGATCAGCGGCGCGGTCTCCCCGGCGGCGCGCGCGGCCGAGAGCACCGTTGCGGTCAGGATCGCGGGCAGCGTCGCGGGCAGGATCACGCCACGGACGATCCGCCAGCGCGCTACCCCAAGCGCCTCGGCTGCTTCGCGCAGCGAGCCCGGGAAGAGGCCGAGCACCTCCTGTGTGGCGCGAGCGATCAGCGGCAGCATGATGATCGCAAGCGCGATCGCCCCTGCGGCGCCGCTCTGCCCCTGGCCGGCGACAAGGATCCCAAACACAAACAGCCCGATCACGATCGTCGGCATCCCGTTGAGCAGGTCGAGCGCCAGCGCGACGGCGAAGGCGAGGCGCCCGCGCCCCGCAAGCTCGCTTGACCAGATCGCGATCAGCACCCCGAGCGGCAGCGCGATCGCGGTTGCGATCGCGATCAGGATCGCCGAGCCGACGATCTCCGGGGCGATCCCGCCGCCAGCAGCTTCTGCTGAGCTCGGCGGCGCCTGCGTCAGAAAGGAGAGGCTCAGCACGCCTGCGCCATGCACGGTGACCGATGCCACAAAGAGCGCGAGCACCGAGAGCGCGATCAGGGCGCCGGCGCCTTGCACGCCCAGCGCCAGGCGCGAGAGCAGCCGCCTGCCCCGCGCGCCGGGCGAGGGGGAGAGCGGCTGCGCGCGCTGGCGCTCGCGCTCCTCAAGGGCGTGCAGCGCCCTGATCGCCGCCAGCGCGGGCGGCTCCTGGGCGCTGATCGCGCTCATCGGACCGGCGCGCTGCGCAGCGCCATGCGGCCTGAGATCAGACGTGAGGCGAGGTTTGCCAGCAGCCCGATCGCAAGCAGGATCGCTCCCAGGTAGAAGAGCGCGGCGTGCTGGAGGCGGAAGGGCGCCCCCTGCACCTGCCCCGCGATGCGGCTGGCGAGCGTGTCTCCCGTCGCAAAGAGCGAGGCGTGGATGAAGTTGCCCGCGCCGATCACCTGAAAGGTTGCGATCGCCTCGCCGAGCGCGCGACCGAGGCCGAGGAAGGAGGCGGCGATGAGCCCGGAGGAGCAGGCCGGAAGGATGACGCCGCGCACCACCTCCCAGCGCGTCGCGCCGAGGGCATAGGCGCCCTCGACCAGCTCCTGGGGCACAGCCAGGAAGAGGTCGCGTCCGAGTGCGGCGATGATCGGGACGACCATGATCGCAAGCAGCAGGCCCGCTGTGAAAAGGCTTGCGCCGGTGCTTGCCGGCGCACCGAAGATCGGCAGGAAGCCGAGCGCGTCGTGGAGGGCGGGCTCGACCTTTGCGCGCAGGAAGGGACCGAGCACGAGGATGCCCCAGAAGCCGAGGATCACGCTGGGAATCGCCGCAAGCATCTCGATCGGCGGGCTCAGCAGCGCGCGCAGGCGCGGGCCGGCGGCGGTTGCCAGAAAGAGGCCGATCGCCACACCCAGCGGCAGCGCGATCGCCATCGCCAGCGTCGAGGTGACGGCGGTGCCGTAGAGGAAGGTCGCCGCCCCCAGGCGTTCGAAGTTCGGCTCCCACACCTCGCTCGTCAGAAAGGAGAGCCCGAAGCGATCGATCGCCGGCGTCGCTCCCTCCAACAGGCGGTAGGCGATCGCAACCAGCAGCAACAGGGCGAGCGCGGCTGCGCCGGCGCACGCCAGCCGCAGCAGCAGATCGCCCGCTCCTGAGCTCTCGGCCGCCCCTGCTCTCAGTTTCATCGCCGGCCACTAAAGCAGCGCGGCGCTCGCGGCTGTAGCGCCTTCACCGATTGAACACATGTGTTTCACCTCTTGGACACCGACTGGCGGCTGCTGGCCGGAATGCTTCGCCGCGACATGAAAAACCCTCAACAGAAACTCTCAGGAGGCTCCTTGCGACAGATAAGACACGCAATGACGCTCTGCGCGGCGTTTGTCCTCGGCAGCACGCTCGTGCCGCTGACCGGCAGCGCGAGCGCGAGCGCCGCTGAACTGAGCGGCGCGGGATCGACGCTGATCGCGCCGCTGCTTGAAGGCTATTGGGCACCGGGCTTCGAACGCGAAGACGGCGTCAAGGTCAAGTACGGCGCGGTCGGATCGGGCGCGGGGATCGAACAGATCTCGGCGCGTGCGGTGGACTTCGGGGCATCGGATGCGCCGCTCACCCCGGCGCAGTCCGCGGGCTGCCACGGCTGCATCCAGGTGCCCTGGGCGCTGACCGCGACCGGGATCGCCTACCACATCGAAGGGATCTCGCGCCTGCGCCTCTCCGGCCCGGTGCTGGCGGACATCTACCTCGGCAAGATCACCAACTGGGATGACCCGGCTATCGCGCGCCTCAACAAGGGCGAGCACCTGCCGAACCTGCCGATCTCGGTCGTCTACCGCTCCGACGGCTCCGGCGACACCTACGCCTTCACCGACTACCTCTCACGCATCAGCCCCGAATGGAAGAGCCGCGTCGGCAACGCGACGTCGGTCAGCTTCCCGGTCGGCACGGGCGGGAAGGGGAATGCGGGCGTGACCGCGGTCGTGGTCTCCACGAACGGCGCGATCGGCTACATCTCCGCCTCCTACATCATCGCCCACCACCTGGGGGCGGCGGCGCTCGAGAACGCTGCGCACCGCTTCATCTACCCGAACCTCCGCAACATCGAGGACGCGGCGCTCTCGATCAAGCGTGTGCCGGCAAACAACGAAATGCACATCGTCAACCCGCCGGCCAAGTACCGGATCGCCTACCCGCTCTCAACATTCACCTACTGCCTGGTGCCCGAAAACGCGCCCCAGAAGGCGCTGATCGGCAGGTGGGTCACCTACGCGGTGACGACCGGGCAGCGCTACGGCGCAGCGCTTGACTTTGCGCCAATACCGAAGGTCGTGCGCGCGGCTATCGAACGCACGCTGCGGCGCATCGGCTCCTAGCCGAGCGCGGGGCCGCCCCGCTGCAGAGTCCCGGCCGGCGCGCCTTGGCGCCGGCCGGGGCCTCGCCGCGGCGATGGCCCCCTTCAGCGGTCGCCGCGCGAGCGCGGTGGTCGACCGCCTCGCATCGCCGATAGCGCCTGCTAGCGTCCGCTGAGGATGACAACCTCGCTTGAGACGAGCACCTGCTACCGCCACCCCGACCGCGAGACGGGGGTCTCCTGCTCTGCGTGCGGGCGGCCGATCTGCCCCGACTGCATGACCCCGACGCAGGTCGGGATGCGCTGCCCGGAGTGCGCCGGCCGGCGCACTGCGGTGCGCACGATCCGCACCATGGCGCAGTACCCGCGCGCGACCTACGCGCTGATCGCGATCAACCTGATCGCCTTCCTGGCCGAGCAGGGGCAGTTCACGCTCAGCAGCTCAGCGATCCACGGGACGGTGATCGACGAAGGGATCCTCGCGCGCGAACCGGTGGCGCTCGGCCATCAGTACTGGCGGCTGGTGACCTCCGCCTTCCTGCACGAGAACCTCATGCACATCGGCTTCAACATGCTGATCCTCTACTGGGTGGGGCGGATGATCGAGCCGGCGATCGGATCCGCGCGCCTGCTTGCGATCTACCTCACCGCGCTCTTGGCAGGATCCTTCGGCGCGCTCCTTGCAACGCCGGATCCGAGCCTCGGCGCCTCAGGGGCGATCTTCGGCCTGCTCGGCGCAGCGGCGGTCGAGCTGCACGCGCGGCGCATCCCGATCATGCAGAGCGGGATCGGCTGGATGATCGTGATCAACCTCGGCTACTCCTTCCTTTTGCCGCACATCTCCTACGGCGCCCACATCGGCGGGCTGATCGGCGGCGCGCTTGCGGCATACGCCCTGCGGGCGGCAGGCGCGCGGCGGATGGTCGCGCTCGGATATGTCGGCTGCCTGGCGATCGCTCTCGCGAGCGTGATCGGCGCGATCATCGTCGCGCGCTCCAGTGCGCCGGGGATCGTTTGAGCGCCCCAGGCGCTGCAGGCTGCTGGCGCTTCCGCGCATGCAGGGGCGGCAGCTGGGAAGCCTCGCGCTAGGCTGCGCCCAGTGGATCTACTCTCCGACCGCGAGATCGCAGATCGCCTCTCAGGCAGCGGCTGGGAGCGCCAGGGCGGCGCGATCGTGCGCGAGCTTTCCTTCGCCGACTTTGCAAGCGCGCTTGCCTTCGTCAATGTGGTCGGCGAGGCGGCCGAGACGCTCAACCATCACCCGGACATCCTCCTGCACTCCTACAACCGCGTGCGGCTCACGCTCTCCACGCACTCCGCAGGCGGCGTCACGCAGCGCGACCTCGAGCTTGCAGGGAGGATCGACGCGCTTGCGCCATCTTGAGGCCGGGCGGCGTGCTACCGTTTGAGTCGTCGGCAACAGATGAACGAAGACGAATCTGAACGATGTAAGCCGGCCGGGGCGAAGGCCCTGCAGGCGAGGTGGGCCACCGGGGAGGGCGCGATCCTGCGATGAGCGCGCTCAAGCTGGCGCTGACCGCTGCGCTGATCGCGCTCAACGCGTTCTTTGTGATCGCGGAGTACGCGCTCGTGCGCACGCGCCGTGCGCGCCTGGAGGCGATGCGCGCGGAGGGGGTGCGCGGCGCGGCGTTGGCGCTGCACCAGCAGGACAACGTCAACGAGTACATCTCCGTCTGCCAGATCGGCGTGACGATGGCCTCGGTTGCGATCGGCGCGCTCGGCGAGCCCACGCTCGAGCACATCTTCAAGCCGCTCCTGGGCTCGGCCTCCAGCGGCGCGGCGATCGCGCTGGCGGTGATCATCGCCTACGGCATCCTGATCTTCAGCGAGCTGATCGTCGGCGAGATGGTGCCGAAGCTCTACGCGATCGATCGCGCTGAGGCGCTCGCGTGGCGGATCGCGCCGCTCTTGGCGGCGCTGCGCGCGCTCTTCTCGCCCTTCGTCGTGATCACGACGGTGCTCTCGACGCGCATCCTGAAGCTCTTTGGCATCACCCCCTCGGCATTCGCGGAGGCGGGATCCCCGGAGGAGCTCAAGCGCCTGATCGCCGAATCCTACGCCGGCGGCAAGCTTGAGGAGGGCGAAGCGGGCATGCTCTCGGGCGTCTTCCACCTCCACGAGCAGGAGGCCCGGCAGGTGATGACGCCGATCCCCGCCGTCGCCACGGTCGATCTCTCCGCGGATGTCGAGGCGGCGCTGCGCCGCTGCGTGCAGACCGGCCACACGCGCATGCCGGTGACCGAAGAGGAGGACCGCGACCGCGTGCGCGGGATCGTCCATGCCAGCGCGCTTGCCGACCTGCTGCTGCGCGAGGGGCCGCACGCCTCGATCGAGTCCGTCGTCCATGACGCGCCGATCGTCCCTGAGACCAAGCCGCTCGACGACCTGCTTGCCGATCTGCAGAAGGCGCGCACCGCGATGGCGGTCGTCGTCGATGAGTACGGCCGCGTGCTGGGGATCGTCACGGTCGAGGACATCATCGAGGAGGTGGTCGGGGAGATCTCTGATGAGACCGACTTGGCTGAGGCTGACGTGCGCAGGCTGCCCGACGGCGACTACCTCGTGCGCGGCCACGTCGCGCTTGCCGATCTCGCCGACCACGGCCTGCACCTGCCGGTGGACTCCGACGCCTACAACTCGATCGGCGGCTTCGTCTTTGCGCAGCTCGGCCGGCTGCCCCGCCGCGGGGACGTCGTCGTCGCCGACGGCCTCTCGCTGCGCGTGGAGTCGGTGCGCGAGAACCGCGTCGAGATCGTGCGCGTGCGCACGCGCCGGCCGAGCGGCCAGCCGGCGACCGGCGAGCATCAGAGCGCCGGTGGGGCAGCCGGCAAGAGCGCGGGCGCAGAGCCCCAGCGCGCCGAGCGCGCGCTACGCTCCCCACCGTGAGGGAAGACAAGCGGCCCTTCGAGCAGCTGATCGGGGCGCGGGTGGGCGAGACGGTGGTGGCGGACGTGCGGCTGCACGTGCGCCAGATCGGCGCAGGCGGGCCGACGATGATCGTCACCCTCTGCCTTGCCCCGCCGCCGGAGGGGTCGCTGCGCTGGCCCGCGAGCGACCTCTGGGCGCTGCGCCGCGCGGTGCGGGAAATCATCAACGCGCAGGCTGCCGAGGCGGATGCGGTGATCGCCTCCGACATCCGCTTTGAGCGCGTGGCCCCGGACCCCGACGATCGCGACCCCGACGAGCGCGAGGCGCCCGGGCGCCCGCAGCTGGACCTGCTGCGAGCCCCCGAGGAGGGCGAGGGTGAGGAGGAGCGCCCCGACGGGGACTCCGGCGATGCCGCCTGAGCGGCCGATCTGCTCCATTACACGTCCGGCCCGCTATGGCGCGGGCCGGGACGTGTGCACTGGGAGGAGGCGGGTGTGCGATGCGACTTTGACTGTCGCTTGGACAAGTATATGAGCGCCTCTCTGAAGCGAACCTAAAAAAACCTGCAGGCTATTCGGCGGGCAGCGCGCGATCGATGATCGACTCGACCGGTGCGCTTCCGGGCAGCGTGCCGTAGCTGTGCCCGCCCTGCTTGCCAAGGCGCGTCGCGATGAAGGGCTCGGCGATGAAGTCAGGGGAGTGGCGCGCAAGCAGGCTCGCCTGCAGCGTGAGCGCGAGGCGCTCCACGAGCGCGCGGGCGGAGAACTGGGCGGCGAGGGCGCCCGCGCGCTGTGAGCGCAGCGCGCCAAGCAGCTCCTCGCAGTCGGCGCGCAGCTGTAGGAGGGAGTGATCGAGCGTCCGGCTGGCGCCCTTTGCAAGCTCGCACTCGGCGAGGAAGGCCTCAAGCGACTGCGGCTGGCGGTCGATCGCGCGCAGCGCGTCGAGCGCGCAGACGTTGCCCGAGCCCTCCCAGATCGAGGAGACGGGCGCGTCGCGGTAGAAGAGCGGCATCCCCGACTCCTCCACGAAGCCGTTGCCGCCCAGGCACTCGAGCGCCTCGCCCACGTGCGCGGGGGCGCGCTTGCAGAGCCAGTACTTGACAACTGCGGTGGCAAGGCGCCGCAGGGGGGCCTCGTCGCGGTCGTAGCTTGCCGCCAGGCGCAGCGCGCAGAGCGTAGCCGCCTCTGACTCCAGCGCCAGGTCGCCAAGCACGTTCGCCATCGCCGGGGCATCGATCAGCGGCGCCCCGAAGGCGGCGCGGTGGCGGGCGTGGTGCACGGCCTCGACGAGGCCGCGGCGCATCACGGCAGCGGAGGAGAGCGCGCAGTCAAGACGGGTGTGGTTGACCATCGTGATGATCGCCTTCACGCCCTCGCCCGCGACGCCGATCAGGCGACCGCGCGCGCCGCGCAGCTCGATCTCGGCAGAGGGCAGCGAGCGCGTCCCAAGCTTGTCCTTGAGGCGCATCAGCTCCATGCCCTCGCCGCGCTCGACGAGGAAGCAGGAGAGCCCCTCGGGCGCCTGGGCAAGCATCAGGAAGAAGTCGCAGAGGGGGTATGAGCAGAACCACTTGTGCCCGATCAGCTCGTAATCGCCTGAGCCGACCGCGCGCGCGAGGGTGATGTTCGCGCGCACGTCCGAGCCGCCCTGGCGCTCGGTCATTGCCATGCCCGCAAGCGCGACGGCGCTGTAGTCGCTTGCGGTCAGGCGCCCCTCCCAGGCGCCGGCAAGCTCGGGCGCGCCCTCCCGCAGGGCGGGAACGGCGGCGGCGGTCATCGAGACCGGGCACATCACGCCGCCGTTGATCTGGCAGTGCTGCATGAAGGCTGCCGCGCGCACGAGGTGGGCGCCTGGCCGCTGGCTGCTCCAGGGCAGCGAGTGCAGCTCGCGCTCGATCGCATCCCCGAGCAGCGCATGCCAGGAGGGATCGAGCTCGATCTGATCGATGCGGTTGCCGTAGCGGTCATAGGCGCGCAGCTGGGGTGCGTTTGCCTCAGCGCGCCGCGAGTGCTCAGCGGCCTCGAGCGAGCCGGCGTATGCGCCGGCGGCGCGCACGCGCTCGACGCCCCAGTCGCCGCCTTCGCGGATCAGCGCCTCCTGCAGGGGCAGGTCAAGGTCGAAGAGGTTCGCGGGCAGCAGCGGCGGGGGCTGGTTGAGCACAGTGCGGGCAGGGTCGGCGTGGTGATCGGACCCCTGCAGCGCGTCGTGGCCAGGCGCGGTGGCATTGCCGTTGCTTGCGGTGGGAGCGTGCACTGTTGAGCCTCCTTGATCGGCCGCCCTGCGCGCTTGGCGGCGTGCGTCGATAGCGATCGCTATGCTAGCGCGCCGCCCACAGCGCCCCGGCCCCCGCGTCTGCGGCCAGCCGTGCGGCGGCTCAGTAGCTGAGGAAGCCGCGGCCGCTCTTGCGCCCGAGCGCCCCTGCTGCGATCAGCTCCTCCATGCGCGGGGGGATCTGCGCCCCGATCTCCTCGCCGATCGCCTTGGAGACGTCAAGGCCGACGAGGTCAAGGAGGGCAAGCGGGCCCATCGGATGGCCTGCGCCGAGCCTCATGCAGGTGTCGATATCCGCTGCGGGCATCCCGGTCTCTTCAAGCAGGCGCACCGCCGAGAAGAGGTAGGGGAAGAGCAGGCGGTTGACGACGAAGCCCGGGATGTCGGGAACCTCGACCGCGGTCTTCTCGAAGGTCTCGCAGAGCGCACGGGCGCGCTCGCGGGTCTCCTCGCTGGCCTCCGCCGGGAAGACGAGCTCGACCAGCTTCATCCGCGTGACCGGATTGAATACGTGCAGCCCGCAGAAGCGGTCCGGACGGCCGCTTGCGGCCGCGAGCGCCTGCACGGAGAGCGAGGAGGTGGTGGAGGCGATCAGCGCCTGCTCGGGCAGCTGCGCCTCCAGATCGGAGAGCACGCCCGCCTTCGTCTCGTGGTGCTCGACGATCGCCTCCACAAGGAAGGTCGCATCGGAGATGTCCACCGGCTCGACCAGCACCTGCACGTGCTCGGGGTCGATCTGGGCGCCAAGCTTCTCAAGCGTCTTCGTCACCGTCGCCCGCGCTCGCTCCGCGGACTCCTCCGAGCGCGCGATCAGCCGCAGGGGCCCGTGGTGGGCTGCGGTCGCGGCCAGGCCGCAGGCGATCGCGCCGCTGCCGACGATGACAAGTCGCTCCTGCACGGGCGGGCAGGTTAGAGCACGCGCGCGCGTTGTGCGCTCACCTCCCCGCGCAGAGTCGATAGCATTCGCTATCCAGGCGCCTGCAGCGGGCGCGCCAGAGAAGCCGCCGGACGGCGGGCGAGCATAGGAACGGGGTATCGATCAATGCAAGAGCATCCTGGGCGTGAGGTCGTGATCGTGGAGGCGGTGCGCACGCCGATCGGGCGCGGCCACAAAGAGAAGGGCTACTACCGCGACACGCACCCCAACGAGCTGCTTGGGGCCTGCTTCACGGAGGTGATTGCGCGCGCGGGCATCGCCGCGGAGCTCGTCGAAGATGTGATCGCCGGCTGCGTGCAGCAGTACGGGGAGCAGATGTTCAACGTCGCCCGCAACGCCTGGCTGCAAGCGGGGCTGCCGGTGCAGACGCCGGCGACGACCGTCGACCGCCAGTGCGGCTCGGCCCAGCAGGCGGTGAACTTCGGCGCCGCGCTGATCGCCGCCGGCGTGCACGACGTGGTGATCGGCGGCGGCGTTGAGCACATGGGTCACATCCCGATGGGCGTGGGCTTCAGCTGGGTCGATCAGGTGGGCAACCCGTGGCCCAAGGAGCTGATGGATCGCCACGCGCTGATTCCCCAGGGGCTCTCCGCGGAGATGATCGCCGACCGCTGGGAGATCCCCCGCTCGGAGCTTGACGAGCTGGCGCTGCGCTCCCATCAGCTCGCTCACCGGGCGACCGTCGAGGGGCGCTTCGAGCGCGAGATCATCCCCTTTGCGGTCAACGGCGACACCTTTGTCGCCGACCAGGGCATCCGCCCCGACACGAGCCTCGAGGCGCTTGCGGCGCTCAAGCCCGCCTTCAAGGAGGACGGCAAGGTGACCGCGGGCAACTCCTCGCAGATCTCCGACGGCGCCGCGGCGGTGCTGCTGATGTCGGCGCAGAAGGCGGCGGAGCTGGGGGTGCACCCGCGCGCGCGGATCCTCGACCAGACGACCGTCGGCGTCGACCCGGTGATCATGCTGACCGGCCCGATCCCGGCTACGCAGCGGCTGCTTGAGCGCAACGCGATGGCGATCTCCGACATCGATCTGATCGAGATCAACGAGGCCTTTGCGCCGGTGGTCGCCGCCTGGCGGCGCGAGCTGGATCCGGACATGGAGCGCGTGAACGTCAACGGCGGCGCGATGGCGCTGGGGCATCCGCTCGGCTCCACCGGGGCGCGCTTGATCACGACGCTCCTGCACGAGCTCGAGCGCTCCGACAAGGAGCTTGGCCTGGTGACGATGTGCTGCGGCGGCGGCCTGGGAACTGGGACGCTGATCCAGCGCCTGTAGGGCTAGCCCTGCGGGCCGGCGCCTGTCCAGTGCACCGCCACCGGCGCGAGCGCCAGCAGCGCCGCCCACGTCGACGGATCGGTTTCGCCGCTTGCAGGCAGGCTGTGGGCGCTCTGGAAGGCGCGCAGGTTGGCCGCGGTGACCGCTTCGAAGATGCCGTTGGTCGGCTGGGTTGCGATCGCGCTGGCGAGGTGCTCCTGCATCCACAGCACCTGGTCGCCCTTGGCGCCTTCCTTGAGCAGCGGCGAGGTCAGCTCGGGCTGGGGGATCGGCGGGCTTGCTTCCAGCGGCGCCGCCAGCGCCGCCCAGCCGCGCGCGGTCGTTTCCTGCCAGTCCCAGAAGGAGACGCCGCCGCAGGCCTGGTAGGGGACGGCAAGCGAGCGGAAGGAGATCAGTTCGGCTGCGGCTGGGCTCTGGAAGGTCTGGCCCAGCGGGCAGATCGGGCGCCCGTAGATCAGGTTCTCCTGGAAGGTGTGGACGTAGGCGTAGGAGACGGAGATGCCGATGTCCTTCCAGTACATCTGCGGGAGGTTGAACTGAGCGCCGCCCGGGCCCAGGAAGACGGAGTAGGGCAGCGACTCGTGGTAGTCGACGTAGGGGAAGGAGGTGAGGCCGAGCGGGTAGCTTGGGCCGACCTTCGCGCGCAGCGTTTCGATGTAGGTCTGGGCGGCGGCGTAGCGCCCTTCGTACTGGCTCTCGGCGTCGATCACAAGGCATTCGGCGCCGTTTGCGGCCGCCTGCGCGCCAGCTTCGGCCTCGCCGATCGGGTTTGAGCCGTAGACGTACTGCCAGCCGCAGACATGCAGGCCGGCGGCCTTCAGTTCGCCGAGGAGGGCAGGGGAGAACTGGCTCCAGTAGCTGTTGCCGTCAGCGGACTTTATGAACAGCGTGGTGATGTCCGCCGCGCGCGCCTGAGCGACGATTTCCGCGACGTCGCCGTTCGATGAGCGCGAGAGTTCCCAGATCCACATGCCCTGGCCGGCAAAGGGCGTGCCCGCGGCCGAGGTGGGGCCGGGCGCGGGCGCGGGCGCGGGCGCGGCGACCGGGGCGGGCTTGGGCTTGGGCGGGTGCAGCTTGTGGTCGACGACGTAGATCGGCCCGAACAGGTTCGAGTGCAGGCGGCCTGGCCCGAGCACGAGGATCTTGCCGGTGTGCGCGTTGCGCGGCACCTGCACGATCAGCCCAAGCGCGCTTGGGCGCAGCAGCGAGCGTGGCGAGCTGCTGCTGATCTTGGCGCGCGGGTAGGCGGGGAAGAGCACGCGCAGTCCGGCGTGCAGCCCGCGCCCTTCAAGCTTCAGCAGCCCGCCCGCCGAGACGAAGTGGATGCGGGTGGCGCATTCGCCCGCCGGCACGCAGCGCGCCTTTGTGATCAGCGGCGCCACCGCGCGGCGGATGCGTGCGCGACGACGCCTGCTGCGTGCGGCCACGCGCTGGGGATCGGCGCGGCCGCTGCTTGTGCCCGCCTTGGCGCCGCCCGAATGCGCCGGGTCGGCGGCGGCCTGAGAGCGCGTGCCGCCGGAGGCGGGGGCGCCGCCTCCGCGCTGTGGCGCAGCCGAGCGGGCCGGCGCGGCCGCGGCGCCGACCAGCGCAAGGGCGCTCAACAGCGCAGCGCTTGCGGCTGCGACCACACCCGTCCTTGTCTGCGATCTCAAGCGTTGCACTCCTTCAACCCGCCTACTCTCGGTCTTGCCGCCGCGCGCCAACAGGCGCCGGGTGGCAGCGCGGACGCATTGATGTCCTGAGCGGCGCCGCCCGCGCGGCCGCCACTGCAGCGTCGCGCGGGATGCGCTGCTTTGCTGCTGCCAACCGCGGAGCCTACGGCGAGTTGCGCTGCGCTCCTGCTGCTGCAAGAGCTCTTGCAGTGGGCGCAGGAGCGCTGCTCGCCTGCCTGGCAGAAGCCGTGGGGGATCACCTCCGCGCAGGCGCTCGATGCACCGCCGCCGCCGTATCCTGCGCCACCGCAGCCGGTGGCGCCGTCAACCCCTCACTCTGATTCGGAGCGCATCGGCAGCAGCGACCGCAAGCAGAAGCTCCTGGCCGATCTGGCGCCGCTGCTCTGAGCGCTCGCTCTCTGCTCGGCGGGCACTGCGCTGCTGCGCCCCTTAGCCAAGGAGCGCTCGGGGAGGAGCGATCCCGCGATCGAGCTATCCGGCGCTGGCGCGTGCGCTTGAAGCTGAGGAGCGGGTGCGTGTCGATCAGGGGACCAGGGTGAACGCCGCGACGTGCTGCGGCCTGACCACACCAAAACGCCGATGGTCGAGCGTGGCGATCATCGCTGCGTTGCGGCGCTCGGCCAGCGCGATCACCGAGGCGTCCACCATCCCCAGTGGCAGGTCGCGGTACTGCTCCATCAGCTCGGCGATGCGGGGCCAGTCGGAGTCGAGCACCGGCTCGACGACAAGCTCAGCGTTCGCGAGCGCACGCGCAAACGCAACCTCGGCGTGAGCGCCGATGCGATCGCACAGCAGATAGGAAACCTCCGTCCGCACGAGCGCCGGAACGAGCAGAGGTCGGGCGCCGGCGGAGAGCAGGGCGACGGAGCGCTCGTGGTTTTTGTCGCGCTTGGCCGCCGACGCATAGAGGACGCCGGCGTCGACGATCAGCACGCTATGAGCGTGCCGCCCGGCGGCGGCGCACGCTCTTGCCGACCAGCTCATCGACGCGCTCAGAGGCGTTGCGCGGCGAGCCGTCGCCCACTGCGAAGAAGCTCAAGCGCCCCTCAGGCTGCGGCGGCAGCTGCTTCTCGATCGCCTCCCTGGCGACCGCGGCAACCGAGGTGCCGCGCCTGCGCGCCTCCGGCCGCAAACGGGCGTCGGTCTCCTCGGGCAGCATGATCGTGGTACGCCTCACGCATACTTCCTGACGCATCACCATCACCTCTTGTTTGCTGCCGGCAGGCCTGCGCAGCGTCACATCGCCGCCGCGCTGTGCGCTGGCCTCGCCCCATGCGTTCGCGGCCGCTCGCGGGCGGTGTGCGGTCGCCGCCTGAGGTGCGATTGCAGATCCAGCCGGGTCTCAGGGTCCGCTAGTCGCCTGCCCAGCGGAAGCCGATCGGCTCAAGCTGCGGCTCAAGCGGGCTGTCGGGCAGTGCGGATGGCGGCTCGGGGAGGTTGTAGCCGGCGGGGGCGACGTCGTTGGGGGCATCGGGGTGAAAGAGCGAGGCTAGATACTGGATCTGGCCGCGCCCGGGCCCCAGCTCGAACTGCCCGCCGCCGTAGTTGCCGATCCCGCGCGCGGCGCAGTAGTCGTAGGCGTCGAGCAGGTTCGTGAGGCTGCCCAGGCGCGAGGGCTTGATGTTGACCATGCCCGGCCGCTGCGGCAGCGCCTCGATGTCGGCGACCGAGTGGATCGGCGCGTCGTAGGAGCAGCGGGCGCGGTGGGGAGCGAGGATCTCGGCGAGCGATCGCTCGGGCGCGGGGTCCTCGATCCAGGCGCTCGGGAAGGCCGCGAGCACGCGCCGGTAGAGGTCGGGGTCTGCGGGCTGGTCGACCACCGTGCCGCGGTAGAAGGCCTTGAAGTCAAGCGACTCCACCGCAGCGGTCGCCTGCAGCTGCGCGATCAGCTCCTGGTCCCAGGAGCTGGTGGGGTCGAGCTTGAAGGTCAGGGTCGGGTGGCCTGCAAGGCGCTTCTGCAGGGGCTCGATCGAGGGCGGCTCGCCGAGGCGCAGCGAGACTAAGAAGCGCAGCGGCCGCGGCTCGATGCATAGCGCTGCGTGCAGCGAGAGCGAGGCTTCGCGCAGCGCCAGGTCGAGCGCCGCGGAGTGCAGCGCCCACAGCCGGTAGCGGCGGGAGACCTCGCGCTCGGGCGCCGTCGGGAAGAGGTCGAGCGTCTCGCTGTGGGCGCAGAAGGAGCCAAGGGTGTGCTCTCCGGCGAGCGCGAAGCAGCTGCCGGGGGCTTCGAGGGTGCCCTGCTCGGTTGCTTGCGGCGCGCGCTGATCGCCACGCAGGTGCGCGGCCAGCAGGCGCTCGTGGTCGATCGCGTCGTAGGTGACGTCTTCGCCGATCCCTTCCTCGCGCGGCCCCTGCAGCGTGAAGATCGTGGTCTTGCGCATGAAGCCGCTTGAGACCTCCGCGCAGAGCAGCCGGATCGAGTAGCTGCGGATGCGCAGCGGCAGCGCCAGCAGCGCATCCCGGCGCTCGGGGTGCACCCGGCGGTGTACGATCGGCGCCTGTGAGCTCTCCATCTGACCTCCGCCGCTCATCTCGCCGGCCAGCTTAGTCGCATGGCAGCGCAGCGGCAGCGGCGATCGCAGCAGGCGCCTGCGGCCGGGCGGCAGGGGCGCGCGGGGCCCCCGGCGGCGGGCACCGGCCCGCGACCGCTGCGGCGGCCACGACCGCTCTGGCACCCGGTGCCGCTCGCGGAGCTGCTGATCGTGGCCGGTGTGGTCGCTTTTGCGATCGGCGCTCTCTCCGGGTCGCCGAGCCGCTCGGCGCCCGCGTTGATCGCCGGCGCCGCAGCGGCGCTGCTGGGCACCGCCGAGTACTCGTTTCGCGAGCACTTCAGCGGCTATCGCTCCCACGCGCTGCTGCTGGCGCTGATCCCGGTGGTGCTCCTGCACAGCTCCGTGATCCTGATCGCGGGCGCCTTCACGAGCGTCCCGCGCGAAGCGAACCTGGCGCTGCTGATCCTTGACGCGGCGCTGCTCTATGGCCTCTTCACGCACCTGCGCGCGCGCTTCCTCGCCGAGCGCGAGCGCCTGCTTGCCGCACGCGAGCGCTACGGCGCGAGCGAGGGCAGGGGCCGCTCGTAGCCCTCGGCGAGGCTCGGCGGGCGCTCGTCGCGCTCCTCGCCGTGGAAGGCGATCGCCTGCAGGCGCGCGAGCTCGCGCTCGCCCTCGACTCGCGCCGGGTGATCGGCGGGCAGCGGCGCGATCAGCGCGCTGATCCGTTCGGCAAGCTGCAGCGCAAAGTGCGGCGTGGAGGCGCCCGTCAGCGCGCGCACGTCCTCGACGGAGACCTCGCCGCTTGCGCGCTTGGCGAGCAGCTCCGGGCTCTCTGACCCGCTCATGGTCGCCCCACCGCCGCCGGCGCACCGCACATGCTGGAGGCGCTCTCAGGGCACATAAGCGGGCGAGGGCGTGGCGCTCTGGCGTTCTGTGATCTCAAGCAGCGCATCGATTTCATCCTGCACGGCGACGGAGATCGAGTCGGCTCCGCCGATGATCCAGCCGTGATTGTAAAGGCTGCGGACGGGCGGGACCTGCGCGGAGTAGGCGCCGCGGATGTCTTCCAGGTAGCCGGAGAGCGGCGCGGGCAGCGCGCTCTGCCCTTCCAGGAGCAGGATCGGGCCGAAGTCGCCGCTTGCCGAGAGCGCCGCCGCCGCCGGCGCGTCGAGCGGCCTCTGCGCGTTGACGAAGATCAGGCCATGGCCCGGTTCCTGGACGCCGAAGCCAAACGACCCTTCGGAGAAGCGCGCCACCGCGATCGCCTCTTCAGCGGGCGTTTCGCCGGCGATCCGCCGCACATGGCCATAGCGGGAGAGCTTGTGGGCAAGCCCTTCGCCGAGCACGCTGCGCGGACCGATCAGGTAGAGCGTCGGAGCGCTCTTGAGCTGCGCGAGGTAGGCGCGCGTCGCAGGCGGGATCGCTTCGCGGCGCGCAAAGAGGATCGGCGCCGAGAAGGCCGCCGCAAGGCCGGCCGCGGGAAGCGCGAAGGCGGGCGCCGCTTCGACGTTCACGATCAGCAGCGCCGCGGGAGCGTGTCCGCGCAGCCCTTCAAGAAGCTTCGCGATCTGCTCTGCGACTTCTTCCTCGCTTGAGCCCGGCAGCGAGCGGGCGCGGTAGCCGCGCGGCGTCGCGGCGCCGCCGGCCTCAAGCAGCTGCGCGCCTTCTGGCACGCCCGTGCCGGTCGGGCGCATCGCAGAGAGCGCGGTTTCCGTTTCCGCAGGCACTTCGGCGCCGGTGCCATAGAGGATCGGAGCGTGCAGCGGCGGGCCTGCGAGAACTGCGGCAGCGAGCGCCAGGGGCAGCTCGGCGGAGTTGATCAGGAGCGCCGCAGCGGGGCGCTGCGAGGCGACCAGCCCCGGGTGCACGGCGCTTGCGATCGCTGCGGCATCGGCGATCTGGGTCGTGCCGCCCAGGCGTGTGGTGTTCTTGGTGATCTGCCCGGCCGCCCCTGCCGGCGCCACCGGGGCGACCGGGTTGAGGCTGCCCGAGTGGATGACGACGACGCTTGTCTTGCCGCAGCCTGCCAGCAGGCTGCCGGCGATCAGAGCTGGCAGGAGCGGCGCAAGCGCGTGGGCGGGCGGCCTCATCGCGGCAAAGGTTATGCATATTGCGGGCGGCTCATCGGCAGCGCTCTTGCGCGGCAGGCGTCTGTCGGAGAGCCCTGCTAGGGTTCTCGCGCAAATGCCGAGTCCCCGGCCCGATGCCGGGGAGCGGGGGACCGCAGAAGTTGGGGCTAATCCCGCGGTCAAACCGCGAGAGGCGCAGGCTCCCTCAGCGCCAGCCCGTCAGCTAACCCCGCAGGCCAACGAGAGAGGTTGCACGTGGCAGGAGCAGATAGCGGCTTGGCCGGGGTGGCGCGCAACGTCGGCGCCAGAGCGCTTGCCGCGCTTGCAGCGGCAGCTGCGATGACATTGACGGCGGCCGCGCCGGCGCTCGGCTCAGGTCGCTTCCACGGTCGGCGCGATGCGCTGCTGCTGAGCGGTGGTGCCTCGGCGCCTGCGGGCGAGCCTCATCCGCACGCCCCGATCATCGCGCGTCGCCCGCGCGCCCCCTACCGCGGGCCCATCTATGAGCTGAGTGCTGAAGGGACCGTCGTCCCCTATCTGCCCCCGGCGCTCGCGAGCGAGGTTGCCGACAGCAGCGGCGGCAGCGCCCCGCTGGACGGAGCGAGCGGCGTCGTGGGCCTCCACGAAGGCGGGCCGGAAGCAAGGCCCAGGCTGCTGGTGCCCGGGAAGCTCGCGGTGATGGTCGGGCACCTTGCCGCAGCGCCGATGGAAGCACCTGAAGCGGTCAAGAAGATGATCTGGGCGGCAAACGAAATCGTCGGGCTCCCCTACATCTACGGCGGCGGCCACGGCTCCTTCCGCTCGCCGGGCTATGACTGCTCCGGGACCGTCTCCTACGCCCTTCACGGCGGGGCGATGCTGCACGCACCTGAGGACTCAAGCGAACTGGAGCTCTACGGCGGCAGGGGTGTCGGGACGTGGGTTACGATCTTCGCCAACGCGGGCCACGCCTACATGGACATCGCCGGGCTGCGCCTGGACACGAGCCCGGCTGAAGACCCCTCCAACCTCCCCGGCCCGGAGTGGCGTCCGCTGCGCGAAACCAACGCCGGCTTCGTGATCCGCCATCCGCGCGGCCTCTGAGCGGCAGGCACGGCGAACGCGCGCCGATGCGCCTGCGCGGGAGCGCCAACCCGGCGCCTGCGCAGCGCGCAAGCCGCTAGGCTTGACTTCCGCCAATCAAGACGCTCACAGGAGGTGCCAAGCAGATGGCCGGGTTGACCGGGCGCATATCGACCGCCGTGAAGGCAAAGGTCTCGAAGCTGATCGAACGGGCCGAAGACCCCTCGGAGACCCTCGACTACAGCTATCAGAAGCAGGTTGAACAGCTTCAGAACGTCAAGAAGGGGATCGCGGATGTCGTGACCGCCAAGAAGCGCCTGCAGCTGCAGGAGGGCACGCTTCAGCAGCAGGTCGTCAAGCTCGACACGCAGGCGCGCCAGGCGATGTCGCAGGGGCGCGAAGACCTCGCGCGGACGGCGCTGGAACGCAAGAACGTCGCTCAGACGGAGCTGCAGACGCTCGACACGCAGGTCCAGGAACTGGAAACGCAGCAGCAGCAGCTGACCGAATCCGAGCAGAAGCTGCGCGCGAAGATCGAAGCCTTCCGCACCAAGAAGGAGGTCATCAAGGCGCAGTACTCCGCGGCGGAGGCGCAGGTGAAGATCTCTGAAGCGGCAAGCGGCGTGGGCGAGCAGATGGCGGATGTCGGCCTTGCCATGCAGCGGGCGATCGACAAGACCGAAAACATGAAGGCGCGCGCAAGCGCCGTCTCGGAGCTTGAAGCTGCGGGAGCCTTTGAAGACATCACCGCGATCGGCCCGGCGGAAGATGACTTGGACCGCCAGCTCAAGCAGCTCTCAAACCAGTCGAGCGTCGACGATGACATGGCAAAGCTAAAGAGCGAACTGGGCGTCGGATCGGCGGCGGGCGAGCTGGCTGCGGGCGCCCCGCAGGAGAGCAGCGCCCCGCAGGGGGGCGGCGGCGCGCCCGCGGGCGAGGCCCCCCAGGCGCAGGGCAGCCAGGCGGAGCAGGGCCAGTGATCGTCCGCATCGCAGGCGAGGACCAGTTCAAGCTGGAGGGCGATGCGCAGGTGCGCCTGCAGGAGCTCGACGAGGCGGTGCTGGCGGCGGTCGAGCGCGGTGACGAGGAGACCTTCGAGCGGACCTTCAAGGAGCTGCTCGACTTCGTCCGCACGCACGGATCCCAGCTTGGCGAGGAGGAGCTTGCGAGCTCCGACCTGATCCTGCCGCCGGCCGACACGACCCTGCAGGAGGCCCGCGAGAACTTCTCCGGCGAGGGCTGGCTGCCCGATTAGCGATCGCTTCGTTATGCGGCTCGCTCAGTCCGCAAAGGGGCTCTCGACGCGCACTGCGCCCAACGGTGCGCGGGCGATCGTGATCGCCGCGAGCACCGGCCCGGCGTCCGCTCTGAGGACTGCGAGGTCCGCAAGCGCTCGCAGGACTTGGGCGGCTTGGGCGGCGGGCACCCCGGGCTGCGCCTCGTAATCCAGCAGAGCTAGGCCATTGGCGCCGCTGCCCGCTGCAGGCCGATCGGAGGGCTGAAGCAGCCGCGGACGGGCGAGCTTTGCGCCGGTGTTGCTTGCGTAGCGCTCCAGCTGGTCGCGCACAAGCGCGCTCACCGCGCGGGTGAGAGCACGCTCAGCGGGCCGGATCGCGTTCGAGCAGCGGGCGCGCTCCCCTGTGGGGCCTCCCGCGCCGACTATCCTCAGCGGCAGGTGTGCCGGGAAGGCTGGTCGGCAGGGGCGCCTCTGCGTGCCTCACGAAGGTCGACCGATGCCACTTGTCGCCGCACCCCCGCTCTTTCTCGCCTCGCTCGCGCTGACCCTCTATGCGGCGCGCGCCTTTGCGCGCAGCCTCGATCGACTCGGTGAGCGTGTCGGGCTCTCTGAGCGAGGGATCGGGGCGCTCTCGGCGCTGGCGGCGGACGCTCCGGAGATCGTCTCTGCGCTGGTTGCGCTGATCGGCGGTAGGGCGGGGGTCTCCGTCGGCGTGCTGGCGGGCGCAAGCGCGCTGAACCTGGCAACCATGCTCGGGCTCTCGGCGCTGCTTGCCGGCGCGCTCGTGGCGGCGCGTGCGGTCGTCCTGATCGAGGCTTTGCCGGCGCTGCTCTCGGCGCTGCTTGCGGCGCTCTTGATCTCAGGGCTGCTCAGCGCCGGCGTCGCCGCAGCGCTTGCTGCGGCCGCCCTGCTTGCCTATCTGAGCGTGGCCGTCAGGCGCGGGACGCCGGATGCCAGCGAGCATGAGCGCGATCGGCTCAGGCGGCGCGCGTGGCGGCAGGGCGGGGCGCTGCGCGGGGAGCTGATCGCGATCTGCGCGACGCTTGCGGGGATCATCGCGGGCGCCACCGGCATGGTGGAAGGCGCGCTTGCGCTCGGCGCGCGCCTGCAGATCTCGGGCGCCGTGATCGCGACCTGCCTGCTGGCGCCGCTTGCAAGCCTGCCCAACGCGCTGACCGGGCTTCGGCTGGGGCTGGCCGGCCGCGGGCAGGCGCTCGTCGGCGAGACGTTCCATTCCAACGCGATCAACCTTTTGATCGGTGTGACCATGCCGGCGCTCGTCGTCTCGTTAAGTGGGCTTGCCGAGCGCACGCAGGCGGCGCTGTGGTATCTCGCGGCCGAGAGCGGCATCTGTGCGCTGCTGCTGATGCGCCGATGTGGCCTGCGCCGGGGCGGCGGCCTGCTGGTGCTTGTGCTCTACGCCGGCTTCCTGGCGGTCGCGCTCTGAGCGTGACCCTGCTGCCTGCGAGCGAGACGGTCCGGCGGGCGCCGGGAGGCGCTCAGATCGGTATGCCCCAGAGCGGGAACCAGCGCTCGAGCTCGGGCTCGAGCGGCAGCTCGCTGCCGATCTGCGCTTTGAGCTGCAGCTCACGCTCGGTGTCGCGCTGCTCGCTGCCGGGCGCCGGCACGAACGGGTACCAGAAGCCGCGCTTGTAGTTGTAGATCAGGTAGAGCGGGCGGGCGCCTTCGCCCTGCCGGGCCTCACTGAAGGCGAATACCGCGCAGAGCAGCCGCTCGCTGTGGCCGGAGGCCTCGATCGAGGAGGAGACCGCGTTGATCGCAACCGCGAGGTCTTCCACCGAGACCTTGCCGGGGGCGTTCTCCACGATCATCCAGCGGTAGCCGTAGGTGTCGTTCTGCGAGCGCACCTGCGTGCCGCTCTCCTGTCCGGTTGCCCGCACGACCTCTTCCATTTCGCGCATCGTGGACTCGAACTCCGCGGTTGCGAGCGGCTGGAAGACGATCGCAGCAGAGCCCGTCGGCGTGATGCTGTAGGAGGCTTCAAGGGTGATGTAGGCGGTGGTGATCGCAAACAGGCGCTCGGGCGCCGGTGTGGCCATGCGCGAGCGGCCGGTGAGGATCGACAGCAGGCCCATCGCCTAGGCGGCCCGCTGCATTTCCGCCTCGATCTTCTGCAGCGCCGCCAAGCGCTTCTCAAGCGGCGGATGGTCGGCGAAGATGTTCATCAGCGAGTTCTTCGCCCGCGCGGGGATGATGAAGAAGGCGCTCATGCCTTCCGCGGCGCGCAGGTCGCGAGAGGGGATCCGTTCGATCGTCCCGGAGATCTTCAAGAGCGCCGAGGCGAGCGCGCTCGGGCGCCCGGTCAGCTGCGCCGAGCCGCGATCGGCGGCGTACTCGCGGTAGCGCGAGAGCGCCCGCAGGAGCATGAATGAGACCACATCGGCCACCACCGAGACGAGCAGGATGATCAGGACGTCCTCCTCCTCTTCGCGGCTGCGCCCGTAGCCGCCGCCGAAGCCCCCGCCGAAGAAGAGCGTGAACTGGGCGATCATCGCCGCCAGGCTTGCGAAGAAGGAGGCGAGCGTCATCACCATCACGTCGCGGTTGATCACATGCGTGAGCTCGTGGCCGATCACCGCTTCAAGCTCGCCGGGCTCGAGCGTCGAGAGGATACCGCGCGTTGCGCAGACCGTTGCCGAGCGCGGCGACCTGCCCATCGCGCAGGCGTTGGGCATCTGGCTCTCGATCACCGCGACGCGCGGCTTGGGCAGGTTGGCCTGCACGCACAGGCGCTCGATGATCCCGTGCAGGAGCGGCTCCTCCGCGGCGCTCACCTCGTGGGCGTGGATCGTCGCCAGCGCGATCTTGTCTGAGGCCGAGAGCTGGACCAGGAGCAGCGCGCCGGCGATCAGGCCGATGATGAGCCCGCTGGCGCCAGCCGCAAAGAGCGCGCCGACCAAGATCACGTAGATCAGCCCAAGCAGGAACATCGTGAAGAGCATCCGTGCCTGCAGGCCGCGGTCGCGGCCAAAGCTCTCGCGTCTGAACTTCCGGGCGGCTGCCATAGCAGGATTCTGGCACAGCAACCTGCTGCGTACCCCCAGGAGCGGGTCCCCGCAGGCGATCATGCGCGGCCGCAGCGGCCGGCGGGCCTGCGATCGCGCATAATCCCTATAGATGGCAACCGAGACCAAGGAGGCACAGGCGACCCTCTCCGCCGCCTACCCGCGCTCCGCGCGCATCAACGCCCGCGGGGCGATCGAGGTCGGCGGCTGCGATCTGGGGCAGCTGGCACGCGAGCTTGGCACCCCCGCCTACGTCGTCGACGAGCAGGATCTGCGCTCGCGCGCGCGCGCCTATCTCGACGCGGCGCAGCGGGTGGGCCTCCCCGAGGTTGCCGTCGCCTTTGCCGCAAAGGCCTTTCCATGCACCGCCGTCCTGGAGCTCTTTGCCGCTGAGGGGCTGTGGTGCGATGTGGCCTCCGGCGGCGAACTGGCGCTCGCGCTTGCGGCGGGCTTTCCGGCGCAGCGGGTCATCCTCCACGGCAACGCCAAGTCGCGCCCCGAGCTCGAGCGCGCGCTGGAGGCGGCGATCGGGCTGATCGTGATCGACAACTTCGATGAGATCGCCCGCTTGGGCGAGCTGGTCGGCAGGCGCTCAGACGGCGAGCAGCAGCGCGTGCTCATCCGCGCCACGCCGGATGTGGCAGGGCAGACGCACGCGAAGATCTCCACCGGGCAGGCCGACTCCAAGTTCGGCTTCGCGCTCGAGGATGTGCCCGCCGCGATCGAGGCGGTGCGCGCGACGCCGGGTCTGCAGCTGCGCGGGCTGCACGCGCACATCGGCTCTCAGATCCTCTCGCTTGAGCCCTTCGGCGCGATCGCCGAGGCGCTTGCCCCCTTTGCGCCGATGCCGGTCTGGGACCTGGGCGGTGGGCTGGGCGTCGCCTACAGCGCCGATCAGCAGCCGCCTGCGATATCCGATCACGTCGCGACGCTCGCCGCGAGCGCGCGGGAGCAGCTGGGCGAGCACGAGCTGCTGCTGCTCGAGCCCGGTCGGGCGCTGGTCGCAAACGGCTGCGTGACGATCTACACGGTCGAGTCGGTGAAGCGCAACGTCTCCCTCTACGTCGCAGTCGACGGCGGCATGTCGGACAACCTGCGCCCGATGCTCTATGGCGCCCGCTACGAGGCGGCGCTCGTGGAGCGGCCGGGGGGTGAGTGCGAGTGCGTGGTCGCGGGCAAGCACTGCGAGTCCGGCGACATCATCGTGCCGCACGCGCGCCTGGCCGAGCCGCGCGCCGGCGACATCCTCTGCACGCCGGCAACGGGCGCCTACACCTTTGCGATGGCAAACAACTACAACGGAGCGCTGCGCCCGCCGGTGATCTTCTGCGCGGAGGGAACGGCGCGCGTGGTCTGCCGCCGGGAGACCGAGCAGGACCTGCTGGCACGCGATGTGCGCTGAGGCTCCTCTCGCAGGCGGCGCGAGTGCCGCTGCGGCGGTGTCCGCAAGCCGGGCTCATCGCGTCGGGCTGCTCGGGCAAGGCACCGTCGGCAGCGCCTTCTCGCGGCTGGTTGCCGAGCACGCCGAGCAGATCGAGCGCCGCTGCGGCGCCCCGGTTGCGATCAGCGGCGTGCTGACACGCAGCAGGGGGGAGTTCGAGCAGATCCTCGCCGAGTCCGATGTGATCGTGGAGCTGATCGGCGGGCTCGAGCCGGCGCGCAGCTACGCGCTTTCCGCGCTTGCGGCCGGCAAGGGCCTCGTCAGCGCCAACAAGCAGCTGCTCGCAGAGCACGGTGAGGAGCTCTTCGCGGCGGCGCGCGCAAGCGGCGCGCAGATCCGCTTCGAGGCGGCCGTCGCCGGCGTGATCCCGGTGATACGGGTGCTGCAGGAGTCCCTCGCCTGCGATCGCCTGGAGCGGATACACGGTATCGTCAATGGAACGACAAACTACATCCTGAGCGCGATGGCCGCCGGCCGCAGCTACGCGCAGGCGCTCGAGGAGGCCCAGCGGGAGGGCTTTGCCGAGGCGGACCCAAGCGATGACGTCTCAGGCAAGGACGCCGCGGCGAAGATGGCGATTCTTGCGCGCCTTGCGTTTGGCGTGCCTGTGCGCGTCTCGGCGGTGCCGCACGAGGGCATCGAGCACCTGCAGTCGGACGACCTCCTCTACGCGAGCGAGCTCGACCTCTCGCTGAAGCTGATCGGCACGGCGGAGCGCGCAGATGGCGGGATCTCGGTGCGGGTGCACCCCGCCTTCCTCTACGGCGGCCATCCGCTGGCGAGCGTCTCGGGCCCATACAACGCGCTGACGGTCGAGTCGGAGGCGATCACCGAGATCACGATGTCGGGCCCGGGCGCGGGCGGCATCCAGACCGCAAGCGCGGTGCTGGGGGACCTCTGCAGCGTGCTGACGCTGCCCTCGCCGCCGCCGCCGGAGCCGCTCTCGCTGCCGCTGATCGAGGACTTCTCAAGCGCCTTCTACCTGCACGTCGAGGTCGCTGACCGTCCCGGCGTGCTCGCGGCGGTGGCGGGCGCGCTCGGCGCCCACGGGGTCTCGCTGAAGTCCGTGCTGCAGCGCGGGCTGGGCGGGAACGCCCGCCTGGTGATGGTCACACACAGGATCGCGCGCTCACGCCTGGCGGCTGCTCTGGCTGCGGTCTCGCAGCTCGAGCACGTGCGCTCGGCGCCGCGCGCCATCCCCGTAATCGAAGAGGAGTTCAGATGAGAGTCGCACCGCACACGCCGATCGCGCTGATCGAGCGCTATCGCGAGCACCTGCCCTTTGCGGAGGGCGATCCGATCGTCAGCCTCAACGAGGGGGGCACCCCGCTGCTGCCCGCGCCGATCATCTCCGAGCAGGTCGGCGCGGATGTCTACTTCAAGTGCGAGGGCGCCAACCCGACCGGCTCCTTCAAGGATCGCGGCATGACCTGTGCGGTGTCAGCGGCGATCCGCGACGGCGCAAAGGCGGTGATCTGCGCCTCGACCGGAAACACCGCCGCCTCCGCGGCCGCCTACGCCGCGCGGGCGGGGATCACCTGCGCGGTGATCGTGCCGGAGGGGCGGATCGCGCGCGGCAAGCTTGCCCAGACGCTGATCCACGGGGCGCGCGCGATCTCGCTGCAGGGCTCCTTCGACGAGGCGCTGCGCATCGTGCGCAAGCTTGTCGAGGAGCACCCGATCGCGCTTGTGAACTCGCTCAACGAGTTTCGCATGGAAGGACAGAAGACCGCAGCATTCGAGCTGGTGGAGGAGCTAGGCTCAGAGCTCGACCTGCTCTGCATACCGGTCGGCAACGCCGGCAACATCACCGCCTACTGGCGCGGCTTCAGCGAGCTCTCGGTGGCCCCACGGCTGTTTGGCTTCCAGGCGGAGGGGGCGGCGCCGCTGGTCTTGGGCCACGCGGTCGAGCACCCTGAAACGGTGGCATCGGCGATCCGCATCGGCAAGCCCGCGCGCGGCGAGCAGGCGCTGCGCGCAGCCGAGGAGTCGGGCGGCTGCATCCGAACGGTCTCCGACACGGAGATCCTCTCCGCCTACCGGCTGATGGCCGCGCGCGAAGGGATGTTCGTGGAGCCGGCGTCGGCTGCCTCGGTCGCGGGCCTGCTCAAGTACGGGGCCGAGGGGGCCAAGACGGTCGTCTGCGTGCTGACCGGCCGTGGCATCAAGGACCCGGAGGCGGCGCTGGCGCAGACCGAAGGTGCGATCATCCGCTGCCCGGTCGACATGGAGGCGATCGAGGCGGCGGTCCTCGGTGAGGCGTAGGCGGCTGGTCCGCGTCCCGGCCTCCTCGGCGAACCTGGGGCCGGGCTTTGACTCCTTTGCGGCTGCGCTCTCCCTGCACCTGGAGCTGGAGGTGGTCGAGAGCGCCCGCTTTGCGGTGCGCACCGAGCTGCCGGTGACGCGCGGGCGGCGCAACCTCTGCGTGCGCGCCTTCGAGCGGCTGCACTCAGCCGATGGCTTCACCTTTCACATCCGCTCGCAGATCCCGCTGGCGGGCGGGCTCGGCTCCTCCGGCGCTGCGATCGTCGCGGGGCTGCTTGCCGCCAAGGACCTCTTCGAGCTCGATGAGGACATTCGCGCACATGCCTGCGCGCTCGAGGGCCACCCCGACAACGTCACCGCGAGCCTGCAGGGGGGCTTTGTGATCTGCGCGGAGGAGACGGTGGCGCGCATACCGGCGCCCGCGGGGCTGGAGGCGTTGGCGGTGGTCCCACGGATCGATCAGTCAGCCGAGCGGCGGGTCTCAACCAGGCGCGCGCGCTCGGCGCTGCCGCGCCGGGTGCCGCTGGCCGATGCGGTCTTCAACACCGCCCACGCCGCCCTGCTGGCGCTCGGCCTTGCCACCTCCGACCTGGGCTTGATCTCTGCCGGCCTCAAGGACCGCCTGCACCAGGATGCGCGCGCGCACCTCTTCCCGCGCTCGGCGGCGCTGATCGCCCGCGCACAGGAGCTGGGCGCGCTGGGCGCAAGCCTCTCAGGCGCCGGGCCGACGGTGTTGGTGTGGTGCCACTACGAGCAGACCGGGCCGGTGCTGGGCGCGCTGAGCGAGCTGGTGGGGGAGTGGGCGCAGGTGCTGCGCGTGCCCTTTGAAGCTCAGGGCGCCTACGTCGCCGAGCTCTGAGCCGAACGCGCGCGCAGGTGCCGATCAGCCGCGCCTTCGCTCCTGCATTTTGACCGCGATAAGTCCGAAGAAGGCTTCGGCATCCGCTCCGCTGATCTTGGATGCAGCTTTGACGATCGCTTTGGCGCGTGCGATCTGCAAAAGCGTCTTCTGGCGCGTGAAGATTGCAAAGTGGTCGTAATCCGCCTCCTCGCGCTTTTGGTGCAGCGCGAGGTATTCATCTGCCAGCTCCACGATCTCCTGCTTTGGCGCCTGAGGGGTGCTGCGTGTGCCGTCGGGGTCGAGCAGCTGCTTGATATGCGACGGCGGCTTCTCCCCCGAGGCGTTGAGGTTGCCGGCCAGCTGGCTGAGCCATCGGGCAACTATGACTACGTCGTTGTGAGCGATTCAGCGCTGCACATTCAGCATGAAGGTCTCGTCCAGGCCTCCGAATACCTGTTGCGCGACGCGCTTTGAGATGGCGTGGAAGGAGGCGTAATAGGCGCTTGAGATGGCGCGGCGATGATGCGTGTAGGGGGACGGCCGCGGGGGGCGCCAGCGGGCGCAAGCGCTTCCGCTGTCTTGATTAGCTTGCCTGGGTCGATCGGGTAAGAGGGCAAGGCTCACGCGGCGGGCTTGAATACTTCAGCCGCCTCGGGCTCGTTCTCGCTGATCAGCGTTACGCCGAGGGGAGGCAGGCCCGCAGCGGCTGCGTCACGATGCAGCGCCCCTTCGAGCGCCCCTTCGAGCGCCCTTATCGTGCTCAAGCGCCAGGTGCTGCCACGCGCCGGCGCGCTCAGCAGCAGGGTCAGCCGCGTAACCGGCTCCCCGCTGCGGCGCTCGTCGATCTTGGCATGGGCGTCGCGAACGCTGATGGCGCGGCTCTGATAGCTGCGTGCCGCCCGCTCAAGCTCTTCGAGTCTTTGCTGCTCGTCCATGTCACGAATGTACTACGCAACATCGCCGCGCCCGCCTGCGCTCATGCAGCGTCGAGCTTGCTCAGGCGCCGGGCATGCTCAACCAATCCGACCCGTGTCAGGAGCTCGCGGGCGAGCGCTATGTAGTCGGCCGCCAGGTCGGGGCGGTGCTCGAGGATCGGGGTCGCCCGCTCGGCGGACTCGGCGTAGGCGATCGAGGCGCGGATGACCGTCTCGAAGACGCTCTCGCCGAAGCGCTCGCGCAGGCCCGCAAGCGCCTCGCGGGAGTGAACTGTGCGCATGTCGGCGATGTTCAGCAGGATCCCGAGCAGGGCAAGGTCAGGTTGCAGGTTCTCGGCTGCCAGCTCGATCACCGCCAGCGCCTGCTCGACGCCCTGCAGGGCGAAGTACTGCGCCTCGGCGCTGATCAGCGCGTAGTCCGCGGCGGCAAGCGCGTTGACCGTCAGCAGCCCCAGCGCGGGCGGGCAGTCGATCAGGATCAGCGAGTAGCGCTCTGGCGCCTTGGCGAGCGCCCGGCGCAGGGTCAGCTCGCGGCCGATCTTCCCGGCCAGCGCAAGCTCTGCCTCCGCCAGGGAGAGGTTTGCCGGGACCACCTCCGCGGGCTCTTGGATCGCCTCGGCGATCGTTGCTGCGCCACCCAGCACCTCCGCGATCGTCGGCGCTGCGTCAGGCGGGACGTCGAAGTAGTCGGAGAGGTTGCCCTGCGGGTCGAGGTCGATCGCGAGCGTCGGCAGGTCGATCCGGCGCATGATCTCCGCAACCGTCCGCACGATCGTGGTCTTGCCGGTGCCGCCCTTCTGGGAGAGCACAGCGATCGTCGTTGCCATGGCCGGAGCGTAGCGGGAAGCCGACTGCGGCTGTGAGGATTCCGGTAGGCGCAGCGCAGCGCGCTATGCGCGCTGCAGCTCGCCCTCGCCCGAGCCGGTCTGGGCGGCAAATGTCGCGCTCTCGGTCGCGCAAAGGTAGGTCAGACGATGGCGGCCGACAAGGATCTCGTCGCCGTCCTCAAGGACCCTCCATTCGACGCGCTCGCCGTTGACGAAGACGCCGTTCAGTGAGCGGTCGTCAAGCACCCGCACGCCGTCGGCCTGGCGCACGATCAGCGCATGACGGCGCGAGACGGTGGGGTCGTCGAAGCGCACATCGGCTGCAAGGCTGCGTCCGATGCGGGTCCACTCGCGCTGCAGCGGCACGAGGCGGATCTCCTCCTCCTCGGCAAGCGCGAGGTACTCGCCGGGCTCCTCGATCATGCTGCGGGCGCGTGCCACCCACGCCTCCCGCCCGACCGAGTCCGCCTCCTCGACGGCGGCCGCACGCTGGAAGCGCGTTGTTGCGCCAAGCGTCTCGCGGACGACTTCGCTGCTGGCGCACTGCGGGCAGCTGTGCGTATCCGCAAGCGGCGGTGTGAGCGTGAAGATGTGGCCGCAGCTCGCGCAGCGGAAAGCACCACTACCCGGCATTGTGCCTTGCGTGAAGGACTCCATAAGGCGGCTCCCTTTGCTGACCGAAGAGACCTGGAGCACCCCAAAAGCGATCCAGGGAGAAGGGATGACCGATTCTATCAGGGGGCCCTCAGCGACCCTGAGGGCTTGCGGCGCGCCTGGACAGATGAACGATCGCGGCAGCGCGCCCGCGCTGCATCCGCTCGCCCGGCGGGTGGGCGGCCTATATATTCCGCGCTGTGGACCCAGTCCGGACATCGATCCTGATCGGCGCGCGGCGCGAGCAGGTCTTCGACTTTCTGGCGGACATCGCAAACCATGTCGCCTTCACCGACCATTTTCTGCGCGACTGGCACCTCACGCGCGAGCGCTCGGTCGGGCTGGGGGCGGGCGCGCGCTTCCGTGTGCGGGCGCCGGGCATGCGCTTCTCCTGGGGGGATGTGACCTTCACCGAGGTTCGCCCTCCCCACCTGATCGTCGAGGAAGGGAGGATGGGGAAGGGCAACCGCATCGCCACGCGGGGCGTCTATGAGCTTGTCGAGGGACCGGGCGCGACCACGCGCGTGACCTTCACCTTCCAGAGCAGGCCGGTGATGCTCTCCGACCGCATCGCCGAGGCGCTTGGCGGGCGTCGGTGGGTCGCGCGGATGCAGCGCCGTGCGCTGTGGCGCCTGCGTGACCTGATGGAGGCGATGCACGCACCTGAGCATCGGGGCGCGGCGCAGGCGCTCGCGGGTGCCGTTGGTGGCGCCGGGGCGGGGGTCTTGAAGCGAGTCACGGTCGCAGACGGCTAGACTCCCGCCCGCGATGCAAAGCAGCCGACTGCGCAAGAGCCTTTCCCTGGTGGGCGCCCTTGGCGCGAGCGCCCTGCTGGCGGCGTGCGGCAACGCGAATGAGCGCCAGACATCGGGGACCTACGCCGGCGAGGGCGGCGTGCCCGCTCCCTATCTGAGCGTCGGCCAGCTCGCCTACCAGGTGCAGATCTCGCGCGAGCTGAACCCCTCCGAGAGCGAAGACCAGGCCTACCTGGAGGGAGTGCCGGCAGGCGACCTGACCGTCCGCCCGGGCGAAGAGTGGTTCATGATCTCGCTGCAGGTCTACAACAGCACGAGCCGTCCTCAGCCGTCCAGTCCGGACATCTACCTTGAAGACAGCGAAGGCGATGTCTACCGCCCGGTCGTGCCAGACAACACGAATCTCTTTGCCTACCGTGCGCGCAACGTCCCCGGCAACGGTCGCCTGCCTGAACCGGGCACGATCGCCAGCCAGGGCCCGACGCAGGGGGCGATCCTGCTGTTCAAGCTCAGGCTCGCATCGCTCTCCAACCGCCCGATCGACATCCGCATCGTCAACCCGGCGAAGCCGAGCGAATCGGCAAAGGCCGAGCTGGACGTCTGAAGAGGCGGCAGCGCCCTCGCGCTGCCCTCACGCTGGCGGTAGCGCCCTGATGTAGGGCGGTCGGCGCTCTCCGCGCCGGCTATGCGGTCGTGCGCGGGCGCTTGCAGGGGAGCGCGATCTATGCGAACATATGTTCGTATGGAGCGCGCGGTCATCTGCCTCTACATCCCTCGCTTCGAGCTGCTCTGTGCCCTGGCTGCGCGGCCGGGCGGCGGCGATCGACCCGATGGGAGGGGGGCAGGCGCCGGGGATGAGGGCGGCAGCGCGCTGCCCGGCAGGGCCTGCGCGCTTGCCCCGCTTGGCAGCGGGGGGATCGGGGAGGTCTCCGCAGCCGCGCAGGCGCTTGGCGTGCGGGCGGGCATGCGGGTCGGGGAGGCGCTTGCGCGCGCTCCCCAGCTGGAGCTGCTGCGGGCCGACCCGCTGCTCGCCGAGCGCTGCTTCGAGCGTGTGCTGGGCGCGCTGGAGGCGGTCGGAGCGGCGCCGGAGGTGGAGCGGGCGGGCACCGCCTATCTGCGCGCGGAGCCTCTCTACCGCCTCCATGGGGGCCTCGATGGGGTTGTGCGTGCGCTGCAGGGGTCGCTTGCGCGCCTTGCCCGCGCGCGCGGAGCGCTGGCGGCGAGCGTCGCCTGCCATCGCCTCGGCGTGGGGAGAAGCCGCTTCCACGCGCTGCTTGCCGCCCGTCGTGCGCGCGCCCGCCGAGCGCTGACCTTTGCGCCGGGGCGCGCTGAGCGCCACATCGCAGCGCTCCCGCTGGGCGCTCTCGCGCTGCGCGCGGAGCTCGTGGAGCTGATCGAGCCGCTTGCGGAGCTTGGCGTCGCGAGCCTCGGCGAGCTGCTTGCGCTCGGGCCACAGGCGCTTGGCGAGCGCTTTGGCAGGGCGGGGCTGCTCGCCTATGACCTCGTGCGCGGCCATGAGCAGCCTGTCTGCGGGCGGCCTGCGGCGGAGCGGATCGAGGAGCAGCTCACGCTTGCGGGGCCGCTCACCGGACAGGCGCTCGAGCATGCTCTCAGCCTGCTGCTCGACCGCCTCCTTGCGCACCCCGGACGGCGCGCGCGAAGCATCCGCACGCTCTCTGTGGCGGCTGCGCTGGCGGGTGGAGGGAGCTGGCGCAGGCAGATCGCGCTGCGCAGCGCAAGCGCTCACCGTGAGCAGATCCTGCTTGCCGTGAGCCGCCCGCTGCTGGAGCTGCCCGCACCGGCCGAGAGGCTCACGCTTGCGGTCGAGCGCTTCGGGGCGCCGGTCGCCGAGCAGCTTTCCCTGACAGACGGCCTGCGCGCGCAGCGCTCGGCGCGCCTGCGCGAGGCGATCAGCCAGGTGCGCGCCGCCCTTGGCGTCAACTCGCTGCTGCGCATCGCCCCCCTCGAGGAGGGCTCGCGAGCGCCTGAGCGGCGCTTCATCCTGACCCCGCGGGAGTGAGGCGTGCGCGAGCGCAGGCAGAGCCTCTATGAGCCGCGCCCGGCGCGCGTGCGGGCCACCGCCCGGGGCTGCCCACTGGAGGTCGACGGGGTGCGGGTGCTCGCCGTCCGCGAGACCTGGCTGCTGGAGGATCGCTGGTGGGGCGAGCAGCCGCTCTGTCGCCGCTACTGGGAGCTGCTGATGGCCTCCGGGCGCAATGCGGTCGTCTTCTGCGAGCTTCCCGCCAGGCGGTGGTTTGCGCAGCTGTGAGCGCCGGCGGACCAGCAGCTCCCTATGCCGAGCTCCACTGCTGCTCGGCCTACTCCCTGCTCGAGGGCGCCTCGTTGCCGGAGGAGCTTGCAGCGCGCGCCGCAGAGCTTGGCTACAGCGCCCTTGCGCTGACCGACCGCAACTCGGTTGCGGGCGCGATCGAGCACGCCCGCGCGGCGGCTGAGCACGGGCTGCGGGCGCTGCACGGCGCAGAGCTCGATCTGAGCGACGGCCGTCGCCTGACGCTGCTTGTCGCCGATGCGAGGGGCTGGGCCGGCCTCTGCACGCTGATCACCGCTGCGCACGCTCATACGCGCGTTGGCTCCGGGCGCCTGCGCCCGCCGGCGCTCGCGATCGAGGAGGTGCTGGAGCGCGCCGAGGGGCTGATCTGCCTGAGCGGGTGCGCGCTGCACGGCGTCCACGACGAAGCGACCCTGCGGCGCCTGCGCGAGGCCTTCGGGCGCGAGCGCCTGCTCGTCGAGCTGCAGCGACCCTATGTGCGCGGCGATCGCGCCCGCAACCGCGCCCTTGCGCGCCTTGCCGGGCGCCTGGAGCTGCGCACGGTCGCGACGGGGGGCGTGCACGCCCACACGCCCCTGCGGGCGCTGCTTGCAGATGCCCTGATCGCGGTGCGCAGCGGCCTGACGCTCGAGGAGAGCGAGGCGTGCCGGCCGGCAAACCACACGCATGTGCTCGCCTCTCCGCAGGCGATGGCAGCGCGCTTTGCCGAGCACCCTGATGCGCTCTGCGCAACAGCGGCGATCGCCGAGCAGATCAGCTTCGAGCTGCCGGCGGATCTTCGCTATCGCTACCCCGGGGCCGAGCGCGAGGATGCCACGCGCAGGCTCGCCGAGGCCTGCAGGAGCGCCTTCGACGAGCGCTACCCGCCCGGGAGCAGGCAGCGCGCGGCGGCGCAGCAGCGCCTGGAGGAGGAGCTTGCGATGATCGACGCGCTCGGCCTCTCAGGCTTCTTCCTGCTCCACCACGATCTGCTCAGCCTGGCGCGGGAGGTCGCCCTGGAGGTGCGGGGGCGCACCGGCGCGCGCGCGCTGCTGGCGCCGGGCCGCGGGCGGGGCTCCTCGGTCTCCTCGATCGTCTGCTACCTGACGGGGCTCTCGCACATCGACCCGATCGCCGCTGAGCTGCACCTCTCGCGCTTCCTGCACGAGCAGATCGAGCGCCTGCCGGACATCGACATCGACTTTCCCCGCGACATCCGCGCGCGTTTGATCCTGCGCATCCACGAGCGCTACGGGCGCGAGCGCTCGGCGCTGGTCGGGGCCTATGCCACCTACCGCACGCGCGGGGCGATCCGCGATCTGGGCAAGGCGCTGGCGCTGCCCGCAGGAGAGCTTGAGCGCCTGGCACGCGCGGTCGACGGCGGGATGGGCGGGGAGATCGCAGAGGATGTCCGCCGCCTCTTTGCCCGCGGCGGTCAGATCAGCCCGCGCTGGGAGTGGCTTGCACGGCTTGTGCCCGAGGCCTACGGCCTGCCCCGCCACATCTCCCAGCACCCGGGCGGGATGGTGATCTCGACGCAGCCGCTGCTGCGCTCCTGTCCGCTCCTGCCCGCGGCGATGGCGGGCAGGCAGATCCTCCAGTGGGACAAGGACTCCTGCGCTGACGCCGGCTTCCTGAAGATCGACCTGCTCGGGCTGGGGATGCTCTCCGCGCTGGAAGGGTGCCTGGAGCTGATCGAGCGCCGCTGCGGGCGGCGCATCGACCTCTCCCGGATCCCCTACGACGATCAGCGCACCTTTGCGGCGATCAGGCGCGCTGACACCACCGGGGTCTTCCAGATCGAGAGCCGCGCCCAGATGTCCTCGCTGCTGCGCACCCGCCCGCGCGATCTCGCCGAGCTTGCGATCCAGGTTGCGATCGTGCGACCGGGGCCGATCGTGGGCGGGTCGGTGAACCCTTACATGCGCCGCCTGCAGCGCAAGCGGGCGGACCCGGGCTTCACGCCTCCCTGCATACATCCCTCGCTCGCGGAGACGCTCGCGGAGACGCTTGGGGTGATCATCTTCCAGGACCAGGTGATCGAGGTCGCTCGCGCCTTTGCTGGCTTCTGTGCGGGCGAGGCCGAAGGGCTGCGGCGTGCGCTTAGCAGGAAGCGCTCGGCTGCGGCGATCGCGCGCTACCGGGAGCGCTTCATCGCAGGGGCGATGCGCACGCACGGCGATGTCGGGCGCCCGCTCGCTGAGCGGGTCTTCGCGATGATCGAGTCCTTCTCGGGCTTTGGCTTCCCCAAGGCCCATGCGGCCGCCTTCGGCCTGCTTGCCTACCAGACCGCCTACCTGCGCGTGCACCACCCCGCGGAGTTTCTCTGCGCGCTGCTGAACGCCCAGCCGATGGGCTTCTACGCTCCGGATGCGCTGATCGGCGAGGCGCGCCGGGGCGGGGCGCGCGTGCGCACGCTGCGCGTGGATGTGAACGCAAGCGAGCTTGACTGCACGGTCGAGGAGCCTGGCGCGGTTCGTCTCGGGCTGCGCTTTGTGAAGGGGATCGCAGAGGCGCAGCTGCGCCTCCTGCTTGCGGCACGCGGCGCGGGCGGCCCCTTCGTCTCGCTTGCGGACCTTGCCTCGCGCTCGGGCCTGCGCCGCTCGGAGCTGCTGCGACTGGCGCGCGCGGGCGCGATCCCGCCGCCGCTGGCGCGCTCACGTCGCGAGGCGCTCTATCGCCTGGGGGCTGCGGCCGGCACGAGCGCCACGGGGCGCAGCGGGCGGCGCCAGCTTGCCCTGCCCCTGGAGATCCCGCAGGCGCCGCCGCTGCGGGCGGCCGATGAGTGGGAGGAGCTGCGCGCCGACTATGCGGCGCTCGGGACGGGGGTCGGACGCCACCCGCTGGCGCTGCTGCGCGCCCAGCTTGCCGCCACGGGCGCGATCTGCACAGCGCAGCTGGCCGCGGTGGCGCACGGCGAGCGGGTCGCGCTCGGTGGCCTGGTGATCGCCCGCCAGCGCCCGCAGAGCGCCCGCGGGACGATGTTCCTGCTGCTTGAAGACGAGCACGGGACGCTCAACGTGATCATCGCGCCGGCGCTCTATGAGGCAAGCCGCCCGCTGCTGCGCTCCGCCCCGCTGCTGGTGGTCGCGGGGCGCCTCGAGCGCCATCCTCAGGGCGGGGGTGGCGTGAGCCTGATCGCTCAGGGGATCGCCCCGCTCGCCCCCTCTGCGCCCGGCACAGCAGCGCCCGCGCAGCTGCGTGCCCTGCGCGAGCTGCACCCCCACCTGCCCGCGCCTGTCCACTTCGCGGCGGGGAGGCGGAGATAGGGAGTGGGTCAGGAGCCTTCAGAGCGGCGTGGGGCACACCGCACACGATGCGATTTGCAGCCCCTGCGATTCGCCTTGCAGCTGTTGGCGATACTCCAGTTGCTACCGACCGGTTTCATCATCTCTATGATACCGTACGGGATCGTAATATACTTGACACCGAGCGGTAGCAAATGAGGCCATGAAAGCTCGCTCAATCAGAGACCTCGCCGCGGTCGTCCGCGGCCGCCGCAGAGACCTCGGCCTCAGCCAGGCCGAGCTGGCCGCCCGTGCTGGCGTATCCCGCAAGTGGATCTACCAGTTCGAGGCCGGCAAGCCGACCGCTGAGCTGCGCCTCATTCTCGCTGTGCTGGAGGCCCTCGGCCTCGTCCTGGACGTGACCTGCGAGGAGCAGGCTCCCGGTGAGCAGCCAACCAGCGACCTCGACAGGCTGATCGAAGAGCACCGCGGATGACCGTCTGCGCGCGCTTTTCGCCATCGTAGGGATCGCCGGGCGAGCACTGTCGCTCTGACCTGCGCTCCCACGCCTCCGCAGGCGCCGCCGCTGCGGGCGGCCGATGAGTGGGAGGAGCTGCGCGCCGACTATGCGACGCTCGGGACGGGGGGTTGGACGCCACCCGCTGGCGCTGCTGCGCGCCCAGCTTGCCGCGACGGGCGCGAGCTGCGCCCCCACCTGCCCGCGCCCGTCCACTTCGCGGCGGGGAGGCGGAGATAGGAAGGTGGGCGCAGGGCCAATCCCGATTTGCAGCGACGCTCGCTGCGCAAGCCTGATGCAGGTCGCGAGGCGCTAAGATGATCTGGTTCGCAATTGGTTCGCCAGAGGTTTCTGGCAGCGGGAGGTCACTGAGCTTGGACCCGCAGCGCGAGATCTATCCCAACGCACCGCTCAAGCTAGTCGCTTTCGGGCTGGAGTTCCCCGAGCTGCCCGAGCTGATGAAGCCGCCAGAGGCGCTTGACCAAAGGCTCCGCGAGCATTATCCGCTGCATGGCCCGCCGCCTGTGGCAATCGTGGAGGCGCGCAGCGGCCTGCAAGTCTCGCCGCAAGGGGGCATTCAGACCGGGGGATTGCGTCGCATCGATCGCCGCAAGCGAAACGCTGTCGTCCTGACGCGCCGGCAGCTGATCGTTGAAACCAGCGACTATGCGCGCTTCGAGGGGTTTCGCGAGCGTCTGGCAGAGGTTCTGCGCCACATCGCCGAGACCGTCGAGCTGCCGGCGGTGGAGCGGATCGGCCTCCGCTACATCGATGAGATCGATCCCGCCGAGCTGCCGGCGCCGGTGCGCTGGAGCGACTACCTGGCCGAGGAGCTGCTGGCGCACGAGCACCTCCTTGACGGCGAGCCCCTCGAAAGCAGCGCCGCGATCCTCCTCGAGCGTGGAGTGGGTGAGCAGATCGTGGTGCGCAGCGGACTGGCACGAAGCGCGATCGTGAATCCCGAAGGCCCCCTTTACATCGCGCGCTCGCCGCAGGGCGCCTGCCGCTTCATCGACATCGACAGCAGCTGGAGCGCACCGCCAAACGATCTTCCCGAGTTCGAACCTGAGCAGGTAATAGCGACGGTCGAGCGGCTTCACGCGCCGATCGGCGACGCCTTCGAGCGCATCATCAGCGAGCGACTGCGTGGCCATCTGCGTGCCAAGCGGGAGCTCGACCCTGAGACTGCAGATGACAGATAGCGAGCAGACAATCAGGATGCCTGCGCGCGAGGAGACTGCGGTCGAGCAGCTGCGCCCGACTCAGCTGCAGCTGGCAGGCACCGCTGAGCTTCGCGAGGACTCCCGGAAGCTCAGCGGCGAGGCCTCGCAGCTGCACAGGGACATGGTCGAGCGCCAGCTCACCGAACTGGCGCACTCGCTTGAACGCCACAGAACGGCGGATCTGCTCGAACGGCTCGCTGCGAGCGGGTTTGCCTGGTCGACGCTTGCGGAGATCTTCGCTGTCACGCCGACCGCGGTGCGCAAGTGGCGGCGGGGAGATACGCCGACGCCGGAGCACCATCGGCGTGTCGCACACCTGCTGGCCGCGATCGAAATGCTCAGGAAAGCGAATCCGCTGTTGGAGGACATCGCATATTGGCTTGAGGCGCGATGCGAGCAGGAGACGACGCTGCGACGGCTCGATCTCTATCGGATGGGCAGCTTCGCGACGCTCCACACGCTGGCGAGTGGGCGGATGAGCGCCCGCGAGGCGCTGGAGGAGGCCGCCCCCGACTGGCGCGCTCGCCACCGTCGTGATGAGCGATTCGAGCTGGTGTGGCACGACGACGGCTCGCCGTCGATCGTCATGCGCGGCGAGAAGCACTGACGATGCACCTGATCGAGCCGAGCGGTGACGATGAGATCTTTGACAGCGATCCCGAGGCGCTGCGATTTGCGGCGATCATGACCGGCGACCTGTTCAGCGGCGTGCGAGTCATCGGAGCGAGATCTCCCCTCACCGTGATGATCGCCGGCCACCCGTGCACTATTCGCGGAGCGGAGGGCACGCTACAACCGCGCGTCGTATGCGTGACGGTGAAGGAGCACCAACGCGTCCCCTACCGAAAATGGCCGCAGGGCTACTACAACGTCTTTCCGATCGGATGTGGTCAAGACGGAGTAAATCGAGCTGCCGACCTCCAGGAGTGGGTGACAGTCGATTCGGCGCAGCTTGATCGCACGCGCAGAGAGCTGACGCTCACCGACTACGGCATCGTGGCTTTGCAGCAGCGGATCGTCCACTCATTGACCAGGGTCGTTGTCGAAAAAGGCGTGCTCTATGAGAGCATGCGGCCGATCCTCCGCGAGGCCGAGCTCGAGCGCGACTGGGTCCAAGAGCGCAGCCAGACGCAGAAGATCGATGAAAGCACTCGTGAGTTCGCGCGCTTCATGGATGAAGCGGATCGACGCCGACGTCTGCGCGACGAATCGCACGAGAGCGCCGTGCGCAGCGAGGTTCGCTCTCGACTTCGGGAAAGCTCGCGCCAATAGCCAGATCTGCTCTCCGGCTCTCAGCGGGCCCTCTCAGCCGGGGTAGAGCCGGCGCCTGAGCGCGCCCGCAAGCGGTCGCGGCAGCGCGGAGAGCGCGCGCAGGCCGTAGGGCATCGCGCGCAGGCGCGCCGGGCTGAAGACGCTCGGCACGACCGCCTCGATCAGATGCGGACCGGGTTCGCCGAGCGCCCAGGAGAGCGCCGGCGTGAGCTCCTCGACGGTGCGCGCGCGCCGGCCGGGCACGCCAAGGCCGGCGGCTAGCGCGACGAAGTCGAGCTCCGGGCGGGAGAGGTCAAACTGCGCCCGTGCCTTTGAGTGAGCGCCCCGGGCGCCGACGCGCTGGAGCTCGAGCTCGAGGATCGCATAGGCGTCGTTGCGAAAGATGATCACGGTCACGTCGAGCTGCTCGCGCGCCATCGTCCAGAGCGACTGGATGGTGTAGAGCGCTGAGCCGTCGGCCTCGAGCGCGAGCACCGGACGGTCGGGGCAGGCGACCGCGGCGCCGAGCGCGACCGGCAGGCCCTGCCCGATCGCACCGCCGGTCAGCGCCAGGAGGTCGTGGGGCGGCCCGCCTGCGGTGGCAGGCCCGAGCGCCACCCCGGAGGTCTGCGACTCGTCGGAGATGATCGCTCCCTCCGGCAGCATCGCGCCGATGATCGCGCACACCGACTCGGCGCTGAGCGGCCCGCGCGTGGGCGCGGACACCCTCGGCGCCACCGCCGTCGGGGGCGCTGCAGACGGCGCTCCGAGCGCGTCGGCCAGCGCCTCGAGCGCCGCTGTTGCATCCTGTGAGTGATCGGCAAGCTCATGAACGGCGCACCCGGCCGGCACCAGCTCGCCCGACCTGCCCGGGTAGGCGAAGAAGGACACCGGCGCCGGGGCCTGGACGAGAACCAGGTGCTGGAGGCCTGACAGCTGCGTGCTTGCAAGCTCGGGCAGATAGGCAAGCCGCTGCGGGGCCGGCAGCCCCGCGCCGCGCTGCATGCGCGTCGGGAATACCTCGCAGAGCAGCTGCGCGCCACAGGCGGCGGCAGCGCGCGCGGCCGCTCGCAGCGCCGGCTTGAGCAGCGCGCCTCCGCCGAGCAGGAGCGCTGAGCGCTTGGCGCCGGCAAGGGTGCGCGCAAGGGCCTCGATCGCATCGGCATCGGGCACGCGGGGCGCCGGCGGCGCAGGCGGAGGGGCCGGCGTGGCGCCCTGCGACCAGGAGACGTCCGCAGGCAGGATCAGCGTCGCCACCTGGCCGGGCGGGCCGATCGCGGCGCCGATCGCCTCAGCGGCGTCGGCGCCGATCGCCTGCACGCTCTGCGTGCGGCGAACCCAGCGCGAGACGTTGCGGGCAACAGTCTCGATGTCAGATTGCAGCGGCGTGTCATAGCGGGCGTGGGTGGTTGCATGGTCGCCGACGATGTTCAGCACCGGCACGTGCGCCTTGCGCGCGTTGTGCAGGTTTGCAAGGCCGTTGCCAAGCCCAGGCCCCAGATGCAGCAGCGTCGCCGCGGGGCTGCCGGCCATCCGCGCATAGCCATCCGCCGCGCCGCTTGCCACGCCCTCGAACAGCGCCAGCACCGCGCGCATCCGCGCCTCGGAGTCAAGCGCCGCGACAAAGTGCATCTCCGAGGTCCCGGGATTGGTGAAGCAGGCGCGCACGCCGGCGTCGGCGAGCGTGCGCAGCAGTGCTTGGGCGCCGTTCAACGCGCTCACCACCCCGCCCTGATCGACTGCGCGAGCACGCGCGCGGTGAGCACGCAGCCCCCGAGCAGCGTCCCCTCGAGCGTGCGCTTGCCGTTCATGCCGCCGCCACCGAAGCCCGCGGCCTCGCCGATCGCGTAGAGCCCGGGCAGCGCCGAGTGATCGGCGCGCAGCGCCCGGCAGTGCTCGTCCGTGATGATCCCGCCGAGGCTCTTGCGGACGACCGGGCGCAGACGGATCGCCACCAGCTCGCTCTCTGCGCCGGCGGCGATCGGCCGAAAGGAGGCGGTGCGCAGCCGGTCGCCGAGGAACGCGCGCACATTGCGCAGCGAGACCAGCTGCGGGTCGCAGAAGAAGCGCGCGCCACGGGCGATCTCGGCGTCGTATGCGCCGACATCGCGCGCGAGCGCTGCGGCGTTGATCGGAGCCTGCGGCGTGAGCGCGCTCATGCGTGCGGCGAGCGTATCGAGATCGCGCGCGCAGACCACGTCCTCGCAGCGCTCGATCAGCTCGCCTGCAAGCGCGCGGTTGCCGCGCAGCAGATCGCCTGCGAGCGCCAGCCAGCTGCGCTCGCGAAAGGCCGGGTTGAAGCGCGCCCCCTGAATTGCGATCTCGCGCGCGAGGATGTCGCGGTTGCACACCATCCACGACCACGGATGCTCGCTTCGCGTGATCCTGCCGACGGCTGCACGGGTGTCATAGCCGGCGAGCAGCGGCGGCGAGAAGCGCGCTCCGTCGGCTGCCAGCCAGAGCCCGGACTTGGGCGGGATGAGGGCAAGCCCGTGCTCGGGGAAGTCCCCCTCCCAGTGCCTGACCCCGGCGGCGTAGACCCACATGTGCTCAAGCCCTGAGAGCGCCGCGCCGGCGGCCGCGGCGACCTCGTGCATGTGGCCGTCGATCTCGGGCCAGACGCCGCAGAGCAGCTCCTGCGGCGGCTTGCCCCACTCCGCGCGCGGCCAGCGCGCGCGCACCTTCTCGAGATCGCCGGTCCAGCCGCCGGCGGCGATCACGACGCGCTCGGCGCGGGCCTCAAACTCTCCGGATGGGCCGCTTCCGCGTACCCCAAGCACCCGGCCGGACTCGATGATCAGCTGATCGACGCGATGCTCGCAGCGGATCTGCAGGCGCGAGCCCTCGTACGGCGCAAGCTCGCGCAGCATCGACCCCACGAGCGCGGGGCCGCACCCCCACAGCAGGTGAAAGCGCGGCACGCGGTTGCCCCGCCCTTCGCGACTGCGCTCAGCCCAGTTGGCGATCGGCAGGAAGCGCAGCCCGCGCTCGATCAGCCACGAGCGCACATCCGGCAGGCAGCGCTCCAGATAACGACGCGCCCAGGCGCGCTGATGCTCGCTCTCGGGGCCGAGCTCCGCGTAGCTCTGCCAGTCCTCCCAGGCAAGCTGCAGCGAGTCGCGGATGCCGACGCGGCGCTGCTCGGGGCTGTTGACGAACAGCATGCCGCCGAAGGCATCCAGGCACTGGCCGCCCAGCCAGCGCCGCTGCCGGCGCTCGTAGATGTCAACGCGGCTGCCGGCTGCCAGCAGCTCGCGCGCGGCGATCAGCGCGCTGATGCCACCGCCGACGATGATCACCTCGCAGGGTGGGTGCTGTCGTTCCTCGCTGCTGGGCATCTCTGTGGCCGGCCCGCGCGCGGTGCCGCGCGCGGATGTCGCTGCAGGCAGGCTACGCCCTTAGCCTTCTGGAGAGAGGTCAGCTTCGATCACCTGCTTGGCGATCGGCGCCGCGGTTTCGCCGCCATAGCCGTCCTTGACGACCAGCACCCCCACCGCGATCTTCGGGTGCGCTGCAGGCGCAAAGGCCGCAAACCAGGCGTCGGTGTTGCGCTTTTCCTTGGCCGCGCAGCTTTCGCCCCCCGCTTCGGCTGCACCGCCTTCCCCCCCGGCGCCCTGCTTGAGGCCGCCGCCTTCGGGAGCGCCGCCGCAGGGGTTGGAGGAGAGTTCGGCGGTTCCCGTCTTGCCCGCGACTTCAACGCCCGGGATCGCCGCCGCGCCGCCGATGCCGTATTCGACCACCGCCTTCATCAGCGTCCGCACCTCGTGGGCGACCCTTTCGCTCATCACTGCCGGACCGCGGAGGCCGCCGCGCGCGCGTGCGGCCGTGAAGGTGGGCTGAGGGCGCCGGCCGTTGTCGGCGATCGTCGCCGCGATCGTCGCCATCTGCAGCGGGCTGGCGAGCACCCTGCCCTGACCGATCGCCGATGAGCCAAGTTCGACTTCGCCGCTGAATTCCGAGGCGTGCGGGATCGTCGAGGTGACGGCGCCGGGCAGGCCGGGGGGGTGGTTCATGCCGAAGGCTTCCGCGACTTCCACGAGCCGCTTGGCGCCGAGCCGGACGCCGAGCGGTATGAAGACCGAGTTGCACGAGACCGCGAAGGCGAGCGTCAGCGTGCCTCCGCAGGACTCGCCGCCTGCGTTTTCAAGCGTCACGCCTTCAAGCACCGTCTTGGTCTGGTAAGGGTAAGTGCTCTGCGGCGTGGCGATCCCCGACTCCAGCGCTGCCGTGAGCGTGACGATCTTGAACGTCGAACCGGGCGGCTGCGTGTCGTCGATTCCAAGACCGGCCGCGGCAAGGACTTCGCCGCTCTGCGGGTCGAGCGCGAGGACCCCGCCCAGACGGCCGCCGAGGGCGGTGACCGCGGCACGCTGCACGGCCGCAGAGATCGTCGTCTGAAGCGCTTGCCCCGGCTGCGCGGCGGCGCGGGCAAGGATCCGCCCCCCGGCGCTGAGCACGCCGCCGGGTCGCCCGCGCAGCCGCGCGTCGTAGGCGAGCTCAAGCCCTGAGGTGCCGACGATTGCATTGGGCGGCACTCCTTCCGCTTCCAGCTGCGTGCGCCGCGCGGCGGGCAGCGGCCCGACATCGCCTGCCACAGCTTCCGCGACAGCCCCGAGCGGGGAGTAGCGCGCACCTTCGGAGGAGCCTGGAGGCGGGCTGCCTTCGGCAAGCGCTGTGCCGTCGCGGGCCAGGATCGGGGCGCGCGGCGGCAGTTCGGTGTGGCGGCTGAGCTTCGCTCCGGCGGGAACGCCGGGGAAGGTCAGCGACGGGGACCAGCGGATGAGCTCACCCGCGGATGCTGCGCGGACCGGGATCTGCCAGGAGAGGGCAAGCGTTCCAAACAGCCGCGTGCGCACGCGCACGGGCACGAGCACCACCCCGCCGGAGGCTTCGCGCGGCGAGCCGGCAAGACGCGCGCTCGTCGCGGTGGCGGTGCGCATCGCCTGCTCGTATTCGCTCGCGAACGCGCTTGCGGAGAGCGCGCGCCTGGTGGCCGGGTCGATCTGCGCGTACATCGCCCCGTAGTCGCCGTGCGCCCACGCGCGCGCAAAGCGCACCGCGACCGCCACCGCTTCAGATTCGCCGCGCAGCGCAAGCGCCCCAGCGACGAGGATCGCCGCCCCCAGCACGATCAGCGCCAGGGCGCGGCGCCTGCGCCTTTCGCGCTCAGCGATCGAGGGCCGCCGCGGCGGCGGACGCCGCGGCTGCCGCCGCACCCCGCCCGCCACCGAGCGCTCAGTCCACGCTTTCTCTGCCACCGCTCGCCCTAGCCTGCCCTTGACCGCCGCGCTTGATCGATACCGAAGTTTGCAGGCCTAGAGGATCGCATGCGACGCGCTTGCACGTCGCCGCTGGCTATAAGGAGCTTGGTGACGACCCTCGACTGGCTGCTCCTTGCCTTCCTGGCGCTCTTTGCGCTGATCGGGTTCCACCGCGGCCTCATCGTCGGCATCCTCTCGATCGGCGGCTTTCTGGCCGGCGCGTTTGCGGGCACGCGCCTGGCGCCGCTGCTGCTGCCGCACGGCTCCGCCTCGCCATATGCCCCGGCGCTCGGCCTGCTCGGCGCGCTCTTTGCCGGCGCGCTGCTGGCGGCGGGCCTGGAGGGCTTCGGCCTGCGCCTGCGGCGCGCTCTGCGGCTGCCGCTGCTTGACATCTTCGACGGTGTGCTCGGGGCGATCTTCGCGACCGCCGTCGGCCTGGGGATCATCTGGGTCGTCGCCGCGCTGCTGATGCAGGCGCCGCTCAGCTCGGGCCTGCGCTCGGCCTTCTCGCGCTCGGCGATCGTGCGCGCGCTCGACTCTGCGCTGCCGCCCTCGGGTCCGATACTTGACGCGCTCTCACGACTGGACCCGCTGCCGCGCATAGCCGGTCCCCCGACGCAGGTGCTCGCGCCGCCTGACTCCGCGCTCGCCCGCGAGGCGGCGGTGCAGGGCGCCGCGCGCTCGGTTGTGCGCGTGCTCGGCACTGCCTGCGGGATGGCGATCGAGGGCTCCGGCTGGGTCGCGGCAGGCGACCTCGTGGTGACCAACGCGCATGTAGTGGCGGGGGAGAGCCACACCGTGGTGGAGCGATCCGGGGAAGGGCCGGAACTGCCGGCGCGGATCGTCGCCTTCGACGCGCGTGAAGACCTTGCGCTGCTGGAAGTGCCCGGCCTCGCGCTCCCGCCGCTCGCGCTTGCTGCAGCGAGCGCGCCGGAAGCCGCAGGCGTCGTCGTCGGCTATCCGGAAGACGGGCCGCTGACCCTCGACCCGGCGCGGATCGGCGAAGCGCAGAGCGTGGTCACCCAGAACGCCTACGGCGAAGGCCCGGTGAGGCGTCTGCTGACGCCGATCCGCGGCCTGATCCGACCCGGGAACTCGGGCGGGCCGGTGATCGGGGCCGGCGGCAGGGTCCTTGCAACCGTGTTTGCAAGCACGACCAGCGGCGGGGCGCCCGGCGGCTACGGCGTTGCGAATGCCTCCGTCGCGGCGCTGCTCTCGCGGCCGCGTGAAGCGGTCGGCCAGAGCCGCTGCGACAGCCTCTAGCTACGCACTCGGCTACTCTGAGCGGCGCCATGGCGAAGACCCTTGTGATCGCGGAGAAGCCGTCCGTGGGCCGCGACCTCGCGCGCGCGCTGCCCGGCGCCTTCGCCAAGCATGAGGGCTACCTGGAGGGGCCGGAGCAGGTCATCACCTGGGCGGTCGGTCATCTCGTGCAGCTCGCCGAGCCGGAGGAGTATGACGCCAAGCTCAAGAGCTGGCGGATGGCGGATCTGCCGATCGTGCCCGATCGCTTCAAGCTCGTCGTCCGCGACGAGCGCTCGCGCAAGCAGTTTGCGGTCGTCCGCAAGCTGCTGCACCGCGAGGATGTCGATGAGGTGATCAACGCCTGCGACGCCGGGCGCGAGGGGGAGCTGATCTTTGCCTATCTGTACGAGTCGGCGAAGGCGACCAAGCCGGTGCGGCGGCTGTGGCTCTCATCGATGACCCAGACGGCGATCAAGGACGCCTTTGCAAACCTGCGTCCGGCTGCGGACCTTGCGCCGCTCGAGCAGGCCGCGCGCTCGCGCTCGGAGGCCGATTGGATCGTCGGCATGAACGCCACGCGGGCGGCGACGATCCGCCTGCGCTCCTCCTTCGACGGGGCGGTCTCGCTCGGGCGCGTGCAGACGCCGACGCTCGCGATCGTCGTGCGCCGGGAGCAGGAGATCCGCGCCTTCAAGCCCGAGCCCTACTGGCTCGTGGACGCGACCTTCACGGTGCTCGAGGAGGGCGCGCCCGGCGAGCGCAGCTACCGCGGCCGCTACCACGCCCCGGCGGCGGCGCGCAGTCGCTCAAAGCCATCTGAGCAGGATGGCGCAGCGGCTGAGGGTGAGGCAGCGATCGGCCGTGGCGAGCGCATCGCCACCGAGGCGCAGGCGCTCGCGATCATCGCGGCCTGCAAGGATCAGCAGGGCGCGATCACAAAGGTCGAGCAGCGCGCACAGCGCGAGAAGCCGCCGCTGCTCTACGACCTGACGACGCTGCAGCGTGAGGCCAACAGCCGCTTCGGCTACTCGGCGCGCAGGACGCTTGCGGCCGCGCAGCGCCTCTATGAGGAGCACAAGGCGCTCACCTACCCGCGCACCTCCTCCCGCTACCTCTCAAGCGACATGGTCGCGGAGATCAAGCCCACCGTCGGGCTGCTCGGCGCTCAGAGCCAGTACGCGCGCGCAGCCGCCTACGTGCAGTCGCTCGACCTGCTGCCGCTGGCGCGCGTGGTCAACGACGCGAAGGTGAGCGACCACCATGCGATCATCCCCACGCGCTCTGAGCACCCGGTCGCAAAGATGAGCACCGAGGAGCGGCGCGTCTACGACCTGGTCGTGCGACGCTTTCTCGCCGTCTTCCACCCGGAGGCGGTCTTCGAGAGCACGCGCGTGGAGACGGTTGTCGGCGAGCACCGCTTCCGCACCAGCGGCCGCCTGCTGCGCGAGGCGGGCTGGCGCGCGGTCTATGGCGAGCTTGACGAGGAGGAGCGCGAGCGCCGGCGCGCGCGCGATCGCGAGGCGGAGGTCGCCGAGGCGGCGGCGATCGACGCAGATCGCCCCGCGGGCGCACCCAGCGATGGCGCAGGGAGCGAGGGAGAGGCGGAGGCCCAGCAGCGGCTGCCTCGTCTGAGCGAGGGCGAGCAGGTGCGCACGAGCGCGATCGAGTGCAGCCGCAAGGAAACCAAGCCGCCGCGGCGCTACTCGGACGCCTCGCTGCTGGCGGCGATGGAGACCGCGGGCAAGCTCGTCGAGGATGAGGAGCTGCGCGAGGCGATGAAGGACTCGGGCATCGGCACGCCGGCGACGCGCGCTGCGATCATCGAGCGGCTGATCGATGTCGGCTACCTCGAGCGCGACGGGCGCGCGCTGGTCCCGACCGAAAAGGGCATGAACGTGATCGCGCTGCTCGCCAGCCACGCGCTCACCTCACCGGACCTGACCGGCGACTGGGAGCGGCGCCTGACCGCGATCGAGCAGGGCGCAGACTCGCGCGAGCGCTTCATGGCCGACATCGCAAGCTTTGCCCGCGAGACCGTCGGCACCCTAGACGAGACGCTGCAGGGCGTGCGCATCCCGCGCGCGCGGCTGGGCCCCTGTCCGGTCTGCGGGAGGGAGATCGTCGAGAATCGCAAGGGATACTCGTGCTGGTCGCGCGAGGACCCCGGCTGCGGCTTTGTGATCTGGAAGTCAAAGGCGGGCAAGCAGCTGCCGGTGAGCATCGCCCGCGAGCTGATCAAGACCGGCTACACCGCCGCGCCCGTGAGCGGCTTCCGCGGTCGCTCCGGGCGCTCCTTTCGCGCGCGCCTTGCGCTCCACCAGGAGCCGGAGGGACGCTGGCGGGTGGAGTTCAACGAGCCCTGGGCCAAGGAAGGCGCAAAGCCGCCCGAGGAGCTCGAGGAGCAGGCCGCGGAGCTGAGCGCCGAGCGCAGCGCAGCCTAGTCGCGCCGCTGCGGCGGCTCGGCATCTGCAGGGGGCTGATCGTCGCCGGGCACCTGCTCAGGCAGCGCTGAGATCGCAGCCAGCGGCGCCCTGGCATGCTCCTCGCGGTGCGCGCGCAGCCAGGGCTCGAGCTCTGCAGGGGGCAGCGGGGGGCTGTGCAGGTAGCCCTGCGAGAGGTCGCATTTGTGGTGGCGTAGAAAGTCCAGGTGCTCTACCGTCTCGACGCCCTCCGCGACCGTCTCGACGCCAAGCGCGTGCGCCATCACGATCACGCTTCCGACGACCGCCGCAACCTCGTCGCTGTGGGTGGTCAGCGAGATGAAGGAGCGGTCGATCTTGAGCGTATCGCGGGGGAAGCGGGCGAGATAGGAGAGCGAGGAGTAGCCGGTCCCGAAGTCGTCGATCGCAACGCGCACGCCCAGGTTGTGGAGACGCTTGAGCACCGAGATCGCGGTCTCCGGCTCGGCGTAGACGGACTCCGTCAGCTCCAGTTCGAGCAGCGAGGGGTCAAGCGCGGTGTCTTCGAGCACGCCGCTGACGTAGTCGGTCAGGTCGGGCTCCTGCAGCTGCCGCGCCGACAGGTTGACCGCGACGCGCACCGGCATCCCATCCCGCTGCCAGGCGCGGGCCTGGCGGCAGGCCTCGGCGAGCACCCACTTGCCGATGTCGACGATCGCGCCTGAGCGCTCGGCGGTGGGGATGAACTCATCCGGGGGCACCTTGCCGATGCTCTCGTTCTGCCAGCGGATCAGCGCCTCCACGCCCGCGACCTCATCGCCGGGCAGGTAGAGCATCGGCTGGTAGTGGAGCATGAACTCCTCGCGCTCGAGCGCGCGCTGCAGACCGTCCGTGATCTGGACGTAGCGCTGCTGGCGGCAGTTGAGCGTTTCGGAGCTGAAGACCAGCCGCGCGCGGCGGGCGGGCATCTCCCTTGCGGCATGGCGCGCTGCCTGCTGGGCTGCGCGCAGCAGGCGCACGGGCAGCTCGCCGTCGTTGGGGTGCACCGCGACGCCGATGTCAACCTCGGCGTAGAGGGGGGAGCTGCCCTCCAGGAAGGGCCGCTGGAAGGCCTCGACGAGCGAGCGGGCGAAGCTGATCGCATCGGCGGGGTGGTGGATCGACCCCACCAGGATTGCGAAGTCGCCCTCGCCCATGTAGCCGAGGATGTCGCCCTCGCGCAGGCGCGCTGCGATGCGCTCCGCACAGTGGCGCAGGAGGCTCCTTGAGGGTGCGCCCGCTTGCAGCCCCGCGGCGCCCGCGGACTGCAGCACCGAGAGCCACATCAGCGCCAGCGGGCGGTTGCCATCCTGCGCCTCGCCGAGGCGGTCCTCAAGCTCGTGGCTTAGCTCCTCGCGGCCGATCACGCCCAGCGGCATCAGCGCGTCTGTGGATCGTCGCGGGCGCTGATCGCTCTTTGTGCCCGACCCGGCGCTGTTGGCAAAGTACATCATCGCCGCTGCACCGACCAGCTGACCTGCGCGCTGCATCCCTGCCTGATCCCGCTCATGGTCCTTTCTCCCACTTGCTACGGAACTGATGCGAGAAGGCAGCTGCTCTCGAGGGGCCACCGCTGCGGGCGCGCACGGAGCGCGTGTCCCCGTATCGCTTCCCCGCGCCGGTGGGGCCTTCGATCACCGCCTCACCTTCCTTGCAGGTGCTATCTCGTACCGCGCGTGCGTGCTCTGGACAAATCTGGACGGCGTTGGACGGATATCCTACGCAGAGCGCCCAAGGCCGCTGCGAAGAGCGCTTGCCCCCGGATCGGGCTCGGCAATGTGTCGGGCCCCTGCGCCAGGATTCAAGGGTGAGGATCACTCTCTACAGCGGCGAGGACCAGGCGCACCTCGACGCCGCGCTGCACAGGCGCCTGCAGGGCGCGCGCGCTGCTGCCCGCAGCTGCTGGGTGGCTGCGGGCAGCGCGCCGGCGGCGCTCGGCTGCCGCCGGGCGCTCGCGCGCGCCGGCGCGCTGGTAGGGGTGCGGGTGCTGAGCTTCTCCGAGCTTGCCCAGGAGCTGCTGCGCTCGCGCGGCGCCGCTAAGACGATCTTGAGCTTCGAGCGTGAGCTGCTGGTGGGGGCGCTGCTTGAGCGCAGCGGCCGGGCTCCCTTCGCAGCCCCGCTGGCGCGAGCGATCGGCGAGCTTGAAGCGGCGCGCGTCTGCCCGCAGCAGCTGGCGGCCGCCTGTGCGCACAAGAGCGTGGCGGGCAACGCGCGGCTCGCGCTGCTGGGCTCGCTTCACGGCGAGTATCGATCGCTGCTGGCGGAGCTGCAGGCAGAGGATCGCGAACGCGCGCTCGCCGATGCGATCGGGGCGCTTGCGCGCGATCGGCAGCTTCCGGGCTTGCCCTCGGAGCTGCTGCTGGAGGCCCCCGCAGCGGGCGCGAGCGCGGCGCACCTGGCGCTTGCGGCGCTCGCGGAGGAGCGCCTGCCGACCGACGCGCCGGCGCGCTCGCTGTCGGTGACGCTGCGCCGCTGTGCCAGCGAGCGCGAGGAGACCGCTGCGCTGCTTGAGCGCATCGAGCAGCTGCGCGGCGCAGGGCTTGCGCCTGCGCAGATCGCGGTCGTCCACCGCCGCCCGCAGCGCCTGGCGCCGGCGCTTGGCGCTCTGCTCGAGCGCGCCGAGGTCCCCTTCAGCGCGCTGCACGCGCGCTCCTTTGGCTCAAGCGCGATCGGCGCGGCGGCGCTCGGCTGGCTGCGCATCGCCGGCGGGGAGGGGGAGCTCGAGGACCTGCTTGCCTGGCTGCGACACCCCGGCGCGCGGGTGCCCCGCGCGGCGCTCGCGCAGCTGGAAGGCGACTGCCTGCGGGCGGGCGTCCGTGACGCGCGCGGTGCGTTGGCGCTGGCGGGCGCGCAGGGATTGCGCAGCACCCCGCTTCAGGCGCCTGCTCCCGACTGGGAGGCTGCGCGGGCCGCCGCCGGGCGCCAGACGCCCGTGCTCCCCCTGCTGCTGGAGCTCTTTGTCGGCGCCTGGGCGCCGCTGCAGGGCGTGCTCGCGCGCGAGGGGGAGTGCGAGGCGGCGGCGCTGCGCGCGGCGCTTGGCGCGCTTGAGCGACTGAGCGACCTGGAGCAGTCGCTGCGCGCGGGCGCAGGCAGGCGCTCGCGTGCGCTGGCAGAGCGCATCGCGACACCCGCGCGGATCGCGGCGGTGCTTGCGCGCCTGCGCTTCCACGCGCCTCTGCAGTGCGGGGAGGGGCGCTCGGCGCTTGCGATCTGCGATCCGCTCCAGCTCGCAGCGCACAGGCCGCAGGCGCTGCTGCTCTGCGGCATGAACGAAGGCATCTTCCCCGGCCCCCCGCAGGCGCGCAGCTTCCTCAGCGAGGGCGAGCGTGCGCTGCTTGGCGCTCGCGGCATCGCGCCGCTGGCAGCCGATGACCAGCTGGCGTCCGAGCGCGCGCTCTTTGCCCGCTGCCTCGCCGGCGCCGGCGGCGACCTCTACATCAGCTACAGCGAGCGCGCCGCGGACGGCCGGGCGCTCGCACCCTCGTTGCTGCTCGAGCAGCTGCCCGCGGGGGCGACCGAGGCTCAGCAGCGCGAGCAGGGGCCCTCTCCGTGCGGGCGCGTCGCCTCCCGCCCGCCCGCCGCGCCCGCGCGAGAGCTCGATCAGGCTGGCGAGCGCGTGCGCAGCTTCGCGGCGGCGCTCGATCCCCCCGGGCGCATCTCGGCGACCGAGCTTGAGTGCTACGCGCGCTGTCCGCGGCGGTGGCTGATCGAGCGCGCGCTGAGGGCGCAGGAGCTCTCGCCGCAGGCGCCGGCGCTGACCGAAGGGCAGATCGCCCACCGCCTGCTGCAGGGGCTCTTCAGATCGCTTGAGCAGGAGACGGGCGAGGCGCGCCTTACACCTGCGCGCCTTGGGCGCGCACGTGAGCTCATCGCCGCGGAGCTTGCGGCGCAGGAGCGTCGCGAAGGCGCGCTCGCGCGCGCGCCGCATCAGCGCTCGGGCGCGCCGGCGCAGCTGATGCTCCTGCGGCTGCGCGATGGGCTCTTTCGCTACCTCGAGCTTGCCTGCGAGCAGCAGCGGCGCTTCAGCGCGCGCCACATCGAGCTTGACTTCGGTCGCTCAGGCGCCCTGCCGGCGCTTGCGCTGGGCGAGCAGCTTGAGATCTCCGGGCGGATCGACCGCATCGACGTGGACGCGCAGGGGGCGGCCGTGGTCTACGACTACAAGCGCTCGCTGCGCCCGGCTTTTGCCGCTGCCAGGTGGGCCAAGGAGGGCACGCTTCAGCTTGCGCTCTACATGCGCGCCGCCCGCCAGCTGCTCGACCTGGAGGTCGTCGGCGGCCTCTATCAGCCGCTTGGCGGCCCTGACCTGCGCCCACGCGGAGCGCTGCTGGCGGGAGTCGATCTGCCCGCATATCGCACCGATCTCCTCGCCGCGCAGGAGCTGGCGGAGCTCGAGCAGGCGACGGTCGCCGCCGCGCAGCTGGCCGCCGTGCAGCTGGCGGAGGGGCTGATCGAGGCGCGGCCGCTGACCTGCTCGAGCGGCGGGTGCGCCCATCCGGGAGTCTGCAGGCAGCTGCGATGAGCGCCTCCGGGCACCTCATCGATGAGCAGCGCAGCGTGCTGGCACGACCGATTGCGCCGCTCCTGGTCAGCGCGGCGGCCGGCTCGGGCAAGACGCGCGTGCTCGTCGAGCGCTTCGTGAGCGCGGTGCTCGAGGAGCAGATCGCGCCCGAGCGGCTGCTCACGATCACCTTCACCGTGCGCGCCGCAGCGGAGCTGCGCGAGCGCGTGGCCGCGCGGCTTGGCGAGCGCGAGGGGCGCCTGCAGCGCAGCCGGCTGCGCGGCGCCTTCATCGGCACCTTCCACGGCTTCTGCGCGATGCTGCTGCGCGAGCAGTCCTTCGAGGGCGCGCTGCAGCCGGGCTTCAGCGTCCTTGAGGAGGGACACGCGGCGCTGCTGCGGGCGCGCGCCTACGAGGAGGCCCTGGGCGCGCTGGTGGAGGAGCTCTCCGGCGAGCAGCGCGAGCAGCTGAGCGCCTATGCGCCCGAGCAGCTCCAGCAGGCGATCCTCACCGTCTATGACCAGCTGCGCTCGCGCGGTCAGCGCTCGCCGGCGCTGCCCGCCCCGGGCGCCGGTCGCGGCGGCGGGGAGGAGGGCGAGGGCGAGGCGAGCGCGATCGCCGCGCTCTTCTCCCGCCTGCTCGAGCTCTTTGACGAGCGCTTTGCCGCCCACAAGCAGGCGGCGGGGTGCCTCGACTACGACGACCTCGAGCTCTGCGCCCTGGCGCTGCTTCAGGGAGACAGCAGGCTGCGAGCGCGCTGGCGCCGCCGCTACGCCCTGATCATGGTCGATGAGTTCCAGGATGTCAACGCGCGCCAGCTTGCGCTGCTGCGGGCGCTCGAGGACGGCAACCTGCTGACGGTCGGCGACGAGCAGCAGTCGATCTACGGCTTCCGCCACGCTGAGGTGGAGATCTTCCGCCGGCGGGCCGCCGCGCTGCGCCGCGAGGGCGCCGAGCTTACCCTGAGGACGAGCTTCCGCGCACATCCGGAGCTGATCGAGACGCTCAACGCGCTCTTTGCGCAGCGCCTGGGCGACCGACACCGGGCGATGGCTGCCGGTCGCACCGAGACCCTGCGCGCGCGCGAGCCGGCGGAGCCCCGCCTGGAGCTGCTGCTCGTCGATGAGGCGCTTGCGCGGCTGCCCTGGCCGGCGGGGGTCCAGCAGCGGCGCGGGGTGACCCGCACGCGGCTGCTCGAGGCGCAGCTGCTGGCTGAGCGGATCGCGCAGCTGCTTGCGCAGGGCACCTGCCAGCCGGCGCAGGTCGCGATCCTGATGCGCTCGCGCACGGGCATGGCGGTCTATCGGCAGGCGCTTGAGGCGCGCTCGATCCCGCTTGCGAGCGGGGGCGAGTCGCTGTGGGGCAGCGAGGCGACCACGACGCTGCTCTGCCACCTGCGGTCGCTGCTCAACGACGAGGAGGAGCTCGCGCTCTCCACGGCGCTGGCCTCGCCGCTCTGCGGGCTCTCCGCGGAGGCGCTGCTCGGCATCGCGCAGCTGCGCGCGCGCCTTGGCTGCTCGCTGGCGACCGCGCTTGCGCAGGCGGTGCGCAGCGATCCAGCGGCGTCCGAGCGCCGCCAGCCCCAGGCGCTAAGCGAGCGCGAGCGCAAGCGGCTAGAGCGCTACCTAAAGGAGCGCGAGCGCGCACGCGCGCAGCTCTGCTACGAGGGGATCGCGGCGACGCTGCAGCGCGCCGGGGAGCTGCTTGACGAGGAGGATCAGGATGCCGTCGGCGCGCTGGTGGCCGCCGCGCGGCGCTTTGAGCGCGCCGAGGGGCCGCGCGTTCGCTCCTTTCTTGAATATGCGGCGCTTGCCGCCGAGCTGCCCGATCGCGCCCAGGCGCCGGCGCCCGCCACAGAGGAGGGCGTCTGGCTGCTTACGATCCACGCCGCCAAGGGCCTGGAGTTCGACGTCGTCTGCCTGGCCGAGCTTGGCAGCGCCGTGCGCCTGCAGCGGCCGCTGGTGCTAGTCGACGGCGAGCGCCTGGGAGTGCGCATTCCCTCCCACGCAGGCAAGGAAGAGCGCTCCGCGCTCGACTACGACCAGCTGCTTGCCGAGCGCAGCGCCCGAGAGCAGGAGGAGAGCGAGCGCCTGCTCTATGTCGCCTGCACGCGCGCCCGCGAGCGGCTGATACTGAGCGGCTGCGCGCCCTTTGCGCGCTGGCCCGCAGAGCGCCCGGGCGGCGCGCAGCTGCACTGGCTTGCGCCCGCGCTGCTCCCGGATCTCGCAGGCGCCCTGGAGGCGGCGGAGCGTCTTGTGGACCCCCTCACCGTGCCCGGAATCGCCGGCCCGGTGCGCCTGCGGCTGCTCGGCGAGAGGGCGGCGCAGGCGCTCGAGCGCGAGGCCCCGCGCGCCGGGCGCGCCGAGCAGGGGCGTGCGGGCCCGCGCCGCGGCGGGCCGCCTGCGCCATCCCCGCCGCAGGCTACGCCAAGCCTCAAGGAGCTCCTCGCACGCCGCGAGCTGATCTCATACAGCAGCCTCGCCAAGCTCGAGCGCTGCGCGCTTCGCTTCTATGTGGAGGACATCCTGCGCCTGCCGGAGCTCTCGATCGCGCGCGGGGGGGAGGCGGCCTGTGAGCGCGAGCGGCGCCCCGGCGCCCGCGCGCGCGGCGGGCGTGCGCTTGGCAAGATCCTGCACGCGCTGATCGCCGCGCCGCCGGCCGAGCGCGCAGGCGCGCCGGGCCCCTCGGCGGTGGCACAGCTGGCGGCCTCGGCGGGCCTCGGGGAGCCGAGCGCCGCCGAGTGCGCGGAGATCGCCGAGCTTGCGCGGGTGGCGCTGAGCGGCCCCCTCGCGCAGCGCGCAGCTCGTGCACAGGGCGCGCGTGAGCTGCCGTTTGTGTTCGTGCTCGACCCGCAGCTGCCGCCGATCGGCGGCGCCTTTGACCTCTATGCGCGCGAGCGCGATCAGGCGCTCGTGATCGACTACAAGAGCGATCGCCTGCGGGAGGGGGTGAGCGCTGAGGATGCGGTGCGCGAGCGCTACAGCCTGCAGCGGCAGATCTACGCGCTCGCCGCGCTCAGGGACGGAGCGGCGGCGGTCGAGGTGATCCACTGGTTCCTGCGCCATCCTGAGCAGCCCGCGGTGGCCCGTTACGGGCGCGAGCAGGGCCAGCAGCTGGAGGCGCAGCTGCGCGAGCGACTCGATGCGGCCTGCGCGCTCGCGCCGGCGCCGAGCCCCGCGCCAAACCGCGCTCTTTGCGCTGGCTGCCCGGCGCGGGGAGGGCTCTGCAGCTGGGATCTGGAGGCCACTTTCAGGGCGCCGGAGGCGACGCCCTAGCCTTGCTCGGGGGGCCTGCCGCTGCTAGGCTTTTTACCGTCTCGGGTGCGGTCCTGCGCTGGTCGATGCAGAGCAATCTGCCTCGTCGGCTGCGCGCACCCTCAACAGCGACTGCAATGACTGCGCACAGCAAGCTACCTCAAGCCGCCGGGCTCTACGATCCCGCCCTCGAGCACGACTCCTGCGGGGTGGGGATGGTCGCGCGGCTGGACAACGCGCCCTGCCACGAGGTGATCGAGCTTGCGCTGGAGGCGCTCGAGAACCTCGAGCACCGTGGCGCCTCGGGGGCCGACGCGCAGACCGGGGACGGGGCGGGCATCCTGATGCAGCTTCCCGACGAGCTGCTGCGCGGCAGCGTCGAGTTCGCGCTGCCTGCAGCCGGCGACTACGGCGTGATGATGTGCTTTCTGCCACGCGATCCGCGCAGGCGCGAGCAGCTCCAGGAGCGCCTTGAGCGCACCGTCGGCGCCGAGGGCCAGGTGCCCTTGGGCTGGCGGGAGGTGCCGGTCTGCGCCGAGCATGTGGGGCGCGTGGCCGGCGAGTGCAGGCCGGAGATCATGCAGCTGTTCGTGGGCAGCGGCGAGAGCTCGCAGGAGGCCTTCGAGCGCAAGCTCTACGTGATCCGCCGCAGCGTCGAGCGCCAATGCGAGCGCGAGGGCGCAGCGGACCTCTACATCGCCTCCTCCTCCTCGCGCACGATCGTCTACAAGGGCATGCTGATCTCCTGGCAGCTGCCCCGCTTCTACCCGGACCTGCGCGATCCTCGCGCGCGCAGCGCGCTTGCGCTCGTGCACTCGCGCTTCTCCACCAACACCTTCCCCAGCTGGCCGCTCGCGCACCCCTACCGGGTGATCTGCCACAACGGCGAGTTCAACACGCTGATGGGCAACGTCAACTGGATGCGGGCACGCGAAAGCGAGCTTGCAAGCGAGCTCTTCGGCGCCGATCTGCCAAAGGCGCTGCCGGTCATCCCGCGCGGCAACTCCGACTCGGCGACCTTTGACAACGTGCTTGAGCTGCTGATGCTCGCCGGGCGCTCGCTGCCCCACGCGGTGATGATGATGATCCCCGAGGCCTACGCCAGCCGCAAGGACATCGACCCGGAGCTGCGCGGCTTCTACGAGTACCACGCCTGCCTGATGGAGCCCTGGGACGGGCCCGCGGTGGTGGCCTTCACCGACGGGCGCATCGTCGGCGCGACGCTCGACCGCAACGGGCTGCGCCCCGGCCGCTGGGTGGAGACCAAGGACGGCTACGTCGTGCTGGGATCGGAGATCGGGCTGCTCGACATCCCCGACGCGGAGGTCAAGCGCCTGGGACGCCTGGCGCCGGGCAAGCTGTTCTTGGTCGATCTGCCCGCCGGGCGGATCGTCGGCGACAGCGAGGTCAAGGAGGCGCTTGCGCGCCGGCGCCCCTATGCCAAGTGGTTTGCGGAGCGCTCGGTGCACTTCGACGAGCTGCCTCCCTCCGAGCAGGTGACGATCTCAAGCGAGCCCCTGCACCGCCGCCGCCTTGCCTTCGGCTACAGCCAGGAGGACCTGCGGGTGCTGATCGAACCGATGGCGCGCAACGCCGAAGAGCCGGTCGGCTCGATGGGCAACGACCTGGCGCTGGCGATGCTCTCCGAGCAGGCGCCGCCGCTTTTCTCCTACTTCAAGCAGCTCTTCGCGCAGGTCACAAACCCGCCGATCGATCCGATCCGCGAGGAGATCGTGATGAGCTTGAGGACCTTCCTGGGCAGCGAGCGCAACCTCTTGGCAGAGGAGCCCGAGCACGCCCACCAGCTTGTGCTCGAGCGCCCGCTGCTGCTCAACCGCGAGCTTGAGACGTTGCGCCACATCGACCACGATGTCTTCTCGGCCTGCACGATCGACACCACCTGGCCGGCGGCAGAGGGCGCGGCGGGGATGGAGGGGGCGCTTGAGCGCATCGCCGGCGAGGCCGATGCGGCGGTCGCAAGGGGCGTCAACATCATCATCCTCTCCGATCGCGCCATCGGCGCAAAGCGCGTGCCGATCCCCTCACTGCTGGCGGTCGCCTCCGTCCACCACCACCTCGTCCGCGAGGGGGTGCGCCTGCGCGTGGGGATCATCCTCGAGTCGGGGGAGCCGCGCGAGGTGCACCACTTCGCGACGCTGATCGGGTACGGCGCAAGCGCCGTCAACCCCTACGTCCTGCTGGAGACGATCGACGAGCTCGCCCACGAAGGGCGCCTGCCGCGCAAGGGCGCGCCGGTGACCGCCAGCGGCGCAAGCGGCTCGGACGGGACGAGCGGCGAGGAGACGCTGAGCGCGCCGGAGGCCGCCGAGCGCGTCTTCAAGGCGATCGGCAAGGGGCTGCTGAAGACGATCTCGAAGATGGGCATCTCGACGATCCAGTCCTACTGCGGCGCGCAGATCTTCGAGGCGGTCGGCCTCTCCAGCGAGGTGGTGGAGCGGCACTTCAGCGGCACCGCCTCGCGCGTGGGCGGCGTCTCGCTCGAGGTGATCGCGCGCGAGGCGCTCGCGCGCCATGAGCGCGCCTACCCGAGCGCCGGGTGCGCAAGGCTTGCCGGCCGCTCTCCCTCGGGCGGCTCCTACGAGCGCGCGCTGCCCGTCGGCGGCGTCTACGCCTGGCGGCGCGACGGGGAGCGCCACATCTGGAACCCGGAGACGATCGCCACCCTGCAGCACGCCGTGCGCGCGACAGACGGCGCCGTCGCGGATGCCCTCGGTGGCTCCGGCGAGGCGCTTGCGGCGCTGCGCTCAGGCCCCGCCTACGCGAAGTTCAAGGAGTACGCGCGCGCGGTCAACGAGCAGGCCGCCCGTGCCGCGACCCTGCGTGGGCTGCTGGCGCTGCGCACCGACCCCGAGCGCGCGATCCCGCTTGCGGAGGTCGAGCCGGCGAGCGAGATCGTCAAGCGCTTCTGCACCGGGGCGATGAGCCTGGGCTCGATCTCGCGCGAGGCGCACGAGACGCTCGCGATCGCCATGAACCGCCTGGGCGGGCGCTCGAACACGGGCGAGGGCGGCGAGGACCCGGTGCGCTTCCACCCCGACGCCAACGGCGATCGCCGCCGCTCGGCGATCAAGCAGGTCGCATCCGGGCGCTTTGGGGTGACGATCCACTACCTCGTGAACGCCGATGAGCTGCAGATCAAGATGGCCCAGGGCGCAAAGCCCGGCGAGGGCGGCCAGCTGCCGGGCCACAAGGTCGACGCCTACATCGGCTCGATCCGCCACACCACCCCCGGCGTCGGGCTGATCTCGCCGCCGCCCCACCACGACATCTACTCGATCGAGGACTTAAAGCAGCTGATCTACGACCTGCGCTGCGCAAACCCCGCGGCAGAGGTGTCGGTCAAGCTCGTCTCGGAGGTCGGGGTGGGGACGGTCGCCGCGGGCGTCTCGAAGGCGAACGCCGATCGCGTGCTGATCTCAGGTCACGACGGCGGCACGGGCGCCTCGCCGCTCTCCTCGATCCAGGCGGCGGGAGTGCCGTGGGAGATCGGGCTTGCCGAGACCCAGCAGACGCTGCTTCTCAACGACCTGCGCTCGCGCATCATCGTGCAGACCGACGGCCAGCTGAAGACCGGGCGCGACGTGCTGATCGCGGCGCTGCTCGGCGCCGACGAGATGGGCTTCTCCACGGCGCCGCTGATCGCGACCGGCTGCATCATGATGCGTGCCTGCCACCTCAACACCTGCCCGGTCGGGATCGCCACCCAGGACCCGGAGCTGCGCGCGCGCTTCACGGGCACGCCCGAGCATGTGATCAACTTCTTCTTCTTCCTGGCCGAGGAAGTGCGCGAGGGATTGGCGGCGCTCGGCCTGCGCTCGCTGGCGGAGGCGATCGGGCGCTCTGATCTGCTCGAGCACGACCGCGCGATCGAGCACTGGAAGGCTGCCGGGGTCGATCTCTCGGCGCTGCTGCGCCCGCTGCAGCTTCCCGAGGGAGCGCCGCGCCGGCGCGTGCAGAGCCCACCGCCCGTGCTCGAGGACGCGCTCGACTGGGAGCTCGTCCGCGCCGCGGCGCCGCTGCTTGAGGTCAAGGAGGGCTCCGGCGCCGAGGAGCCTGTAGGCCGCACGCGCATCGGCACACGCGAGGATGGCGCCTCGCTGCGGCTGAGCATGGAGATACGGAACGTGAATCGCTGCGTGGGCGGCATCCTCTCAAGCCACATCGCGCGCGTCTACGGCGCCGGCGGGCTGCCGCCCGAGCGCGGCCTTGAGGTGCGCTTCCGCGGCTCCGCCGGCCAGAGCTTCGGCGGCTGGCTTGCGCCCGGGGTCACCTTCATCCTCGCCGGCGACGCCAACGACTATGCGGGCAAGGGGCTCTCCGGCGGCGTGCTCGCGATCCGCCCGCGCGAGGGCGTGGGGGAGGACTTCGACGCCGCCGCCAACGTGATCGTGGGCAACACCGTGCTCTATGGCGCAACCGCGGGCAAGGCCTTCTTCCGCGGGCTGGCGGGGGAGCGCTTTGCGGTGCGCAACTCCGGCGCCTGGGCGGTCGTGGAGGGCCTTGGCGATCACGGCTGCGAGTACATGACGGGCGGGCGCGTCGTCGTGCTCGGGCCGACCGGGCGCAACTTCGCCGCGGGCATGAGCGGCGGGATCGCCTATGTCCTTGACGAGTCAGGCAGCTTCCCTGAGCGCTGCAACATGGGGATGGTCGGCTTCGAGGAGATCAGCGCCGCCGATGCGCTGGAGCTGCGCACGATGATCGAGGAGCACCACCGCTACACCGACTCGCCGGTGGCGGCGGCGGCGCTCGAGCGCTTTGAGGAGCTGCTTGCGGCCGGCGCGTTCGTGAAGGTCATGCCGCACGACTACCGGCGTGTGCTCGATGAAGAAGCCCAGCTTGTGGCCGAGAGCGAAGCGCCGCCTGCGCTGCACGCGCAGCCGGCGCCGATCGCCGGCGCCGGTGGGCCGTTGCAGGGCGCCGAGGGGGGCAGCTGATGGGCGAGCTCGGCGGTTTCCTGAAGATCGAGCGCCACGGGCCAAGCTACCGACCCGCGGGGGCGCGCGTGGCCGACTACCAGGAGTTCGTGGCGCCCGCGCCCGAGGGGCAGCTGCGCGAGCAGGGCGCGCGCTGCATGGACTGCGGCGTGCCCTTCTGCCACAACGGCTGCCCGCTCGGCAACCTGATCCCGGACTGGAACGACCTCGTCTACCACCGCCGCTTCGAGGAGGCGATGCGCCAGCTGCACGCGACCAACAACTTCCCCGACTTCACCGGCCGGCTGTGCCCTGCGCCCTGCGAAGCGGCCTGCGTGCTGGAGATCCGCGAGGGGGAAGCGGTCACGATCAAGCAGATCGAGCAGGCGATCGTCGATCGCGCCTGGGCGGAGGGCTGGGTGGTGCCAGAGCCGCCGCGGCAGGAGAGCGGGCGCTCGGTGGCGGTGATCGGCTCGGGGCCGGCGGGGATGGCCGCGGCGCAGCAGCTGCGCCGCTCCGGGCATCGCGTGGAGCTCTTTGAGCGCGACGAGGCCGCGGGCGGCCTGGTGCGCTTCGGCGTGCCTGACTTCAAGATCGAGAAGTGGGTGGTGCAGCGGCGCGTCAGGCAGCTGCAGGAAGAGGGGGTGCTGCTGCGCCTGGGCTGCGAGGTGGGCAGGGACCTGAGCGCTGCGCAGCTGCGCGAGCGCTTCGACGCGATCGTGATCGCGACGGGCGCGCGCGTGCCCCGCGATCTGCCCGTGCCCGGGCGCGAGCTTGAAGGGATCCACTTTGCGATGGACTACCTCTATCAGCGCAACCGCGCGATCGCACGCGAGCGCGGGCCGGAGCCTGAGCTGCCCCAGCCCCAGCCGGAGGTGGCGATCAGCGCCGCGGGCAAGCAGGTGGTGGTGATCGGCGGCGGGGACACCGGCGCGGATTGCGTCGGCAACGCGATCCGCGAGGGCGCAAGCTCCGTGGTCCAGCTTGAGCTCCTGCCCCAGCCTCCCAGGCGGCGCCCGGATGCGCTCACCCCGTGGCCGCTGTGGCCGGCAAAGCTGCGCATCAGCTATGCGATGGAGGAGGCGAGTGCGCTCTCCCGCGGCGAGCAGGACTTCTCGCGCACGACGTTGAGCTTCCTGCCCGGCGCCGAGGGGGCGGTCGGAGCGCTGCAGGTGGCAGAGGCGCAGGGGGCGCCGCCCTTTGCGCCGGTGGCCGGCAGCGAGCGCGAGCTGCCCGCGCAGCTGGTGCTGCTGGCGATGGGCTTCCTGGGGCCCGAGCAGGCGCTGCTCGAGCAGCTCGGGGTGGAGCGCGACCAGCGCTCGAACGTGCTTGCGCCGCGCTATCAGACGAGCGTGCCGGGGGTCTTTGCCGCCGGCGATGCGCGCCGCGGCCAGTCGCTGATCGTCTGGGCGATCAACGAGGGACGGCAGTGCGCGCTGGCGGTCGAGCGCTATCTGGCCGCCCAGAGCGGCGAGCAGGACGCTCGCGGCGCAGGCGCGCTTGCCGCCTAGCGCACGGGCGCGCAAAAGTGCCGTCCTGACCGGCCCCTAAAGTTTGCCCCTGCGCCGGTTGGTGCCACTGCAAACCCCAGAGAACCGATCCAGGGAGGCAAGATGCCGCTCTGCTTTATCGAACCGCATGATGCTGTACGGGTGATCGCGGACTCGCTCAGCCGCGAGGGCCGCCGCCAGCTGGTCGACGAGATCCTGCACGCCTGGGTCGACGATCTACCCGAGGAGCAGCTCTCAGACCACTACGTGCAGGCGCTTGCCGATCTCGACCAGGAGGACCTGCACCTGCTGGCGGCCTGGCACGCCTCGCTTGAGGTCGGCCAGCCGCTGCCGAGCATGGAGTTCCTGGCGGGCGTCTTTCAGCACCTGGGCGACAACCGCCGCGAGGCGCTGAAGATCGCGGTGCGCTTCAGGGGCGAGGAGCCCTCGCGGGAGCCGATCACCGAGCGCCATGCGCTGGAGGTGATCCTGCCGCGCCTCTCTCGCGCGCGCGCGGTCGAGCTTCTGCACGAGTGCCTCTCCCTCTACGCCTGGGACCGGATGGGAACCAGCAACTGAAGCGCCGGTCGGCCGGCGATCGCCGCCACTACACTGGTGGCGATGTCCGATCAGCAGGGTCAGCAGCCGACGGAGCAGGAGCAGCAGGCGCAGGGCGCAGCGGCGCCCGCAGGCGGGGCTGGTGCCCCCACGCAGCAGCCGGGCGCCGGCGGCGTGCCGGTCAATGTCGAGGAGGTGATGGACGCGCTGGCGAACGTGATCGACCCGGAGCTGGGCCTGGACTTCGTCGAGCTCGGCCTGATCTATGGCGTGGAAATTGACGGCGGAGATGTGCGCGTCACCTACACCCTCACCACGCCCGGCTGCCCGATCGGGCCGCACGTCGCGGCGCAGATCGAAGAGCTGGTTGGCGAAGTGGAGGGCGTGGCCAGCGTGCAGAGCGAGCTGACCTTCACGCCGGCCTGGACGCCGGAGCGGATGAGCGAGGACGCTAAGTTCGCGCTCGGGTTCGGGTAGCGCTCGCCGCGCTCTCTGCGCCCACGAGGCTGAGCGGCGGCCTTGGCAGGAAGCGCTGCGCGTTCTTGCGCCTGCTGCGTCTGGCCGTCCGCCGGGACGGTTCGCTGCGGGTGGCCGCAAGCAGGGCGGCGATCTCCGCGGAGATCGCCTCGCCGATCAGCTCGACGTCGGGCAGCGCGTCAAAGTCCGCAAGCAGGCTGAAGGTGATCTCGCCGTTGTAGGACATCATCGCGACCGACAGCGCGTGGTTGTTTGGCAGGAACGCGATCGGGTAGGCGTGGCGCAGCATGCGGCCGCGGACGTAGAGGGGGAACTGCGGGCCGGGGATGTTCGTGACCAGCAGGTTGAAGAGGCGGGTTGAGAACTGCAGGCGCGAGGCCTGCGCAAGCAGCGTGGGGGGCGCGAAGTTCTGGACGTCAGCGATCACCTTTGCGCCGATCGCCTGCTTGGACTCCTTCAGATCGGCCATCGCGGCGGTCAGGTAGCGCAGGCGCTCGATCGGATCGGCGATGAAGACCGGCAGCGGCGCGCGCATCGCCACGATCCGGTTGCCCATCGCCCCGTGCTCGTCGGGGGCGCGCACCGAGACGGGAACGAGCGCGCGCAGCTCAAGCCCGCTCGTACGCACGCCCCGTTCGATCAGAAAGGTGCGCAGCGCGCCCGTGACGATCGCCAGCACGACATCGTTGACGGTGCCGCCGAAGGCATTCTTGATCGCCTTCAGGTCATCGAGCGGCGCGGCGATGCCGATGAAGCGCCGGTAGGGCCCGATCGGCTCGTTGAGGGGCGTTGCAGGCGCGGGGTTGAGCAGCGCCCAGGCGACCTCGCCAAGGCCCTCGGCCGCATCGCGCAGCTTGCGCATCGCGCCCTCCGGGTTGGCGAGCGCCGCAAGCGCCTTCTCCGCCAGCTCGCGCTCGCTGCGCAGCGCCGCGCGGGCAAGGGTGCCGAGCAGCTCCAGCCGGCTGGGCTCGCGGTGCGGCTGCCAGCTGTGCTCGGGGTGCTCCGGCGGCGCCGCGTGGGGGTCAAGGTCAAAGAGGACCGTCGCCAGGTCCATCCCCGCCACGCCGTCGATCAGGCAGTGGTGGTTCTTCAAGATCAGCGCGCAGCCGCCCTCGCGCAGGCCCTCCACCAGCCACATCTCCCACAGCGGTCGTGCGCGGTCCAGGGGCTGGGAGAAGATGCGCGCGGTCAGCGCCTGCAGCTGGCGGAAGCCGCCCGGCGCCGGCAGCGCGGTGTGGCGCACGTGAAAGTCCGGGTCGAAGGCCGGGTCGTCGATCCAGACCGGACGCCCGGCGTCAAGGCGGGTGTAGGCGAGCTTCTGGCGGTAGCGGGGCACCAGATGCAGGCGCTCGCGGATCTGATCGAGCAGCTCCGCGCGCGTGAGCGGCTCCCCGCTGATCTGCACCAGCGCGCCCAGATGCATATGCGCGTTCGCGTCTTCCTGATGCAGGAAGGAGGCATCCACCGGGGTCAGGCGATCCAGATGACGCTGTGCCACGACCACAGCGTATCGCCGGGGGCGCCGGCGCGTGGTGCGCGCGGCAGATCGGCTCCGGCGGGCGCGGGCGCCAGCGTGACGGCGCCCGCGAGCGCATACAATCAGGCTGTGGAGAGCGCAGAGGCGCAGACCGCCATCGAGCGGATCATCCTTGCGGCGCCGCGCGGCTACTGTGCCGGCGTGGATCGCGCTGTGCAGACGGTCGAGCGCGCGCTCGAGCTATACGGCGCGCCCGTCTACGTCCGCAAGGAGATCGTGCACAACAAGAACGTGGTTGCGGACCTGCGCGAGCGCGGGGCGGTCTTCGTCGATGAGGTCGACGAGGTCCCCGAGGGCGCGGTCACGGTCTTCTCCGCGCACGGCATTGCGCCGGCGGTGCGCGAGCGCTCGCAGGCGCGCTCGCTGGTGACGATCGACGCGACCTGCCCGCTGGTCACGAAGGTCCATGTCGAGGCGCGCAAGTTCGCCGAGGCCGGCTACACGGTCATCCTGGTCGGGCACGACGGCCACGAGGAGGTCGAAGGCACGATGGGCGAGGCGCCCGGGCGGATCGTGCTCGTGCAGGATGAGCGTGACGTCGATCAGCTCTCCGTGCCCGATGAGTCGCGCGTCGCCTTCGTCACCCAGACGACGCTCTCGGTCGATGAGACGACGGCGATCGTCGCGCGATTGCGTGAGCGCTTTCCAGAGATAAAAGGGCCGCGTCGGGAGGACATCTGCTACGCGACCACCAACCGCCAGGCGGCGGTCAAGAAGATCGCCTCGCGCTGCGATCTGGTGCTGATCATCGGCTCGCGCAACTCCTCCAACTCCGCGCGCCTGGTCGAGGTCGCGCGCGCCTGTGGCACCGAGTCCTACCTGATCGACTCCCTGCGCGAGCTGGACCCAGGCTGGCTCGAGGGCAAGCGCACCGTGGGCATCTCCTCCGGCGCCTCCGCGCCCGAGCACCTCGTAGAGGAGCTGCTTTGCCATTTCCGCGCGCTGGGCGTGGGGCAGGTCGAAGAGGTCGAGGCGACATCCGAGGACGTGCGCTTCATGCTGCCCAAGGAAATGCGCCTGGCGCTGCAGTCAGGCGCGGCCTAGAGCGCCGGCAGCGTGGCGTGCAGGCGCTGATCCTCTCCGACCTTCACCTCGGCAGCGCAGCGCGCGCGGACCTGCTGCGCCTGCCGGCGATCCAGGAGCGGGTGCTCGCCCGTGCGCGCGAGGCAGAGCGGCTGGTCCTGCTCGGGGACGTGCTCGAGCTGCGCCACGGGCCCGCACGTGGGGCAGTCGCGGCGGCGGCGCCGTTCCTGCGCGCGCTGGGCAAGACGCTCGCAGACCGGGAGGTCGTGATCTGCCCGGGCAACCACGATCATGCGCTGATCGCAGGGGCGATCGCGCGGCGCATCGAAGAGCGCGACGGCACGCTCGCGCTCGATGAGCGCCTGCCCGCGCACACCTTCGGCGGCACCCTGCAGGCGCTCGCGGAGCTGATCGCGCCCGCGCGGCTGACGGTCTCCTATCCGGGGATCTTCCTGCGCGAGGACGTCTACGCGATGCATGGCCACTACCTGGACGCCCACGTCACGATCCCGACGCTCGAGCGCCTTGGCGTCGGCGCGATGGCACGGGTGCTCGGGCGCCCGAGCGCCTCGCTGCGCGAGGTCGTCGACTACGAGGCGCTCTGCAGCCCGCTCTATGCGTGGATCGACGCGGTCGCCCGCCAGGGCCCCACCAACGCCGCGCTCAACGGCTCGGTCACGGTGCGCGCCTGGCACGCGCTGGGGGGCGGCGACACGACCCACTGGCTGCCCAACGGCGGCGGCTCCGCGCGGCAGGTGCGCACGCGCCTGCAGGCGCTAGGGGTCGCGCTCGGCGGACGCGCCGCCAAGCGCGCCTTCCCGCTGGTGATCGCAGCGCTCAATCGCGCCGGGCTGGGACCGCTGAACGCAACCCTCTCTGCGGGCGAGCTGCGCCGCGCCGGCCTGGCAGCCGCAGGCGAGGTCGCCGATCGCCTGGGGCTCGGGGAGCGCTACCTCATCTTCGGGCACACCCATCGCGCCGGGCCCCTGCCCGGCGATCGCAACCAGGAGTGGCGAGGGCGCGGCGGCGCGCACCTTCTCAACACCGGCTGCTGGACCTACGAGCGCGCCTTCCTGCGGCCGGTTGAGCCCTCCGCAAACCCCTACTGGCCGGGCTCCTGCGTGACCCTTGCAGAGGGTGCCCCGCCGCGCGTGGAGCGCCTGCTGCTCGAGCTCCCGCGCAGCGAGCTTGACCGCGCGCTTGCCGCCTGAGGGCGGCCGCCTTTCCGTCGGAGCGCTGCGCTACCATCGCCGCCACCTCGATGGCCAGCACCGCTCCCCTCATCGCTCGGCGCGCCGCGTCGATCTCGCAGCGCCTTGCACAGGCGTCCTCCCGCCATGACCTGCTCTCCCATCCCTTCTATCTGCGCTGGAACGCGGGCGAGCTGAGCGCCGCTGAGCTTGCCCGCTACGCGGGCGAGTACCGTCACCTCGTGGTCGCGCTTGCAGAGGCCTCCGAGCAGGCCGCACGCTCTGCCGGACAGCTTGCCGAGCGTGGCGCGATCGAGGCGGATCTCTCAGCAGAGCTTGCCGACCATGCCTGCGAGGAGCGCGAGCACATCGCGCTGTGGGATGACTTTCTGAGGGCCGCGAGTCCTCGGCTCGGCGGCGAGCCGCTCGCGGCAACGCGGCGCTGCGCGGCGATCTGGGCGGGGGATGAGGAGCGCTCATTTGCAGCCACGCTTGGCACGCTCTTTGCGATCGAGTCCACGCAGCCCCGCATCGCGCGCAGCAAGCGCGAGGGGCTGATCGCGCACTACGGCTTTGCCGACGGCAGCGCGACCGCCTACTTCAAGCTGCACGAGGCAAGCGACGGCGCCCACGCCCAGCTTGCCGCCCGTGCGCTTGCGGCGAGCCTGAGCGGCAGCGGCGAGCGCGAGCGCACCGCCGCCGAGGCGCAGGCGGCAGAGGCCGCTGCGTCGGCGCTTGCCGCCAACTGGCAGCTGCTTGACGCGCTCGAGGCGCAGCGGGTATAGCTGCTTGGGCTCGCCCTACCCGATCGAGCCGACCATCTCCAGCTGGATCAGGCGGTTTAGCTCGACCGCGTACTCCATCGGCAGCTCCTTTGTCACCGGCTCGATGAAGCCGTTGACGATCATCGCAGCCGCCTCATCCTCGGTGAAGCCGCGCGAGCCCATGTAGAAGAGCTGGTCGTCGGAGATCCGCCCGACCGTGGCCTCGTGGGCGACCGTCACGTGCGGGCACTGGACCTGGATGTCCGGCCAGGTGTCAGAGCGCGAGCGCCCGTCCATCATCAGGCCGTCGCACTGCACGCGCGCCTTGGAGCCGTGAGCGTTCTTGCTCATCTTCACCAGGCCGCGGTAGCCCATGATGCCGCCGTCCTTGGAGATCGACTTGGCAAGGATGTTCGAGGTCGTGTTGGGCGCGTGGTGGAGGACCTTCGCGCCGGTGTCCTTGTGAACAGCGCCCGAGGCGACGCCGACGTTGAGGTGATCGGCGCGGGCATGCTCTCCGAGCAGGTAGGAGGCCGGGTAGAGCATGACGTACTTTGCGCCCATCGATCCGCCGACCCACTCGACGGTGCCCTCCGCCTCGACCATCGCACGCTTGGTGTTGAGGTTGTAGACGTCCTTGGACCAGTTCTGGACGGTCGTGTAGCGGGCCTTCGCGCCCTCCTTGACGAAGATCTCCACGACCGCCGAGTGCATCGAGTTGACCGAGTAGGTCTGCGCAGTGCAACCCTCGATGTAGTTGACGTCGGAGCCCTCGTCGGCGATGATCAGGGTGTGCTCGAAGGTGCCCTCGCCGGCGCCCTCCATGCGGAAGTAGGCCTGCAGCGGCAGGTCGACCTTGACGCCCGGCGGGACGTAGACGAAGGAGCCGCCCGACCAGACCGCGCCGTGCAGGGCGGAGAACTTGTTGTCCTGCGGTGGCACGCACTTGGTCATGAAGTAGCGCTGCACCAGCTCGGGGTAGTCCCTGATCGCGGTGTCCATCGAGCAGAACAGGATCCCTTGCTTTCTGTACTCCTCCTTGAGGCCCTCGTAGACGGGCTCCTGGCGCCAGACGCCAACCACGCCGGCGAGGTGTTCGCGCTCGGCCTGGGGGATGCCTAGGTCCTCGTAGGTCTTCTTCATCTCCGCGGGCACCTCATCCCAGGAGTTGAAGCGGCCGGTGGTGGGCGGGGAGTAGAGCACCAGCTCGTCGAAGTTCAGCCCCTCCAGCGGCACGCCCCACTTGGGCATCGGCTTGCGCTCGAAGATCTCAAGCGAGCGCAGACGGTGCGCGCGCATCCACTCCGGCTCGCCCTTGATCCGTGAGAGCTCCTCCACGACCTCGCGCGAGATTCCCTTGCGGGCACGCAGCTCGCCTTCTGCGCCCTCGACGATCGGGCTCTGCTTTGCAGCCTTGCTCTTCGTGCGTGTGCGGTCGATAGTTGCCATCTTGTAAGACCTCTCAGTTGGCGTGTGCGGGGATCAGCTCTGCGGCACCACCCAATCCCGTGCCGCGCGGTAGGGATTATATCGCGCCCGCGGCGCTGCCGTTCGGCCAGCTGCCCTCGCCGGTGATCGCGGCACGCAGCACCTTCAGCCCGAGCAGCGCGCACTTGCGCCGGGTGGCCGAGATCGGGATCCCCAGCAGCTCGAGCATCCAGTCCGCGGAGAGGCCCGCAGCCTCGGAGAGCTCCATCCCGATCAGCTCCTCAGAGGCGATCGATGCGGCCGCCTGGGAGATCGCGCAGCCCTGGCCGGAGAAGCGCAGGTCGGCGATCCTGCCCTCCGCGACGCGAATCTGCACGGTGAGCTCATCGCCGCAGAGGGGGTTGTGCTCGTGCGCCTGCAGGTCGTGTGGCTCAAGCTCGCCGAAGTTGCGCGGGCGCTTGTAGTGGTCAAGGATCTGTTCGCGGTAGAGGTCCTCGCTCAACTTGCCTCGATCCCACTCTAGTCGGCGAAGATCTGGCGCGCGCGCAGCAGCGCCGCCGCCAGCGCGTCGATCTCCTCCGGGCGGTTGTAGAGGGCAAGCGAGGCGCGCGCGGTGGCGGGCACCCCGAGGCGGCGCATCAGCGGCTGGGCGCAGTGATGGCCGGCGCGGATGCAGATCCCCTCGCCGCCTGCGATCTCGGCGATGTCGTGGGGGTGCACGCCATCGATCGCAAAGGAGACCAAGGCGCCGCGTGCCTGGGGGAGGCGCGGCCCGAAGATGCGCAGGCCCGGAACCTCCGCGAGGCGGGCGAGCAGGTGGGCGCTGAGGCGCTCATCGTGGCTGCGCACCGCCTCCATCGAGATGTCCTGCAGATAGGCGACCGCCGCGGCCAGGCCGACCGCCTCGGCGATCGGGGGCGTCCCCGCCTCGAACTTGTAGGGGACCTCGTTCCATGTTGAGCACTGCTCCTGCACCGAGGCGATCATGTCGCCGCCGGTGAGGAAGGGGCCCATGCTCTCAAGCAGCGCCGGGTCTGCGTGCAGCACGCCGATGCCGGTCGGCCCAAGCACCTTGTGGCCGGTCCAGGCGTAGAAGTCCGAGCCGAGCGCGCCCACGTCGACGGGCAGCTGTGCAGCGGCCTGGGCGCCGTCGATCAGCACCAGCGCGCCCGCCTGGTGGGCGATCTCGACGATCTGCGCAACGGGGTTGATCGTCCCGAGCACGTTTGAGATGTGCGCGCAGGCGACAAGACGCACAGCGTGTCCCTCAAGCTCCGCGCGCAGCTGCGCGAGGTCGATCTGGCCTTCGGAGTCGACCGCCAGGAAGCGCAGCTGCGCCTGCCGCTCACGGCAGAGCTCCTGCCAGGGCACGATGTTGGCGTGGTGCTCCATCTGCGTGGTCAGGATCACCTCGCCGCGGCGCAGCTGCTGCCGCCCCCAGGCGTAGGCGACCAGGTTGATCGCCTCGGTGACGTTCTTTGTGAACACGGTTCCCTGAGCCGGGGCGCCCATGAAGCGCGCGATCGCAGCGCGCGCGCTCTCGTAGGCGGCGTCGGCCTCGCGCGCGAGCGGGTAGAGGCCGCGGTGGACGTTGGCGTTGCGCTCTGAGAGGTGGGCGGCGATCGCCTCGATCACCGCCCGGGGCTTCTGCGCGGTGGCGGCGGAGTCCAGGTAGATCAGCGGCCGGCCCTCGATCTGCCGCTGCAGGATCGGGAAGTCCGCGCGCAGCGCCTCGGGCAGCAGCGCCCCGGCGGGCGGCTTGAGCGCGGGCGCCGACCCCAGGCCGGGCGCGCTCTGCTCGGGCTGGCCCTGCGTGGCGGTCGTGCTGCTAGCGGGAGCGGACGTAGGCCTCGATCTCCGTGCGTGCGCGGGCGAGCTTGGCGGCGATCTTTGCGCGTACGAGCTCTTCAAGGGGCCCGTCGGCAAGCTCGGCGATGATCGGCTCGAAGAAGCCCTCGACCAGCACGCGCACCGCCGCTGCGCGATCCAGCCCGCGGCTTGCCATGTAGAAGATCGCACTCTCGTCGAGCTCGCCGACCGTGCCGCCATGCGAGGCCGAGACGTCGTCGGCGGAGACGAGCACCGAGGGGATGGCGTCGATGCGCGCCTGATCAGAGAGCATCATCGTGTGGATCTGCAGGTAGGTGTGGCTCTGCTGTGCGCCCGGGTTGATCTTGATCAGACCCTCCATCGAGGCGCGGCTTGAGCCGGTGGCGGCCCCCCGGAAGTGCACATCCCCGCCGGAGGGGCCCGTCTCGTGCAGGTCGACGGCAAAGGTGTCCAGCTGCTCGGCGCCCTCGCTGAAGAAGAGCCCGCGAAATGCCATGTCGCCGCCGGGCTCGCTGAGGGCAAGCTCAAGATGCTCGTGCATCAGGTGGCCGCCAAGCTGGGCGGGCAGCCAGTGGCAGTAGGCGTCGCGCCCGACGCTGACCACGCGCGTGGTCTGGTTGAAGACCTCGCCGCTGCCCCAGTCCTCGATGTTGGCAAGCCGGCAGCGCGCGCCATCGTGGAGGTAGAGCTCGAAGCTCTCGGTGTGCAGCGCCTGACCGATGCCATCGGGGGCGATGCCGTGCTCGTGCACGCGAAAGTCGCTCGCCCGCTCGCCCACGATCAGCACGCGCGCGTGCTGGGCCACGCCCGCTCCCGAGACCACATTGATGATCTCAAAGGGCTCCTGCGCCGCGCATCCGGGCGGCACGTACAAAAACACGCCATCGCTCCACAGCGCCGCGTTTGCCGCCTCCAGCTTGTGGCGGTCGATCGTCAGCCGGCGCGAGAAGTGCTCGGAGAAGGCCTTGGGCTCACGGGCGGGCGCCTCGGCGAGCGGGCAGAGGATTACGCCGCGCTCGGCGAAGCTCGGCGCAAGCTCGACGGCGACGATCGAGCCGTCAAGCTGGATGATGCGCCCGGCGCGCTCACGCGCCGGCAGCGCCGCCAGCGGTGCGGCGAGCAGCTCCTCGGTGCTCGAGGTGCCCGGCTCGTGGTGGCGGGCCTCGAGCGCCGAAATGTCAAGCGCGGCAAAGCTTGTCGTCCAGAACCCCGAGCGGCGCCACTCGGGCAGCTCGAGGCGCTCGTATGCTGAGAGCGCCGCCTTGCGCAGCTGGGCTGCGATCTCCTCGGCGCCGGTGGCATCGGCGCACGCGGGGTGCGCCGCCAGATCGGCGCGCGCGCCCGCACCGGCAAGCGGCCGGTAGAGGGTCGCCTCGCGCGTGGCGCTGGCGCCGCGCTCAGGAGACGAGGGCGCCATGTTCCTTGCGAATCTGGTCGTAGCCTTCGCGCTCGAGGCGCTCCACGAGCTCCTCGCCGCCCTCCAGGACGATGCGCCCATCGAGCATGATGTGCACGAACTGAGGCTTGATGTAGTGGAGGATGCGCTGGTAGTGGGTGATGATCAGCGCGCCTAAGCCGTTTGCCGCATGCAGCTTCGCGACGCCTTCGGCGACGGTGCGCAGGGCGTCGATGTCAAGACCTGAGTCGGTCTCGTCGAGGATCGCGATCTCGGGCTCGAGCATCGCCATCTGCAGGATCTCCGCGCGCTTCTTCTCGCCCCCGGAGAAGCCGTCGTTGAGCGCGCGCGCGGTGAAGGAGCGGTCGACGTCAAGCAGCTCGACCGCACGCGCCAACAGCTCGCGGAACTCCTTGACCGCGATCGGCTCTGCGCGCTTGGCGTTGATCGCCATGCGCAGGAAGTTCGCGACCGAGACGCCCGGGATCGCAACCGGGTACTGAAAGGCCAAAAACAGCCCCGCGCGGGCGCGCTCGTGCGGATCCCACTCGGCGATGTCCTGCCCCTTGAAGAGGATGCGCCCCTCTGTCACCTCATAGGCGGGGTGGCCAAGCAGCGTGTTGGCAAGCGTGGACTTGCCCGAGCCGTTGGGCCCCATCAGGGCGTGGATCTCGCCCCCCTCGATCGCCAGGTTCACGCCGCGGAGGATCTCGCGCTCCTCGGTGCGCACGTGCAGGTTCTGGATTTCAAGCTCAGCCATGCTGATCAGGCTCCTGTCGTTAGTGGTTCACGGGTTGGGCGGCTCTGCGCTCCCGCAAGCAGCTCCGCCAGCGTCGTCTCGTGCAGCGTCGTGAGAATCGCTCCGCGCACGCGCGTCCAGAGCAGCTTGGTCGGGCAGGCCGCTTGGCTCTCGCTCTCGCGCGCGCAGATCAGCTCGCCGCCGGCACTCAGCGAGATGCACTCGATCGGCGCGATCACGCCCTCCAGCGCCTCGATGATCTCCGCGAGGCTGATCTGCTCGGCGGGGCGGGCGAGCAGGTAGCCGCCGCGGGCGCCGCGGCGGGAGTCGATCAGGCCGGCGCGGCGCAGCCGCGCGACCAGATGCTCGAGGTAGGCCAGCGGCATCGCGTGCTCGGCGGCGATCTCCGCCAGCGAGAGCGCCTCTGGCGAGCCCTCCTCGCGCAGGTCTGCATGGCGTGCGAGCGCGACCATCACGCGCACGCCGTACTCGGATTTGCTGGAGAAGATCATCTGCTGCCCACGTGTCGGGGGTCTGGTCGGCGGTGGCGCCTGCACGCGCTCGAGCGAGCGCGGCGGCCAATGCCGACCTGGTCACTAGGGTATCAGGCGCAGGGGCGCCGCCGGCACGCCGCTGCGCCATCGCGCGCATCGCCGGCAGATGCAGGAGCGCGCGCGCGGATGTGGAATGGAGGCCCCGAATGCGGCAGATCTGGGTCAGGCAATGCTGCGCGCTGCTAATGGTTGCGGCGATCCCTGGCATCTTGGCGCCGGTCGCCGGGGCGCGAGGAGCAGCTCGCTCGGCGGTCGCGCTCGGCGAGCAAGAAGCGCCGGCGCCGCCGCGGGCGCCCGCCAACGATCGACTGGAAGACGCCCAGCCGGTCGGCTCACTTCCGGCCGCGCTCAGCGGCACGACGGTCGGCGCGAGCATCGAAGCGGGCGAACCTGAATCGCGCTGCCGCCCGGGGACGCTCAGCTCGGTGTGGTACACCTTCAGCGCCCGGCAGGCTCAGCAGGTTGCGCTCGAGCTGCAGGCGCAGGGAAAGCTGGAAGCGACCGTCGACCTCTACCGCGTGGTCCGCTCGACCTACCAGCCGATCGCCTGCGCGGTGACCGGTCGCTCCGGCCGCGCCGCGCTGCGTGCGGCGGTCGCAAAGGGCGGCGAATACGCGATCCGGGTGGCGGCGCTCGCGGGTTCTCGCCTGGCGCCCTTCACCCTGCAGGTCTACGTGCCGACGCCACCGCAGCGGCCGCCGGGCGCGCCCCTGCCCGCCGCCGGCGCCAGCGGGCGCGTCGATCGCATCCAGTACGTCAACGCGGTCTACTCGGCGCAGCTGCGCGAAGGCGTAAGCTACATCGTCTCGCTAGTCAACAAGACACCGAAGGCCTGCGTCTCGGCGGCCCTCTACGGTCCGAGGACGACCAGCTTCGAATCGGCCAGGCCGCTGGCGCGGCTGCGCTGCTCCGCATACACGCTCTTCACGCCCGGACCCGGGCACACGGGACGCTATGTGCTCGAGGTCACCCCCTCCCAGCGCTTCAACGGTCTGCAGCGTTTCCACCTCGCTGTGGCGGCTGCGAGCCCGGCCGAGATCGGGCCGGGAGCCACGCTGCGCAACAACGAGACGGTCTCCGGGCGGCTGAGCGCGGCGGGCGCGTCGGTGCTGCGCATCTATCACATCCGCGTTCGCTCGCACTCGGTGCTCACGCTGCGCCTGCGGGCAGGCGAAAGCACGGCTATCGACCTGCAGCTGCGGGAGGAAAGCGGGCGCCTGATCGACTGCGCTTGCGGCTCGAGCGGCAATGAGAGCATGCAGCGAACGGTGCGCCCGGGTCGCTACTACGTCGTGGTCGCGATCCGCCGCGGCAGCCAGGGCTCCTACCGGCTCTTCCGCGAGTCGCGGTCTCTCACAACAACCACGATTGCCTTTGCAAACGGCTCCGTCCATCCCGGCGAAAGCGTTCCGATCGTGGTCTCCGTGCGACCCGGCGCCGGCGGCCCGGTTGGCATCGAAGTGCAGCGCTACAACCCGGTCTTCGGCTGGCAGTTCGATCGCGAGCTGCATGTGCTTGCCGTCCAAGGGAGCGCGAGCGTGCCGTTCCCAATCCCGGCAGTCGGGCGCTACCGCGCCAAGGCGACGTTCAACGGCACGCCGGTCGCTGCGCCCAGCCGCGTCGGCTATACCTATTTGAGCGTCGGCTGAGCGCCGCGCGGCGGTGCCGTGGCGGAGCTCCAGCGGCCGGCGCCTGCGGGGCGCCCTGAGGGTGCGGGGCGCAGGCCTGGCGGCGGCAGGCGGGGCGCCCTGAAGGCCTCCGCGCTCGCTATACTGACTGAAGTACATGAAAGTCGACCACAGTTCAGGAGTTTTGAGATGAGCGTTACCGGTGCAGAGCTGCTGCGCAGGGTCAAGAGCGAGATCGTCGAGGTCGATCCCGCGGAGGTCAAGGAGCTGCGCGAGGAGGGTGTTGTGATCGTCGATGTGCGCGAGACCGAGGAGCTTTCGGCAGGCAAGATCCCCGGCGCCAAGCACGTGCCGCGCGCCTACCTGGAGTCGCGCTTCGAAGCGACCGTGCCGGACCGCGGCGCGGCGGTGATCCTCTACTGCGCCTCCGGCGTGCGCTCCGCCTATGCCGCGCGCACGCTCGTCAACGAGCTTGGCTACCAGAACGTGCGCTCGATGACCGGCGGCATCACGCTCTGGAAGGACCGCGGCTACGAGGTCGAGATCCCGCGCACGCTCAGCGCCGAGCAGCTTGATCGCTACTCGCGCCACCTGCTTGTCCCGGAGATCGGGCTGGAGGGCCAGCAGAAGCTGCTTGACGCCAAGGTGCTGCTGCTGGGCGCCGGCGGGCTGGGCTCGCCCGCGGCGCTCTACCTTGCGGCGGCCGGCGTGGGGACGCTTGGGATCGTCGACAACGACGCGGTCGATCGCTCCAACCTGCAGCGCCAGGTGATCCACAACAGCGAGCGCATCGGGGTGCCGAAGGTGGACTCCGCCGAGCAGACGATCACGGCGCTGAACCCGGACGTGAACGTCGTCAAGTACCCGGTGCGCATCGACGCCTCGAACATCCTCGAGATCATCTCGGACTATGACGTGATCGTGGACGGGCTCGACAACTTCCCCACGCGCTACCTGCTCAACGACGCCAGCGTGCGGCTGAAGAAGCCGGTCGTCTCAGCGTCGATCCTGGGCTTCGACGGCCAGCTGTCGGTCTTCGTCCCCTACGAGGGACCCTGCTACCGCTGCCTCTTCCGCGAGCCGCCGCCGGCCGAGCTTGCCCCCTCCTGTGGCGCAAACGGCGTGCTGGGCGTGCTTCCGGGCACGATGGGGCTGCTGCAGGCGACCGAGGTCGTGAAGCTGATCTGCGGGATCGGCGAGCCTGCGATCGGCCGTCTGCTGCTCTATGACGCGCTGGCGGCGACGCTGACCGAGGTCAAGGTCCGTCGCGATCCCGCCTGCCCGATCTGCTCGCGTGCCCCGGAGGAGATCAGCGATCAGGAGATGGGGGTATTCCCGGACTACGAGGCGTTCTGCGCCGCGGCCGGATAGCCTCTCGGTCATGGCTACCGTGAAGATCCCACCCGTGCTGCGCGCCGCGGTCGGCGGCGAGCGCGAGCTGCACGCCGAGGGGGCCAGCGTCGGCGAGGTCCTGAGCGCGCTCGTCGCCGCCCATCCGGCCACCGGCGAGCAGCTCTTCTCCGCCGAGGGCGAGCTCAATCGCTTCGTGAACGTCTACCTCAACGACGAGGATGTGCGCGTGCTCGACGGGCTGCAGACGCCGGTCGCCGAGTCCGACACGCTGGTGATCCTGCCCGCGATGGCCGGCGGGCGGCGCTAGCGGGGCGAAGCGCTCGCCGCGAGGATCGCGGCGTCAGGCTGACGCGGTGCCCTCGATTGCCGGCAGGCGGCGCTCGAGCGCGCGCGGCAGCCACCAGATGCGCGCGCCTGCCAGCCGCATCAGCGCCGGCAGCAGGACCAGCCGGACGAGCGTCGCATCGAGCAGCACCGCGATCGTGAGGCCGATGCCGAACTGACGCAGCGGCACCACCGAGGCGCTGGCAAAGGCGCAGAAGACCGCCGTCATGATCGCGGCCGATCCGGTGATCACGCCGGCCGTGTTGCCCAGCCCGTGGAAGATCGCCGCATTGGCGTCGCGGCGCGCCAGCCAGTGCTCGCGCATGCGCATCAGCAGGAACACCTCGTAGTCGATCGAGAGGACGAACATGATCGAGACGATGCCCGCGCCGGAGGCCGCGTCGATGTAGCCGGGACCGCCGAGCAGGTGCGTTGCGGTCAGCAGCTCCAGCGCGCCGAGCGCGACCGCGATCGTCGCGAGGTTCAGCGCGACGGCGATCAGCGCCAGCGGCAGCGCCCGCAGAATCACGATCAGCATCAGTGCGGCGATCGCCGCCAGCGAGAGCACGAGCCAGGGGAAGCGCGCGGTGTTGGCGTTCTTGTAGTCGAGCAGGTACTGCGCACCCTGACCGACCTGCACGGTCGCGCCGGTCGCCCGCGCTAGCGCCGGCAGCGAGGCCCGCAGACGCGCGGAGAGCGCCGCGGTCGCTGCGGAGTTGGGCGGGCTTGCGGCGATGATCATCATGCGCGCCGCCTGGCCGCCGCCGTTGACATTGACCAGCTGCGCTGCCTGTTCGCGCGCTGCGCCGACGGTGCCGTCGAGCGCAGCGAGCACTAGGTAGCCGGAGTCGAGCGTGCCCGGCGCCTTTGCGTGCAGCAGCCGGAAGTCGTGCTCATAGCGTTCTAGCATCGCCGCGTAGTGAGCGAGGGGTCGTTGCGCCGCTGCGAGGCCCGCCTGCAGCGCGCCCGTGCGCTGATGGGCGCTCGCGAGGCCGCCGGCCAAGCGACCGCTGCCCGCGACGGCCGCGCCCAGGCCGCCTGCCAGCTGCCGGTTGCCCGCGGCCAGAGCTTCCAGGCCTCCGGCCAAGCGACCGCTGCCCGCGACGGCCGCGCCCAGGCCGCCTGCCAGCTGCCGGTTGCCCGCCGCCAGCGTCCCCAGGCCCCCAGCGAGGCGATCGCTGCCCGTGGCAACCCTTCCCAGGCCGCCTGCAAGAGCCTGGTTGCCCCCTGCCAGCGCGTTCAAGCCGCCCGCCAGACCTCGGTTGGCCGCGCTGAGCTGGCCGAGGCCGCCCGCGAGCTGCCCGCTGCCGGCTTCAAGCAGCGCAAGGCCGCCCTCGAGCCGGCCAGCGCCGGCCTGCAGGCTCTGCATGCCGCCCGCGAGCTGCCCGCTGCCGTGGTGCAGAGCATCGATCGCGGAGCTCAGCCGCTGGGCGCCTTCTTCGGATTCCTGAGCGCCCGTCGCGATTCTTCTGGCGCCGACCGTGAGGCGGTTGAAGTCGGTCAGGAGCTTCGAGAGCTCTTCGGGGAGCGCAAGCAGGCGTTCGAGCGCGCTCTGCAGTTGTCTGCGTCCGCCTTCGAGCCTCGCCAGCCCACTGCCTTCAAGCATGCCCTTGAGCGAGGAGAGCGCCTGGGCGAGCGCGGGGTAGCGGGGGTCTTCGCGTCCGAGCGTCATCGCTTCGAGCTGGCGCATCGCTTCCTCAAGCTTTGCTTCGATTGCGGCTTCAGAGCTGCGCGAGGCTTCGATCAGGCCCGCCCAGGCGTGAAGCTCTTCGCTGAGCAGCTGCAGTGGCGCTGCGACTGCGCGGACGGTCGCGTCAAGTTCTTCCATCCCCGTCGCCTCTTCTGCGGCGCCGGTCGCGAGCCGATGGTCCGATGCCGCCAGCGCCTTCGCGCCCGCTTCGGCTTCGCCCAGGCCGTGCGCCAGCTGCGCCGATGCGTCTGCGGCCTGCGCCAGCCCTTCGGCGAGCTCGCCGGCGCCCGCGCGCGCGTGCCCCGATTCGGCGGCAAGGCTGCTTGCGCCCTGCTGGGCGCCTTCCGCGGCGGCTGCGATCTGCGTCGCCCCCGCGCGTGCGCGAGCCGATTCGGCCGCCAGGCGGCTTGCGCCGGCGTGCGCGCGGGCGCTAGCCGAGGCCAGCTCGCCCGCCCCCGCGCGTGCGCGAGCCGATTCGGCCGCCAGGCGGCTTGCGCCCTGCTGGGCGACTCCGGCGCCGGCGGCCAGCGCCTGCGCGCCGCTGTGAGCGCGCCCGCCTGCGCTTGCCAGCTCACCGGCCGCGCCGTGCGCGCTCTGCAGGCCCGAGCCCAGCGCCTTGGCGCCGCCAAGCGCGGCAGCGAGGCCGCTGCGCAGCGCCTGCACTCCTGAGCGCGCGCTCTGCAGGCCCGAGCGCAGGCCAGCGACGCCGCGATCGGCTGCGGTGAGCTGCCGCGGCGCAGCTGCAAGCTGCACGTGCGCTTCGGCGAGGCGCTGCTGTGCGCCGGCGACCGAGGCGGGCCCGAGCACTGCCGCGACATCGGGTGCCCGCGCGACTTCAGCCTGCCAGCGCGCGAGCGCATCGATGCGCTGCGATGTCGTCATCGGGCCGCTGTGGGCGTTTGCGATGATGACAAAAGGCGCCGTCCAGCCCGGGCCGATGGTCCGTTCAACCACTCTGACCGCGGTGCGAACCGGGCTGCCGGCGGGAAGCTCGGAGGGATCCGGCGGGCCCATCTGCAGCGCTCCTGCCGGCACCGCGAGCGCCAGCATGCCAAGCAGGATCGCCGGGGCGACCAGCGCCGGATGCGACAGCAGCCGCTGCGCCAGGGCCGCAGCGCCGGGGAGCGAGCGCCCCTGGCCTCGCCGCGGCAGCCGCAGCTCCCAGCGGTTGAGCAGGGGGCCCAGGAGGCGCAGCATCGCGGGCAGCGCGGTGAGCGCCAGCGCGACGCTGAGCAGCCCCGAGATGACAACCCCGATTGCGACCGGTCCGAGCAGGCCCGGCGTCGCGACCGCGCTTGCGGCAAGCATCGTCAGCGCGAGCGTGCCGCCGGCTGCCGCGATCGTGCGCCCGGCGAGACGCCTGGCGGTGGCGATCGCGGCCGGGTGGCTTGCGCCCGCGGCCAGCTCCTGGCGCACGCGGGAGATCATCAGCAGCGAGTAGTCGACGCCGAGCGCGAGGCTCATCATCGCGGCGATCGCCACCCCGAGCGAGTTGATCGGCGTGATGAAGCTTGCAAGCCACAGCAGGCCGTGTCCGGCGACCACCGTCGCGCCGCCCATCAGCAGCGGCAGCGCGGCCGCAACGGGCGAGCGGAAGACGAGCAGGAGCACGAGAATCAGAACCGGCAGGGCGATCAGCTCCGCCTGCTCGGTGCTCGACAGCGTGGCGTCCTGCAGCGCCTTGCCGACCACCGCCAGGCCGGTCAGGTAGCTGTGCACCGGGGCGCGCACGGTGCGCTTGAGGATGCTTTCGGTTGCGGGCACCGTCGCCATCGCTTCGCTCTGCCTCCTGATGAAGCTGACGAGCACAAGCGCGGCGTCAGGTGTCGGTCGCAGCTCGCTCTTGCTGGCGGACGCGAACGTCTGGCTGCCTTCGAAGGGTGAGAGCACCTCCACGTTGGAGAGTGTCCGCAGCGAGCGCACGACGGCCGGGCCCTGGCTTGCCAGCGCCTGGGGTGAGCCGCGCAGCAGGATCGCGATCGGTATCGAGTTGCCGAACCTGTGCTGCAGCAGCGCTTCAGCCTTGGCGGAGGGAGAGCCCGGGACTTCCAGCGTGAGCGGGCTGAGGCGACCTTCGACACGCTGGCCGAGCAGCCCGAGCCCGACCACCGCCAGCGCCCAGACGCCCAGGGCGCCAAGCGCTCGGCGGCGCGACACGCTCAGCGCGCCACGCGTGCGCAGGCGGGGACGCGTGTGGTGGCGCCGGCTGGCCCAGGGCAGCGGCCGTCCGCTCCCCCCGCGGGCGATGCGCCCTGCCAGTCGCGGTAAGCGCCTGGGCCTGAAGTGGGCTGTGCTGTGCACCCGATGCTCCTTGAAGCTCGCTATTTGCTGGCGTCGACCCGGAGCACCGCGCAAACCTCAACCGCCGTCATCTTCGATCCCTGATGCCTACAGAGACCACCGTACAAACTACGGTTGCGTGTAAGTGTGATTGACAGCACACGTGCATATGTAAACGCACAGGATGCTCCCTGCGCTGTGCGGCAGACGGGCGCGCCGCGCGGCGGGGCGAGCGCGACCCGGTGGCCTCCTCGCGGGCGCCTGCGCCGTCGCTGCGCCCAGGCTGCGCGTGCGCAGATCCAGGCCCTGGTCCCGGCCTCTGCGGCTGGCTATATTTCCTTAGGAGATGGCCCTCGAACGGCTGTGCAACAAGCCCTGCGCGGGTCGCTTCAGCGACCTGGTCGCAGCGATCGGCAACACGCCGCTGGTCGAGCTGCCCACGCTCTCACCCAAGGAGGGCGTGCGCATCTGGGCGAAGCTCGAGGGCACCAACCCGACCGGCTCGGTCAAGGACCGTGTCGCGCGGGCGCTGATCGAGGACGCCGAGGAGCGCGGCGCGCTGGCGCGCGGGCAGCGGATCATCGAGCCGACCTCCGGCAACACCGGTATCGCGCTGGCGATGATCTGCGCGCGCAAGGGCTATGAGCTGACGGTCGTGATGCCCGAGAACGTCACCGCCGAGCGTCGCCAGCTGCTTCAGATGTACGGCGCCAAGGTGATCTTCTCCGAGGGCGCCAAGGGCTCCAATGGGGCGGTCGAGAAGGCGCTTGAGCTGGCCGCCCAGGACTCCTCGTGGTACATGCCCTACCAGTACGGCAACAAGGCCAACCCCGCCGCCCACTACAACGGCACGGCGGTTGAGATCTTAGAAGCGCTCGAGGAGGTCTCGGCATTCGTGGCGGGCCTCGGCACCGGCGGGACGCTGATGGGCTGCGGCCGGCGCCTGAAGGAGGCCTTCGGCGAGGCGGTCAAGATCGTCGCCGCCGAGCCGATGCCCGGGGAGCCCGTGCAGGGGCTGCGCTCGCTCGATGAAGGCTTCATCCCGCCGATCATCGACCTCTCGCTGCTGGACCGCAAGATCTTCGTGCGCAACGCCGACGCGATCCGCTTCACCAGGCGACTGCTCGAGCGGGAGGGGCTCTTTGCCGGCCCCTCATCCGGCGCGGTCGCGCGTGTGGCGGTGCGCATCGCAGAGGAGCTCGATGAGGGGAATGTGGTGTTCTTGGTTGCCGACGGCGGCTGGAAATACCTCTCCAGCGGCATCTACACGCGTCCGCTCGAGGAGCTCTCGGACATCGACGCGACCGTCTGGTGGTAGCTGCCGGGCTCCGGCGGTTGGCAGGCAGCGATGGTGATCGCGCAGGAGCTACTCGCTCAGATCGTCGAGCACGCGCTCAGCGAGGCGCCGAACGAGTGCTGCGGGGTGATCGCCTTCGGCGAGCTCGCGGGCGAGCGCCGGGCCGCGCGTGTGCATCCCGCGCGCAACGCCGCCGCAAGCCCGCTGCGCTTTGAGATCGACCCGCGCGAGGTGTTGGAGCTGCACAACAGGATCGAGGCCGAAGGGCTGTCGCTGGGGGCGATCTACCACTCGCACACGCGCACCGCGCCCTACCCCTCTCAGACGGACATCAACTTCGCTCAGTCCTGGCCGGGAGTCGAGTGGCTGATCGTCGGCCTCGCCGGGGAGGAGCCCGCGGTCCGCTCCTACCTGATCGACGGCGCGGTCGTCTCGGAGGTAGTGGTTGAGGTGGCGCCGGCAGGCAGCGAGCAGGCGGCACGCTGAGCGCGCAGGCGCGCTGCGCTGCCCGCTCTGCGGCACCACGCACGCCGAGCCGGAGCGCTTCTGCCAGCACTGCGGCGTCCCCCTTGGCAGAGTGGCTCAGCGGGGCCAGGGCGCAGGGCGCCCGAGCGCGCTGCGCGAGCAGGCGCGCAAGATCAACCCCCGCTACGCCGAGGGGCCGCTCGTGCGCCTGACGCGCGCAAGCAATGAGCCGGAGGGGGAGATGGTGCGCCAGCTGCTCCTGGACGCGGGCATCCCTGCGCTGCTGCGGCGAGCAGCCGATCGTCCGATCCCGGAGCTGCTGGCGGGCGGCCCCTTTGACGTCTTCGTCGCCGCCGGCGGCCTGCAGGCGGCGCGGGAAGCGCTGCTGGAAGGCGGCAAGGAGGCCTAGCGCGACTCAGACGAGCGCCGGCGCGGCCGCCTCGCGGATGATCGATTCGATCTCCTCGCTGGCGCGTTCGAACTCGCCCTCGGAGAGCACCGGCGTGCCCTCGAAGGGCAGGTCGCGCTGGATCTCGCACCAGGAGCGGCAGCCCAGATGCTCGTCGCGCACGCGCACGGTTACGGGGCGTGGGATGCGGTATGCGCGCAGGAGCAGCACGTGCAGCGGGTGACGCCGCTTCCATTCCAGGCGCTTCTCCGCGTAGTCGCTGGTCCAGACGTAGAAGGGCGAGAGCGCCTCGACCGTGCGGCGGTCGGTGATCGTGAAGTGCGCTGCGACCTCCGCGAAGGCGCGGATGCGGACGCGGTCGGGCTGGGGCACCTCGGCGGCGAGCGTCAGCTCGCGCAGGCTCGGCTCGCCCTCCGGCCAGACGCCCTCCTCGAGCGCGCGCTTGATCTCGGGCTGGTGGGATTCGCGCACCAGGTGGTAGGACTGGTGGTCGAAGGTGGGGTAGAGGAAGAAGCGGTTGTGCTCGAGGCGGAAGCGCTTCTCGGGCTCGCGCACGCCTCCTTTGCGGAGGGTGATCAGCTGCTCGCCTTCAGCGAGGGCGCGGACGGTGACCGCCCATTCTTTGAGAGCAATTGGCATCGGAGATCCTGGAGGGGTCGAACGACAACAAACAGTTGACCGTGCCGCCGGAGGGTACGACCGGCGCGGTCTGGGGGCTAAGCATAGGCGATAATCACGGGATTCTCAAATTGCCTGCAAATCGACGCCTTACCGGAGGCGGGCCCGAGCTGGGCGGCGGTCGCGCGGCGACGATCTGCCCGAAGGAGTGCCGACCGGCGGGGGTGGGTGGGGGGCCGCCGGCCGGCAATTTGATGCTAGCGGCTGTCGGGCTCCCCTTCGCTGGCTTGGCGCGGTCGCTGGCGCCGCCGGCGCGCGGGCGAGCCAAAGCCGCCGCCGCCCGGTGTCTCGACGCGGATGCGCCAGCCTGGCTGCAGCGTGCCGGAGCTCTTGGCGGCGAGCGGCTCCCCCAGCGCCGGGCCTCCTGCGCGCAGCAGGCGGTCGCGCCCGGGCGCGCCGTCAGCGCCCCCCTGGGCGCCGCGCGGGGGATGCGATCTGCGCTCGGCGATCAGCGAGAAGCGCATCTGCTCGCGGGCTTCGATCTCGCGTACCACGCCATCGCCGCCCTGGTGGCGCCCCTCGCCGCCGCTGCCGCGCCTGATCGCGTAGCTGCGCACACGCAGCGGGTAGTCGCGCTCGAGCGTCTCCACAGGGGTGTTGAGCGTGTTGCTCATCGCCACGTGCACACCGCTTGGGCCCGGTGCGTCCGGGCAGGCGCCCTGGCCGCCGCCGATCGTCTCGTAGTAGGAGAAGCGCTCGTTGCCGAGGGTGAGGTTGTTCATGGTCCCCTGGCCCAGCGCGCGCCCGAAGGCGCCGAGCACGAGATCGGCGACGCGCGAGGAGGTCTCGACATTGCCCGCCGCCACCGCGGCGGGCGGCCTGGCGTCAAGGATCGAGCCGGGGTCTGCGAGCACCTGCAGCGGTCGGTAAGAGCCGGCGCAGGGGGGGATGTCGGGGTCGCACAGCACCCGCAGCGCGTAGTAGCAGGCCGAGCGGGTGACGGCAAGCGGGCAGTTGAGGTTGCCTGGATCGGCGGGGGCGGAGCCGCGAAAGTCGAGCGTCGCGGAGCCCTGCCCAAGCAGCACGCGCAGACGCAGGGTGAGCTCGTGCTCGGAGCCCTCCAGGACGTCCTCGTTGTGGAGCTCCTCGCCGTGGCGCTCGCGCAGTCGGACAAGCTCGCTGCGCATGCGCCGCTCAGCGTAGTCGAGCACGGCGTCGAGCTGGGCGTGCAGGCGCGCGGCGCCGACGCTTGAGGCGAGCGCGCGCAGCCGCTCGGCGCCGAGCCGGCAGGAGGCAAGCTGTGCGCGCAGATCTGCGCGGCGCTCACGCGGCTGGCGCATCGAGGCGACCAGACGCTCGATCGTCTCCGTCTCGATCCGCTGGGGGGCGATCACGATCCCCTCCTCGGCGAGCGTGCGCGAGTGCGCGGGCATTGACCCGGGCTCGCTTGCGCCGACGTCGGCATGGTGGGCGCGCGTGGCTGCAAAGCCGATCAGCTCGCCGGCCAGGAAGGCGGGGGTGATGATCGTGATGTCCGGCAGGTGCGTGCCGCCGGCGTAGGGGTCGTTGAGGATGAATGAGCTCCCCGGCCGCTGCTCGAAGCCGAGCACCGCCGCCACCGCCTCGGGCATCGCGCCCAGATGCACCGGTATGTGCTCGGCCTGCATGACCAGCTGCCCGGCGGCGTCAAAGAGCGCGCTTGAGGCGTCCCGGCGCTCCTTGATGTTGGCCGAGTGCGATGCACGCACGAGCACGCTCCCCATCTCCTCGCAGATCGAGTGCAGCGCGCCAAGGCTGATGCGCAGCGAGACGGGGTCAAGGCGCCGGGCGGGGCGCGCCATGGCGGGCGCCCGGCGCAGCTCCCGCCGGCGATCGTCGCGCTCGACCACCTCGCGATCCACGCGCAGCTGCAGGGTGCCTCCCGCCAGCGTGCGCGCCTGCCAGCGCTCGGGCACCAGCACGGTGGAGCTCGCCAGCGCGATCACCGCCGGTCCGCTGATCGGCTCGCCGGGCTCCGGCAGCCGCCGGTGCAGCCGCGCCGGACGCACCGATCCGTCGCAGATCAGGCTGATCGGGAGGGGCGGTGCCTCGCCGCTGTCCGCGGCGGCGACGAGCGCCTGCTCGGCGACCTCAGCGCTGCCGCCAAAGGCGCTCACGCGGATCGTCACCAGCTCGATCGGCTCTCCCTCCTGGCGGTAGCCGAAGCGACGCTCGTGCTCCTGGCCAAAGCGCGCGCAGAGCCGCTGCACGTCGACCTCCGGCTCCCGCTGCGTGCATTCGTCGATCACGGGCAGCTCGAAGGACTGGCCGACATAGCGCAGCTCATAGGTGACGCGCACGCGCTCGGTGGGCTCGCGCAGGGCGGCAGATGCTCGCGCCAGAAGCTCGCGGATGGCGGATCTGATGCGCTCGGCGCTGAGCGCCTCTCCAGCAAGCAGGACCGTGCGCGCGACGTCGGCTCGCGGCGGCGCCGCGGCCAGGCCGAGCGCGGAGAGCACGCCCGCGCTGCCCGGCACGAGCACGCGCTCGATGCCGAGCGCCTGCGCGAGGGCGGCGGCGTGCAGCGGGCCGGCGCCGCCGAAGGCCAGCAGCGCCATCGAGCGCGGGTCGATCCCGCGCTCCACGCTTGCCAGGCGCAGGGCGCGCGCCATCTCCTCCTCGGCCACGCGCACGATGCCCTCAGCACAGGCGAGCGTGCCGATGCCAAGCGAGTTGGCGAGCGCCGCGATCGCCCGCTCCGCGGCGGCCGGATCCAGCCGCAGGCCGCCTGCGAGCGCGACCTCCGCGCGCAGGCGCCCGAGCAGCAGGTTGGCGTCTGTCACGGTCGGCTCGCTGCCGCCACGTCCGTAGCAGGCGGGGCCGGGGCTGGCCCCGGCGGAGCGCGGCCCGACGCAGAGCGCGCCGCCGCGATCGCGCCAGGCGATCGAGCCGCCGCCGGCGCCGATCGTGATGATGTCAAGCGCGGGCAGCGCGACCGGACGCCCGGCGAGCGTGCGCTGCGCGCTCTCGCCGACCTCGCCCCCACGGATCAGGCAGACGTCGCAGGAGGTGCCGCCCATGTCAAAGCAGAGCGCATCGGGCTCGCCGGCGCGCCTGGCGATCAGCTGCGCCCCGCGGACGCCGCCGGCGGGCCCTGAGAGCAGCGTCAGCGCCGCGTGTGCGGCGGCGCGCTCGATGTCGAGCAGCCCGCCCGAGGAGGAGATGACGGAGGGCGCGCACAGCGACCGGCGCGCCGTCGCGCGCCCAAGCGCGCGCAGGTAGCCTGAGAGCAGCGGCGAGAGCGCCGCGTCAAGCTCGGTTGTGGCGGCTCGCTCGTACTCGCGGATGGTTCCGACGAGCTCGTGGGAGAGCGAGACGTGCACGTCGGGCAGGGCCTCGGCAAGCGCCTCGGCGATCATCTGCTCGTGCTGGGGGTGGGCGTAGGAGTGAAGCAGGCAGACCGCCACCGCCTGCACCTCCGCTGCTGCGATCGCCGCGATCAGCTCCTGCAGCGCCGCGGCGGAGAGCTCCCGCTCCACCCCCTCAGGGAGCGTCCGCTCGCGGGCGCCGAGGCGCCGCTCAGGGGGGCTCAGCGCGGGCGGATGGGGCGCGCAGGGGCGGTAGAGCTCCGCGCGCTGCTGGCGAGCGAGCTCGATGATGTCGCAGAAGCCCTCGGTTGCGATCAGCGCCGTCGATGCCATGCGCCCCTCGAGCAGCGCGTTGGTGGCGACCGTCATCCCGTGGGCAAAGCGGGCGAGCGGCGTCGGCTCGGGCGCTCCCTCGAGCAGCGCCGCGAGGGCGTCGAGGATCGCCCGCTCGGGCTGCGCCGGGGTGGAGGGCACCTTGACGCTGCGCAGGCGGCCGCGCGCGATCAACACCGCGTCGGTGAAGGTTCCGCCGACGTCGACGCCGAGCAGGCTGAGCCCGCCGTGAGCGCTCACGCCGCTAGGCAAACTCAGGGGGCTCGTAGCCGGGCATGATCTCCGGCAGGTCGCTTGAGACCTTTTCGGGGAAGCGCGCAGGGCGCTTCTGGAGGAACGCCTCGATGCCCTCAGCTGCGTCTGCGGAGCGACCGCGCAGGAACATGCCGCGAGAGTCCGCGCGGTGGGCGATCATCGGATGCTCTGCGCCAAGCATCCGCCAGAGCAACCGCCGGGTGAGCGCAACCGAGACGGGTGCTGCGGAGGCGATGATCTCAGCTGCGATCGCGCGCGCGGCGGGGATCAGCTCCTGCGGCTCGTGGAGCGAGCGCAGGAGCCCGCCTGCATGCGCCTCCGAGGCGGAGAGCACCCGGCCGCTCAGCGTCCACTCAAGCGCCGTGCTGATGCCTACGATCCGCGGCAAAAACCAGCTGGAGCAGGCCTCAGGGAGGATTCCACGACGCACAAACACAAAGCCAATCCGGGCATCCTTGGAGGCGAGGCGGATGTCCATCGGCAGGGTCATCGTCGCACCGACGCCCACGGCGGGGCCATTGATCGCCGCAATCACAGGCTTGGTGCACTCGAAGATGCGCAGGACGAGCTGGCCGCCGTTGTCGCGCGGCGGGTGCTCGGCAGAGGGCTCGGGCGCCGAGCGCGCCCCCACCTCCAGCTCGCCGATCGCTGCGCTGCGAGCGCGCAGGTCGAAGGTCTGGCCGCCCGCCGCGAGGTCAGCCCCGGCGCAGAAGCCGCGTCCGGCGCCGGTCACGATCACCGCGCGCACCTCGTCGTCGGCGTCGGCGCGCTCGAAGGCCGCGATCAGCTCGCGGGCCATCTGCGGCGTCCAGGCGTTCAGCCGCTCCGGCCGGTTGAGCGTGAGCGTGAGGATCTGATCCTCGAGCACGCTCTGCACCTGTTGCTCGGCGCTCATCGCGCTCAAGGGTAGTGACGGACGCCGCCTGCTGCTTCGAGCATGCAGCGATCGCGCGTCGGCGGCTATGTGCGCGGCAGCATTCTGCGCCTGGCGGGCACGCGCAACGCTCCGCGCCAGGGAGCGCCCCTATGCGGGCACCAGCTCGGCCTCGCGGAGGACGATCTGGGGGGCCGCGTCGGCATCACGCGCCAAGGAGCCCTGCTCCGGGGTTGGCATTCGCGCCGCCTCGCCGGCCAGCCCTGCCAGGATCGCTTCAGCCTTCTCGCGCAGGCGCGCCAGCGGCAGCTCGCCGTCCTCGCTCTCGGCGAGATGCTGGTGGGAGGGGCAGTAGCCGTTGTGCGGCAGCGGCAGGCGGCGGCAGGCTTCGCCCTTGCGCGTCGTCGCTCGGCAGCGCGGCGGTTCGCCTGTGACCGCGACATAGCTCTCAAGCGGGTGTTCGGCGATGTGACGCTCAGCGATCGCCATATATGCGGAGACCACCCGGTGCACGCGGCGCTGCTCGCTCATCGGGAAGTAGGGCCGGATGTCGGAGAAGAGCGTGCGCACGGGATCCGCGAAGCAGTAGGGATCGCGCGCGAGCCGCTCGACGACCGCCTCGCAGGATCGCAGCAGCGAGCGCTTGAGGGTGACTCTGCGCTGCTCGGCGTCGATATCGCCCGACTCGTGGTGGTCGCCGACATAGGGGGCAAGCTCGCGGTAAATGGCTCTGCTGATCTGGTACATGCGCTCTAGTCTCTCCTTGGGCTGGATTGCCGACTCTGCTTCGGACGCCCCCGCCCGCTCCCCGTGCTTGCGCCGGCGTCGCCGCCTCGCCACTGTCTAGGAACACCGCAGTCGCAGCGACGATGCGCTGCATCGCGCGGGCTGGTCGCTGCGATCCGGCAAATGCTGCTCGCTGCTGCTGCGCTCATAGCGACGAGGAAAGCCGACGCACATAAACCGCACGTCAAGGGCAGCGCAGAAGTTTGTTAAGGGGCTGTTAGCTGCGGGATGCGGCGGGCACCGGCGTCATTCCCAGCGCTCCCAGCGCAGCTGCTGGTCGGCCGCGACGCAGATGTGCCGCCGATCGAGCTGCGGATCGCTGCGGGGATGGTCAAGACGCTGGTGGACGCCGCGGCTCTCGGCGCGGGCAAGCGCGCAGCGCGCGACCAGGCGCGCAAGGGGATGCTCGTCTTTCAAAAGCTGCTTTAGCCCCTCGGCCTGCCGCTGCACGCCGGCGTGGCGCCACAGCGCCGCTCGCGTCGCCGCCGACGGCGCCGGCATCTGCGGCGCAGAGGGGCTCGCCGCGGGCGCGAGCGCGCGCTGCAGCGGCGCCGAGGGGCCGGGGATGGGCTCGTCGAGCGCGGCCTTGGCCGCCCTGGCTCCGAACACGAAGCACTCGCTGAGCGAGTTGGAGGCCAGGCGGTTTGCGCCGTGCAGCCCCGTGCAGGAGCACTCGCCGATCGCAAAGAGGCCGGGGAGGGTGGTGCGTCCGTCAAGGTCGGTCCGGATGCCGCCGATCGTGTAATGGGCTGCCGGCGCCACCGGCACCAGCTGCCTGGCCGGATCGAGGCCGGCCTCGCTGAGGGCGGAGAAGACGTTTGGAAAGCGGGCGGGATCGAGCGCGCGCATGTCCAGATAGACCGCTGCGCTCCGCTGCTCGGCCATTCTTCTGACGATCGCGATCGACACCTCGTCACGAGGCGCAAGCTCATCCACGAAGCGCTCGCCGTGCGCATCATGGAGCGTCGCTCCCTCGCCGCGGATCGCCTCGGTGATCAGGAACCCTTCACGCCCGGGCAGCCCGCACACGGCAGTGGGGTGGAACTGCACGAGCTCGAGGTCGGCAAGCTCGGCGCCTGCCGCCGCGGCAAGCATCATGCCGCTGCCCAGCGAGCCCGGAGGGTTGGTGGTGCGCGACCACAGCGCCGCGGCGCCACCGGTCGCGAGAATCAGCGCCCGCGCGCGGATGGGCGGTGCGCCGGTCGCGCGCAGCCCCACGCAGCGCCCTTCGGCAAGCAGCAGCTCGGCGGCGTATGCGCCCTCGAAGATGGCGATCTGCTCACGCTGCACGACGATCGCCGAGAGCGCTCGCAGCAGCCGTCGGCCTGTCGCGCTGCCGCCGGCGTGGACGATGCGGTGGGCGGAGTGACCGCCCTCCAACCCGAGCAGCAGCTCGCCGTGCTCATCGGCGTCGAAGCGGACCCCTAAGGCGAGCAGGTCGCGCAGGCGTTCGGGCGCCTCCTCCACCAGCACCCGCGCGGCGCTGGAGCGCACGGCTCCACGTCCGGCGCGCTCGGTGTCGGCGAGGTGGCGAGCGGGGCTGTCAGCGGGGGCCACCGCTGCCGCGAGCCCGCCCTGCGCCCAGTAGCTTGCGGCCTGCGCGAGCGGAGTGGCGCTGATCAGCGCCACCCGTGCGCCGGCCCGTGCCGCGCAGAGCGCGCTGTAGAGTCCTGCCGCTCCCGCGCCGACGACCGCCAGATCGAAGTCCGCCGGCTCCTCTCCGCCGAGCGCCGCACGCTGCTCGTGCCTCCTGCGCCCGCTCATTGTCAGGTGGCGCCTCGCCGGCCTTCCCTCAGATGCCGGCCGCTGCTCTGGCTCCGATCGCAACCGCGCCGGGAGCGAGCGAGCCGCTCGTCGGGCTGGCGCCCGCGAGCTTGGCGAGCGCCAGCGCCAGGCCGATCAGCGCTGCGACGATGACAAGGACAAGCAGGCTCACGAGCGGTCGCCAGTGCGGTGGCGGCGCCAGGCGCGTGCGCGCCGCCGCGCCACATTGCAGGCACCAGTCCTGGTCGGCTGCAAGCTGCGCAGAGCAGACCGGGCAGCGCTCTGCGCCCTGCTCACCGCCGCCGGCAGGCGCCTGCGAGCCTTGCCTGGGGAGTGCGGTCGCGCTCAACCCCTCAGATCGCTCTCGCTGTCGGATTGCTCGGCGGAGCGGGGCTGCGCCGGCCAGATCCGGGTCTGCTCGCCCGGCGGCTGCTGGGCGCCTGCAGCCGAGCGCAGGATGCGCGTCTCTTCGGCGCTCAGGCGCTCCGTTGTCTCGCCTGCGCCCGTGCTCTGGCTCGGCATGTCGCCGGGACGGCGCTCGGCCGGCGGCGCGGCGCTCTCTGCGGAGGGCGAAGGGGCTGTGGCAGGCTGCAGGCTCGGCGTCGGCTGCGTGCCTGGGGAGGGCCGTTGGGCTGGAGTGGGCTGCCGGCCTGCGGCCGGCTGGGGAGCTGATGGCGCCTGCGGCGCTTGCGCAGGCACCGCCGGGTTCTCCGGCGCAGCGGGGGCAGCCGACCTTGATGAGCCTGCGGCGCTGTGGGGAGCGTGTGCCGGCATCGGTGGCGGCGAGGGCGCGGTTGCCAGCGGTCGCTCGGCATCGGCTGCCACCGGCATGCCGCAATGGGGGCAGAAGCGGTCTTCCTCGCTGTGCACCTCGGCGCAGCGCGGGCAGGCGATCACGCCCGCCTCGCGCAGGGTCGTGAAGGGCAGGCGGCGCTCGAGCGCGCGCTCGAGCGCGCGCAGCTCGGTGTCGATCTGCATGAGCCGCTCGAGCTTGGCGGCCATCAGCTCTTCGCGGCGACCGCCGAAGCGGTAGAGGTCGAAGGTCAGGCCGCCAAGGTCGCGGTAGGAGAGCTCGCGCGCGGTGCGCAGGTACTGCAGCCGCCGGCGCATGCGCCCGCGCGTGCGAAAGCCGGGCGGGCGCTCGCGCTTGTGCCCCTCGCCCGGCTGCTCCGCCGCCGGGAGGGGCTTGGATGTCGCCTGCGGTGCCGCCGCGCTGGCGCCGGCCGCAGCGGGGGCCGTACCAGGGGAAGGGCGCGCGCCAGCGCCGGCAGGCGGCTTGGGCGCCGCTGCGGCGGCGGCTGCGCCCGCGCTCGTCTGGGCGTCGGGCGCGCTGGGCGCGAGCGGACCGGGCCCTGTGCCGTGCGGCGTGGCCTCTGTGGCGGCAGCGCTCTGGGAGCCGTGCTCGGCTCCGTTTGACTCAGCGGCGGCCCGGCGCTTGAAGCGCGGTATCACTCGTAGCCTTCCCATCCTGTGACGCATGCTACCCGGAGCGCGCGCGCGGGTGCGGCGGCTGCCGCCGCCTCGCCCGCTCCTCACCCTCGCGGCTTAGGTGGCCTCGCTGTCGCGGCCGGGGCGGAGGGAAACAACGAATTCGTGACAACCAGGCCGACCGCGATCACCCCGATGACCGTGGCGCTCAGCCACGCGATGATCGTGCTGCCGGGGATCCTCCACCCGTTCCTGAAGCCCTAGATCAAGAAGGCGGCATCCGCAATGCCGACCTGGATTGCAATGGCGAGGGAGACGTGGTCGGCGATGCGCTTGCGCAGCCTGCGATTGTCAGCGACCTGCTCGGCGTGGGCCTCGCGCTCCGGGACGGCCGCCTCATGGAGGCGCCGTTGCTGCGCCTCCTCATCAGGCCGCAGACCGGAACCCGACGCAGGCCGGGGCGGGCCAGCTCATCTGAGGCGTTGGGAAGCGCTGGACGCAGCTCGCGTCGCGCAGGCGGATCAGCGTCGCTTGCGGGCGTGCCACTCTCGCTCTCACCTCATGCCGAGATTGGCCAGCCGATGGCTCATCGCGTCTTCGGAGTCGTCGAACCCGAACGCGAGCGTTGGCACCCCCTTGCCTTCCTTGCCGCCCTGCTCCACCGCCTCCTTCACCATCAGCAAGCTGGCGGCCGAGCTGTTGGCGCAGACCTCCTCTGGGTCGCTCCCCGCGGAGCTCAGGAGATCTCGATGCTCGACCTACTCCCACTCGGCAGCGCCGGCCGCACTGCGCTTGTAGTGGTGACCAAGCTCATGTGCGCAGGTCAAGCGCCGCCGATTGGGGCTGTCGGGGGCGTGCGCATAGATCTCGGGATCCTGCCCTGCTCGCTTGACGAGTATCCCGGAGATGCCCTCCTCGAGGGTGGCCGCGTACGCCTTGATGCCCAGCCGTCGCCCGATTACAAAAGGGTCCACAGGCAGCGGGACAGGAGCCTCGCCGCCTGCTGGGGACCATACGGCACTCAGGAGCTGCTGAGCATCGCTCTCGGAGTCCATCACCCCTTCAATGCTGGTCCTCGGAGGGGTCGCGGCGGTGAACGGCCTGCGCCGGCAGGGGAAGCGCAGCGGGCGCTCTGCAGCCTGCACCGATGCGCTCGCTCAGCGACAGCGCCAATCGCCGCCCTGCGCGCCTACCGTTGCGCACTAGGGCTCGCAAGCGCCCGCTGCCAGGCCAGCGCGACCGCTTGCGCCATCCGCACCGATGACCACCGCTCAGCGCGTGCGCGACCGGCGATGCGCGGGTCGGCCGCAGCGAGGTGGGCATTTGCCGCATCCGCCCAGCGCTCGATCGCAAATGGCGCGCAGAGCGTTCCTGGCACGCCCTCGAGCGCCTCGGGATGGATCCCGACAGGCGTTGCCAGCACCGGCACGTCGCAGGCGAGCGCCTCGAGCACCGCCAAGCCGAACCCCTCCCGCTCGGAGGCGACCAGGACCACGTTTGCGGCATTCACGAAGTCGGGCACCGCCGCCGGCGCAACGCCTCCCAGGTGCAGGATCTCGTGGGGGGGCGCAAGCGCGCGCGAGAGCTCGCGCACGCGGTCAAAGCGCTTCTCGGCGCGCGTGGGGTCGGCTGGAAAGAGCACGCAGGGACGGCTGGGGTGAACGCCGATGCGCGCGCGCGCCTGGCGGCGCTCCAGCGGCCTGAAGCGCTCCAGGTCGACGCCGCAGGACAGGATCTCCACCTGCTCGGGGTCGGGCAAAAGCTCGGCGAGCGCGCGCGAGGGGGCGGCGCGCAGCTCAACATGGCGCAGGGCGATGCGGGTCAGCAGAGCCGTGCGTGGATGGATGAGGTCGGTGCCGTGCACCGTCAGCGCGCGCACGCGCGCCCGGACAGCAAGCGCGCTGTAGGCGCTGAGGCCAAAGTGCGCATGCACGACGTCAAAGGTCGTGTTGCGGTAGCGACCGCGCAGCGCCAGCGCGCCAGCGGCCAGCGCGCGCGCTCCGGGGCGGTGCTCGAAGAGCTCGACCTCGAGCCCGGGCAGCGCCTGCAGCGCCGCAAACTGGTCGCGCACGAAGGAGCCGCGCTCGGGGTGCTTCTCGTCGGGTGACATGTTGGAGACCAGCAGCGCGCGCACGGTTGGCGCCAACGTAGCGGCCGCCGCGCGATGCCGCTGCGCGCTCTGGGATGATTGGTGGCAGTGCACGCTCGCGCGATCAGCCCCGCCACCGCCAAGACCGACTACAGAGAGCGCCCGATCGGCGTCTTTGACTCGGGCGTCGGCGGCCTGACAGTCCTACACGAGCTGCTGGTCGCGCTGCCGCACGAGGACTACGTCTACCTCGGCGACACCGCGCGCTTCCCCTATGGCGAAAGAACACCGCAGGAGCTCACGCGCTTTGCCCTGGAGCTCTCCGAGGAGCTGCTGGCCCGCGGGGCGAAGCTGCTTGTCGTCGCCTGCAACGCAGCGACCTCGGCCGCGCTGGGCGCGCTGCAGGAGCGCATGCTCGAGACGACGCTCGGCGTGGAGGTTTTAGGCGTCGTGCGCCCGGAGGCCGCGCAGGCGGTGGCGCAGACCCGCAGCGGCCGGATCGGACTGCTTGCGACGCCGACGACCGTCGCCAGCGCCGCCTACGATCGGGCGCTGGCAGCGGTCGATGCGCATGTGACGCTGACCGCGGTGCCCTGCCCGGGGCTGGCGCGGATGATCCAGGAAGGACAGGAGTTCAGCGCCGCTGCGGTCGAGCTTGTGCGCGCCGCCTGCGCGCCGCTGATCGCCGCTGACGTCGACACGGTGATACTGGGCTGCACCCACTACCCGCTGATCGGCCGCATGCTGCAGCGGATGCTCGGGCCCCAGGTGCGGCTGATCGCCTCCGGGCCGGCGCTTGCGCGTCAGGTCGAGCACGCGCTCACCACGCGCCGGCTGCGCAGCGCCAGCGAGCGCGAAGGCGAGTACCGCTTCCTGTGCACCGGAGAGGTCGAGAGCTTCAGCGCCCTTGCCACCCGCTTCCTGCAGATGCCCCTGACCGCGGTCGAGCAGGTTGCGCTAGGGGCCCTCGCCGACGCCGAGGGGGCGATCGGCGTTGGCTAGCGAGCCGACACGCTCCTACGGACGCCCCGCGCACGGGCTGCGCCCGGTGCGAATCGAGCCCGGCTTCGTGCGCACCGCGCTGGGCTCAGCGCTGATCGAGGTCGGCGAGACGCGCGTGATCTGCACCGCCTCGCGCCAGGAGGGCGTGCCGCGCTGGCTGGCGGGCCAGGGCCGGGGATGGATGACGGCCGAGTACGGGATGCTGCCCGCCTCCACAGGGGAGCGCAAGAGCCGCGATGTCAGCCGCGGGCGCCCGGATGGGCGCACAGTTGAGATCCAGCGCCTGATCGGGCGCTCGCTGCGCGCGGTCCTCGACCTGGAGGCGCTCGGCGAGCGCACGCTCTATCTCGACTGCGATGTTCTGCAGGCCGACGGGGGCACGCGCTGCGCGGCGATCTCGGGCGCCTACGTCGCCCTCGCGCTGGCGTGCGCGCGTCTGCTCGCGGAGGGGGCGATCGAGCGCTCGCCGCTGCGCGGCTCGATCGCCGCCGTCTCCTGCGGCGTCGTCGAGGGGCAGACGCTGCTCGATCTCGACTACAGCGAGGACTCGCGCGCTGAGGTCGACGCGAACGTCGTGATGACCGATGCCGGCGAGCTCGTTGAGGTGCAGGCGACCGCTGAGCGCTCGCCGCTCTCCCGCGCGCGCCTCGATCGGCTGCTCGATCTTGCCGCGAGCGGCATCGCGCAGCTGCGCGCGCTCCAGCAGGAGACGATCGCGGGCGCCGCAGGATGAGCGCGGGGGCATGACCAGGCTCCTTGTAGCAAGCCGCAACCCCCACAAGCTCGCGGAGCTCGCGCGCATGCTGCCGGAGCTCGAGCTTGAGCCGATCGGGCCGGATGTGCAGCTCCCACCTGAGCAGGGGGAGAGCTTTGCGGAGATCGCGCTGGCCAAAGCGCGCGCCGCCGCGCAGGCGAGCGGCCGGGCGGCGATCGGCGAGGACTCCGGGATCGAGGCTGAGGCGCTGGGCGGCGCCCCCGGCGTGCGCTCGGCACGATATGCAAGCCGGGGCCAGGAGAATGCGCTCGACGCGGAGAACACCGCCAAGCTGCTGCGCGAAGCCCCTGCCGGCAGCCCGCTGCGCTACGTCTGTGCGCTCGCCTACGTGGATCCTGCCGGCGGCCGCGAGGAGGTCTTCATCGGCACCTGCGAGGGGCGCCTGGCGGAGCATCCGCGTGGGGAGGGGGGCTTCGGCTATGACCCCGTGTTCCTGGCGGCGGAGGGTCCGCAGGGCAAGACCGTAGCCGAGCTCTCCCCGGCGCAGAAGGACGCGATCTCCCACCGCGGCAAGGCCGCGCGTGCGCTTGCCGAGCACCTGCGCGCCCGCGCCGGCGCGGCGTAGCTCAGGTCAGGTTGATCGCAGCAGAGGCCGCGACCGCGACGCTCAGCACGGCATAGCCGGTGTAGCCGGCCAGCAGCACGAGCAGGCCGACCAGCAGGGAGACGCCGACCGTGAGCAGCCAGGCGATTCTCGTCAGAGACATCGAGCGCCCATGATCGCAGCTGCGGGGACGTTTGCGCCGCCTCGCAGCCGCGCTGCCGTCCGAGGCGCCTGTTAGCGTCGCGGCGCGAACCGTGCTAGCTTCGCGGTCGCCCAACCACACGAGCAGGAGGTCAAGCAGAGCAATGACAAAGACGGAGTTGATCGAGCAGGTCGCCGACAGAGCCGATCTGACCAGGGCCGATGCCCAGCGCGCGGTCGACGCGACGCTGGCAAGCGTCCAGGATGCGCTCAAGCGCGGCTCCGACGTGACGCTTCCGGGGTTTGGCAAGTTCAGCATCTCCAAGCGCGCGGCGCGCACCGGCAGGAACCCCGCGACCGGCGAGACGATCAAGATCAAGGCGTCCAAGTCGGTCCGCTTCAGCGCGGGCGCGACGCTCAAGAAGGCCGTAGCCTGAACAGCCGCAGCGCGTTCGGACAACGTCTCACAGAGCTGGTTGCGCAGCGCCGCTCGCAGCTGGTCTTGGGCGTCGACCCCGATCCGAGCGCGCTGTGGCCATCCGCCGCGGCCGGCGCCACGGCGGATGGCGACCCCGCCGAGCGCGCCGCAGAGGCGGTCGGGCGCCACTGCCGCGCGTTGATCGATGCGACGGCGGAGGCGTGCGTAGGCGTCAAGTTCCAGCTCGCCTGCTTCGAGCGCCTGCTGGCGCCCGGCTGGCGGGTGCTCGTGGAGCTTGTCGCCTACGCAAGGGAGCGCGGCCTGCTGGTCATCGCCGACGGCAAGCGCGGCGATGTGCCGGTGAGCGCGGCCGTATACGCCCAGGCTCTCTTCGCGCCCGCCGGGGCGCCCGCAAGCTCGGAGGAGGCGGCGGTGGCGGGTCTGGGCGTCGATGCGGCAACGGTGAATCCGCTGCTTGGCGCCGACTCGCTTGCGCCCTTTCTGGCCGGCGCGCGCGCCGGCGGCGGGGGCATCTTTGCGCTGCTGCGCACCTCCAACGAGGGCGCGCGCGATCTGCAGGAGCTGCGCCTGGCCTCCGGCGAGCTGCTCTGGGAACGGGTTGCGGCGCTGCTGGCGCGCCTGGCGGGCGAGGCGGCGCCGGGGGAGGGCCTCTCCGATCTCGGCGCGGTGCTTGGCGCGACTGCGCCCGAGCTGCTCGAGCGCGCCCGCGAGCTGCTTCCCAACGCGGTCTTCCTGCTGCCGGGCGTCGGGGCCCAGGGGGGCTCGCCGCAGCGCCTCGGCGGCGCGCTGGCGGCGCTGAGCGGCGACGCCCGCAGAGCCTCGATCCTCGTCGCCGCCTCGCGCTCGATCGCGGGCGCGTGGCTGCAGCGGGGCGGGGAGCCCGCGCAGGCGGCGGGCGCCGCAGCGCAGGAGCTGCGCGAGGCGCTCTGGGCGCTGTGAGCGGGCGCTGCGCAGGCGCGGGCGCGCAGCCGGAGGATGCAGACTGTGCTAGGAAGGTCCCGTGATCCTGACCGTCACGTTGAACGCGGCGATCGACAAGACGCTCTCGGTGCCGAGCTTCCGGGTCGGCCGCCGCCACCGGACGGTCGCCCAGCAGGCGATGGCCGGCGGCAAGGGGATCAACGTCGCGCGCGCGCTCAAGTGCCTGGGGCGACCGGTGATCGCGACCGGCCTGGCGGGCGGCGCGACCGGGACGCGCATCGTCGAGGAGCTGACCGCCGAATCGATCCTCAACGACTTCGTGCGGATCGGCGAAGAGTCGCGCACCAACACGTCCGTGCTCGACCCCACCAGCGGCGAGCAGACGGAGATCAACGAGCGCGGCCCGCGCGTCAGCGAGGCTGAGATCGAGACCTTCCGCGACAAGCTCCTCTACCTGGCGCGCGGCGCGGCGATCGTCGTCTTCGCGGGCTCCCTGCCGCGCGGCGTCGAGCCCTCGATCTACGCCGATCTGATCAGGGAGCTCTCGAAGCTCGGCCTGACGACGGTCGTCGACGCAGACGGGGAGCCGCTGCGCCAGGCGGTCAAGTGCGGCCCGGATCTGGTCAGCCCGAATGTGAGCGAGGCCGAGGAGCTGGTCGGGCATGAGTGGGCAGACGAGGCCGAGCTTGCCGAGGGCGCGCGCGAGATCGTCCAGATGGGCGCGCGCGAGGCGATCATCACGCGCCATGACGGCTGCTATGCCTCGCTGAACATCGACGGCTGCCAGACCCTGCTGCGAGCGCAGATCTCAGAGCGTGAGCCGGTCGCGCCCGCGGGCTCCGGCGATGCCTTCATCGCCGGCTATGTCGCCGCCCGCTATGAGGGCGCAGCGGCGGAGGAGTGCCTGCGGCTGGCGGTGGCCGCGGGCGCGGACTCCACAGCGCGAATGGGAGCCGGGGTGCTCGAGCTGCGCGACGTCGAGCGGCTGGCGGGCGAGGTCGAGGTGAAAACGCTGCAGGGCGGCCCTGCCGGCGATCCCGTCGGTGGCAGCGATACGATGCGCAGATGGAAGTAGAAATCGGCAGAGGCAAGCAGGGGCGGCGGGCATACGGGTTCGATGACATCGCGATCGTGCCCTCGCGGCGCACGCGTGACCCCGACGACGTCGACATCTCCTGGAAGCTGGGCCCCTACCAGTTCGAGCTGCCGCTGCTGGCGGCGGCGATGGACGGCGTCGTCTCGCCTGCGACCGCCGGCATCATCGGCCGGCTGGGGGGGCTGGCGGTGCTCAACCTAGAGGGCGTCTTCACCCGCTATGAGGATGCCGAGGCGCAGCTGGAGCGGATCGCCTCGCTGCCCAAGGAGAGCGCCACGCGGGAGATGCAGGAGATCTACCGCGAGCCGATCAAGGAGGAGCTGATCCGCCAGCGGATCGAAGAGATCAAGGCGCAGAAGGTGGTCGTGGCAGCCTCGCTCACCCCACAGCGGGTGCGCGACTACTACGAGCTGGCGCTGGATGCCGGCCTCGACGTGCTTGTGATCCAAGGCACGGTGGTCTCCGGCGAACACGTCTCCTCGATCTCGGAGCCGCTGAACCTAAAGGAGTTCATTCCCACGCTCGAGCTGCCGGTGGTGGTCGGGGGCTGCGCCTCCTACCACACCGGCCTGCACCTGATGCGCACGGGCGCCGCAGGGGTGCTGGTCGGGGTGGGACCGGGCGCCGCCTGCACGACGCGCGGCGTGCTTGGCATCGGCGTGCCCCAGGCCACCGCGATCGCCGATGTCGCCGAGGCGCGCTCGACGCACATGCTGGAGACCGGCGAGTACTGCCAGGTGATCGCCGACGGCGGCATGCGCACCGGCGGCGACGTCGCCAAGGCGATCGCGCTGGGGGCGGACGCGGTGATGATCGGCTCGCCGCTGGCGCGTGCGTTCGAAGCGCCCGGGCACGGCTATCACTGGGGCATGGCGACCTTCCATCCGTCGCTGCCGCGGGGCACGCGGGTGGCGGTCAACCAGAACGGCACGCTCGAGGAGATCCTGGTGGGCCCTGCGCATGAGAACGACGGCACCTTCAATCTCTTCGGCGGCCTGCGCACGTCGATGGCGACCTGCGGCTATCAGGATCTTGCGGAGTTCAACCGTGCGGAGGTCGTGATCGCGCCGGCTCTGCAGACGGAGGGCAAGCAGCTTCAGCGCGAGCAGGCGGTCGGGATGGGCGCCGGCGGCTCCCGCGTGGCCGTGCTCGCGGATGTCTAGCGCGGCTGCCAGCGCATCCAGCACGGCGCCCGTGCGGGCGCGGGGAGGCGATGAGGCGCTCGCCAGCGAGGAGGTTGTGGTCGTCGACTACGGCGGCCAGTACTCGCAGCTGATCGCCAGGCGCGTTCGCGAGTGCGGCGTCTTCTCGGAGCTGATCCCGCACGGCGCAGCATTGGCGGAGGTTCGCAGGCGCCGGCCACGGGGGATCATCCTCTCAGGCGGCCCCGCCTCGGTCTATGCGGATCAGGCGCCGCCACTTGAGCGCGAGCTGCTCGAGCTCGGCGTGCCGGTGCTGGGCATCTGCTACGGCATGCAGCTGCTCGTGCACTCGCTGGGCGGTCGCGTCGAGCAGGCGGCGGTCGGCGAGTTCGGGCGCTCCGCGCTTGCGGTCAGGGCGCCGGGGCGCCTGCTTGCCGGCCTGCCCAGCGAGCAGACCTGCTGGATGTCGCACCGCGACACCGTCTTTGAGCCGCCGCCGGGCTTCCTCACGCTTGCCTCCTCGGATGCCTCGCCGGTGGCCGCCTTGGAGAGCCAGGAGCGCGGGATCTACGGCATCCAGTTCCATCCCGAGGTGGCCCACACGCCATTTGGGCAGGCGATCCTTGAGCGCTTCCTGGGCGAGATCTGCGGCTGCGCGCGCAGCTGGAGCCCGGCCTCGATCATCGACGAGCAGGTCGCGCGGATAGCCGAGCAGGTGGGCGAGGGTCGGGTGATCTGTGGGCTCTCCGGCGGCGTCGACTCCTCCGTCGCCGCGCTGCTCGTCCATCGGGCCGTCGGCGATCGGCTGACCTGCGTCTTCGTCGATCACGGCCTGATGCGACGAGACGAGGGCGAGCAGGTCAAGCGCGCCTTCCGCGACGCCTTCAGCGTGCCGCTGGTGGCGGTGGATGCGCAGGAGCGCTTCCTCTCGCGCCTGCAGGGGGTGATCGACCCGGAGGCCAAGCGCAAGGCGATCGGGGAGGAGTTCATCCGCGTCTTCGAAGAGCAGGCGGCGCGGCTTGCCGCAGGCGGGCAGCGCGCGCGCTACCTCGTCCAGGGAACGCTCTACTCGGATGTGATCGAGTCCGGAGGCGGGAGCGGCTCGGCCCGGATCAAGTCCCACCACAACGTCGGCGGGCTGCCTGAGCGGCTGGACCTGGAGCTGGTGGAGCCGCTGCGGATGCTCTTCAAGGATGAGGTGCGCGCGGTCGGCGAGCAGCTCGGTCTGCCTGAGCGGCTGGTCTGGCGCCAGCCGTTCCCGGGGCCGGGGCTGGCAATTCGCATCGTCGGCGGCGAGGCCACGCGCGAGCGCTTGGAGATACTGCGCGAGGCCGACCACATCCTGCAGGAGGAGATTCGCGCAGCAGGCCTCTATCACGAGCTGTGGCAGTCCTTCTGCGTGCTGCCCGACATCCGGGCGGTCGGCGTGCAGGGGGATGAGCGCACCTACGGCTACGTGATCGCGATCCGGGCGGTGACAAGCGACGACGCGATGACGGCCGACTGGGCGCGCCTCCCCTACGACCTGCTGGAGCGGGTCGCCTCGCGGATGCTCTCTGAGATTCGCGCTGTCGGCAGGGTCGTGCTCGATATCACAAGCAAGCCGCCGGGAACGATCGAGTGGGAGTAGCGGAGCGGTGCCGGGCGCTCGCGAGCGCCGCGCACATCGCCGCGAGCGCGCGATCCCCTATCATGTTGCTCCCGCCGCGCCGCAGGGCCGGCGCTTTGGAGTGCCCGATGAAGACATTGCGACCGAGAACATACGTTGCCAGCGCCCAGGACCGCGAGCGCGAGTGGGTGCTGATCGATGCGGCCGGGCTGACCCTTGGCAGGCTTGCGACGCAGATCGCCGACATCCTGCGCGGCAAGCGCAAGCCGCAGTACACGCCGCACGTGGACACGGGGGACTTCGTCGTGGTGATCAACGCGGAGCGGATCGCGGTCACCGGCAACAAGCGCGCGCAGAAGCTCTACCGCCGCCACTCCGGCTACCCGGGCGGGCTCAAGACACGCTCGCTCGCGCAGATGCTCGAGCGGCGCCCCGAGGAGGTGCTGCGCATGGCGGTCAAGGGCATGCTCCCGCGCAACCGCCTGGGACGCAAGCAGCTGACCAAGCTGAAGATCTACGCGGGGCCCGAGCATCCGCACGCGGCACAGCAGCCGGCGCCGCTGCAGGTGAGCACGCGATGAGCGCGGGCTGGAGACCTCGCGCGCACAGGAGCGGCGCAGCATGAGCGAGGAGCGCCGTCGCGGGCACGGCCCCGAGCCCGATGAGCCGACCGAGGTGCCGGGCGCCCACCTTGAAGTCGACATCGTCCCTGAAGGCGTGGACCCGCTCGGGCGCGGCGAGGAGGCGGACCCCTACGCCGCCTACATCGCCGCAGAGCCTGAGGAGGAGCAGGCCGGCGAGCAGGAGCCCGAGGAGGCTGCGGCGGCGGGCGATCTCGAGCAGGCGCCCGTCGTGCAGGCAGCGATCGACCTTGGCGCGAGCGCCCGCTACCAGGCGACCGGCAAGCGCAAGACTGCGGTGGCGCGCGTGATCCTGCGTCCCGGCAAGGGCGCTCACACGATCAACGGCCGGTCGCTAGAGGAGTACTTCCCGCGCGTCGCCCTGCAGCGCATGATCGCCGCCCCGCTGGAGGCGGTCGGCTACGAGCAGCGGATGGATGTCCATGCGCGCATCCACGGCGGCGGCGTCTCCTCGCAGGCGGGCGCGCTGCGCCACGGCATCGCAAGAGCCCTGCTCGAGGCCGATCCGAACCTGCGCCGCGAGCTCAAGCGGCGGGGCCTGCTGACGCGCGACTCCCGTGTGAAGGAGCGCAAGAAGGCTGGGCTGAAGAAGGCGCGCAAGCGTCCGCAGTTCTCCAAGCGTTGAGCGCCTCAAGCAGGCCTGCAAGGCTGTTTGGCACCGACGGCGTGCGCGGCGCCGCGGGCAGCTTTCTGAGCGCGGAGCTTGCGCTTGCGATCGGTCGCGGGGCGGTCTGCACCGCGGCGCTGGAGGGCTCCGAGCAGCCCCCGCGCGTGCTGATCCTGCGCGACACGCGCGCCTCGGGGCCGATGCTCGAGTGTGCGCTTGCGGCGGGCGTCGCCGCGGCCGGCGGGGAGGCGCTGCTGGCGGGCGTGCTGCCGACCCCGGCCGCTCCGCTGCTGCTCGCCGCCTACGGCTTTGAGCTTGCGGCGGTCATCTCGGCCTCGCACAACCCGCACACCGACAACGGGATCAAGATCTTCGGGGCCGACGGCGCAAAGCTCTCCGACGCGCGCGAGCAGGCGATCGAAGCGCAGCTGCGGGAACCCGGTCAGCGAGCCGCTGCGGCCGCCGCGCCCGGGGGGGTGCGCAGGCTGCACGGCTGCGCGGAGGACTACCTGCGGGCGCTGCAGGAGCGCTTTGCCGGCCTCTCCCTGGCGGGGATGCGGATCGCGCTGGACTGCGCCAACGGCGCGACCTGGCAGGTTGCCCCCGAGCTCTTCAGGCGGCTTGGAGCGGAGGTCACAGCGATCGCCGCCGCGCCCGATGGGCGCAACATCAACGCCGGCTGCGGCTCCACCGATCTCAGCGCGCTCATCGAGCTGGTGCGCGGCGGGAGCTTCGACGTCGGCTTCGCCTTCGATGGCGATGGGGACCGCGTGCTCGCGGTAGACAGCCAGGGAGCGGTTCTCGATGGCGATGAGATGCTCGTGCTGATCGCCTCACATCTGGCACGCAAGGGCGAGCTGGGCGGCGGCGTCGCGGTGACGGTGATGAGCAACCTCGGCCTGCACCAAGCGCTCGAGCGCGCGCACATCGCGATCGCGCAGACGCCCGTCGGGGACCGCCACGTGCTTGCCGCCCTTCAGGAGCGCTCGTGGCGTCTGGGCGGCGAGCAGTCCGGGCACATCATCGATCGCTCCTTCTCCTCCTGTGGCGACGGCATCGCCTCGGCGCTGCTGTTGCTGGAGGCGCACGCCGGCGCCGCGCCGCGCGCCGGGCAGGCGCTGCAGCGCCTGCCGCAGGAGCTGATCAGCGTCGCGGTCGCCGATCAGCGCGCCGCGCTGGAGTCTGAGCCCTTCAAGCGGGCGCTCGAGCGCGAGCAGGCCTCGCTTGACGGGCGCGGGCGGATCCTGGTGCGCGCAAGCGGCACCGAGCCGCTGGTGAGGGTGATGGTGGAGGCGCCCGCCGCGGAGGAGGCGAGGGCAGCGTGCGAGCGGCTCGCCGGAATCCTCAGCGCCGAGCGCTAGCCGGGCCCCTGGCGCTGTCATACTCAGCCGGTCATGTGCGGGATCGTCGGCTACGTTGGCAGACGCGCGCCTCAGGGGCTGCTTCTGAGCGCGCTGCGCCGCCTTGAGTACCGCGGCTACGACAGCGCCGGCATCGCCGTCACCGACGGCGAGCAGGTGGAGCTGACGCGCGCAGTCGGCAACCTCGATGCGCTGCAGGCCAAGCTCGAGGCCTCGCGCAACGGCGCCGGAGCGCCCGACGGGGTGCTGTGGGCGGGCATCGGCCATACGCGCTGGGCCACCCACGGACGGGTCAATGAGGCCAACGCCCACCCTCACTTCGACAGCGCCGGGCGCTTCCACGTCGTGGTCAACGGGATCGTCGAGAACTACATCGACCTGCGCGAGCGTCTGCGCGCGGAGGGCGCGGTGCTCCGCTCGGAGACGGACGCGGAGGTGATCGCGCACCTGATCGGCGCTCACTACTCGGGCGATCTCGTTGCCGCCGCGCGCGCGACCCTGCAGGAGATCGTCGGCGACTGCGCGTTCGTTGCGATGAGTACGACCGATCCAGGGCGCCTGGTCGGCGCCAGGCGCCAGTGCCCGCTGATCGTGGGGCTGGGCGATGGCGAGCAGTTCATCGCCTCGGCGATCCCCGCCTTCCTCTCGCACACGCGCCGCGTGATCGTCATCGAGAGCGAGGAGGTCGCGCTGCTGGAAGAGCAGGGAGTGCGCATCACCGCCGGCGACGGGCAGGCTGTCGAACGTGAGCCCGAGCAGGTCATGCTCGACCAGGAGGCGATTGAAAAGGGCGGCTTTGAGACCTTCATGCTCAAGGAGATCTATGAGCAGCCCGATGCGGTCGCAGAGACGCTCTCCGGGCACCTGCGCGCCGATGGCGGCATCGAGCTTGAGCTCGAGGGCGATCTTGAGGAGGCCCAGCTGGCCGCCTGCGGGCGGGTGATCATCGTCGGCTGCGGCACCTCTTACCACGCCGGCCTGGTCGGACGCTACCTCCTCGAAGAGTGGGCGCGCCTGCCCGTCGAGCTTGACATCGCCTCGGAGTGGCGCTACCGCAATCCGGTCCTTGGCGCCCACGACCTGGTGATCGGCATCTCGCAGTCTGGGGAGACGGCGGACACGCTGGCGGCGCTGCGCGAGGCGCGCGCCCGTGGCGCGATGGTGGTCGCGCTTGCCAACGTTGCCGGGTCGCAGATGACGCGCGATGCCCAGGGGACGCTCTTCACCCGCGCGGGTGTCGAGATCGGGGTCGCCGCGACCAAGACCTTCACCTGTCAGGTGGTGGTGATGCAGCTGCTCGCGCTGCGGCTGGCAGAGCTGCGCGGAACCCTTGAGCCGGAGCGCATCAGGGAGCTCTCAGATGAGCTCCGGCGCCTGCCACATCGCATCACCGAGATGCTCGGCTCACCCGATGACCGACGCCACAGCGATCTGCGCCGCGCGGTGGCGGCGATCGCCGAGCGCCACTGGCAGGAGCAATTCTTCCTCTACATCGGGCGCAATGTCGGGCTGCCGATCGCGCTGGAGGGCGCGCTGAAGCTCAAGGAGATCTCCTACATCGCAACCGACGCATACGCCGCGGGCGAGATGAAGCATGGCCCGATTGCGCTGCTTGACCAATCGACGCCGGTGGTCTGCGTGGCGACGGACTCGCCGGTGCTTGGCAAGCTGATCGCCAACATGCAGGAGGTGCGCGCGCGCGGAGCGCGCGTGATCGCGATCTGCTCGCAGGGCAACGAGAGCGTGCGCGAGCACGCCGACGAGCTGGTTGCCCTGCCGGCGGTCGACCCGCTGCTGCAGCCGCTGCTCGCGGTGGTGCCGTTGCAGCTGCTCGCCTACGAGATCGCCGCTCGCCGCGGCTACAACGTCGACCAGCCCCGCAACCTCGCCAAGACCGTCACTGTCGAGTAGCGCTCGCGGGAGCGGGGCCTGCGGCGAGCGCGCCGCGCGGCGGAGCGCAAGGCGATGCTCACACGCCAACCCCAGAGTCGGCCCCCGACGAGCTGTGGCAGCCTCAGCGGCGGTGGTGTGGCTAGGATCGCCGGGGATGGAGCCGGTAGCGCACTGGTCAACGCCGCTTGCAGACGCTGCGCGCATGCGTGCCCTCGATGCCTTTGCGATCGAGCGTGCGGGCATCCCGGGCACGGAGCTGATGGAGAGCGCGGGGACCGCGGTCGCCCGCGTCGCCGAGGAGCTGGCGCAGGGCGGCGCGGTGGTGGTGCTCGCCGGCAAGGGCAACAACGCCGGCGATGGCTTCGTCGCCGCGCGCCTGCTGGCGGCGGCCGGGCTTGCAGTGGAGGTGCTCTGCACCGCCGCGCGCTCGGAGTACGCAGGTGATGCCGCAGCAGCGCTAGCGCGCCTTCCCGATGTGCCCCTGCGCGAGCGCTGCTGCGATGACGAGGATGCCTGCGCTGCCAGCGCGCGCTCGCTGGCCCGCGCAGCGGTGATCGTCGATGCCCTGCTTGGCACCGGCGCCGCGGGTGCCCCGCGCGGTGGCATCGCCAAGGCGATCGAGCTTGCAAGCTCAAGCGAGGCGCCCGTGCTTGCAGTCGACATTCCAAGCGGCGTCGATGCCTCCAGCGGTGAGGTGCCGGGCGCTGCGATCAGCGCGAGCGCGACGGTCACCTTTCAGGTCGCCAAGGTCGGCCTGCTGGTGGCCCCGGGCAAGTGGCACGCCGGCGAGGTGAGGGTTGCGCCGATCGGGATTCCTGAGGAGGCCTGGCAGAGCACCGCCGAGGCGGCGGCAGGCGATCAGGGCGCCGAAGCCGAGCGCCCCGATGTCGCGCTGGTGGACGAGCGGGCGATCGCGCTGCTGCCCAGGCGCGGGGCGCGCTCGAACAAGTTCACCAGCGGCCACGTGCTGCTCGTGGGCGGCTCGCCGGATCTGACCGGGGCGGTGCGGCTGGCCGCAGGCGGCGCGCTGCGCGCGGGCGCAGGCTACCTCACCGCCTGCCTGCCGGCGGCGCTGCGCGAGCGCTTTGCCAGCGCTGCGCCCGCCGAGGTGATGACCCGTGCGCTTGCCGACGACGGCAGCGGCCATCTGGCGCTCGCAGCGGCACCTGCGATCGTCGAGGCTGCGCGCCGCGGCGGCGCGCTCGTGCTCGGCAACGGCATCGGGCGCCGGCGGGAGACGATGCAGCTTGTACGCGAGCTTGCCGCGACGCTCACGCTGCCGCTTGTGCTGGACGCCGACGGGCTGCACGCCTTTGCTGGGGAGATCGACGCGCTTGCCGGGCGCAGCGCGCCCACCATCCTCACGCCCCACGCCGGCGAGCTGGCGCGGCTGCTGGCCACAGAGAGCCGATCGATCGAGACCGCACGGCTGGCAAGCGTACGCGCTGCCGCAAGGCGTGCGCGGGCGATCGTGGCGCTCAAGGGCGACGACACGCTGATCGGCGACCCCGATGGCCGGGTGCTGGTCAGCCCGGGCGGCGCGCCAGCGCTCGCGAGCGCGGGCAGCGGCGATGTGCTCGCGGGGGTGATCGGGGCGCTGCTGGCCGCAGGCACGCCGCCGCTGCTCTCCGCCGCGGCGGGCGTGCTGATGCATCTGCGCGCGGGGCAGCTTGCGGCAGCCAGGGTCGGGGTAGCCGAGGCGGTGCTGGCAGGCGATGTGATCGACTGCCTTGCGAGCGCGCGTGCGCAGGCGCTGGCGGGAAGAGCCGCCGTCGGGGGCCGCTAGCGTGGAGCGCGCCGCCGCGGAGGTCGACCTGGGGGCGATCGCCCACAACGCCGCGCTGCTGCGCGAGCGCCTCTGTGCAAGCGCCCTGCTGTGCGCTGTCGTCAAGGCGGAAGGGTACGGCCACGGCGCCCTGCCCGCGGCGCGAGCAGCGCTCGCAGGCGGCGCGCGCTGGCTGGCTGTGGCAACCGCACAGGAGGCAGCGCAGCTGCGCGCTGGAGGCTTGCGCGAGGTCCCGATACTCGTGATGGGCGCGCTCTGCGAGGAGGAGATCGCCCTTGCGCTGAGCTGCTCCGCGGACATCGTCGCCTGGCGAGAGCAGACGCTGCAGACGCTTGTGCGCGCGGGCGGTGGTCGCGTCCACCTGAAGCTCGACAGCGGCATGGGCCGCCTGGGCAGCCGCGACCCCGAGGAGGTGGTCGCGCTCGCCCGGCGCGCGCTGGAGCTGCCCGGGGTGCAGGTGGCGGGTGTCATGACGCACTTCGCCACAGCAGACGAAATGAGCGATGAGGGCTATTTCGAGCAGCAGCTTGCCGCCTTTCGTGACGTCGCCTCTCGCGTCAAGGCGCTTGCCCCGCAGGCGCTTGCGCATGCGGCAAACAGCGCCGCGCTGCTGCGCGAGCGCTCGGCGCACTTCGACATGGCCCGCTGCGGCATCGCGATCTACGGCATGGACCCCTTCGGCGCGGACGCTGCAGCGCAGGGCCTGCGCCCGGCGTTGACGCTGCGCACCTACGTCGCTGAGGTCAAGCTGCTGCGCGCCGGGGAGTACGCGACCTACGGCCGCCGCTACCGCGCGCAGACCGACACATACATCGGCGTGCTGCCGATCGGCTACGCCGACGGCTTTCGGCGCGGCCTCTCCGGGCGCGGAGAGGTGTTGATCGGCGGGCGTCGATCGCCGCAGGTGGGCACTGTGAGCATGGACAACATCACGGTCGCCCTCGGCAGCGATCCCTCCTGCCTGCAGCTGCTCGGATCCGAGGCCGTGATCATCGGTGCGCAGGGTCAGGAGCGCATCAGCGCCGAGGAGGTCGCGGAGAAGCTGCAGACGATCAACTACGAGGTGACCTGCGCGATCGGCGCGCGCGTTCCCCGCCGCTATGTGGGCTCCTGAGCGCAGCGGCGCGCGCGCTGCGCGCTCAGCGCTGCAAGCGCTGCAAGAGGCGCTCGCCGGCGAGCGGGGCTGGCTGGTGGGGGGGCTGATACGTGAGCTGCTGCTTGCGGAGGTCGCCAGCGCCCCCGCGCCGGCGCCGCCGCGCACCTCGCTGCTCGATGCAGCCCGGGCGCGGCTTGATGCGGCGGCGAGTGCAGCGGCCGGGCCAGTCGTGTCCGTCGATGTGGACATCGTCACACCGGAGGACCCCCGGCGCCTGGCGCGCGCGCTCGCGCGGGCGCTCGGCGGGGTCGCCTTCCTGCTTCACGCAGAGCACGGCGGCTGGCGCGTGCTTGCCGCAGAGGGGGCGCTGCAGGTCGACGTCGAGCCGCTGCGCGGAGCGACCATCGAGCAGGACCTGCGCGCGCGCGACTTCACGATCGATGCGATCGCCCAGCCCTTTGACGGCGGCGAGCTGATCGACCCGACCGGGGGGCTCGCGGACTTAGCCGCGCGGCGGCTGCGCGTTGCCGGCGCAGGGGCGCTTGCCGCAGACCCGCTGCGGGCGCTGCGCGCGGTGCGGCTGGCGGCTGCGCTGGAGCTTGCGATCGAGCCCCAGACCGCAGCGCTGCTTGCCGAGCATGCGCCGCAGCTGGGCAGGGTCGCCCCTGAGCGCTGCTTCGCGGAGCTGCGCCTGATGCTCTGCGGGGCCGACCCGGCGGGCGCGATAGCGCTGCTCGATCGCTTCGGGCTGTTGGCGGTCCTGCTGCCGGAGCTGGTCGCCTGCCAGGGTCTGATGCAGAGCCGCTTCCACCATCTTGACGTCTACGAGCATACCTTGGCGGTGCTGCGCGCCGCCGTCGCAGTTGAGCGGGCGCTGCTGGCGCCGCAGTCGCGCGGGCGCCCGGGCGGCGACCTGGAGGTGCTCGCGCAGGCCATCGGCGAGGAGAGGCGCGATGCGCTCGCCTGCGCGATGGCCGCGCCGCTTGCCGACGGCATGACGCGCTCCCAGGCGCTTCGCCTCGGCGCGCTGCTGCACGACATCGGCAAGCCCGCAACGCGCGCCCTCGACGCGCGCGGGCGGGTGACCTTCGTCGGCCACGACGTGCAAGGGGAGCGCATCGGCCGCGCGATGCTCGCTCGGCTGCGCACAAGCTCCCATCTGCAGGCGCATGTCGGCGCGCTCGTTCGCCACCACCTGCGACTGGGCTTCCTCGTGCACGAGCCGATGCCGCTTGCACGGCGGACCCTCTACGGGTACCTGCGCAGCTCCGGCTCGGTCGCGCTTGACGTCACCCTGTTGTCTGTCGCTGACCGTCTGGCCACGCGCGGCGAGCGCTCAGAGCAGGCGATCGCCGAGCATCTGGCGCTTGCAGCAACGGTCCTGCCTGAAGCGCTCGCCTATCACCGCTGCGGGCCGCCGGCGCCGCTGCTGCGCGGCGATGAGCTTGCGCGGGCGCTCGGGCTGGCGCCGGGGCCGGCAATCGGCACGCTGCTGGAGGAGCTGAGAGCAGCGCAGTTTGCCGGCGAGGTCAGCGACCGCCCCGGCGCGCTTGCATACGCGCGTGCGCTCAACGCATCGGGGCGCGAGGCTCCCTAACCTTCCCTCGAGCATGAGCGACTCCGAAGGCTGCATCTTCTGCCGCATCGTCGCGGGCGAGCTGCCCGCGGAGATCGTCCGCGAGGATGAGCTGACCGTTGCCTTCATGGACATCAACCCCGCCACGCGCGGCCATGCGCTGGTGGTCACCCGCGCCCATCATGCCGACCTGCTCGAGCTGCCCGAGCGCGAGCTCCACGCCGCAGCGTGCGCCGCCCAGGAGCTCGGCCGCCGCGCCAGGGCGCTTCTGAACGCTGATGGGGTGAACATCCTGAGCTCGATCGGCGCGGCCGCCTGGCAGACGGTCGCGCACTTCCACATCCATGTGATTCCTCGATACAAAGACGATCCGCTGCGCCTGCCGTGGCTGCCTGAGGCGGGCGACGCCGAGCAGATCGCCCGCGCTGCGCGGGCATTGCGGGCGCAGGACGGTAGATTTGCCGCTCAGATGTGTTCGGAGAGGCGATGAGAGAGCAGGCAGGCTTGCACGCGCGACTTGCGCGCCCGCTGGTCATGGGCGCCCTGCTGGCGGCGCTCGCGGCGCCGGCGAGCGCGCTGGCGACGCTTGCCGAAGTCGGTCTGCCTGAAAAGGCGCCCAAGGCCACGCCCAGCTGCGAAGGCGGCCCCAAGCGCACGCCTCCCAGCAGCGAAGAAGCCGCCGGCAGGCCCGCCAGCAAGGAAGCGGAAGCCAAGCGCTCGGCCAAGGCGCAGGGGAGGGCCAAGCAGGGATCGGCGAAGGGCGGCAAGACGGCGGCGCTCGGCCACGCCAGCGCAAGCGCCACCGCGACATCGGAATGCCTCGTGGTCAGCCGCACCAGCGGCTTTCAGTCCCGGATCGGGACGATCAAGAGCCCCGACGTGATCCCGCGCGGGGGGCGGATCGTCGCCTGGAGCATCTCGCTCGGCAACCCGACCAGCGCCGACACCAAGTACTTCAACGAACATGAGGGCGGCGAAGCGGAGGCGGCGCTTGGCATCCTCGAACCGATCCAGCCCAAGCGCAAGCAAAGGAAGAAGGGCAAGAGCAAGGCGCCGCTGCCGGAAGTCACCTACAAGCTTGTCGCGCAGACGCCGCTGGTGAAGCTCGAACCCTACTTTGGGATCACCGCCCAGTTTCCACTGGAAACGACGATCGCGGTCAAGAAGGGCGACGTTGTGGTGCTGACCGCGCCGACCTGGGCGCCCGCGCTTGCCCTCTCGCAGGGCAAGACCACGACCTGGCGCGCCTCGCGACCCAAGAGCGCCTGCACGAAGACGAGCGAACCGACTGCCCAGATTCGCACGGGCGTCGTGCGCCACTACGCCTGCGAATACGTCGAAGCGCGCCTGACCTACTCGGCGACGTTGATCTCGACCCCCTAGCGGGGCGGCGCGCCGGAGGCGCCGCCCCCGAGCAGGTGCCGCTAGCTGTAAGACCCGAGGACGTTGTTCAGCTCAGCCAAGCGAGCACCGGGAGCCTTGTGGCCGAGGGAGCCGTGCGGTCTTCGCCAGTTATATAGATCGAGCCAGC